>JAJFKO010000038.1 GCA_021773175.1 Gammaproteobacteria bacterium
GTTTATTTTTGTTCAATGTATTAGGGTTAAACTCATGTTACAAAGTATGCGCGATAGAATTTCTGGTTGGGTAACTTGGCTAATTGTTATACTTCTGGCTCTAGCGTTTGGGTTGTGGGGCATTCAATATTATCTTCACGCACCTAGTGGTGATAAAGCAAAAGTTAAAATTAATGGTGTTGATATTTCTGCTCAGCAAATGAGTATGGCTTTCCAACGTGCCGTGCGCCAAAAGCGTTTAACCATTGGACCCAATTTTGTACTTACTACACCAATACAAAATAAATTACGTCGACAAGCAACCCAAAAATTATTATTACTAACCTTATTATCTGATAAAGCATCAGCGAATGGTTTTCGTATTAGTGCCAATATGGTTGAAGCGGCAATTCAACAAATGCCAATTTTTCAAGTGAAGGGACAATTCTCAGAAGCGCGTTTTTCTGATGTCTTAAGTGGTTTGCTTTACACCGTACCGTCTTTTTATAAAGAATTACAGTCAAGCATGTTATTAAATCAAATGCGAATTGGTTTAACCTCAACAGCATTTGTGTTGCCTTATGAAATTAAAGCTGCTTGGCGTTTGCTAGGACAACATCGAGATATTTCTTATGCTGTTATCCCAGCTAAACATTTTGCAAAAGATGTTAACGTTTCTGCTGCTGCCGTAAAACAATATTATTCTCAAAATCAAAATGCTTTTATGCAGCCTGCGAAAGTAAGTTTACAATATATCGAGTTATCCGTACCCGCCCTTGAGAAAAAATATAAATTTAGTGACCAACAAGTACATGTTTATTATGAAGCGAACCTTAGTAACTATACTAAGCCGCAACAATGGCAATTGGAGCACATCATTGTTCCTGTGCCGGCGAATGCGACTCAGCAACAGGCTAAGCAAGCTAAACAAAAAGTTGCGAAAGTTATGCAGGCCTTGCATTCAGGCCAAGCATTTGAAAAAGTTGCAGCGCAATATGCAACAACTAAAACAGCCAAGAAAACCCAAGCTAATGCCGCATGGTTTAATTTAGGAAGTTTGGCTACTCCAGTAGCACAACAAGTAGCAAAATTACAAAATGTTGGTGATATTTCTGCGCCAGTTAATACACAAATGGGTTATATCATTGTTAAAGTATTAGGGATTAAGCCTCCACAAGTTAAACCATTTGCCAGTGTTAAAGAACAAGTTGCTAAAGGATTAGCACAACAAAAAGCGCAACAAAAGTTTGCAGATATGCAGAATAAATTGGCTAATATTACTTTTGCTAACCCAAACTCATTAGATGCTGCTGCAAAACAATTAGGCTTGCCGATTCAAACCACAGGCTTGTTTACTAAGAGCGGTGCTGCAGATGGAATCGCTAAGAATTTGCGTGTGGTTAATGCTGCATTCAATAACAATGTATTAAAAGAGAGAAATAATAGCGACCCAGTTACATTAAAAGCAGGACAAGTGGTTGTTGTTAGAGTTAAACAATATCTGCCTGCAAAAATGAAGTCATTAGCGGAAGTTACCAAACAAATTGAATCGGTGTTGCGTCAAAAACAAATGCAACAAGATGCTGAACAGCTTGGTGCGAAAATTGTAACAACATTAAAAACCGGAAAAACGACGGCTGAAGTTGCTAAACAGTATAAAGTCCGTTGGCAAGTTAAACATAATGTTTCACATAGTAACGCTCAAGGTATTGACTTAGCTATTGCTCGAGCGGCATTTCAATTACCAAAACCACTAGCCAATAATAAATCCTCTATTGCTGGAGTGAACGTAACAAATGGATTTACTGTTGTGGTTGTTGATAAGATTAAGCCGGGTGCTGCGCTTGGCAAAGACAATCCTAAATATCAAATGTTACATGACCAAATTTCTCAAGGTTTAGGAGATTTTGCTTATCAGCTCTATGTGCAAGGAACAATTACAAAAGCTAAGATTGCGCCGGAAAAATATAAAAAGCAGTTAGAATTATAACGATAAGATATTTAAACTCATCTAAAGTTTTATAGTTAGGACTTACGCTAAACTACCAAGGTTGAGGCGAATGTGCTTTCTAAAATCCGACAGTATACGTAATACGTGAGGATTTTAGAAAGCACATTCAACGAAAAGATTGGTGTTTAGCGTAAGTCCTAATAGTGAATGATTTTTTATTCACTATCAAGGCTTACGATAAATGCCAAGGTAAGTTGACATAACACAGGGAGCACAATCAGAATTGTTAATCATCCTGATTGTGTGTGATTTTATGTAATTATTATGAGGATATATAATGAAAAAATTAATGACAGCATTGATTAGTACTAGCTTATTACTGGGCGTTGCTCCTGTATTTGCTAAATCACAACATCAGCATGGACATGCAGGTAAAACGCGTATTGCCATGCGTCTACAAGCTCAGCAATGGGTTAATGCAACATCGGCGCGCGTAACCGTGAATGTCAATGCCACTATTAATGATTCACAAATGGGTAAAGTCCATCAAGAATTATTAACGAAATTATCGAAAATTTCTACGAATACAAAATGGCATATTACGTCTTTCAATCGTAGCCGTAATCAATCTGGCTTAGAACAATTACAAGCGACAGCACAAGCTCGATTAGCAGATAATAAGTTGGCTGATTTACGGCAGAGTACAACCAGTATTAGTAAGCCTGGTATGACGTTTAAAATCCAATCTGTGGAGTTCACGCCGAGTTTTGCTGAAATACAACAGGTTCGTAGTAAGTTACGCGAGAGTATCTATCAGCAAGCACAACAGGAAGTAGCTAACTTAAATAAAGTTTATCCTGGCGAAAACTTCCATATTCGCGTCGTTCGTTTTGTGCCGCGTTATTTCTTTAGACCTATGCAGCGCAATGCAGGTGTACGTCCAAATGTAATGATGATGAGACGGCCAGCAGTTCCTGCGGGCAATGGCGGCTTTTCAGTGAGTAACAAACAAGTTATGTCAGCTTATGTGGTGTTGACCAGCAAAGCTCATAAAGGCAAAGAAAAGCTTAAGGATAACAAAGAAAATAAAAGTTAATGTGACAGCATTAATAGCAACTTAGCAACTCTAAAGCATTATCTTGCCTCAGAGTTGCTATACTTATCGTACTTCTAGAAAAGAGAGTTTGATGATGAAGTGCGTTAAATAGATTAAAAAAAGGGAGAGATAAATCATGTGGTGGCTAATCGGAATTGCTGCGGTACTTATTCTATTTTATAAACGTGCCTCAATTACAGTTTGGACTGTTAGCATCTTTGCTTTATTACTTCTTTATTCTATTTTATCGCCAAGCTACGCAATTACTATGACCCTAAATTGGGTTGTCTTTGCGGTTGTTGCATCTGTACTAAATATTAGATTTATTCGTCGCCAATTAATCTCACAACATATCTTGCGGTTGTATCGCAAAGTGATGCCAAGGATTTCTAAAACCGAACAAGAAGCGATTGATGCAGGTACAGTAAGTTGGACACGTGAATTATTTAGTGGGAATCCAAATTGGCAGTATCTTCATAATATTAAAGCGCCTAAACTTTCTGATGAAGAACGAGCTTTCTTTGATGGCCCAACAGCGAAACTTTGTAGTATGTTGGATGATTGGGATATTACTCATAAGCGTTTAGATATGCCGCCCAAAGTCTGGAAGTTTCTTAAAGACGAAGGTTTCTTTAGTTTTATTATTCCGAAACAATATGGCGGAAAAGAATTTTCAGCTTATGCTAACTCGGAAATTTTAACGCGAATATATGCATGCAGTGTTACTGCTGGATCTACGGTTGCGGTACCAAACTCTTTAGGACCTGCAGAATTACTATTAAACTACGGTACGACAGAACAAAAAGATTATTACTTACCACGCTTAGCTAAAGGTGAAGAAGTTCCATGTTTTGCTTTAACGGGTCCTGTTGCTGGCTCTGATGCTGGCGCGATACCTGATAACGGGGTTGTTTGTAAAGGTCAGTTTAATGGTGAAGAAGTGCTAGGGATGCGTTTAAACTTTAATAAACGCTATATTACGTTAGCACCAATAGCAACAATCATTGGTTTAGCATTTAAATTATTTGATCCGGATCACTTATTGGGTGACAAAGTAGACTTGGGTATTACCTGTGCGTTAATTCCGCGTGAAACCGCAGGAATGGAAATAGGTAACCGCCATTTTCCATTAAATATCCCTTTTCAAAATGGTCCTATTCACGGTAAAGATGTCTTTGTTCCACTCGATTATATTATTGGTGGCAGGAAGATGATGGGTCAAGGCTGGCGTATGCTAATGGAATGTTTAGCAAAAGGGCGGGCAATTAGCTTACCGGCAAGTGGTTTAAGCTCGGCTCGAATTTCTGCGTTTAGTTCTGGTGCTTATTCACGAATTCGTGAACAATTTAATACGCCGATTGGTTACTTTGAAGGTATAGAAGAACCATTGGCGCGTATTGCTGGGTATGGTTATATGATTGATGCGCACCGCAGTTTATCAGCGGCATTGATTGATAGTGGCGAAAAGCCGGCGGTTGCTGCCGCCATTACTAAAGCGTGTGCCACTGAGTATGGTCGCAAGGTTGCGAATGATGCAATGGACATTCATGGCGGGAAAGGTATTTGTATGGGACCAAATAATTATTTGGCTCGCGGTTACCAAGGTGTGCCAATCTCGATTACGGTTGAAGGTGCGAATATTCTGACTCGTTGCTTAATGATTTTTGGGCAAGGCGTTATTCGTTGTCATCCTTATGTGTTAGATGCATTAGAGGCTGCTAATAACCAAGATAAAAAACAAGGTTCAAAAGATTTTGATAAAGCGATATTTGGTCATATCGGATTAGTTTTGAGTAATATCGTGCGTGCATTTACATTTGGTATTAGCTGCGGTTATATTGCAGGAGCACCTCGAGGAGCAGGTAAATTACGTAAATACTATCGAGAATTAACACGTTATAGCACTGCGTTATCGCTCACTTCTGATGTTGCTCTGGCAACAATGGGGGCCTCATTAAAGCGTAAAGAAAAAATTTCTGGTCGTTTAGCGGATATATTCAGTATGTTATATATCGGTACGTCGATCTTAAAACATTATCAAGATCAAGGTTCACATCAAGAAGATTTGATCTTAGTTGATTGGGCGATGCAAGAAGTCTTGTATACGATTAAAAAACAATACCGTGGATTATTCAGTAATTTTCCAAACAAAGTTGTATCGACTGTTTTACGTTGTATCATTTTCCCACTAGGCATACATCCAATGGAACCTAAAGATAATTTAGGCACTAAGTTAGCGCGTATGTTGATGAGCAACTCTGCAACCAAACAACGTTTAACCCATGGTGTCTATACTGGTTCAGCTGCGACTAATCCTTTTGGTAAATTGGCGCAATGTTTGCAAGCTGTATTGGATTGTGAAGATTTGGAAAAACATTTTAAAAAATTGATTAAGAAAAATAAATTACATGGTTTAACCTTCGAAGAAAATGTTGAGTTAGCAGTACAAAAAGATTTGCTTAGCAAAGATGAAGCCAAGAAATTATTAGACATGCATGCATTACGTATGGAAATTATTAATGTTGATGATTTTGAACCTGATGAATTGCTGGGTAAGAAAGCTAAGACTGCTAAAAAAACCGCCACAACAAAAAGTGACTCTGCAGAGGTATTGGAATAAATAATAATTTTAGTTAGCTATGCGGCATTTTCATGTAAGGAAATAGAGGAAGTGGCATAGCGATAATTATTTTTTCTTTTTCGTCAATGTTGCGGTAACTGTTTCTTGTTCTAAGATTTGTGTTGCTTGTCCTATGGAACGTGCAAAACCACTGCCAAAACCTGGCGCATAAGTTTTTTTATTTTTTTTCTCGATGCCAGTATTGAGTTTAGATGCATTTTCGAATGCTTGTTGTAAATCGCGTATTGTTGTGCTTGGGTTTGCAGCTAACCCTTCAAGTTGCTTACTTAGAGCCTCAGCTGCATCAACTTTTAAATCAGTCATTTTAGAGTCTCTAAAGGCAGCAAAGAGACCTATACCTTTGCGACTTTTAATATAGCGTTGAATAGGAGCTCTTAGTTGTTGTACTAATTCTTCAATGGCGGGATTTATTGCTGGTTTAGCTGTGCTAGATGTTGCTGAACTTCTCGCTTGACCTGCTTGTGGAGCAACATTTGCTTGGAGAGGTGGTGAGTCAGGTTTTACCGTAGGTTGAATGCGCCTTTGCGGAGCGGGTGTTGCTATGGCTTGTGCTAATGCATCATGGGAGGCAGTTATATTACCACTTAAATCACGCACGGGGGCTAAGCGTGCTTGATATTCTTCATCAGTTATTATTTCACCTGTAGGTAGTTTGACACGAGTGGAGGGAGAAAATTTATTAAGTAAATCTTTCACCTCTTGCGTAGCATAGATATCTACATCTTTATTTTCTTTTTCTTGACGCAGCTCTTTAACAAATGCAGCAACAATATTAGGTTGTTTTAAACTGCCAAGCATAGTCTCAAATGCTTTAGCATCAAATCCGACTTTATACTCAAGCCTGTTGTTTAAAAATGTGCGCTCCCATGCTTTTAATTTGCTTCTACTGCCAAAAGCAGACTCAAAATCCACAGTCCATACAGCTTTATCATGTGTTACTTTTTCAGCAATCATTATTGCTGCTTTCAAATCTATGATGATTTGTTCCAAGGAAACATCTTTGATGTTTGGTTGATTATATAGGCGAGCCATATAACTCAAGAGGTGCAGCTTTGTTTCTAAAATCATTTCATCGTTAATGAAATAATAAGATTGAAGTGATTGAAATAGTTTATCTATTTCTGTACCTAGCGGATCCTGCTTCGACTTTTCTACTTTTGATTGTAGTAATAATTTAAGTGCTTCTATATGCCAATCCATTATCAATACCCTCAGCCTCTACTTTGTCTTTCTATCATTTTTCAAAGTATAGTCTTTTTGGTTAAGCCACTGATAATAGGCATGAAAAACATGGTGAGTTAATTGGCTTTATCTATAAAAACACATTGATATATTTTTAACCCATTGATGCAATGCTCTGGTTATATATTGACGTTATTTCGTATTGGGTGAGCAAGGAGAAATAAATGTCTCAAGAAGCAAGAGAAACTCTACAAGTAGTAACCAGTCCTTTATGGGATTCTACTCATAATGAAAGAGAAGCCGTTTTTCTACAGGATGAAGCATTAGATGGATTTCTTGATCATGAGATTGAAGGATATCGTCAACGAAAAAAAGCCGCGGATAGTAATGAGTTTGGTGACCTTCATGTTTTGGAACAAAATAAAGGAAAGAACAGTTTTACTTCGTTTCTAATTATCCAGAATCAAGAGACAGAGTTAAGAGCAGCGATAGCTCAATTTCAAGCAGAAATAAAACGTCTACACGATGTTGATATCAAATTAAAAGATGAGCGTTATCGAGCATTTGCTATTGCCACGATATTACACCAACTAAATGAACGTTATGGTTTACAACAGTCGCAAGCAATGAACTCTAATATTTCATTGTACACTGCACTTTATCAACCTGCTGATGAACTTGAAGGCTTAATCAACAATGTAATCGAAAGACTATCAAGCTTTGCTGATATTCAAGAATTTTGTGAAGTTGCTAACAGTTGTGATTTTGAGTCTTTAGCTGAGGTTAATACTGCATTTGGTTATAGTGCGGTTACAGCAGATTCATTTAAAACAAGCATGAATGATGTATATAAATATACATCGCAACAGACGGAGTGCTTACAACATGATTATGTTGCTGATCTCCGCAAATCAAGCGATAAACTTTTAAATCATGCTATGTTATTTACTGGTGTTTCGCTTCTATTGTGAGCTTTTGCAGCAGTTTCAGCAATTGCTCTTATTGGAATAGCAATTCCGATGTTTATAGCATCTGTTCCTATGCCGGTATTTTTTCCACTGTTTTGTGTTTCAGCTTTTGTAACTGGGGCTGCGATCTGTTTGACGGCGGCGGCCCCTGGTGGTGTTGTTGGGCAGGATGGGATATTTGATCAGCACACACGCGTCGAGAAAGAACTTGATAAGGCAAAGACAAGAAATTACACAAGTCGACAAAGATCTACTTATAAAGGCAATCGAAACACATTTTTTGAACGGCATCCAGAAACTTCTTATGATAAAAATAGTTTGCAGGCGGGCTTAGTTGAAGGCATTACCACACATCCAGAGCGTAAGTTCGAAGCTTCTCAGTATCGGGCTCGAACCCGAAAATAGCAGTTGTTTATGTTTACATAGCTATAGCTACAGAGCCTTTATGCAAAGATGAGACATTACAATGAATGTTTACCGCTAAGCTTCTTTATTGTGGAGTATAAAATTCAGCATCAAATCGTACCTTACCGGTACTGACATCATATAAAGCGCCAATCAATCCAACATCATTAGCATCGATCATATCTTTCAATATTGGACTATGTTGACAAAGTCCTTCTTTAGATAGCTCTATATTGTTTTTTGCGACATTATTAACAAATTGTTCATTATTGCTGGTGCGATCTGTTTGCGTTTCTTTTTCTGCGGCAATTGCAGGTTCAATTTTTTTGACTAACTGTGTGAGATGGCCTAGTTGTACCGAGTCGCAAGCTGCCTTAATCGCGCCACAACTACTGTGACCTAATACCATAATTAATTTAGCACCGGCAACTTTACAAGCAAATTCAACACTTGCTAAGATATCATCATTTATAATATTACCAGCAACACGCACACAAAAAACGTCACCAACGGCAACATCAAAAACTAATTCAACCGGTACGCGTGAATCAATACAGCCAATAATAACCGCAAGCGGGTGTTGGCATTCCGATGTTGCTGAAATGAGCTTTTGGAAATCACGAGAGATAAATCTATTCTGTAAGAAACGCTGGTTGCCTTCTTTTAGAAGGTCTAAAACTTGATGTTGTGATAGTGTTGTTTGGATTTCATTAGTAGTAACACTGATAAAATCAATATGGTCATGAACATCATAATGCTTTTTGAAGCCTGTTAAATTCACATTGATATCTTTATCAGGGGCTTGTACATCTTTATAGTCATGGATTAATTCCATAATGTCATAGTCAATGTAATCAGAAAATGTTGCGTCAAAAACAACTTTCGAATCTTTGGGGATACAAGCTAATTCTTGAATAAAAGCTGCTTTGCTGAGAAACGAAACTTGTTGCGGTAGAACAACGCGAAGGATGGAACCTTGTGCATGCTTCTCATCAATAATATCAAAGCAGTTTTTACTATTATAACGCAGGATGAAGAAAATACTGACGATAAGACCAATGATAATTCCAAACAGTAAGTTTGTTGTAACAATGGCGATAACTGTTACTAAGAAAGGAAAGAAATGTGCGAAGCCTTCTTCATACATTTTTTTAAATAGTGAAACTTTAGTAAGTTTATAGCCAGTAAAAATCAAAATGCCAGCGAGTGAGGCTAATGGAATCATATTGAGCCACTCTGGAATGGTTGCAACTGCAATTAAAAGCATTGCTCCATGTAAGATTGTTGAAAGCTTTGAGCGCGAACCTGCTTGTATGTTTACCGAGCTTCGAACTACAACAGATGTAATGGGAATACCCCCAATTAAACCAGAAAGGGTATTACCAATACCCTGAGCAATTAACTCACGGTTACGCGAACAATAACGACGGCGTTTATCAAGTTTTTCTGCAGCTTCTAAATTTAATAAGGTTTCTAATGATGCCACGATGGCGATCATTGCGGCATAGAGATAAACATTAGGGTTGGTCCAAATACTAAAGTCTGGAGATTTTAATTGCGAAAAAAATCCTTGAATTGAATCATTAACGGGTACCGTTACAAGATGAGTTGTATACAACGCTAATTTAGGAAAAAAGGCGAGATAGAGGGCATTAATAACAATGCCTGCAATAACCACAATAACAGGACCTGGAATTATCTTTAATAATTTATTTTTAGTAACTTCCCCATAGATCAGCAATGCCAATGAGATCAAAGTGATCAAGGTCGCGCCTTTACTAATATGGCTAAAAACATGGGAAATAGGTGTGAAACTTAATTGTTCTTGAGCGACTTTTAATGTCTGATGTAACTCGCCTGCTTGGGCAAAATAACCGAATGCTAAAGGAATTTGTTTTAAGATAATTAAAATACCAATAGCTGCTAGCAATCCTTGAATAACATTTGATGGAATATAATCAGCAATAAAGCCGGCACGAAACATACCAATAATAATTTGAATAATACCAGCAAACATAAGCGCTAACAGAAAGGCTTGGAAACCTCCAAGCTGAGCAATGGCCGTTAGAACAACGGCAACCATACCAGCAGCAGGGCCACTGACACTAACATGCGATTGACTTAGTAAACCAACCACAATACCACCAATAACTCCTGCAATAATACCGGAGAAGAGTGGGGCGCCTGACGCTAGAGCGATTCCTAAACAGAGTGGAATGGCAACAAGGAAAACAACAATACTCGAAACAATGTCATTTTTAACATCAGACACTGCATAACTTTTGCTGCTCATTCTACTCTCCTAAAAATTAGCTAATAAAGGGTTAAGCCTTCTTAATGCTCATTATGGTGCTTGTTTAGTCGGTGCAATAACAATCTCACGAATACAAACGCTCTGTGGTTGCATATAAGCAAACATAATTGAGCGTGCGACATCGCTAGGCTGCAATGCTTCACCCATATCATCACGCCAAGCCTCATAATCATCTTTAATTTGTTGTGATGACGTATGACCTAATAGTTCGGTACCGACAACACCAGGAGCAATGGTAATACAGCGTACATTGCTACCAGAAACTTCTTCGCGAACATTTTCAGTTATGGCATGGACTGCAAATTTTGTACCACAATAAGCGGCATGATTCGGGAAGGTTTTGCGGCCAGCAATAGAACTAACATTTATGATGGTTCCGGTTTGGCGCTCTAGCATAGACTGTAACACTGACTGCATGCCATTGAGCAAACCGATGACATTTACATCAAACATTTTTTGCCATTCTGTGGGGTTTTGATTTTGGACTTGTTCCAATAACATGATGCCAGCATTATTGACTAAACAGCCCGTAGGACCGTATTGATTTTCTGCTTTCTCTAATGCGGATTTTAGTGCTTCGTGATCAGTAATATCAACTTGCTCACAAATACAGTTTGGTAACTCTAATGCTTGTAAACGATCTAGGCGTCTTGCTAATAATAATAAGGGATGGCCAGCTGCCGCAAAGGTTTTTGCTGTTGCAGCGCCGATACCTGAGCTGGCGCCCGTAATGACGATTAATTCTTTTTGTTTAGCCATAATCTACGTTTCCTACGTTATAATATTTAGTTTTCTTTTTGCAAATCAGTAATCACTGCCGCTAAAAAGCGCGTTGCTTCGCCACCGGTTGCTGCACGATGATCAAATGTTATTGATAAAGGCATGACACGGTGAATAGCGGGTTTACCTTTTTCTGGGACTACTTCTTCGCGCAAACGACCACAGCCTAAAATAGCAACAGAAGGCGGTACAATAATTGGATTAGCATATCGACCAGCAAAGACCCCAAAGTTACTTAAGGTAATCGTATTGCCGCGTAATTCTTCTTGTGGAATTGTACGGTCTTGCACTTGTGTTTTAAAACGATTAACAGTTGCACGAATTTCTTTTGCGTCTAAATTAGCAACATCATTAATGACAGGAACAAACAAGCCTTCTTTGGAATCAACAGCTAAACCTAAATTAACTTCATCAAATAGTTTACGGGCATTGGCAGCTCCATCATACCAAGCGTTTAATGCAGGTTCTTCTTTACATGCAAAGACAACCGCACGAATGATACGTAGCGTTATATCAGTACCTTTGGGCCAAGCATAAATATCGGCATCATCAAGAATAGTAACGGGTACCACTTCACGATGCGACTGTGACATCATAATAGCCATAGTACGGCGTACGCCACGTAATGGTTCAGCGCCAGGGATACTAGGTCTTGTTGCCACAGGACTGGCTACAGGGATATTTACAGCTGCGCCACCTTGGCCAAGATGTTTTTTAACATCATCAACACTAATGCTGCCATGCGGTCCACTGCCGGTAACCGTACTTAAATCGATTCCCGATTTTTTGGCAAGAATGCGGGCTGCAGGAACAGCTTTAATTTTATTACCGCTAACTTTCATTGGCTTAATACCAGTTGCTGATTCGCGTAATACTTCATTACTGACTTCAATATTACCGACAACAGTGCCGGCATCTTCTGCAACTGGAGCGCCACCTGTGACAACGAATTCAACTAAAGGTGAGCCAGTAATAATGACATCACCGGCTTTACCATAAAGCTTGGCGATTTTGCCGCTATGCGGAGAAGGAACTTCAACCACCGCTTTTGCGGTTTCCATTGAAGCTAAAGGTTGATCGGCTTCAATCTCATCACCTTCTTTAACATGCCATTCATTAATCTCGGCATCCGGTAAACCCTCTCCTAAGTCAGGGAGTAAAAATACGGCATTGCTGCTTATTGCCATTGGGGTTGCTGCTGTTGTTGCTGCCGTTTTGCCTTCATGATGTGCTTCCATAGCCTGGCTACCATCATCATCTTCAAACTCGATAAGGGGCATATGCGTTTTAATAATGTCGCCTGTTTTACCATAAAATTTAACAACTTTCCCGCTGCGTGGTGCAGGAACTTCAACAACTGCTTTTGCCGTTTCCATAGACACTAACAGCTGATCGGCTTCAACAATATCACCTTCTTTAATATGCCATTCATTAATTTCAGCGTCCGGTAAACCTTCACCTAAGTCAGGTAAATTAAAAGTTTTCATATATCAGTACTCCAATGTTTCCATTACGGCTTGTTTAATTCGAGCTTCGCTAGGAATGTAATCATATTCCAGTTTAAAATACGGCATCGTCGTATCAAAACCGGTAACGCGTTTAACTGGCGCATGTAAATCAAACAAACCTTTCTCGGCAATGTTTGCTGCAATTTCACTGCCGACAGAACAGGTTTTTACGGCTTCCTGAATAATCACACAGCGACCGGTTTTAGCAATCGATTGTAGAATGGTATCCATATCTAATGGTTTTACCGTTGCAACATCAATAACTTCAACACTCAAACCTTCGTTTGTTAATTGATCTGCAACAGCAAGTGTTTCTTTAATCATGGCTCCCCAGGTTACTAAAGTAATGTCATTGCCTTCACGCAAGACAAATGCGGTATCTAATGGTAAAGCTTCGCCATTATCAGGTACGTCTTGTTTAACATGACGATAAATACGTTTTGGTTCTAGAAACATAACGGGATCTGGATCACGAATTGCTGCTAACAATAACCCATAAGCGCGAGCAGGTGATGATGGAATCACAACGCGCAAACCAGGGATATGAGCAAATAGTGCCTCCGTGCTTTCAGAATGATGTTCTGGGGCGCGGATGCCTCCACCATAAGGTGCGCGAAATACTGCTGGGCAACTTAAACGTCCACGGGTACGATTACGCATGCGAGCAGCGTGACAAACTATTTGGTTAAAACCGGGATAAATGAATCCCATAAATTGAAACTCAGCAACGGGCTTCAAACCTTGAGCGGCCATCCCAACGGTAATTCCTGCAATTAAATTTTCAGCAAGTGGTGTATCAAAAACACGATCGTCACCAAACTTTGCATGCAAGCCATCGGTTGCACGAAAGACACCGCCGTTTAATGCAATGTCTTCACCAAAGACTACGACATTATTATCAGCGCCCATTTCATAGGCAAGGGCTTGGGTGACGGCTTCTACTAAGGTAATTTCTGGCATATCATTTTTTCCTTAACCTTGACTGACTATTTCATATTGTTCGAGAAGAGCATCCGGTAATGTTTCATACATATGTTCAAACATATCCGTCGCTTTTGGTTTTGGCATATTGAAATAACCTTCTAATTCTTCTGCAACATGAGCTTTCATTTCTTCTTGTAGCTTCGTTTCTAAATCATCATTCCATTTATTATTGGCAACGAGATAATTGTGTATACGTTTAATTGGTTCACGTTGCCAAGCTTGGTCGACTTCTTCTTGTGAACGATAGCGTGTTGCATCATCAGCGGTGGTGTGATCATGTAAGCGATAAGTTATCGCTTCAATAACATAAGGGCCGTCACCGTTTCGAGCACGATCTAAAGCTTGTTCGACAACTTCATGCATAGCAATAACATCATTCCCATCAACTTGTTCTGACGGGATTCCAGCAGCAATCGCTTTTTGAGCTAATGTGCCAGCAGCACTTTGTACATGACGCGGCACAGAGATAGCCCATTGGTTGTTACAGACAATAAAGACCAAAGGTAACTTCCAGGTACCAGCAACATTCATCGCTTCATAAAAGTCACCTTCTGATGTTGCGCCATCACCACAAACGGCTACGACTACGCGTTTTTCTTTACGTATTTGAACGGCTTTAGCAGCACCTGCAGCATGTAAGCATTGACTCGCAATTGGCACACACATTGAAAAGTCATGAGGATTCGCAAAATTATTACCGCGTTCGTCACCACCCCAGAAATTTAAAATATCTTGAATTTTCATACCACGCTGTAATTGGATACCATATTCACGATAAGCTGGCGCTAAAATATCTTCTTTTTGCATTAGCTCACCAATGACAGTACCAACAGCTTCTTGACCAAGAATTGCAGCATAGGTACCAAGTTTTCCTGTGCGTTGTAAATTAATAGCTTTCGTATCGAAAGCGCGTAGAAATACCATAAATCTATAGAGTTTAATTAATTTATCAAAATCTTTAGCGATACTTGGTAAATCTTGAGAGGGTTTACCAGATTCATCTAAAAATTGAGTATAGGTAATATTAAATTCTGCGACAGTTGATTTAATAACTTCACTCAAGGTTGTTACTCCTTTACGTATATATTTTGTAAATGCTGTTAATTATTCTGTTGTAGCTTTTGCAATGCGTTCCTGCGCAACAATATCGGTTACGTGCGCGGGTGATGTTTTTTCAGTGTCACTGAGTTGGAAAATCTCGGTCATGGTATCGTAGATTAATTCAATTTTACTATGTAATTGTTCATAAGTTAGAGACGTAAAACCTACAGCACAGTGCATGACTCCTGCACCATTAATCACATAGTCAGGGGCATATAAAATACCACGTTCATATAATTGATCGGCATTGTGATCATGAGCAAGCTGGTTATTTGCAGCACCGGCAATGATGTCACAATTTAATTTTGGAATAGTTACATCGTTTAGTATTGCACCCATTGCGCAAGGTGCAAAAACATCACACGCTTGACTGAATATTTCATCATTATTAACAGCGGTTGCCCCAAACTCAGCGACACAAGTAGCAACAGCAGCTTGATTAATATCGGTGACGGTTAGTCTTGCGCCAGCAGCATGTAATTCTTTGGCCAAGTCATAACCGACACTACCAACACCTTGTATGGCAACATGCATACCGTCTAAATTATCACGATGGAATTTATGTTTTACCGCGGCTTGAATACCTCGAAACACACCGTGTGCAGTATAAGGAGAGGGGCTACCATTAGAGCGACGCGATGCCACATAACGTGTTTGCGTTGCAATGTTTTCCATGTCATCAATATTGGAACCACTATCAACTGCTGTAATGTGGCGTCCGCCAAGATCTTCAACAAAGCGACCAAAGGCTTCAAAATACGCTTTACGATCTGTAATTTTTTCGGGTGCGAGTAATACGGATTTACCACCGCCTAATTCAAGGTGAGCTAATGCTGCTTTATAGGTCATGCCTTTAGCTAATCGAACCGCATCATAAATGGCATCATCCATAGAAGAATAGTGATGTAGTCGACAACCGCCTAATGAGGGGCCGAGCTGAGTACTATGAATGGCGATAATCGCGATCAAATCTAATTTTGGATCAAATTTAATATGGAGTTCACCATCATCAAATGTATCAACATATTCTGGTAGTTTTATATTCATAGACAACCCTCACTTCCGGCAGGATTAATAATCGCCAAAGAGTATCAGAAAATGAGAAAAAAGCTATATTTTTTAGTGGCATTAAAGCTCATCACGCTGGCTTGGTTTTACTCTTTGTTTGGCGACATACATACCAACAAGACGGGCTATTAATATAGCAATATATAGCTGACCGGTGATGGCTTCCATATAGGCAAAGGTTTTGGCAGGTAATGTGATAGGGGTAATGTCACCATAGCCTAATGTGGTGTAAGTGACGAAACTATAATAGAGAAAATTTGGCACAAGTTTATCCGGACTATGTATGATTTTTGCGGTGAAATGGAACGAATTAGGCATTAATATTTCAAGCATAGTATATAAGAACGCCCAGGCAATACCGAGCAATAAATAAGCACAAATGGCGCCACGAATATAGTCAGCAGTCATGTCTTTGCTACTCAGAACACGCAATAAAATAATCACAGCAATAAAGAGACAGAATAAACAGAGTAGAGCATATTCAGCAATATTAAGAATTGGATGATTTGGATTTGAGTAAAGAATTAGTCGCAACACAAAAATTGCGACAGCAATCACGAAAGCTGCAAAAAAATAACTCAAATGGCGGGTGAAAGAAACATAAATACTGGCTAATAAAATAGCAAATAATGGAATGTCGACAAAAATGAAACTTATTTCCATATGACCAATGAATGCATCAGTAATAAAAAATGCAACAATAGCGACCAATAGGATAAGGAATTTATAGTAGTAGAGAGAAGAATGTTGTTGAGCCATTTTTTGATTTATTATTGTGTTTATTTGTCGTAAGTGTACCACTGTTTTGCATTTAGCAACACCGAGCCTACGGGTATAGCTTTCTTCCATATAGCAATTTTGCTATGCTTGCGCCACAGATTTCCAATCTATTAAAAGAGTATAAGGAGAAGGTTCGTGACCGATCAAAGCAAAAATAGTTTCAATACATTACGAGAATTAGATGTTAAAGGAAAAACTTACCATTATTTCAGTTTACCTGATGCCGAAAAGGCCGGGTTAAAAAATATTTCTCGTCTTCCATGTTCATTAAAAGTGTTATTAGAAAATTTATTACGTCATGAAGACGGTGATTCTGTAACTAAAGATGATGTCGCTGCGATTGCTGGATGGCTAAAAACCAAAAGTTCAAAACATGAAATTGCTTATCGTCCAGCTCGTGTTTTAATGCAAGATTTTACCGGTGTGCCTGCGGTTGTGGATTTAGCTGCTATGCGTGATGCCATGAAAGAGCTTGGTGGTGATCCTGAAAAAATCAATCCAATTACGCCTGTTGATTTAGTCATTGACCACTCCGTGCAAGTTGATAGTTTTGCTGGTAACGTATCTTTTAAACGCAATACTGAAATTGAATTTCATCGTAATAGAGAACGTTATGAATTTTTACGTTGGGGACAACAGGCATTTGAAGGTTTTCGTGTTGTGCCACCAGGAACCGGTATTTGTCATCAGGTCAATTTAGAGTTTTTAGCTAAAGCTGTTTGGCAAAAACAAGTTGATGGCAAAACCTTTGCTTATCCTGATACCTTAGTTGGCACCGATAGCCATACTACTATGATTAATGGTCTTGGCGTTCTTGGTTGGGGTGTTGGTGGTATTGAAGCCGAAGCGGCGATGCTTGGCCAACCTGTTTCGATGTTAATTCCTGAAGTGATTGGTTTCAAACTAGAAGGTAAATTACCTGAAGGGATCACCGCAACCGATTTAGTGTTAACGGTTACACAAATGTTACGTGCAAAAGGTGTGGTGGGTAAATTCGTTGAGTATTGTGGTCCTGGTTTAGCAGAATTACAATTAGCGGATCGCGCAACCTTAGCAAACATGGCGCCAGAATATGGTGCAACCTGTGGTTTCTTCCCTATTGATGATATTACATTAAACTATTTACACCTAACGGGTCGTGATGAAGAAACGATCGCTTTAGTTGAAGCTTATGCTAAAGCACAAGGTATGTTCCGCGAAGCTAATGCAGCAGATCCAGAGTTTACCGATATGTTAACCTTAGACCTCAGCACTGTCGTGCCAAGTCTTGCTGGACCAAAACGTCCACAAGATCGTGTAGTATTAGGTGACCTGAAAGGATCTTTCGATAACTTACTAGAAGAGAATGGCAAACTTGCTGAAAAAGATAAAGCATTCAAAGCCAAGGATGCTGATTTTGAATTGCACCATGGTGATGTTGTCATTGCGGCAATTACTAGTTGTACCAACACATCGAATCCAGCAGTGTTAATGGCAGCTGGTTTAGTTGCAAAGAAAGCGATTGAAAAAGGACTACAAAGCAAGCCTTGGGTGAAAACATCATTAGCTCCAGGCTCAAAAGTTGTAACTGAGTATCTGGAAAAAGCGAACTTACAAACACATTTAAATGATTTAGGATTTAACCTTGTTGGTTATGGTTGTACAACCTGTATTGGTAACTCTGGGCCATTACCAGAGCCTGTTGCCAATACTGTTGCTGATAATGACATGGTAATGTCTGCTGTATTATCTGGTAACCGTAACTTTGAAGGGCGCATTCATCCCCAGGTGAAAGCCAATTGGTTAGCGTCACCTCCTTTAGTTGTTGCTTATGCGCTTGCTGGTACTGCACGTATCGACTTAAGCAAAGATGCGTTAGCTGAAGATAGCAATGGCAATCCTGTTTACCTAAAAGATATCTGGCCAAGCAATGCTGAAGTTGCAGCAGAGGTTGCTAAAGTCGATGGCGAAATGTTCCGTGAACAATATGCTGATGTATTTAGTGGTGACGATATGTGGAAAGCAATTGATGTTACCGAAAGTAACACTTATGCATGGCATGCTGATTCTACTTATGTTAAACAAGCGCCATTTTTTGTGGGATTAAGCAAAGATGTTTCCGCTACAAAAGATGTTAATAATGCGAGTTTACTAGCTTTATTTGGTGATAGTATTACTACTGATCATATCTCACCTGCAGGTGCCATTAAGCCTGATAGTCCAGCAGGCAAGTATTTACAAGAACATGGTGTTGTGCCAAAAGATTTTAATTCATTTGGTTCTCGTCGTGGTAATCATGAAGTGATGATGCGTGGTACCTTTGGTAACATTCGTATTCGTAATGAAATAACGCCTGAGATAGAAGGTGGTTTCACCAAATATTTACCAAGCGGTGAAGTGATGTCGATTTATGATGCTGCCATGAAATACCAACAAGATGGTACTCAGCTGGTTGTCGTTGCGGGTAAAGAATATGGCACAGGCTCTTCACGTGATTGGGCGGCAAAAGGTACTTTACTACAAGGTGTTAGTGCTGTTATTGCTGAAAGTTTTGAACGTATTCACCGTTCTAACTTAATCGGTATGGGAGTAATGCCATTAGAATTTATCAATGGTCAAAATCGTAAATCACTAAACATTACGGCTGAAACTAAGTTTGATATCGAAGGCATTGCTGGCGATATTAAAGCGGGTATGAAAGTTAAAGCAACCTTACATCACGGAGATGGTAAATCAGAGCAAATTGAATTGTTAACTCGAGTTGATACCGCTAATGAAGTTGAGTACTACCGCAACGGTGGTATCTTGCAGTATGTTTTAAGGAACATGCTATAATTTCTACATGCTCATGTTTTTTAGACGCTATGTGGTTCCAGGCATGTAGCGTCTAGCCTTAAAGGCAGTATGTTATGAAAAACAAAAACAATAAAAAGCTACCTAAAAAAACGCGTATTGTCATTGTTGGTGGTGGTGCTGGTGGTTTAGAACTCGCAACCCGTCTTGGTAATAAACTTGGTAAAAAACAACTTGCGACCATTATCCTAATTGATGCTACGTCAACGCATATTTGGAAACCTCTATTGCATGAAGTTGCCAGTGGGGTTATGAATGTTCATGACAATGAAGTCAATTATTTTGCTCATGCGCATGAGCATCATTTTATTTTTAAATTGGGACGTTTAGAAAATATTGATCGCGAACAGAAAAGTGTTTCGTTAGCAGCAGAGTATGATGCTGCACAACAATTAATATTGCCGCAACGACAGGTTCATTATGATAAATTAGTTATTGCTTTGGGTAGTAAGGCTAATGACTTCAATATACCCGGCGTAAAAGAAAACGCTTTGTTTTTAGATACGACTGAGCAAGCTGAGAATTTCCACCATCATTTTTTAACAACGATGTATCAAGCTCAATACCAAGATAAAGTCGTCGCATTAGGGCATTTAACGATTGCCATCATTGGTGCTGGAGCTACAGGCGTTGAGTTAGCTGCAGAATTAGTTCATTCCGTTAATGTCCTAACAGAATATGGTTTTGATCATTGCAGACTTAAAGACCACGTGAAAATCGTATTAATCGAAGCTGCAGAAAACATTTTGCCGGCCTTACCGACACGTTTAAGTGACCCGATTTTAAAACAATTAACAGATCTAGATATACAAGTGCATACCAAGGAAATGGTAACGGCTGTAACAAAAGATGGTTTAGAAACAAAAGCAGGTTTAAGAATTCCTGCTAAAACTGTTTTATGGGCAGCAGGAATCAAAGCCCCTGACTTTTTAAAAGAGATTGCAGGCTTAGAAAGTAATCGTGCACAACAGTTGGTTGTTACAAGTTATTTACAAACAACGCGTGATAAAAACATCTTTGCAATAGGCGATTGTGCGGCATGTCCGGCAGCTAAAGGTAGTGACGAACTGGTGCCGCCGCGCGCGCAAACAGCACATCAACAAGCAGATGTTTTAGCTAAGACCTTTATAAATCAACTGCGAGGCAAAGCCATGTGCGACTTTACCTATAAAGATCATGGTGTCTTAGTGTCATTAAGTCAGTATGGTTCTTTCGGTAAAATTATGGGTGGCTGGGCGGGTAGTCATATTATCGCTGGCAAGCTCGCACAGCTAGCGTATCGTTCTTTGTATTTCATGCACAATGTTGCTTTGCATGGTTATTGGCGCGTGAGCCTACAAACCTTTGCGAATTGGCTAACGAAGCCTTTGAGGCCTCGTCTTAAGTTACATTAAAAATTATAGTTTAAACTTACTTTAAGTAACTACTCGCAGCAGGACAGCCCTTAACAAACTCTGTTGTGACAGTTGTTCCTACCGCTGTTTTGGCCATATCAATTTCAAATGTGCTTAGGCCTTTTAGAATAGCCGCTAGGTTTGTGCAATTATCTCGAGCTAATGTTTCAACGTCTGCACTAGGACATGCAGCAAGAGCAGTCCAAGAACTTGCAGCTTCAGTAAAAAGATCCTGAAAAACGGATTCTTTGTTGCCAGGACCTTGTTTAATTAGATTATCCAAATTACTAATAGCTGTCGTACAAGCAACTGTGGCTGTGCTTGTACTTGTTGCTGCTTGTGCAGAAGTCATAATGGATAAACTACTCAGTAAGCTAATACAAACCAGAGCAGGGATGATTTTTTTCTTAATCATAATAACAATCCTTTGTAAGTATGTTTTTATGAAAGTATAGTTTAAAACAGCCACATAGCATCGTAATAAAAGATAAGTAATCAAACTATCGTGTTTATTAAGTTCATAATCTAATAAATTAGGTTCCTTGAGGTGTTGTTTCAGATAGCTCTACATATTGAGTGCCAAAAATATGTCGATATAAAACCCCATAAACTAATAAAGTAAATGGAAGTGACCATATCAGACCAATAAAAATAGGAAGAATAGAAATGCTAACTATAATTCCAAGCAGAATTACTAAGAAAAATAGTTTAAACCAATGATGTGTCACCACGCGACGTGATGTCTCTAATGCTTGCCAAAAAGAGAGTTTCTTCTCAATCAGTAATGGGATTGAAAAGATATATGCGACTGATAAGTATAAAACAGGTAAAACACCAAAAAAGGTACCAATGCGCATACTCGCAGCCATAGATGCGCCGATGAGGTAAGCAATGCCACCAAAGATAAGAGCTACGACAAACATACTTAACATCACAATAATAGTTTGTATAAAGTACAATATAAATAATCGAATAATATTCGGATAGTATTTGAAAATTTCTGTATAGCTAAAGGACTTATTGCTTACGCGTTTAATTGCTAGCATCCACAGTCCTGCAATTAATGGCATGATAAGGAAATATTGAACTAACACCGCAAGCTGTTTCAAAATACTATGCATATACATATCTGGTTCGGGAAAGTGCAATCCAACATTGATAGAGTGTATGGATGGGAAAATAAACTCATAAATTCCAACAAGAATCGCATTGATAATTAAAAAAATGATTGCGGCAGCCCAAGCAGAACCTTTAAAGCCTTTCACTTTATGCCATGCTGTACTAAAGACTTTGCCGATAAGAAAGTTATAGTTGCCATGCAAAGCTTCATCTAAATTACCATTGTTAATCACGGTATCTGAGTCATGCTGTGAGACATCAATATTGTTATTCATAGTGGACTATCCTTGTTCAGGACTTACGCTAAACCCCAATCTCTTTGTTATTATGTTGGTATTTACCGTAAGTTCTGCTGTTATTATTTATTTACATATCGTGGGTTGCAAAATAGGCTTTAGCTAGTTTTGAAACCGGCGGACGTTGTAAATGATTACAAATAAATTTTCCTGCTACCATGAGTTTAGCAAAATCAACGCCAGTATCAATACCTAAGCCATTAAGCATATATAAAACCTCTTCTGTAGCCACATTGCCTGCGGCGCCTTTAGCATAGGGACAACCACCTAAGCCGGTAACAGAGCTATCTACAATGCTTACGCCTAATTGTAGAGCGGCATAGATGTTTGTAAGGGCTTGACCATAGGTATCATGGAAATGCACTGCAATCGCTTCAATAGGCACATGTTGATTGACAGCTTGTATGAGTCGTGTGGCTTGATTCGGTGTGCCAACGCCAACAGTATCACCTAGGGATATTTCATAGCAACCAAGCTCATAGAGTGTTTTGGCAAGTTTAGCAACGATAGGTAACTCAATATCGCCTTCATAAGGACAACCCATCACGCAAGAGATATAACCACGAATGTTAATATTATGTTGTTTTGCAGTGTTGATAACATCTGTAAAGCGTTCAATACTTTCAGCAATACTGCAGTTAATATTGTGTTTTGAAAAACTTTCAGAGGCAGAAGCAAACACGGCAATATCCTGCGCATTAACTTTTAAGGCATTATTCAAACCGGTCATATTGGGAACTAACACTGGATATTTGATACCAGGCTGTCGATCTAATTGTTGCATGACTTGGCTATTGTCAGCTAGCTGCGGAATCTTTGGCGTATAAACAAAGCTTGTGGCTTCTATGGTTTTAAGACCACTAGCGGCTAGTTTTTTCATAAACTCAAGTTTAATTGCAGTAGGGATATTTTCTGGTTCATTTTGCAAACCATCTCGAGCTGCGACTTCAACAATTTTAACGGTTGTCGGTAATGACATAATATTTCCTTTTATATATACCTGTCACGATTCATTTTTAGGTTTCCTCACTTGTTATTTTCTACGAGGAATGCACTTTAAATCTTGTCAATAGTCTAGCTATTACCTGTGATTTAGAGCACCCTTCTCGTAAAAAATCCCGGCGCGATAAAATCCTAAAAATGAATCGCGACAGGTATACTACCAAGTTCTCCACATAGGTTTTCGATAAGCTTTTGTTTAATTGTAGCCGTTTTTTCATATTTACTAAGCAAATAAAGTAACTTAGTGACTGTTGCTTCAATCGTCATATCTCCGGCGCTAATAATGCCGGTCTTTGCTAAAGTTTGCCCTGCAGTATAGCTATCCATACTGACATCATTATAAATGCATTGACTACAATTAACGGTGATGACGCCTTTTTCATTTACTGTTTGTAACAGTTCTAAAAACTCAGGATTTTGTGAGGCATTACCAACACCATAAGTTAGTAGAATTAAGGCTTGTAATGGTGCGCGGATAACATTTTTTAATATATCTAATGACATACCAGGAAACAGGTGAACAATACTAACAAGATTGTTTTCAATATTTTGTATCGATAGTTCTTTATTTGTGACTGGCAGCATTAAGTCTTTTCTAATCTCAATATTAATACCAATTTTTGCTAATGCTGGAAATTTTGGTGATGTAAACGCTTTAAAGCTTGAAGCATTGATCTTAGTACAACGATTACCACGATAAAGTCTACTAGAGAAAAAAATACAAACCTCAGGGATTGAGTAATTCGCGGCAAGTAATAATGAGTTAATCAGATTACCCTTAACATCATTGCGTATTTCGACAAGAGGGATCTGTGAACCGGTTATAATCACGGGTTTTTGTAAATCTTGTAGCATAAAAGATAATGCCGATGCCGTATAAGCCATCGTATCCGTGCCATGTAAAATCACAAAACCATCATAATCATGATAGTGATGCTTAATATCATTAGCGATAGCATTCCAGTATTCAGGTTGCATATTTGCTGAATCAATTAATGGCGTGTATTCATGAATATCATAATGTGGCATTTCATGATGTTCAAACTCTGGCATTTTAGCCATGATTTTTTGTAATAGGCCTGATTCTGGCTGGTAACCATGTTCAGTCTTTGCCATACCAATGGTTCCACCCGTATAAGCAATATAAACTTTTTTATTGTTCATTCTCTATCTCATCATACTTCGGTTTTAATTGTTTATGCTTTGCACTTTCATGACGTGCAACTCGATCTGTATCAATATATTGGTCGGTTGTTGCGGCATTTTCATGGCCCGCATCATCACGCACATGTTCTCGCGGTCGTTGTTCGATATCAGCAGAAATCGCTGTATGCCGTAGCCAATGTACAGTGGCTACAGATAAGTCCTGTGCCGCATCCTCTAAACCTTGTTGTGTTAAATGGGTAACTGCACGATTAAAGCAACGTTGAACAAGGTTGCGTATTTGACGCGTACCTAGACCACCACGGCCTCGTTGTTTATTTAATAATGGCGTTTGTTCATTACGACTAGGTAAAGGTGTTAAACCTAAATAGGTTCGATAGCGTTTTAAAGTATTCAGCATGATATCCGGAACGGCAATATCACGAACTTTATTGCCTTTACCAACAGTGGTAAACCACCAACGACTATGTTTGTCTGGAGCAAAGTCACCCATGGCGGGAATTCTGCCTGGTGTTTCAGCTAGTTCTGATATACGTAAGCCCAACAAATAAAAGGCTGACATCATAAAATATATGCGCTCATCATCGGTATCTTCATTCGCCATGAGCTCTGCTGCAGAAATAACATGTTGCCATTGTAGGTGACTTAATTTACGCGTAACTTTTTGTTGTTGATGGCGTTGAATATAACGACTTTTTTGACGGATCAAAGCAACCGGATTAGTTTCGATAAAGTCTTCTTGTTGCAAGTAAGTAAAATAAGTACTTAAGCCTGAAATGACAGCTTGCATTGACTTATTACCTAAACGATAGTCGAGGACGTTTGGTGTTTGACCTTGATTACGTTGTAATTTACTAATTTTAACAACAAAAGGTCGCCAAGCAGGATTCGGTACACGTTCACCGAGTTTATCTTGAAAACGTGCAACGGTTTTATCGGTGATCCAGTCTTTTGGTGGTTGGTTAACAAATTCTAAGTAATCGCGTAAATCATTCCGATTAATATCGGGTAGTGATTTTTTTGCAATAAGCCAAGACCATTGCAGAAAACGTTCGACTTCACGACGGTAAGCGGTAAATGTATCGGCAGAGCCCATGTAACTTAATAAAAACTCACGAGATAAATGTAGTTCTTGCGCAGCTGTTTTGATATTTAAGGAATCAATATGAGAGACTACCCAGGATGCTTGTGCTTCTGCTAGGTTTTCTAAGGTATCAAATAATGGTTTAGGTATTATTTTCTGTTGCGCCATGGTAACGCAGGTATCCTATTGCTTCTTCTTCCGTTAAAAAACGCTTTAATGTTTTCATTGATGCTGAGCTTAAATCACCATAAGCCAAGGCATCTGTTACATCTGAAAACTCTTTATCAATATTAAAGCAGAGAACTTTATAATTAAACATTTGGTATTTTTTAAATAACATTGGCACACCAGGTAAGTGTGGATCAATTTGTTTTAGCAAAATGGATAATAAGTCAAAGTCTGTTACTAAACGATTAAAGATATCTTTGTTTTTCGTCAATGGATGTTCTATGAACGGACAACGCGGTTTAACATGTTTAGCAATATCAGAATCAAAGTAGTAGCGCCGGCAAAAATCAATCAGCAAATTGTGGCTGAGACTAGAGTAAGCACGACTAATACTAATACCACCGAAGTAGTATTTATACTGAGGATTGCGTACTAACCATTTTAATAAACCTGTCCAAAGTAAAACTAAACCATGAAATTTACGAGGGTGACTTAAGTCAACAAATAAGCGACCAAATTCAATAGCTGGATTAAGTTTGTTAAGAAAGTTTTTGCCAAAATCGAATAATGAATAGGTATATAAATCTTTGATGCCACCCTCTGCAAGGACTTTATCGACTGGTGCGAAACGACAAGATGCAACAATCGAACTGGATTGTTTATCCCAAATAAATAATTGTAAGTAGTGAGCGTCATAGCGATCTAAATCAAGAGCTTTACCCGAGCCTTCACCAATAAGCCGAAAATTTGTTTCGCGTAAACGGCCTATCTCTTTCAAGGTCTCTGGTATTTCTTTAGCATAAGCATGTAAGACTTTAAATCTATTATTTTCAAATAACAAATGGCTATCCGTGAGGGCCGCAACTTCGGCTTCTAAGATTGTGCTGGCGATAGGTTCATGGATTGGATCGCCATGCGCCATCGGGTCTATTGCTTGTTGCCCTAGCTCCTCAGGCGTTTGTGATTGTAATAAATACGTTGCAAATTTAAGAAATTCTGTTTTATCACTATCATTATCGAATTTGGCTAATTGTATCGATTTAACCGGTTGTCCAACATTCACTTGAACAGATGTATTGCGATAACATTTGCGAGCAAATTCACGCGGTAATAGCATTGTGCGCAGCCATGGATTAATTAAGCCTGCAATATGAAAGAGCGGGCTATTACGACCTTGAAAGAAAACAGGTACAACGGTCGCTTCTGTTAGGCGTTGAATACGACCAATCGTGGTGCTCCAGTTACTATCAATAATACGTTTTTGCTTCAAGTGTAAATGCGAAACTTCGCCGCTAGGAAAGACAATGACACTATTACCTTGTTGTAACCAACCAATAGCATTTTTTAACGACGCAATATTATTTCTTACCGAAAGCTTTGTTTCAAAAGGATCAACACCAAAGAGTATTTCATTAAGCTCGGGAATAACGCCTAACATTTGATTTGCCATAAGGCGAACGTCAGGACGATAACGCTTGATTAATGCAACAATAATGAGGCCATCAAGCATACCATAAGGGTGGTTTGCAACGATTAGTAAAGGCCCTGTCTTGGGAATTTGATTTAATTCATTTTGATGTAAAGTATAATGAGTATTAGTAACTTTTAAAAAGGTGTCTTCAAAGTTAAGCGCAGTGTTATCAGCACAAATATCATCATAAACTTGCTGTAACTTTGACATGCCAAGTACAACATCTAAGACTTTGCTGAATTTTCCAATTTTATTTTCGCCGATTGCGCCAGCCATATTGGCAACCGTCAATATTTTTTCGTTTTGTATAATCTCATTCATTTTCTTGGCGTTCTGCATTTATCTGCCTATCAAGATTTAATTTTATAGTTAAATTATTGGCTTTACGTTGAGCCATACTCTCTTTTATATCGTACCAACGCTGTGCGCCGAACACTTTACTTGTTATATGGTCAACAACTGTGAGTTTAAAAATATTAAATAAGCCTTCTATGCGTTTCATTAAAGAGGCTGGGGAGCGTAGACTTAAACCAAAGCCTTGTTCTAAATAATAAACATAATGCCAGTAACCGCTAGGCATAAATAATGTTTCACCAGGTTCTAATATACATTCGTAAAACTTTGCATATTGTAATAGAGGATAACGTTCATAATCTGGGTTGCCGATATCAACATTTGTCGAAACGGTGAATGGGTGTCGATATAAATACGTTGAATATTCTGGTGCTGCTAAAATAACACGACGTCGGCCTTGGAACTGTGTTAAGAGGACATGGGACATATCGGCATCATAATGAATTTCAACTTGCGAATTTTGTCCGCCAAAAAACATAAAAGGAAAACCTTTGAAATATTTTTTCATGAGCTTAGGATAATTGAAATCTTTACATAGCTCGGGAATATGCTTAAAAATATTAAATAGGAACATGCGCTTGTTAGTAGGTTGACTGGCAATTAAATCTAAATAATCCGCAAAGCGCATGGTGCTTTGACCTTTAGTATAACTGTTACCGGTATTTGCAAAGGGTTCAGAATAAATGGGGACGTCAACGTTTCCTGCTTTGCTTTTGAAATATTCATAATTCCATTTTTCACGAGCAGACCAAGTACTACTAAAGTCAGTAATGATAACGGGCTTGCTAGGTTGAACGTAGTTTTGATAAAAGTCGTTAGTTTGAATTGCGGATATGCGCTCAACATTTGCTAAAGATAATTTATCCATACAACTTCCATAAGGCTTACTTTTATAGAACTTACACAAATCCTTTATACGTCGTTAAAAGATTCATTATGAGTCCTACTTTTATACAGGCCTATATCTAATCGCTAAAAACTGAGAATACGTAGATATAAGTTTTTGTATTGACTACAAATAAAGCGCGTATTTTAACAGAAGAAGCGAACATTGTGAAAGTTTATATACCCAGAATATTCCAAAATACAGATATTCTCCTAGATTCCACTCTTGGCATCGCAGTGAGAGCGCTGAAGGTGTTGAAGATAGACTAAAATTTTAGCTTAGATTCAGCATATTAGGCGCTCGGAGTAGATGGTAACTGCGGAATCTAGGTTCAACACCTTAATCCCTCGCGCTACGATTTCAACGGAGGTTTTTAGGTAAAGGTAGGCGTTCGCCGTAGATATTAATTGCGGGATCTTAGGATTATACGAAAAGGATAATCATCGCAAAAATTTAGCTTGTACTAGCAATTTTATCTGGCAATGTTATGTTCAACTCTAAAACAGTATGATCTGCATCACGTTCTAACTCAACATTGACAAGGTCAACATCAATATCAACATATTTCTGAATAACATTAATGAGCTCTTGACGTAGCTTGGGAAGAAAATCATGCTCACTCGTTTCTGCTCTTTGGTGAGCGACAATAATCTTCAGCCGTTCTTTAGCTAATGATGCGGTATCTTTTTTTTCATTACGGAAATAATTTAACCAGTTCATACGGGTGCTTCCTCCTTGCTGCCAAATATTCGCTTCAACAAACTTTTCTTTTCAGTTGAGATGAATCGATGTGGAACATCTTCGCCCAGTAAACGTGCAACAGCATCATTGTAAGCCTGTCCAGCATCACTGTCTTTATCAAAAGCAACCGGAACACCAGCATTTGAAGCACGTAATACAGCTTTTGATTCAGGAATAACGCCTAGTACTGGGATTGCTAGGATATCTTTAATATCCGTGATGTTAAGCATGTCGCCGTTAATGACGCGTTCTGGTGAATAACGAGTAATAAGTAAATGTTCTTTAATTGCTGCTTGATTTGTTTCAGCGCGTTGTGATTTGCTCGATAAAATTCCTAAGATACGGTCCGAATCTCGTACCGATGAAACTTCTGGGTTAGTGACAATAATAGCGGTATCAGCATAATACAAAGCCATTAGTGCGCCTTTTTCGATACCGGCAGGGGAGTCACAAATAACATAATCAAATTGTTGCTTTAATTCTTCTAAAACCTTACCAACACCTTCTTTAGTTAAGGCATCTTTATCACGAGTTTGTGAGGCAGGTAATAAATAAAGATTCTCTACACGTTTATCTTTGATTAGTGCTTGGCGAAGTGTTGCTTCTTCATTAATGACATTAACAAAATCATAAACAACTCGGCGTTCGCAGCCCATAATTAAATCAAGATTACGTAAACCAACATCGAAGTCTATACAAACAGTTTTATAACCGCGTAGAGCTAAGGCTGTTGCCATTGATGCACTTGATGTTGTTTTGCCAACACCACCTTTCCCTGAAGTAACGACAATAATTTCTGCCACGTTGAGTTTTCCTTACGTAAAATTTCGAATTGAGCCGGTAAAACTTGGCGTACTATACCTCGATATCAGTTTTTGCTCAAGTCAAATTGGGTAAAAGGGCTTGTGGATAAATAGCGCAGTTTTTATTTTGCATACAGACTTTTGGATGGCCTAAGGTCCTAGAGTATAGTCGCAAGGGATGAACTGGTTAATAATCGCCTCGATCTTGGTGTTTATCGTAAGCCTTGCCTAAAATTAAAGCCCAGTAAGTTTTCTGCAAAACAAAATCACTTATCGCCGTTACTTATAAACGGCGACTTGATTTAAATTAGCTGATACTAGATAGCCTTTTCTATAGTTAGTGCGAGTATCAAGTTGATGTAATTCTTCTTTTGCTTCATGACAGCTATAAAACGGGCCTATCAGTACACTAAAATATTCTTTATCAGAAATTGTTGCTTCATGTACATAAGCTGGGAAGTGGAAGTAACGTAAATGTCCAGCAAGCACAGTTGCATTCCGCTGATGAATATAGGTGCCCATTTGTATAGCCCAAATACGATGATGTGAATTTAGGTTATCTTTTCCAGTTGTATGCGGAATTGGTTTTGGATGTACTTTTTCAGCGGTACTTGGTAAACACGCATGTGCAACTTTTAATAATTTACCCATGGAATTGAGTAATTGATATTGTGCAATAATATAGTCAAACTGACCATTGACATAAGCAAGGCTTGCAGAGAAATGTTCGTTTTCAGCATTTAATAAATCAAATAAAGTTCGTTTACTAATTTCAAATTGTTGACGAAAGGCAACGACAGTTGCTTGACTTTTAACTTTGTGAATACGTAACTGTGGAATTTTCACTTCATTAGCTATATAGGCATTCCAGGCTAGACGAACACTCTGACCAACTTCACGCTGTGTATCACGAATTTGTTCAAAGGCTTCTTGTTTTTCATAAGCTGCTTTACGCACGTTTGCTAAATCAGCGCCACCTCGATATAGATTCCAACTTAATTGTAATATCGCAAAGTCATCATCATTAATGCCATTAACACCACCCAGATCTTTACCGCGACGTGAATTCAAAACAATATCAAGCGATGGATAAAAAGGTGCTTGCGCTGCTAAGCGTTGATAATTACGAGCGACCAAATTCGCATGAGCAGAATGTAATGCAGGATTAAACAGCATGGCATAACTTAATGCTTCGTTTTCTGTTGCAGGAACAGTATGTGGTGGTAAGTGTGGCATCATTAAGTTTTTCGGCGGTAAACCGATAACTTGTATGTAGTTAGCAATAGCATCCTGTAAGTTGTTTTGTTCTGCAATTAAATTGGTACGTGCTAATGCATAACGGCCTTCAGCTTGTACGACATCGGCTTGACGACCAAGTCCTGTTTCACCGCGTTTACGAATCATGCTTAAGGTTTTATAGTGAACACGAACATTACGTTTTGCGATTTGCACGAGTCGGCGTTCTCGCAATATATTTAAGTATGCAACAACAACATCAGCTGCAATGTTCTGAGCAGTGTTATTTACATTATAGGCTGCGGCACTAACTCTAAATCGATTTTCTTTGGTACGATAGTAATCCCCAAAGCCATTAAAAATATTTTGTGTGACGGTAATGCCGGCTTGACGTCGATTCAAACTGCGCCATTGGAATAAAGTGTTATTATTGCGGTTGCGTTCGCGACCGCTATCGGCTTCGACATCTACAGAAGGGAAAAAAGGTGAGCGGGCAATAACGACATCTTGATCGGTTTGTAAACGTTCTGTTCCAGAGATTAATACTTGAGGATTGTTATTTACAGTATGACTAATAACATAATCAAGACTGGCTGCATGGCTTAAGGAAATCGTAAATAGGGAAATACAAACCGCACAGAGCGCTACCCCATGTCTCTTTAAATTCATCCATCTCTCTCTTATTAATTATAGATACCACCAAAGTGAAGCGCCTAATTCTCGCTAATTTTCCATGTTAAATCAAGTATAAACGTAACTCCTTGATGCAAGTTTGTGGCGCTCTTTTCATTTGAACAAATAAGGATCAGATGAACGTTCGGCTTAAATATTAAAGTAGGTTCACTCAGAGCGACTCAATTTGTAGACGTTCACCTTGCAAATAAATTTGTACTGGGCCGTTATAACTTTTGATATTTAGGTTTTCATTAATTTGGTAATGGCCGGCAATGGAGATGAGTTCTGGATCCAATTGCTTGCAAAAAATGCGAGCCTGTAAATTACCGTTTACACCCGCTAACGCTCGACCTCTGAGTTTGCCATAGATATGGATATTGCCATCGGCGAGAAGTTCTGCTCCATTACTAACCGATGATGTTACAATTAAATCGCCGCCTTTTGCGTAGAGCTGTTGGCCTGATCGAACTGGTTGGGTAATTAATTTTGTTGAGTTGTTCTTTGCTTTGATTTTATTATTTTGACCTGTCGCAGTACGCTCTTTTGTCTCTGCTGTAGCTATATTTTTATCGTTGGCATCCGTTTTTGATGCCGGAAAAATAGCTAAATTAATCATACGAGCTTGTTCTTGTAGAGCTTTATCGGTAGCTCCACGTACTCCAATAGGAATTGGGCCGAGTGTACGTAATGCTTCGATCAGCATAACTAAATTAAGTTTACTTGGTTCGCGCAAACGTTGCATATCAAGCACCATCGGTGCGTGTTGAAAAAATCTAGGGGTTTGTTCGACTAATTTGTTGAAGTGCGCGAGGATAGCATCGATGTTAGTTGTCGATAATTGCATAACGGTAATCGTAAATAAACTGCCTTTTAGAGTAAAAGGCGTTTGTTGTTGCTCTGTTGCCATCGTGTCTCCCCACTGTCTTATAATAAGCCAAATTGTTAGCGATTATACTGGAGACCAGCGCGACTGCAAAGTTCATTTCGTTGCATGTTGCTTGGTGCTTTTATATTTGGTGTTTCATGTATTTAAATTATTGCTTGAAATCAACTTTGGAAGTCGTTATGTTTGGCTCAACCTAAAATAAGTCAAGCAATATAAGGAACTGAAAAGTGGAAAGAAATTGGGTTGCAAATTATCCTGATGGGGTGCCGGCGGAAATTAATCCTGATGTCTATGGTTCATTACAAGAATTATTTCTTAAAAGTTGTGAATTATACGCGAGTCATTCTGCTTATACAAACTTAGGAACAACACTCACTTACCATGAAGTTTTAATTTTAAGCCAACAGTTTGCTGCTTATTTACAACAATCACTGGGCTTGCAGAAAGGACAGACCATCGCGTTAATCATGCCAAATCTGTTGCAATTTCCAGTTGTGATGTTTGGTGCGTTCTTAGCAGGACTCAAAGTTACTAATGTTAATCCTTTATATACGGCGCGTGAAATGGCTCACCAACTACATGATGCCGAAGCAGATGTTGTTGTGGTGCTGGAAAATTTTGCGAGCGTTTTACAGGAAGCTTTGCCAAAAACCAACGTTAAGCATGTGATTGTTACCAAGCTTGGGGATTTGTTTCCTGCCATTAAAGCTGGTGTTGTGAATTTTGTATTAAAATATGTAAAAAAGATGGTGCCAAGCTGGAGTATTGCTAATGCCATTGCTTTTAAAACCACATTACAGGCCGGCGCTGAGACATCTGTGAATATTATCTCTTTAGATGCCAGTGATATAGCCTTTTTGCAATATACAGGCGGCACGACAGGCGTTGCTAAAGGTGCCATGCTTACGCATCGTAATATGTTGGCGAATATGGAACAGATTTACGCGTGGATAGCGCCCTGGATAACAGTGGGTGAGGAAGTTATTATTACCGCAATACCTTTGTATCATATATTTTGTTTAGAGGTGAACTGCTTGACCTTCTTTAAAATGGGAGGGGAGAGTGTCTTAATTACCAATCCTCGTGATATCCCCAATTTTATTAAAGAATTGAAAAAATATCGTTTTTCCGCCATTACCGGGGTAAATACTTTATTTAACGCGTTACTTAACAATCCAAAATTCAAAACCGTAGATTTCTCAATGTTGAAAATTAGCTTGGGGGGCGGTATGGCAGTACAAAGAGCCGTAGCCGAGCATTGGCAACAAGTAACAGGGAAAGTATTACTTGAGGGCTATGGTTTAACGGAAGCGTCACCGGTGGTGGCGGCATGTCCAGTTGACATTTCGGGCTATAAAGGAACAATTGGCTTACCTTTACCCTCAACTGATGTTAAAATCATCGACGATTCTGGCGAGACACTAATGTCAGGTGAAACCGGTGAGTTATGTGTTCGTGGGCCGCAAGTGATGCTAGGTTACTGGCAACGTCCAGATGAAACACAAAAAGTTTTAACTGATGATGGTTGGTTACTCACTGGTGATATTGCTCGAATTGAAAACGATGGTTTCATTAAATTGGTTGAACGCAAGAAAGATATGATTGTAGTTTCCGGTTTCAATGTTTACCCGAATGAAATTGAAGATATTTTGGCAGGACATCCAGGCATACTTGAGGCTGCAGTGATTGGCGTCAAGCATGAGAAAACCGGCGAAGCTGTAAAAGCAGTCATTGTGAAAAAAGATAAAAGTTTAACGGCAGATGATATAAAACAATTTTGTCGGCAAACTTTAACAGCTTATAAGGTTCCTAAAATTATTGAGTTTCGTGATGACTTACCAAAATCTATGGTTGGCAAAATTTTGCGAAGAGTCTTACGTGACGAAACCGAGAATGTCGCATCAACTTAAAGTAAGTGAGAAGATTAATGGCAACAACAGTAATAAAAAAAGCGGTTTTTCCTGTGGCAGGATTAGGAACACGCTTTTTACCTGCGACCAAAGCCAATCCTAAAGAAATGTTACCGATTGTGGATAAGCCGCTAATCCAATATGCAGTAGAAGAAGCCATTGCCGCAGGTATTACCGAACTTGTATTTGTTACTAGTAATAGTAAACGCGCGATAGAAGATCATTTTGATTCCAATTATGAATTAGAAACCAAGCTTGAAACGAAGCAAAAATTAGAATTATTAAAAACGGTGCGTGATATTTTACCGCGCGGTGTTGTCGCATCTTATGTTCGGCAACCAGAAACATTGGGATTAGGGCATGCGGTATTGTGTGCTAAGCATATTGTCGGAAATGAACCTTTTGCAGTGTTGCTAGCGGATGATTTAATTGATGCAGGTGGAACGCACTGTATGCAAAGCATGGTAGAGCAATTTCATACGGTAAATGCAAGCGTTATTGCTGTACAAAAAATTGCGCCTGAACAAAGTTCGAAATATGGGATTATTGATGTTGAGCCAAATTGGAAAACTACTAAAGCAATAAAAGGTATAGTTGAGAAACCACATCCAGATGACGCGCCTTCAAATTATGCTGCTGTTGGGCGCTATATTTTAACGCCGAAAATTTTTGACTTATTAGCAACGCTAGATTTAGGTAGCGGTGGAGAAGTGCAATTAACTGATGCAATCAGTAAATTATTAGCGTACGAACAAGTGTTTGCTCATGCTTTTACTGGAGTACGTTATGACTGTGGTAGCAAGCTTGGTTATCTGAAAGCAACGATTGCTTATGGTCTAAAGCACGCAGAGGTTGGTGAAGATTTCCAGTCGTATTTAGCTGAGCTTGCACACTCTCTAGCTTGAGGAAATTACGTGTTGATGTTAGTGGTTGGCCAGTTATCATCAAAATCTTTCCCAAAAATCAATAAAATAGTTACTTTATTAGAAAACTGCAGTATAATGGCCATCGCTATAGTTATGTGCTTACTGGTTCTTCTGCGTTTTAGATAGTTCCCGTTACTCATTCTTATCAGCAACTATTTGATTTTTAACGTTTAAGGAGTTGACAATGAGTCAATTAAAAGTATACGTGGGTAACTTATCTTATGATACAACCCAAGATGATCTTCATGAATTATTTGGACAATGTGGCGCTATTGCTGAAATAAAACTGATTACAGACCGTGAAACAGGTCGTTCTAAAGGTTTTTCCTTTGTAACATTTGATGATTCTCAAGCTGTAGACGCAGCTCTTGAAATCAATGGCCAAGAATTTCAAGGTCGTCGATTGAAAGTTAACCTAGCTAAAGAAGACACTGGTCGTCGTACTGGTGGCGGAGCTGGCGGAGCTGGCGGCGGCAACGGCGGCGGTGGACGTCGTTGGTAAGATTAATTAGTGCATAGCACTAATTAATATACTGTATTCTGCATCGCTTTGAGTTATCTTGAAGCGATGCAACTATAATTTTTCTTCCCTTTTTCCTTTCTTCCTAGTTTCTATTTATTAAATTTCAGTAAATTCATTGCTCACTTCTTCCAATGCATCAATATCACTTGCACATAGATGGTCTTTCATTTTCTGAAATTTGCTTTCACTCCAGTCATAAATTTTTAATTTGAGTAATCGCTCAATAATACTGTTATCAAAACGTTGCCTTATTAGTTTAGCAGGATTGCCGGCAACAATGGTATAAGGGGCTACATCTTTCGTGACAACTGCGTGAGCAGCGATAATGGCACCTTCGCCTATTGTAATGCCAGGTAAAATTATTGCACGCGTGCCAATCCAGACGCCATCATGAATAATCGTATCACCTTTGCCTTGATAAGCATCCGTAGCTTTATCTGCGAAAGGGTAAAGACTAAACCAATCCATTCTATGATTATGATTACCACCCATCATAATAATGGCTTCGGCAGCGATACAGACATAATTACCAATATAAAGCTGATCAATGTCCAACCGTGGCTCCCAGTTTTTCAAACTAAAGCCGTCACCATAAAGATATCTCACCACAGTTTCTTCAAAGCTTCCTGTCCAGGCATCACTGTAATAACTATATTGGCCTTTGATATGGATATTAGGATTTTTAACACTTTGATGTAAATACTCAAGTCTAGACCAATGCTTTTCTGTTTTCTTCATCTGTAACTCCTATGAATATAATTCTTATGGTTTAATTAAACGCGTTATATCATTCATGGTTGCATGTACAAATAACACAATAATAAAAATAATGCCTAATCGATAGAGCAAAACTTGTAAACGAATTGATAACGGCTTACCGCGTATGGCTTCAATAATTAAAAATAAAATATGACCGCCATCCAAACCTGGGATCGGGAATAAATTAATAAGTCCAAGACTTAAACTAATTAAACCAATAAGTAATAGTAGACTGCTAATATGGTTTTTAGCAAGCGTGACACCTTGAAAAATACTAATGGGACCACCTAAGGCATTCAATGAAATTTTGCCTATGATTAATTTTCCAATGATAACAAGATTTACGTGGGTAAAAAGTAAAGTTAAGTTTGTTGCCGGTAGCCATGCAGTGAATGCTGAATATTGTTCTCGATATAAATAGGGTTGCAACTCGGCGCGTGTTTTTACTTGCAGTGGCATAATACCTAAGCTTTTAATGGGATGCATTTCTGCTTGTCGATTTGGCCAGTTTTGAATACGTAAATGCTGAGTGGTGATTTTCTTATTTTTAAGGTTCTTAGTCGTTAAATTCAGATAACCGTCATCACCGTAACGTAACACCATTGCTAAAGTTACTTTACGCCAATTATTTGTTTGGTAATGGTCAATCTTTAAAATTTGACTTGGGACACTAATATTTGCACGAGCCGCAATAGAGTTTGGGGTAATGCTACCAATAATTGGCGATAGGCTGAGAAAGCCAAGCCAATACATTAACCAAAAGGCAATAATAGCTAAAATAAAATTAAATAAAGGACCTGCAAATAAAATTAAAAAGCGTTGCCAATGATTATGACGATTAAAAGCAAGATGTAATTCTTCTGTAGCAACCGGGCCTTCACGTTCATCGAGTAATTTAATATAACCACCTAATGGTAATACTGCGAGTACCCATTCGGTGCCATAGCGGTCATGCCAGCGTAATAATCCTTTACCAAAACCGATAGAAAAACGTTGGACTTTAATGCCACAGAGGCGTGCCGCAAGAAAGTGGCCATACTCATGTATACCAATCAGTAGCAGCAAAATGACAATAAACAGCAAGGCGGAAAGAATCATAATAAATTCAACATAAAGCATATAACTGCAAGCAATATAGCGTGCATGACACAAAATGCCAATGCCTGTTTCTGTGAAGTGCATCCTCATTACTTAATGTTTGATGTCAATATGTTTTCATGGTAAATTTATGTCCGTTTTGTTTTTGGGAGTAGGGATAGATGTTTGCAAGTGCTGGGTTAAAGGCGTTATCAGAATCATATTACGGAGAGGAGCTTCCTGGTGATGATGGACTGGTTTTATTTATTCTAAATTACCTGGTTGTAAATCATTTCCTACCTACGGTCAATGAAGCCGAACCTGGAATAGGAATTAAGTGTGTTTCTTCTGATGACGATGATGAAGACATTTCTGTTGGTGGCTTTGGTGATGCGCCTAAATTGCGTGCACAGCTAACGGATTATTTTACTAACCAATTTCCATGCTTAAAAAATACGACTTTTGATCTTACTTTATTAGGCAAAGAAGGTAATAACGAGAATGTATATCTTGTGTTGAGTCTTTGTTTTCAAGCTTTTAGAAAGCAGGCAACGGTTTCTTTACTAGATACATTATTTAATAACGAGCATTTTCATTTTAATCATTTAATTCAGCTTATTAAATCGTTATATGAATATGCGGATCAGCAAGAGGAACCTACTAGGCAAGGTGAAATCAGAAGATTCTGCGCATTTTTACTTGCTGCAATTGCCTCAAAAACTAAAAAAGCACAGGCAGATGGTCAGGCGATAACAGCAGAGCAAGCTGCGATTAGTTGCCATGTGGTCATTCAATCTGAGTTAGCAACGCATGGCTTTGCGAAAATGGATGCTGCTTGGTCGCACTTTGAGCTTGATGAGGTTCTAGCAAAAGTATTGGTAAAAAATGATCTTGAAAGAGCTATTCTTAGTAAGCTAACGGACTTTTGTGCAAGTGATCTAAGTTATTTTCAATTCTTTCGTATGCCGACTTTATTTGCTGAACTACATACACGCGCAAATCCAGAGAAAGATTTTCATAAGAACTTTATTTCTTTTTCAAAGAATGTAATTAAACTCATTAAATCCATTTATAAAGAAGCGGATAGTGCCGCAAAAATGCAGGCATTATTTAACTGTTTAAGTCAAGAGTACTGGTATTACTTCGTCATGCTACTACCAGAACTTTCTCAGTGTTTACATTTGCAAGCCTCGCCTCAAGGCGTGACTATTGATGTAGCATCAGTGTCTGCAGAAGATTGTTCAGCAATTAAAGGTATGGCTAATATCGATGCTGCTTATGTTGAACAGCGCTGTGCTCAGCTAGATGAGAAAAACGACGACTATATTGAAGAGATGCATCGGTGCTATTTACGTTGGCTTACCAGTGATAGTCCAGAGCCGTATCCTCATCGTTTCGCTATAGTATTGGAGCGATGCTATGAATACAATATGCTCTATAAACTTGCTGAGGCAACGGGAAACAGACTTGCTTTAAAACTAGGTGCTGAGGAACAGCGCTTTCTTGAGCAGCATAAAATAGTTCGATTTCAACAAGTCATATTACCTGCACTTTGGGGGCCATGGAACCGCAATGAAATACAAAAATTTTATAATAGAATACCAAAAAAATTAACTGATGAAATGCTCAAGCTATTAAGAAGCGCCAACATTCAACTCGGTTATTATTTTAATCCTGCTATCAAGCATATCGTTGTTTCTTTTTATTTAGACTATATTTTAACTTCTTTTCATTTACTTGATGTCGACTATGATCTTTTTGAAATCTTAAACGCTTGTTTCGCTGGCGATGACATCACTTTAATCCCTGTACACCTATTACGTATTCCAGAAGCAATAAAAGCCGTGATTGATGATTATAATGAACTGGTTGAGCGTCATCGCAAAGAATTAACCCAATCTCAGGTTCAGCAAGCTAAACAAGCAGATATTGCCTTACAAAAAGCGCTTAGCAACATAATTTTAACAAGCGTTGCCGAGAATGATACGAGGGTTTTTAGGTTTGCCAATCCAGTTTGGCTGCAAACAGTTGTTACAGCTGTACCAGATTATGCAAAAAGTATTGGTTTAGCATTGCAAGCAGGTGAATTAGTTTTTATGGAAACCTGTGCCAAGCATAGTGAGCAACAATTCGTACGAAGTGTAATAGGTGAAATTAATATCTCATCGAACGAGCCTCTTTACAATGCATTATCCCTGGTTTCTATGAGTATGATGAGTGATGCTCAGCATGTTTGGTTTAACAACCTTTGTAGATTAACGCCAGCTGCTGTCATGTTGAAAGACTTATCTAAAGATATTAATGATTTTTGTGCGGTGTTACTTGAGCTTCTTTATGGTAAGAGCTCTGAACAACAAACAGTTCCTAGCGATATAAAGGAAAGACTAAAAATATTTGTTTTTTATACTTTTCAACAACGCTTAAAAGCAGTTGAAGAGCTAGGCTATATAATTATTAGTAGGATATTAGTGTTTAATGAGGATGATAGAGCTGCCATTCGTGAGGTATTAACATTACTAGCAGAAAAACTATTTACGCATGTTCAGCATGATGCATTACGAGAACTTTACGTCGAGTTTTTTGCCAAGGGAGAAAGTATTTATTATGAATTAAGACCAGGTATAAATACTAATACAGAATTGTTTGCTAAGTACCGGGAGCTTAGAATGATTCGCGGTGTATCGGTGAGTCGTTTCCCTGTTGATTTTTATGCAAAGCTTCATGAATTATTTCTTGATGGATGTAGTGAGCTTGTTATGGCTGAAGCTGATTCAGTCGCACCTATACAAGAGCGACTAGATGGCATGTGTCGCATCCTTGGGCGGCCTTATGCTGATGTGTTGTCTGGAGTGTATCCTGAAACAACAAGGTCGGTAGGTTATTCATGGCAAGCAGGTGTGGCGGCATCTGAACAATATACAAGTGTTAGCTTAACGGCCAAACCTAGTCATCATGATTTTACAGAAACTCGACGTGCTGAGCATTCTAGAATCTCGACAGATAAAGATGGCATGGTCAATAATTTAAAAAGAATAATTACACGGTTCATTGCAGAAAATACAACTGGCTTATATGACTCGTCAGAAGGCAGATTAAAAACATTTTTTGAGCTTCAAATGGAATTGCGAGAATCATGGACGCCGTTGCTAGAATCATTTGGTTTAAACAACGATGAATGTGAGGCAATCTATAAAGAATGTTTAGAGGGATTTGTGCGTTGGAATCTAGATCGAGTATCTCATAGCGTGCTGCATTCTTTATATGAGGGCTATGAAAAAAAACCAAAAGTTGCTGTTTATAGTAAATTAGTTGCGTTCGTTGCAAGTACAGACCTTGAGGATTTAGTTAGACAGAAATATCAAGAAATTGATGGAATGTTGGTTAAAGCCATATTCGCATACATGTTTCCGCATGTGGCAAGAAAACTTTATGCAGAAGACGTTGGTAAGCTAAGGGAAGCTATAAGCATTGATCAATTATTTAAGGCGTCAGAGCCATTGGCGGGCTATTCTCCTCATGCAGACAGAATGCTTAACGTTGTGGTGATATTTGACATGACTATCGAAGAGATAGTTGAGGGCGTTCAGCACGATGAAAAGATAATGTCTATGTTGGATGAGCAGCTAAAAGCAATACTTGATACAAGGTTCGGGAAGGATATTAGTTTTGAGTTGCTGGTTAAAGAAGAGCAAGCATGTAGCTTAAATGAATTCATAGCCTTGCTCTTGAAAATTGACATAGAGTCTATCATGAGAAGTGTAGAATCTATTCCTAATGCAGAGAGCTCGCTTATAAAACGGTATGTTTCATATTTTTTGTTCAGAAAGTGGGAGGGAAATGTTGATATAAAAGAGTATGCATTTCTATTAGTTTTATTTCTAGAAACAAGAGTAAGAGAAAAGAAAGCCTCCAAAATTTATAAAGCGTTATCTGAAGATTTCTTGGCATTATTTTCTTTCGAGAATATCCCTACAGAGCTAGAATTAATACTTAGTGCTTGTAAAAATCCGGATCGCTTTATAGCGCAGATGCTATTCGATCCAGCTTTGCAAGAGCACCCATGTTCATTGTTTGCAAATGATTATGTATTTAATAATTTTTACTCTATTAGAAGAGCGTTCTATCAATATATTTTCTCTGATGTTAATCAAGACGTGGCGAGAGAACTATGCGACGTTTTGATGAGATCAACAGGCCTTGCATTAATCCCAACTGTCATCTTAAATCTTTCCGCAGAGAAGCGTGTTTTAGTCGAACAATACAATGCTTATGTATTAAAAAAACGTGCCGAACAAGAAGAGAAAACTGAATATAACAAGCTCGATGCTGGCATCATAAACTTGATTCTTTTGGATGTTAAGTTGAATCATAGCCTTGGTTCGGAAGAAGAAAAAGCTTCTGTCTATGCTGGTTTAAGAACGTTAGTGTCTACAGAGTTTCTAGGTGTGTTAGAGGCACTCTTACCTGAGGCTTTCTATGCACTTGGACTAGGCTCAAGTACAAATAGAGAAGAAGCATTTCAGCAAGCCCAACAAGCTAAAGGCTATTTAGTCGAGGAGCGATTCAGAGCAAACAATACTGGAATGGATTTTGCAACCATTATTGCAAGTTATCGATCTTTTGATGCCAAAAACCCAGAAACATTAGTTAGTCGTTTTTGTTTGGCATCACTGGTCGTTGCGCGTATGGCTGATAATTTTAATGACTCAGAGACAAGCGAGAGTGAGCCAGAGGGAATTAAGCTTGTCAGAGCTAGCATGGAAGTATTGGCGACATTGCTTCCAGAATATTATAAAATTATTAAAGCACAGTTGACAGAACTAATTGAAGACCTCAATGCGGTTATTTTCAGGATGGCATTTACAGAACAAGACAAAACTAAAGAACGCTATGGCGCCGAGTTTGTAGATAGATTACAGGTTGACTGTTATAAGTTGATTTATACAAATCCGACTTTTGCAAAACAATTGGGTTTATCGTTTTCTGCCCGTGAAAGTGCTAAAAGTGCAGAGAGTGGTGGTGTACAAACGTCTGCCGAAGCAAGTCCATCTAATGCTGAAATAAGAGCAATGGTACGGGGTGCTGCGAGTCAAGCTTCTGTCGCTCAAGTTGGCACAACAGTGACTAGCATATTTGCTGGTGAAGCTGTGAATTTTTACGCGCTTACATTGATGACATTAGGTCGATTAGATCCCGCCTTATTATCTGCTAATAAAGAGCGACGCGGTATTATTGCAATGATTGAAGTTTGTCGATATTGGTTGTTAGGCCAAGTATTTACAATACCTCGAGATGGGTTTTTAGAAGATTTGATCGGTGCTGCTAGAAGAGAAACAACGATGTTTGATGGCTGTCAAATACAGTCAGGTGATGTATTTCCTTTAACGCTTGAAGACATCAATGAGACATTTGTAAGATTAACAGGTTCTGAGCAGTCGGCAATGTTCCGAGAATTAGTTCAAGAGTTAGTAGTAAGTATTGTTCGAGCATATTTATTAAAAGTCGATGTCTTATTGTTGCAACGCAACAGCGTTCCTTTTAAGGCAGAAGGTGTATTTGCCGGTATTAAGAGGCTAATAGACTTTGTTGGTGCTGAGTACGTATATACAACATTATTTGATGAGATAATGAACGCTGATTCTGCTAACAAAGATGCGCTGCGGATTGGATTTGTTAATCATATAAAAGAGAATCGAGATGCGGTGCCTGTTAACATTGCTAATCATATTGAATGTTTTTCTAGACAACCGCTACGCTATTGTTATGAAGTTATGGTTGCTATACGCAATGATAAGCAGCAAGTCAGATTGCAAAAAGCCAGAAATACATTTGTTGATGTTGATTTAAAATGTATCGATGTACATTCTGCTGTTGCTGATTTCTTTAAAATGTTTCTTTCTGGTTTCAAACCCCAGGCGTTTCGAGAGTTTCTAATCGGGTTTTTCTCTGATCAGAGTAAGCCTTTATCATTAACTACTAGATTATTTCGTTTGCCAGAAAAACATGCTGAAATTGCGAGAGAGTATGATAAGAATATGCAGATTAAGCTATCGCCTGCTGAATATTATAACGCCATGTATGAAATACTTATTGTCTTTGTTGAGAATTCTGGGTTTAAACATGCTGTAATCTCATTACCAAATGTCACTGAGGATGAGGTGTTTTATGCATCTCTAGAAGAGCAAGGTATTAAATTAGTTAGATATAGAAATGGCAAGGTTGCTTTTGCAGATGATAATGTCACTACAGAAGTTGTTAGTAAGTATTTATGCTTCTACTATTTACTACAGATGTTTGTGGACCTTGAGCTTGAAGATGCAGCTAAGCCTATGGGTGCCGTTGCATTTAGTTGGATGGCTGGAGACTCGTCAGTAGCCGATGTTCATCAAAAACTATATGACATTAAGCGCAAATTAACGTTGCTCAGAGATTACTTACTATTTAAGGAATTTAATCCTAATGAAATAGGAGGTAATCCTTTATTAGTCGATGTTGCGGAATTGGATGAGGTCTTAAGAGAGCAGAATGCAGCACACCCCTATTCTAGAAAGAATGTTATTGCTTGTTTGTCTATGTGTGATTACATGCCGGAGAGATTTGCTGAATATATTTATGACAGCATAATCACAGAGTATATTAAAGAACAGTACCTTGATTATGTTCTTCCTGATAATCCAGAAGACGAAACACAACTCCAGCTGCCTGTTATTGTGGATACCATGAACTTACTTGACCTTCAGGCTGACCAGATACTTAGTTTTGATGAAATACAAGAAAAAGCGGCAACTAAGTTGTTAAATGCTTTGTTGGGTGTGTTGCCCGATAAAATAAGAGCAGGTAGTGACAGTAGACATGTGTCTTCACAGCAATGGCTGAAATTAGTTATTACGCAAATCAAAGAAATGAGATCTCGTTGGCGGCTTGAGACTGAAATTAAAAAACAGCCTAATATTTTTGAAGTATTCATCTTAGTTGTAGAGAAGTTACAAGCGTTCATACTTACGACTACAAGTTTACAGTCACGTTTAAATATACTCTACGCAATAAATACTCTTGGAGGCAAAAGAGTTATTTCTAATTTTGATCATAATTTCAATCTTGTTCTGAATGGTTTTGATCAAGCTGGGCTTTATTATGCTCCATTTTTATATCATGCTTGCGCTCTTTATAACTTTGAACTAAACAGTAGTTTAACGCCAGGCGTTGCGCATTTTCATCGGAACAGAAGCGTTGTAAAGCCATCTCCTGATGAGAGTTTCATAAAACTTAAAACATTTTTTTCTGCTGTTTTTATGGATCGAGATAGTAGCCCTGAGCATCTACAATTAAAAAATATATTATTATTAGTATTTGTTACCTCACAAAGACCTGTTGCACAAGATGAATTTTGGCTGCAACTATTTCAATATCTGCCGAGCCATAAACAAGACTTTGTTGAAAAAAACTATGCAGACAACGTTGAAGCCGCAAGAATAAAACTCATAAAGGAAATTTACGGCGATGCTGTTGATGTTGCTTCGGTAGAACGTGCTATTCCTGTTATTTTAAGGCGAGTTCAACGCGCCGCAAGTGTAGATTTAAAGGATAGCGCTGATAATCTCGCTAAAATTTCTGCTGCTTTAATAGAAGAGGTTGAACAGGTGAAAACACGTTATATAAAGGCACAACCAATACAAGCTGCTAAAAAGAAAGCAGGTAAAAAGAAAGCAGGTAAATAGACGTTATTTTACATGTTTATAATATAACGCCGCCACCTAAACAGACGTCATCATCGTAAAACACCACGGATTGGCCGGGCGTGATGGCGCGTTGCGGTTCGGCAAATGCTACATAATATTGATCATCAGCGTTAATACTGACTTCACAAACTTGTTGCGGTTGTCGATAACGGGTTTTTGCTTGAATCGTGATTGGCATTGCTGGTGCTTTGCCACTAACCCAGGTACATTGCGAACATGTTAAGTTTTGTTTGAATAACAGTGGATGGTCAGTGCCTTGGCCAATAATCAAAATATTCTTCGCGATATCTTTACCGAGCACATACCAGGGTGCGTCACTAGCATCACGGCGACCGCCAATATTCAAACCTTGGCGTTGGCCAATCGTGTAATACATCAAGCCTTCATGACGTCCGATTTCTTTGCCTGCAGGTGTTTGCATTTTGCCTGGTTGCGCTGGTAAATATTGCTGTAAAAAGCTTTTAAACTTACGTTCACCAATAAAACAAATACCGGTACTATCTTTTTTAGCATGATTTGGCAAGTCAGCTTTGGTGGCGAGTTCACGAATTTGTGGTTTTTCATATTCACCAATAGGAAATAACACATGCTGTAATTGTTGTTGGCCAAGCGTATATAAAAAGTAACTTTGATCTTTATTATTATCTGTGCCTTTTAGTAATTGCCATTGACCATCTTGATTATGACAACGTGCATAGTGGCCTGTTGCCATTTTGTCGGCACCTAATTGCAATGCATAATCGAGAAAGCATTTAAATTTAATTTCGCGATTGCAGAGGATATCTGGATTGGGTGTGCGACCCGCTTTATATTCCGTTAAAAAATATTCGAAGACATTATCCCAATATTCAGCAGCAAAATTGATACGATGTAATTTAATGTTAAGTAAATCGCAAACCGCTTCAGCATCAGCGACATCCTGACTGGCTGAACAATATTCAGCAGTATCGTCTTCTTCCCAATTCTTCATGAACATGCCTTCAACGTCGTAGCCTTGTTCTAATAACAACATGGCGGTTACCGAAGAATCGACACCGCCAGACATGCCAACAATAATTTTTTGTTTTGTATTCATAGTAATAATCAATTTCTGTTCATTTAATGCTAGGAATTTAAACAGGATGTTTAAAACTTGTCAATATGTGTTCGATATCTAGTAAGCATTTTTTCTCTAAAACATGATACTATTTCGCAAATTATTTTCAGGCTTACGATAAATGCCAAGGTCGCGGCAACTATGCTGCCAAAATAGTCGATAGTATATATAATACGCGAGGCTTTTTGACAACATAGTTAACAAAGAGATTGGTGTTTAGCGTAAGTCCTGATTTTTGATATGAAATAAAGGAGAGACAATGACTAAGCAACATCATTTCATCGTGCGACATGCGGCTGTATTAGGTGCGGGAGTCATGGGTGCGCAAATTGCAGCTTTGCTAGCGGCAGCGGGAATTCAAGTAACGTTATTTGATTTAGCTGCAGAATCAGGCGATAAAAATAGCATTGTTCGTCAAGCCATTAAGAATTTAAAGAAATTGAAGCCTGCTCCTTTTGCAACGGTTGAAAGTCTGCTTGATATTCGTTCTGCAAACTATGATGACGATTTAGAATTATTAAAACAACAAGATATCATTATTGAAGCAGTTGCGGAACGTATGGATATTAAAACAGCGCTCTATAACAAGATAGCTGCTTTTGTTAACCCTCATGCAATCATTGCTAGTAATACCTCTGGTTTAAGTGTGAATCAATTAGCAGAAGCATTACCTGCAGCTATTCGCGAACGTTTTTGTGGTATTCATTTTTTCAATCCACCACGTTATATGAAGCTTGTAGAACTAATTCCAACGCAACATAGTTCGAAGCAAATATTAGAGCCATTAGAAACTTTTTTAGTAAGTACTTTAGGTAAAGGCGTTTTATACGCAAAAGATACTCCGAACTTTATTGCTAATCGCATCGGTGTATTCTCGTTACTGGCCATTTTCCATCATGCACAGCAATTTAATATTCCCTTTGACGTTGCTGACCAATTAACGGGGCCATTACTTGGTCGTCCGAAAAGTGCAACATTTCGTTTAGCAGATGTTGTTGGTTTGGATACATTGTTACATGTAATTAAAACCATGGATGATAATTTGGCCGATGACCCTTGGAAGCAATATTATGCTATTCCTAGCTGGTTAGAAAACTTAGTGAAAGAGGGCGCTTTAGGTCAGAAAACACGTAAAGGTATTTATGTAAAACAAGGTAAGGCGATTCATGTCTTAGATCTTGCTAATAACGAATACCGTTTAGCGGATCAACAAGCCGATCCTGAGGTTGTTAAAATCCTGAGGACTAAAGATATCACCGAACGTTTTACTGCATTACGCAATTCATCACACCCTCAAGCTCAATTTGTTTGGGCAACGTTGCGCGATTTATTCCATTACAGTGCTTATCATCTTGAAGATATTGCCGAAACAACACGCGATGTTGATTTTGCTTTACGTTGGGGATTCGGTTGGGCAGAAGGTCCATTTGCTGTTTGGCAATTAGCCGGGTGGCAAGCAATTAGCAAACAAATTACTGCAGATATTGCAGATAAGAAAACGATGGCAGATGCAGCGTTACCTGAGTGGGTAAATAAAGAGAAGGGTGGGTACTCAGCTGATGGCGCATTCGCTCCAAGCATTACAAAATATCTGCCGCGTTCCAATGCTCAAGTCTATCAACGTCAAAGCTATCCTGAACCGGTGCTTGGTGAAGGTTATGATGAAGGCGAAACCATTATGGAAACCGACGATGTTCGTTTGTGGCATCAAGGTGATGATATCGCTATTTTAAGCTTTAAAACCAAAATGCATACTATCGGCGATGGTGTTTTAGATGGCATATTACAGTCAGTAGAGTTAGCAGAAGAAAGCTTTAAAGCCTTAGTGCTTTGGCAACGTGGTGGTAATCATTTTAGTGTTGGTGCTAATTTGAAAGAATTTGCTGAAACTGTTATGACGGGTAAGTTAGATGTGCTTGAACGAGGCGTTTATAAATTTCAACGCGCTTCACTAGCATTACGTTATACCATGATTCCTACGGTTGCTGCGATTAAAGGTTTTACTTTTGGCGGTGGTTGTGAATTAAGTTTGCATTGTTCGCGTATTGTGGCTGCAATGGAAACCTACATAGGTTTGGTTGAAGTTGGCGTGGGTTTATTGCCAGCTGGCGGTGGTTGTAAAGAATTTGCATTACGTGCAGCACAGCATTCACAAAATTTTCAGCATAATGATCCGCTACTCTTTATGAAGAAATATTACGAGCTTATTGCCAAGGGGCAAACTTCGATGAGCGCATTACATGCTAAACAAATAGGTTATTTGCGACCATCTGATGTTATTGTCTTTAATGAGAATGAGTTGTTATATGTTGCGAAACAGCAAGCACATGCTATGGCCGAATCAAATTATCGTCCAATGATGCGACCACACATTAATGTTGCCGGTCGTGATGGCAAAGCCACATTTGAAATGATGTTAGTGAATTTACGCGAAGGTAATTTCATATCTGATTATGATTTTTTAATTGGCAGCAAGATTGCGCATGTCATGTGTGGTGGTGATGTCGATAGAGGCACCATTGTTGATGGAGAATGGTTGTTACGCTTAGAACGTGAAGCTTTTGTTGAATTAGCTTCACAAGAAAAAACGCAACAACGCATTAAACATACATTAGAAACGGGTAAACCACTACGTAACTAAAACACAGTGAAAATTAACAAGAAAATATCGAATCGTTGAATGGAGAATTAAAGAAATGGCTCAAAAAAAACAAAACGTTTATATCGTTGCTGCTGTTAGAACACCTGTTGGTAAAGCGCCTCGTGGTGTCTTTAGGCATACACGCCCAGATGATTTATTAGCTCATGTTATTCGTGAGGCTTTAGCGAAAGTACCAGCGATTGATAAAGCGCGAGTTGAAGATGTTATTATTGGTTGTGCCATGCCAGAAGCTGAGCAAGGCATGAATGTCGCACGTATCGGTGCACTATTAGCGGGTTTGCCGGATTCTGTTCCGGGTATGACGATTAATCGTTTCTGTTCTTCAGGCTTGCAAACTATTGCCTTAGCAGCAGATCGTATTGCTTTAGGTGATGCTGATATTATGATTGCAGGTGGTACTGAAAGTATGAGTATGGTTCCGCTAGGTGGCAATAAGCTTGGCGCTAATCCAGAATATTTTACCAATGAACATGAAGCTATTGCGTATGGAATGGGGATCACTGCTGAAAAAGTTGCTGCCAAATGGGAAATCAGTCGTCAGCAACAAGATGAATTTGCGTTAGAAAGTCATACGCGCGCTTTGAAAGCTATTGAAGATGGTGAGTTTAAAGATGAAATTGTTCCATATACTGTAACACAACGTATTCCGAATCTATTCTCTGGTGAAGTTAAAGATAAACATACGACTGTTGATACCGATGAAGGACCTCGTCCTGGTAGTAGTTTAGAGTTATTAGGAAAACTACCTAGTGTTTTTGCTGCCAAAGGAACGGTGACTGCCGCAAACAGTTCTCAAATGAGTGATGGAGCGGGTGCTTTAGTGTTAGTTAGCGAACGTGTCTTAAAAGAATTAAGTTTACAACCATTAGCTCGCTTTTGTGGCTTTTCTGTTGCGGGTGTGCCGCCAGAAGTGATGGGCATTGGTCCTATCAAAGCAATTCCTAAAGTACTACAGCAAACAGATTTGCAATTAGCGAATATGGATTGGATAGAACTGAATGAAGCTTTTGCTGCACAGTCTTTAGCTGTGATGAAAGAATTAGCTCTTGAACCAAGCAAAGTGAACCCACTGGGTGGCGCTATTGCATTAGGACACCCATTAGGCGCAACCGGAGCCATTCGTGCCGCAACCATCATTCATGGCCTGCGTCGTCATAAATTAAAATACGGTATGGTGACAATGTGTATTGGAACAGGCATGGGCGCCGCTGGTATTTTTGAAGCTTTGTAATCAAGCTTACACAAAATATATACCCATTGGAATTCTCGCATTTCGAATTCCGATGGGTATATAGTCTAGGATAATTGGGTGTAGAGTGTTACTCATGCTCACGGCGCTTAACAAACCATGCGCCACTGAATTTCGGTAAACCTAAGCGTAATTTTATCGCAACCATGCGAATGATCAGAACTAAAAGTATAGCGATTAAACCGGCTGTATGCCTATTTATATGATGAATAAGCAATACATATAATAAACTGCCGCAGAATGCTGCTGTTGCATAAATCTCACGTTTCAAGATCAATGGTACTTCACCACATAAAATATCGCGCAACATACCACCACCGGCTGCAGTGATAACCCCCATAATGACGGCAATATCAACGCGCATTCCCATATTTAAGGTGATCTGGGCTCCGACTACAGCAAATACACCTAAACCAATTGCATCAGGGATAAGTAGTAATCGCTCTGAAAAATAGAAAAAGCGTGATAGCAGTAATATGACTATGCTTGGAAGAATACTAATATAGAGAATATTGGGATCATGTAGCCAGAAAACTGTGCGATTCAGCAAAAGGTCACGAATTGTTCCACCACCATTACCAACAATAAAACCAACGGCAAGAATACCACTTAAGTCCATTTCCTTACTGGAAGCAGCAAGTGCGCCACTAATGGCGAATACGCTTGTTCCAATTAAGTCTAATAGATTGATTAAATGCATATTTCTAGTTCATTAATTTTAATTAAATTCGCTTTTTCTTGAATTCTTTCTATAGTTATAAAAGATTATTCCTAACTTACTAAGAAATAGGAGTTTTTTCAATCATTAATTAAAGATTTAAGTATTAATGACGAAAATATAATTTAAAGACATGGAATTCTGCTTACTATCGGGGGATACAAGTAGTGAGAAATAGCCAGAACACGCTAAAAAAGATAATAATGAGTTCGCAGCTTATACAATACATATATAAAGTAATAGCGTTATTACTAATAACAATTTTACTCATTGCCTGTGGCTCAGAGCAAAGTACAAAAAAACAACTCGTGACTGTAGATGTCATTAAAGTTGTTCCACAGAAGATTCCAATTTATAAAAAATATATCGGTACAACAAAGGCTGTGTCGTCAGTATATATTCGAGCGCGAGTTGATGGTTTCTTAGTTGAGCGTAATTATAAAGAGGGTGATTATGTTGATAAGGGTAAGCTTCTCTATATTATTGATAAACGTCCTTATGAAGTTAGTCTTGCCATTGCTAAAGCAAAATATCTTGAACAAAAAGCCAATGCAGCTTTTTTAATTTCTGAAGAACAACGTTATGCCAATCTTGTTACTAAGAATGTGGTTTCTAAAGAAAAATATGATCAAATCAAAGCCCAAGCTCAAGGTTCTATTGCAGCAGTTGCCGCAGATAAAGCGAATATAGCCAGTGCTGAATTAAATCTTAGTTATGCAAGCATGTATGCACCTATATCAGGCAAGATAGGTGAAACCTTAATAAATGTTGGTAATTATGTCAGTGGTAGTTCTGAGTCAAAATTGGCATTATTAGTCCAGCTTGATCCTATCTATGTTGAATTTAATCCTAATGCTGCTGATCTACTTGAGATTCAAGCTCATCAAGATAAAAATCCTATGAAAATTGAAGTGGTCGTTCCATCTGGCAGTAGTGAGATGAGATTTCCAGGTGTTGTTAACTTTATTGATAATGAAGTTGAGCTCACAACGTCTACAATTTTATTACGCGGAACACTACAGAATCCTAAGATGTATTTAATACCTGGTGTTCATGTGACAGTCTATCTTTATTTTGGTGTTGATCCCAACGCAATATTAATTCCAGCAGAAGCCGTTATTCAAGGACAAGGTATTCACTTTGTTTATGTGGTAGGTAAAGATAATAAAGTAGAAAAACGTATTGTTAAACTAGAAAGTATGTATAAAGGACAGCAAGTCATTAGTTCAGGATTACAAGCTAATGACTATGTTATTACCGATGCTTTACAGTTTTTAAAACCTGGAGAAGACGTTAAATATAAAGTTGTTAGTGTTGCAGAGGTGATCAAGAAAAATACTTATAGTGACGATCAGCAAAACTCAAAAGATAGTGACACAAAAACAAATGGCAAAAAGCAAGAGACAACAACATCGTCATCTAGTAGTGAGAAGAGTAGCAGTAAATAACAATCACAATAAAAGGAGACTACTCTGTGATTGAGTTTTTTATTAATCGACCCATATTTGCAACCGTTATTGCGTTGCTCATGATATTAATAGGAGGCATATGCATCTTCACGTTACCTATCGCACAATTTCCAGTCATTACTCCTCCACAAGTTTCTGTTGCAACGCAATATGTTGGTGCTAGTGCTCAAGTCGTTGCGGATACTGTAACCACACCGCTAGAAGAGCAAATTAATGGTGTTGAAGGTATGGCCTATATGACATCTGCAAGCACTAATAATGGGGATTCAAGTATTACAATTACTTTTGATGTAGGTTATGACCAAGATATTGCGGCAGTTGATGTGCAAAACTATGCAAATGAAGCCAAGCCACGATTGCCTACAACAGTATTGCAGCAAGGTTTAACGATTACAAAAGTGTCAGCAAACATTGTTTTATTCATTAACCTTTACTCTCCTGATGGACGCTATGATCAAAAATATTTAAGTAACTATGCTGAAATTCACATTAAAGACGTTATTTCTCGTGTTCCAGGAGTAAGTACCGTTACTATTTTTGGCTTAAAAGAATATTCTATTCGAATATGGCTGGATCCGAATAAACTAGCCAATCTAGGCTTAACAGCTTCTGATGTTGTAGCTGCAGTGCAAGAGCAAAATATTCAAGTCGCAGCAGGTAAGCTTGGTCAAGCACCTGCGCCTAAGGGACAAGCATATCAATTACAAATCAATGCCAAGGGGCGCTTATCCAATCCAAAAGAATTTGAAAATATTATTATTCGTGCGAAACCTGGTGGTGCAATTGTTAGGATGAAAGATGTTGCACGAGTTGAAATGGGTGCAGAAGACTATAGCATGGATGCGAAGCTTAATGGCCAGCCTACAGCCGCTATTGCCGTCTATCAGTTAGCAGATGCTAATGCATTGAAGATTTCTAAAGAAACTCATAAGGTGATGGATCGCTTATCCAAACGTTTTCCTAAAGGATTAAAGTATACCATTGCTTATGACACAACCATGTTCGTGACAGAATCGCTGAAAGAAGTAATTATCACACTATTTGAGGCAATTGCGCTGGTGGTTTTAGTCGTTTTTATATTTTTACAATCATGGCGAGCGACATTAATTCCCTGTATTGCTATTCCGGTGTCATTGATTGGTACCTTTGCATTGTTACAAGTAATGGGTTTTTCAATTAATACTTTGAGCTTACTGGGCTTAGTCTTAGCAATTGGTTTGGTGGTCGATGATGCCATTGTGGTCGTTGAAAATGTGGAAAGACAATTAGAGGAAGGTGAAACTAATCTACGCAAGGCAACGGTTAAAGCTATGCAAGAAGTTCGTGGGCCGATTATTGCAACAACGTTAGTTTTAATGGCTGTCTTTATTCCTGTCGCATTTATGCCGGGTATGACTGGACGTTTATACAATCAATTTGCATTAACGATTGCTTTTTCTGTTGGCTTGTCAGGTATCAACTCATTGTCCTTGAGCCCGGCTCTATGTGCTGTGTTTCTAAGAAAACAACCTGAGAGCAAATTCTTTTTCTTTGTTTGGTTTAACAAAATGTTTTCAAATATGATAGAGCGGTATAAGAAGTTTATTCGCTTGATTTGTCGTTTTTGGTACTGGATTATCATTGGTTTTGTTCTATTAGCAGGACTAACATATTACTTATTTCAGGTGATGCCAACGGCCTTTATTCCTCCTGAAGATCAAGGTTACTTCATCGTTGCCGTGCAATTACCTCAAGCCGCTGCATTACAGAGAACACAGAACGTGATGAAAAATGTAAGTAAAAAATTAAAAGCTCTTGACGGTGTTCAGGATGTTATCGCCATGAGTGGTTTTAATTTATTGGATGGCGTTGATGAACCTAACTATGGCGTTGCATTTGTTGTTTTAAAGCCGTGGAGTCAGAGAACGACACCACAAACTCAAATCGACGGCCTCCTTAAAACTGTGGATAAAGAATTTAGTAAAATGAAAGATGCCAAAGCGGTTGCTTTTAATGCTCCACCTATTCCTGGTTTAGGATCAACCGGCGGCTTTCAGTTTGAAATACAAGATCTCAATGGTTTTGGAGTGAAGACCTTAGCCAAGGTAACGAATAAATTTGTTGAAGAGGCTAGAAAGCAGCCGGCATTACGTGGCATTTTTACAACATTTTCAGTGGATGTTCCGCAGCTTTACTTAGAGTTAGATAGAACCAAAGCAAAAACATTAGGCTTATCAATATCTAATATTTTTGAAACACTACAAATTTATTTGGGTTCGTACTATGTTAATCAATTCAATAAATATGGTCGGATTTATAAAGTTTTCTTACAAGCTGAGCCTAATGCGCGTTCAAAAAATATGGATGTTGGTAGTATTTATGTGCGTAATGATCAAGAAAAAATGGTGCCACTTAGCACGCTTATTAAACTTAAAACGATTTTAGGTCCCTATAATGTTCCTCATTATAATCTTTATACTTCCGCGACAGTTAATGGTAGTACTACTCCAGGTTATAGTTCAGGACAAGCAATTAAAGTCATGGAGCAGCTAGCAGAAAAAATTCTTCCAGAGGGAATTGGTTATGAATGGACAGGAACGGTATATCAACAATTAAAAGCAGGAAACTTAGCGCCATTAATTTTTATGCTTTCCATTGTGGTTGTTTTCTTATTCTTGGCGGCGCTTTATGAGAGTTGGTCAATGCCGTTTATGATTTTGTTAGCGGTCCCATTGGCAATGCTAGGCGCTGCTGCAGCACTGATGATCCGCGGTATTGCTCTTGATATTTATGCACAAATTGGCTTAGTAATGCTGATTGGCTTGGCGGCCAAGAATGCGATATTAATCGTAGAGTTTGCGAAAGATCGACGTGACGCGGGTGAAACCATACTCCAATCTGCTATTGATGCGGCGCGATTACGTTTACGTCCTATTTTAATGACGGCTTTTGCCTTTATTTTAGGCGCGTTACCATTAGCCATTGCAACAGGTGCAGGAGCTTCAAGTCGGCATTCTATTGGTACCACAGTGGTTGGAGGCATGTTGGTTTCAACATTCTTAAGTTTGGTCGTTGTGCCGGTATTCTATGTTGTGATTGAAACCATGCGCGAAAGGTTTTGGTTAAATCGTGGTAAGCATGATAAGTCCCAGCTAGAAAATGACGATGACAAATCCGAGTAGTTAATAAGAATTTACAATGCTTTTTCTAACAGCAGGGTATATATTGGAATAGCAAAGTAAAAGCCGCCATGCTTTGCTGCTTGTTTTATTTCGCTCATAAGATCTACTTTTTTATGATACGTTAACACATCTCGTAATGTTTCAATAAAATGGGTTGAAGCATCAATAAGTTCAAAGTCATCCCAGATAATATGTATTAACTTACGCTCCTTTATTACAAAGTTATGCTCTAATGCCAACGTATGTAAATAACTACCTAAATCACCATGTGCTATTGTGTTAGTTAATTGAAGGCCTAACTCCATATTTAGATCATTAGGTAATGGAAATAAACGTATCATACTAAAATCAGGCTCACTCACAACCACTGCTTTTCCAGGCTTTAACACTCTATAAATTTCTTTAAACGCAGCATTGATATCTTCAACGTGATGCAAGACTCGTTCAATTCGTAACGCTTCAAACATTTCATCAGAAAATTCTAAATGAGTTAGGTTACCTGTCTGAAAATGAATATTATGAGGATTCTGCATAGAACTTGCGTGAGCAATCATCGCTTGGCTAAAATCTAATCCTGTAATACTCGTTGATTTAGAAACTAGACTAGCAAGATGGCGAGTGCTATCTCCCGTGCCACAACCCGCATCCAATATTGTTGTCGGATTATACTTTTCTAACCAATCTATTATCAACTTCCTGATAAATTTTATATCTGATAGTTCACTAAAATAAGACATGAGCTTTACCCAGTGCTCAGGCGTGCTGCTATCATCAATATTAGAGAATGCTTGCGTACTTTTTTCTGAGTTCATCGTTTATTCTCAATGTATTCCATGGCTATGTATTATGCAAAGCAAAGGATAGAAAGACTTAACATTTCTCTTTGTTGTGTAATTTCGCTAAGTACAAACTTGTTTCCAATACGGTATCTGGATTCAACGAAACACTACTAATACCTTCTTCAACTAACCATTTAGCGAAATCTTTATGATCTGAAGGGCCTTGGCCACAAATACCAACATATTTATTCGCAGCTAGACAGGCGCTAATGGCATTATGCAATAATTTTTTGATGGCGGGATTACGTTCATCAAATTCTTGGGCAACCAAAGCAGAATCGCGGTCTATGCCGAGAGTTAACTGTGTTAAATCATTGGAGCCGATAGAAAAACCATCAAAGTATTCAAGAAACTCTTCAGCAAGTACGGCATTACTTGGCAGTTCACACATCATGATGACTTTCAAATCATTAACGCCACGTTCTAAGCCATTGGCTTTTAAAAGTTGCATTACTTGGTTAGCTTCATTTAGTGTTCTAACAAATGGAATCATGACTTGGACATTGGTTAAGCCCATGTCATCACGCACCATTTTCAATGCTTGGCATTCTAATTCAAAGCATTTGCGGAAATCATCACTAATGTAGCGTGCCGCTCCGCGGTAGCCGAGCATAGGATTTTCTTCATTCGGTTCGTAAAGGTGACCACCAAGTAAATGCGCATATTCATTTGATTTAAAGTCGGAGCAACGTACGATAATGGGTTTTGGGTGAAATGCTGCGGCGATCATGGCGATGCCTTCTTGCATTTTCTTCACAAAATAATCAGTAGGGCTATCATAACAAGCAATTTTCTCATGAATTTGTTGTTTGAGCTTTTTATCGGTTAACTTATCAAAGTCGAGCAATGCTTTAGGATGAATACCAATAAAGTGATTAATGATAAATTCTAATCGCGCTAAACCAACACCGCTATTCGGAATATTGCGATGGCTAAAAGCTAAATCTGGATTAGCGAGATTTAACATGATTTTTGTTGGCAGGTCTGGAATATTACCAACGTCACGACGCTCAATACTAAAATCTAATAGACCAGCATAAATATGGCCGGTTTCACCTTCAGAACAAGAAACTGTTACGGATTCACCATCACTAATCGCTGTGGTGGCATTACCACAACCTACAACAGCAGGAATGCCGAGTTCACGCGCAATAATCGCAGCATGACAGGTACGACCACCGCGGTTGGTTACAATCGCTGATGCACGTTGCATGATCGGTTCCCAGTTTGGGTCGGTCATGTCGGTTACTAAAACATCACCATCCTGCATTTCATCCATCGCCGATAAGTTTTTAATGAGGCGGGCACGACCTTTACCAATTTTCTGACCGACACTACGGCCTGTGACTTTAATATCGCTTTTCTCATTGAGTTTAAAGACTTCTTGAATTTTACCCTTGTTTTGGCTTTGCACTGTCTCTGGTCGTGCTTGCACAATAAATAATTCACCAGTTAACCCATCTTTAGCCCATTCAATATCAAGGCTATGACCATAATGTTTTTCAAGAGCGACGGCATGGTGTGCAAGTTTTTCGACATCGTCATCAGTAATACAAAATTTTGTTTGTTGTTCTTCAGCAACAGGAACCGTTTTAATAAACTCATCGGCATCATTAGCTTCAGCATAAACAATTTTTTGTTTTTTACTGCCGAGATGACGTTTTAAAATAGCAGGGCGCTGTGCGGCTAAATTAGGTTTATAAGCATAAAACTCATCGGGATTAACACCACCTTGAACCACGAGTTCGCCTAAACCATAACTTGCGGTAATAAAGACAACATCATCAAAACCGGATTCAGTATCAATCGTAAACATCACGCCACTAGAGGCAATATCACTGCGCACCATTTGTTGCACACCGACAGAAATTGCAACATCATCATGGGCAAAACCTTGATGCACGCGATAAGCAATAGCGCGGTCATTAAATAGGGAGGCATAGACTTCTTTAATGGTTTTCAATACATCATCAAAACCGCGTACATTTAAAAACGTTTCTTGCTGACCTGCAAAAGATGCATTTGCTAAATCTTCTGCTGTTGCTGAGGAGCGTACGGCAACGGCAAATTCTGGATTGCTAGCAGATAATTCTTGATACGCTTGTTTGATTTCAGCGGTAAATTCAGCAGAGAGCTGCGCATTATTAACAAGATCACGGACTTGTTTGCCGACAGCGGCAAGGGCCTTAACATCATTAGTATCAAGATCGGCAAGTAGTCCTGAAATTTTTTCACCAATTTGGTTTTCTTGAATGAACTCGCGGAAGGCATGAGACGTGGTTGCAAAACCATTTGGTACTTTAATGCCCAGTTGTTGTAGTTGTCCGAGCATTTCACCGAGTGATGAATTTTTACCGCCAACGTCTGCTACGTCGTGACGATTGACATCTGCTAACCAACTAATACGCTTTGCCATGCTGCTTTCCCCCAAGGTTTAGTCCAATTCCAGTAGGCTGAAGGATAGCATGATATGCTTTCTAGACAAATATCAAAGCAGGCTAAAATTCAACTTCAGCCGTAATAGTATTGCTATAAAGTCCTGAAGGAACGCTTTGTAGGGCAGGGATTCGACCGCGCATACGCCGACGGCGGCGCCCACCTAGGTTAACATTAGTAGTCCAAACGACCGTGCCACCTAAACCATCACCCCAAATCAATGTATGCGCACCATTGCGGTAAATATTGTAGTCAAGGCTACTGGCGCCATTAAAAAGTTTTCTGGGAAAGTATGAGCTACTGGCACCCGTGCTGAGCCTAACAGTTATCGGTACAACGTTGGGAGGGGCGGTGCCATCGCAGTTCACTTGTAAACGACCACTGGCATCATCTGGACCAGCAGCAGTGATATCATAAGTGCCAAAATTAATGGTTGCTAATACGGATATAGTACAGGTTGCGGCACTATAAGCTGGTTGGCTAAAACAGCAAAATGCAACACTACATAGCACTAACAGTAACAATTTTAGTTGTGAATATGTCGACATATATGTATTCCTAAATGCGTTAATGGTCGTTCAAAATGAGTGATATTTAAAATGAACTGGCAATGATGGCCGTTCCATTCAACATTGACGACATTATGATGGCGAATATTCGTTAAGTAAACTAAGCCTTTATAACCGACCGCAAATTGTTCTGGTTGATGATTGATGGTGACAATCGAACCGATAGGAATGGGTTTGCCATTAGCTAGTTTAATGGTTAACAAGCCTGCTCGAATGACATGTACTGGGAATTTCACAAATACACCGCTGCGGAAGTATGGGATAGCATCGAGTTTATCGGTTGCTATCGACGTATCTAGTGGCAGCTGTCCTGGATGAATACTTAGATGGTTACGGTTATAAGCCAATAAATTTGGTACGAAGGCATAACCTTGGCTATCCGTTTCTGCAACTTTATGGTTTTCTAAATAGATTGGTACATTTCCTAAACCAGGTACAGCAACAATACCGAAACTATTATAGATACGACGTGTGAAGGCAAATTTATCTGCCATATAAGCCATGCCACCCTGAACTTCCGCACGATAAGACGTATCGTTTAGTTGGCGACCGGCGGCTAATGAATAAGTACCAAAACTACTTTGGTAACTACCTTCACCTAAGAAGAAGCTATTGCTTCCACCAGCGGCGCCCCGAACATTATAACCAAAGCCGGTGCCTGGTGGTAAGTTGCGTTGGATGCCTGCAGTGGCTTGATACCCTGCGCCATTTTGCCAATTACTGCCTGCTGTTGCCGTAGTTCGGTTACCTAATGGAATAGCAATGTTAACAAAGACAGCTTTATATTCTTGCCCACCAATATTACTGATAGCAGATACATTTAGAAACACGTGGCGCGTAATGGTTTGCGTATAATTAAGAGAGGCTAAATTAACATCTCTGCGTCCACGATTAATTTGATTAATATAACTAAGGCCAATTGAACCGCCATGAAAAGCTTGAAAACTGACAAACGCTTGGCTTTCCATTTTTGGTGGAAGGTGTCCTGATTCGGTACTTAATAATTCAAATTTATGGGTTGTCGCTTCAGAGCTAAAGCCAAAGCTATAATGATGTGTTTCACGAACAAAGCGTAATAATAATAAACCACCAACGCCTTGTTTAGCATGACTGCCAGCAGCTGCAGCGGTTAAAATGCCAAAATGACCAATTAATATATTTGCACCGAACCCTGCGTTTTGGGTGCGGCGTAGAATTTCTGTGTGCCATTGTGTTGTTAAGTGAGGAGTGATCCCTTGATTCTGAGTGATAGTCGCCATTAGCGGACCATAATCATTACTGTAAATGCCATAATTGCGGCGTAGAAAACCGAGTGAATAAGAGAAATCTTGCAGACCGGGCTTAAGCATTTGCAAACTTGCATAATACGGCACGTTAACGATTTGTTGCTGGCCCAAAATGTCGGTGGTGACAACTTGTAAATTACCTTGACCCGTGACAACAGGAATATTATTAATTTGGAAAGGGCCGGCGGGTATGCGTTCACGCGCTGACAGAGCATTATTAATATAAACATCTGCTGTGGTGGGTACAAATGCAATGCCGCGCGCAGAAGGTAGAGGGAAGGTAATATAATACGGTTGGGTATTAAAGTTAGTCGACCATTGAATACCGCCAAAGCTAACCGCGTCTCCCCATAAGCCTGGTGCTGCAATGCTATCACCAATACGAATTGTTTGCATTTTGTTAGGTCTATCAATAGTCCATGTGCTATTCAAACGTAGGGAGCGATGCTGATGCCATTGATCAGTTACTAAGAAGTCACTAACGCCAACACCGTAGCGATTAAAAAAGCCAACATCAAATAGACCACTTAACTGACGTTGTTTGAAAGAAAAATTATTATCTTGTTGCGCAAGAAGGTCGTAGTTGAAAAATGCGCCGGGCAAAGGTTTTGTCGGATGAATAATTTCTGTATGGTAATCATTAATGATTGCTCGAGGGAATGCTGTCGGTGTAAAGCGAATATAAAGCCGCGCTTCATCATGATCAATATGATAATGCAGTTGTGGGATATCATTTAAGCAATAGTAAAGATGATGTTCGATCACAACTCCATGCACATGATAGACACGAATGCGCAGGCGCTCTAAAGTCTGTTCGCTTAAATAAATTTCATGATGACGGTCGCTCATGACTAAAGACGTAAAGTTACAACAATGCTTATTGATGACGATTTGCAGATACAAAGGCGTATAGTAACGGGCAAGTAATTGTGCCGTTGCTGTCGCTGTGTAAAAAAACATAAATAACACGCATACACAAACACTGAGCATGCGAAGCTGTTGCTTAATATTCAATCCCATGTCCTAATTATTCTGCTCAGATATAGACACCACTCTCTATCTGAGTTACTCCTTGTTTTATATTATAAATGTACAAGGAATTTATGGCAGAGCTTATGCTGTCTGCCTTTTGCTATGCATAATAACTGTTTTATCTAATGGTAAGCTTGCCATCGCTTTGGGCCAGTTAGAATATAATACTATTTGTAATGTATGTTGATGCTGTAATGCTTTTGGCAAATGTAATATTAATTGCATTTTGTGATGCGCTAATAAGTAACGGAACATTTTATGTGTATAGATATGATGATGTTCAGTATCACGTAATAAGATCTTTGTCAGTTGAATGTGTACATTACCAATGTTGGTAATCATCAAACGGGTATCATGATGTCGCGTTTTATCCATACGCAATTCTAAAGTACGAGATGGAGCAATAGGCAATTCAAATAAAGGTATACTAAAAGTTAATAAAAATTTCAACTGTAAACTATTGTGTAGCTTGCCAATATTGGGTGTTGGTATCTGGCGCACAATAACACGATAAGTTTGCTCTAGTGAATGTGGTTGTGAACTTAATAAACCTATACGAAGGATTTGTGTTTTTCCAACAGGAATAGTAAAAATGGGTGGCGTTGCAACCATATTGGGTGCATTCGATAAGACATCTTTTTTATGCCGCATTTGCCAACGCATGACTTCAACTTGAAATAACATTTTATTGTTGCTGGTATTTCTTAAGCGCAATACGGCAACATGATTTCGAGGTGAAATATGTAAATGTATTGGGTTAACAACGACACTGCCAGCAAAGGCAGTGGTCATTGTTAATAATGTGATGATGGCACTTAGCCAATAAACATATTTTTTTGGCATTAAAAAGTAACCGTAGTGTCAACAGCATCTTCATAACTTCCTGCTGGCACACCCGACTGACCGATAGGAATGCGACCAAAAACATCAAAAGATTGTGCTACACCTGTGCCCGTTCCAGCGAACGTTACTGTGCTGGCTGTGCCATCTCCCCAAATAGTTGTGCGTGCAGTAGTCGTATAAAGATTGTAATCCAACGTGTCTGCCGATGCTGTGTTTTTCATTTTTCGGGTAGTAAAAACACCTGAGTTAGCGCCAGTATTGGCGGCAATTGTATAAGGAGCTAAGGGCGTACAGGTTACTGTAACTGCACTTTGCTTATCGTTTGGCGTGGCTGAAAATGCACTGTATGTGCCAAAGACCATATTCGTTGCTGTAATTTGACATTCATTATTAACCGTTGCGGTCACTAGAAAGGTTGTACTTGCTGTCGCTGCAAAGGTTGTTGCACTCATTCCTATTAATGCACACGCCCCTAAGCTCAATAATACCTTTTTCATCATCTCTCTCCATATAGTATGATTAATTCTCCTAGCGCGAAGAATCTTATCAGCGTTATATGTTTAACGCAAATTGTTTATAGATATTAGAAGGTTACACCTTTAGACAGATATTCTTTTATGGTGATTATTTGACCTGAAAGTTGTAATTCTTGGCAGGCTTTATCTAAAGCCCTTTGTTCGCGTTGTAATGTTTCTTGGTTTTCTGTGTCCCAAGCAACTTGGATGAGTTGTGCTTGACCAAGTTGGTTAATGGCAAGGAAGTCGACTTCATAGCGCTCTTCTGTTAGGTAATAGTGAACATCGCACCCCATTCTACGTAAATCCAGGTAGACTATATTTTCAAGCATGCGTCCCCAGTTTTTTAAAACACCAAATGAAAAAGCTTGAGCGAGTCCGGTATCAATAGCATAGGTTTTACGTGGATTTGTTTGAGCCTTACGTACAGACTCTGTGTATAAAGGTACAGAGAAAGCAAGATAGGCATCCTCAATATAACTTAAATATTCATGTAGCGTATCTTTTCCGACAGCCATACCTTGACTTTTTAAGTCATTAAACATTTTGTTTATTGAAAAACTACCAGCTACATTCTGTAATTGATGTTTGATTAGATATTTTATTAAACGAATATTATTAATGTTATGACGCTCAATAATATCACGCAATAAAACAACATCAACATATTCTTGTAAAGTCTGTTTACACATTTCTGTTTCATAATTCAATATTTCTGGAAAGCCACCATGGGTAATGTATTCCAAGAAATGTTTATGTAATTTGTCTAACTTGATTTGGCTGAGAGGTGTTGTGTTGTTTTGTTGAATATCTTTTGCTGTTAAGAATTCTTGAAAACTATAAGGCCAGATTTCTGTGGAGATTGAGCGGCCGCGTAAGGAACTTGCAATTTCTTTACTAAGTAATTTTGCTGAAGAGCCACTAAGATAAATATCAATATTTTTACTATCAAAAAAGCGGCGAATAACAAGAGGCCAATCTTCTACATTTTGAATTTCATCAAGAAAAAAGTAGCATCGCTTTTCATGATTTTCTGGATTAGCAGCAAAGAATGAATCAAGTAATTTGGCTAATTGTTGCTGATCCATGGGGAGTAGTCGATCATCTTCAAAGTTGATATAAAGGATTTGTGATAAAGGAATATCTTGTTTGAGTAGTTCCTGTATTTTTTGGAAAACAAAATAAGTTTTACCGGTGCGGCGCATACCGATTGCAACTTTTATTTTATTGTCCATTGTTGGAAAAGACGCATTTCGTGGAGTGGTCGTTCTGAGTTGGTCTAATTTCAGTTGAAATTCTTCATGTAACGTCTTTATTAAGCTAGTCATCTTTAATCTCTAAAATCTGTCCTTTCTAATAAGGATAAAAATAGCATAATCTGTCCTTTTTGAAAAGGGCATATTTATTGTTAACTGTCCTTTAACACAAGGATAGATGGGGCGGTATGAAATAAGGCTTTAATAATATGGAAAATATTCAAACAACAACTATGCTAGAAGTAATAACTAGAATAAATGCTTACGCAGGGAGTTGCTGTATGCGATTGATTATATTAAACATATTTCTTGGGCTGTTATTGGTTACTGTTCCTATGAGCTTCGCTCAAAATATCGAGACAAATAGTAATTCAACGGTTAATAGCACTGTTACCAATCCATCGGTGGATACTGAAACAGCAACGCCAGCGACCGTGTGTAAAGCCGCATTACGTTTTGCTAATAGCGCAATAAGTGCTGCTAATGAAAATTGTACTGGATTCAGAATCGATAGCGGCCAAATTAAAGGTCTCAATTGCAATGCTTGTATTGGAAATGAGTGTAATGCTGTCAGAGAAACTAATGGCGTACCTTGTGATGAAATTGTTAAGAAACAAGCTCTTATCAATTGTGCTGATTCAGCTGGACGAGGCCAATTGACCACAGAGCCTTGTGCGCCTAGTAACAGTAGTTGGGAATCTACTGATTTTCAGTAAATTTTGTGATAGTTAGCTTATAACGTTTAGGTATCTTTAAGGAAATCTTAATAGACGCGTGTTATAAGTTGGCGTCATGATTGGGCAAATACAAGATATACATTTCCAAGCTGAAAAGCGACAAGTCATTGAAGCGGCATTAACTGTTATGGCCGCTGGTATGCGTGCGTCAGATAATCACTATCTCAGAGATAAAGCTGTTTATGCATTCAAGTCCAAGGTTTTTGTTGCGTTGCAGGAAATCTTACAAGCCAATCAGGATAACAATTCACAATTATGTGTGCAGTTAAAATCATTCTTAGACAAAGCTTTTAAGCTCTGGCCATGTTATACGGCATTACCAGATGATGACGTAACCCTGTTACTTTGTGAGGTCGCACGTTTAGTCCAGTATTACCACAATAAAAAGCTTTATGTAGAACAAGGCGAAGATTTTGAACCTGCAGGTATTCTTCAGTTTTTGATGCCTGGCGTATGTACTGACTCTATCGATTTAGCTCACTATCCTCATTTAGAGCCCCCCCAAAAAAATGGTAAGTGGGTTAATATTGATATTCGTGAAGTGCTGCGTACGCATATTTTATGTGAACGTCGAAATTTTCTAATTCCTGTAAAGCAGCTAACAACGTTAAAAAGTGATACCGTCGTACAGCCACGAGAAAATCCATATTTTGATGTGTTTGAGCATGATAAAAGTCAGGTCTTCATCTCTACTACAGAGATGCAGCGTTTGTATGCTCATGCCCCTGAAACACATAAACTTCATGATGCCTTACAAGCACTACAGCAAGCACAGAAGCAAGAGAATACTTTGCTAGGGAACTTAAATCAATTAATCGCAAGTTTTCGCTATAATAGTATCGATGGCATTGGTAGTGAAGTTAATGCTGGTGTCGGTGGCTATCAAGCAATATTAAATTTCAGGGACTTCTATAATCGATTAGGGGAGAAACAAAGCCAAATCCCAGAAGATGTTGCATCTCTGATAACACGATTATTTGATGTAACCTTTGATTCCGCAAAAAACAGACAAGCAACGGCTTTTGAGTGATGTTTATATTATCGCTGCAAAGATTTTGAAAAAGCTGTTACCAAGCATCGTGATGTGCTTGCAACGATATTTTTAGATGAAGTAGAACAAACTGAGCAATTAGCTGATTTAGAGCAACAGTTTACCGATGTGCGCGAGATGTTGTCACGAGGTTTAGCAGAGCATCAATTTGCTGGTCATGATGCATTATGTATATCTCTGGAATTACTGCGCACTCTTAACGTTGAAATATGTATTAGAACAGATAATGATTTGGCATTACTTAAAGAGTTGTCTGCGGATGATATAGGTACAATAGTTACTGATTCAGCACTACGAAAGCAACTGATTAACACACTCAAAGATATAAATGGATTAGTACTATTTGCAATCGAGTTTAATGTTGCTCAATTACAAGCATTGTTTAGGTCATGTGGGCGCTATATTTATGCAAGATTACTCCATCGAAGCTATCGACAATGGCGATTTTTTTTAGAGGCCTTACCTACAGATAAACGTCAGGCAATTGTTACAGAAGTAAGTTTTTCCGATACTGGAGAGATGCTTACTGATGTTGATGAAGAAAGTAGATCAGCAGCGGATATTATGCTCACAGAGTTAGCTTCAATAAAAGACTATCAATTGCTATTCCAATTGCTGAGCACATTGAAGCAACATCATGCTGATTTTTTTCAAAACGCTATTCAGCCACGAGATGAATATAATGTAATATTATCAAAGGTTGCTAAGGAGCTCACAGATTCTGATGTATATCATTTTCGCAAATTAACAAATTTACAATATGTAGAGCTACTCATTGAATTTATCTCAGAATATAACCTGAGTGTTGCTAAAACTGTAATAGGAAAGTTTTGGGAATGTTTCTCTTGTGGGCAGAGAGATAATAGCAATGCTGAGTTTGCACGAACTATAGCTATTGCTGTTAAATATTTACAGCGGTTTGCAGATTTTAATTTAGGTCTTCATGTATATCTTTTATCTCGTGCAGTCCATGGTCCTTTATTTACAATTGCGCGTTACCATAATGCGGAGTGTATTGGCGAACTACTGCTTGTTTATTTGAAACATTATGACTCACGCAATATAGAGCCAGATAGAGAATTGTTTGCCTACTCTGCTGGGGAAACTTTAGCGCGCAGAAAAGGTCGAGGGCTAAATTATATTTTTGATCAAGGTAATGAAATTGCAATATGGCAAGGCTTACAACGCTTAGGACTCTTAGAAGAATACTTCTTTGGTATTGCAGAAGATCGTATGCCTACAATTAAGTTGGATCCTTGGGGAAAGCTAGTAGAGACGGATGTAGAGCCTGACGATTTACTAATTAGACAGCTTGATATATTGGCGGAACTTGATTTCAGCAAGTTTTGTGAATTAGTGTTTGATCCTAGGTTTGTTAAAGCTGTAATACCAAATTGGCCGAATGAAGCTCCACTTGCTGTTATTAATAAGGTTGAAGAGCTCGTTCAAAGAACAGGGCATTCATTTTGGAATGATGTGCTTAGTGCTGGAATTTTAGAGCATGCCTTGCATATAGGGAATTATCGCTTAGCTGCCAGTATCATAGAATATATAAGAAATAATTTTGCTAGACTTTCGCCTGATGCAATTAAGGCTGCATTGTTAGGCTCAGGAAGCGCAGAAAGGTTAAACCCATTTCTTGCGATCTTAAAAGCAAGAGAGGAGCGTAAACTTGATAGAGACAGGATGAGATATGTATTTCAGCTGGTCTTTAACAAACAAATATTGTTTTCTACTGAGGAATATTATCGCTTATTTTCACAGGCTGTGGCAGTTAAGGATAAGAGTGCACGGAGATCTGCGAATGAGTCCGCGGTTACTACCAAAACGTATACATGTCTGAGCTTAGTTCAAAATGGTCCACAAACTTCTCAAAGTAATTATAAAGATATTATCTGGTGCTTTCATGCGAAACGTCCAGACATTATTGGTGATGATGTCGACTATCTGATGCAAATGGGGTTGTATAAACATTTATTTGAAAAGCTCGAAGAGTTAGAAAAAAAGTATCCTGACTATTATCAGCGATTAATTGCATCTGCAGAATTTGAACGTTTAGTGGCAACATTATTAGCGGGTGCTGTTAGGAGCTTTGATTTTGAAGATTCTCCTCACAGATATGACCGATATACGAGGTTTGAACAATTAGTAACGCTGGTCCCTGATATAGCTAAAAGATGTTTTTCTGCGGTACTGCTCACAGATAAGCTCAAGCCTTATTTTACTGCTGAAGGTACAGCGATGACATGCCAGCAGCTATTAGTAATTGAATATTTTGTTGATCAGTTTAAAGAGTATATACCATCAGTCTTTTTTTATAACTATCTGGAAAAGTTTGGCGGCTATGTTAGCGCTATGCAAGCACTTGGAAGAGAACATCATCCATATCGAGAGTTTAAACAGCATGCTGGCCATTTTTCTGATGCTGATATGGCCGAGTTATTAGTCTGCAGTGAAAATCTCGAAGCCAATATTGTTATCATTTTACAAGCATTTTCTGACTTTGTTACTACGAGGTCTAGAGTTAAGTTTGCTATGGCTAGTCATCCAGAGTTCTCCAGATTCATTGGTAATATTTTTCAAGGATTAGACACGATAACGCCTAGCAGAGATTTCATCAATAAGTTTAGTCATATTCTTAATTACTTATTAGACGTTATGAGGGAAAATCAGTCTGATAAAGACCAGCAGGGTAATGTAGAAGTCGCTGCATCTATCGTTGCTAACCCTGCATTTTTTAAACTATTGAGGCGTTTCAGCTGCAAAGAAGCTGTTACAGATACAGCAGAGCAGCAACGATGGGAAGATACTGAATGGTGTGTAAATGCGCATGTGTCGCCTATCTATATCAAATGTTTAAAGACACAGCCAAATCTCTGTAACGATATCGTACAAAACTTTCTAAGTTCAGAAGATGAAATTGAGATGGAGTTTATTACTAAACTACTTCAGCTAACAGGTTATAAAAAAGTAAATACAACCTCATTTCATCACTACGAAATCATTTATTTTATCACGCTTTATGTACTGCTAAGACAAGGAATAGTCGGTGATAAGGCGATGATAAAAGCTATCAATGCGCATAATCTTATCTCAAAATATATGTCACTAGATTTTTTGCCAGAAAAGGCAGTTGACTTACTCTGGCAATATGTGGCTTCTGATGACTGCGAGCATTATTTAGATACCGTTGTAGATTATTTACTATCACTATTTGCTACTCAAGAAGATGCTGCACTAGTTCGATCTAATAAAGCACGTGCTTTACAAATTCTGCAAAAAATAAAATCGCAGAATCATGATTTTCTTATTAGCATTTTCCTACATGAACGCTTTTTAGCAGAAATGACAACTGATGAGCTTAATGCTATCTGGCAACAGGTCGAACTTTCTACTGTGCTGGCCTCATTCTTACATAACTATGCTATGCAGTTATTGAAACATAATTACTTTAACCACCTAAGCAGATTTTATCATTATCTAAGAGCGCAACCTGGTTCAATCTATAGTGATGTATTAAAGCTTAATAAACCAGCAATGGCTGTATTACCAGTTAATGAGCATCTACAAAATGCGTTGTCAAACTTAGCAAAGGTAGATAATGCGCTATGGTGCAGCATAGTAGATATCGCAATGCGTTGTCATCGCAATGGCTTGCTTAGCAGTAAGTTAATACAGTCTCAATTTAATGCTGACTTTTGGGATCGATGTTTGAATATCATTATGCAAGGAGAATTGCGAGGAATTAATATTGTTTCTACAGTTGTAAATAGTCGTCTTATTAATGAAGTAAATTTGCCGCGACACTTCTTATCTTTTTATGCAATGCATTTCTGTGTTTGGCTCCGTAATAATGCTTTTGACACGCAAATAGCGAATGCTATGCAGCAAGATTTGTTACTAGAAAACATTAAATTGCTGCTTGCCAATATTACAGCAGAGTTTTTATTAGGTTTTAATGATACGGGTCAGTTTGTTATAACATTACTTGGTGGGTTCATTGATTATCTTGAAATGAATATGACAAGCATTATGGTAAGTAGTGGCAATATACGAGTTTTAAAAAATGGCGAGCATAGTACTCGAGAGGCGAATTCTGAAAAACTAGCTGCTGCCAAAGCGTTAAAAAGCGGAGTTGAAAATTTGCAAACAATGGATATTAAGGTATTAAGACGTGAATATCCTGGTCTAAAAGCAGCTGAATTTTCTGTATTGTTAGCTGTATTAGAGAGGATAGCTCCAAAAGCTAAGATCACAGCAAAGCTCAACAAAGCAGCACGTATTTAGCTTCTTCTGTGTTACTGCTGACTTGGCAATTCCGGAGTCAATTCCTGTTTGGTCTTGACTATTCGGGAGTTGATGCCATAATCGCCATATGAAACGATATATTGAAACCCAATTAAAAAATGACTTAGCAAATAAGATAGTGTTGCTGTCTGGTCCACGCCAATGCGGTAAAACCACATTAGCTAAGCAATTATATTCAGAATATGACTACTTTAATTACGATGCAGGAGAAGATCGTTTAGCTTTACAAAAGAAAGCTTGGGATCGTGCTAAGCCTCTGATTATCTTTGATGAGATTCATAAGCAACAGCAATGGAAGCGCTGGCTAAAAGGGATTTATGATACTGAAGGCATTCCCCCTCAAATTTTAGCGACCGGTAGCGCTCGAATGGATATGTATCGTAAAGTCGGAGATTCATTAGCTGGACGCTATTTTCAATATCGTTTACACCCTCTCGATTTAAAAGAAATTACCCAGAGGTTAGATCTTTCGATTGATGAGGCGTTTGAAAGATTATGGCAACTAAGTGGCTTTCCGGAGCCTTTTTTACAGAACGATATGAATTATTATAAACGCTGGCGGCGTAGCCATTTAGATATTATTTTACGGCAAGACTTTATTGATCTTTATTCTGTGCGTGATATTAAAGCGATAGAGACATTAGTCTTACTATTAAAAGAACGTGTTGGTAGTTGTGTATCTTACGCAAATCTTGCTCGAGATTTAGAGCGTGATGCGAAAACGATAAAGCGTTGGTTGGAGTTATTAGAGAGCTTATACATTATTTTTCGAGTAACACCATATCACAATAAAATTGCACGCTCGTTGCTAAAAGAGCCAAAATTCTATTTTTACGATCATTCTTATGTAGAAGCAGGTGGAGCACGGTTAGAGAATCTGGTTGCCTGCACTTTATTGAAAGAATTAGATTATCTTGAGGATACGACAGGTAGCCATACGGCATTACACTATCTTCGTACCAAAGATGGTAAAGAACTTGATTTTCTCACGCGGGTTGATAAAGAACCTCGATATATTATCGAAGTTAAATCTACTGATGCGACTCCTGCCAAAAGCTTTAATCATTTCCATAAACAGTTGGAAGATTGCAAACAATTACAATTAGTTAAGACTTTGAGTCGTGAAGCAACCTATCCTTCTGGAGTAGAAGTACGCTCTCTCGCGAACTGGTTAGCAAATATCCAGCTTTAAAATAAATGATCACTACCATATATAGACATTTCCAGGTAAAATAACGCCATTTAATTAATCATAATTGGACAAATACTAAGCTTTTATGCTTGGGTTTTAGATAGGTAAGTAAAGAAATATGCGTTTACAAAAAATTAAGCTAGTAGGATTTAAGTCATTCGTTGATGCCACCAGCATTGAGCTGCCAGGCCAACTTATTGCGATCGTTGGACCCAATGGTTGTGGTAAATCTAATATTATTGATGCCGTACGTTGGGTAATGGGTGAAAGCTCACCTAAACAGCTGCGTGGTGAAAATGCTACCGACGTAATTTTTAATGGTTCAAGCTTGCGACAACCTGTTGGACTCGCATCAGTAGAATTGATTTTCGATAATAGTGATCACACCGTCACGGGCCAATATGCGCAGTTCACTGAAATCTCAATTAAGCGCCAAGTAAATCGTGATAGCCAATCAACCTATTTCCTTAATGGTACTAAGTGCCGTAAGCGGGACATTGCCGATGTTTTTTTAGGAAGTGGTTTAGGTCCACGTAGTTATTCCATCATTGGTCAGGGAACCGTTTCGCGATTGATTGATGCGAAACCTGAAGAGTTACGTGTTTATCTAGAAGAAGCTGCAGGCATTTCTAAATATAAAGAGCGCCGTCGTGAAACTGAAAACCGTATGCGTCATACCCGCGAGAATTTAGAGCGTTTAACGGATATTCGTGACGAGCTAGAAAAACAATTGAATCATTTAGAACGTCAAGCACAAGCAGCAGAGCGTTATAAGGTATTAAAAGAAGAAGAGCGTGTTTATAAAGCACAATTATTGGCATTACGTTGGCAAGATGCTAATACACGCCTTGAGGGTTTTTCAGCAACGGTACAAGACTATGAAGTTGCGATTGAGAAACTGCATACAGAGCAACAGCACATTGATACCGAAGTTGAAAAGCAACGCGAATTTCAAATTGATTACAAAGAACAATTTGAAACAGTACAAAGCGAATTTTATGGTATTGGTACTGAGATTGCGCGTGTTGAGCAATCCTTACAGCATCAACAAGAACGTGTTGAGCAACTACATGAAGATCAACATCAAGCAACGCAGGCAACACAAGAAGTTCGTGATACTTTAACGGTCGATCAAGAGTTAATTGTTGAATTAAGCCAACAAATGCTCGAGCTTGAACCGCAAGCTGAAGAGACCACGCTTAAATCACAAGCAGCACAAGAAGAACTGTTACGTGCTGAAGAAGCGCAAGCCGATTGGCAGAGCCAGTGGGATGAGTTTAATGAGTTAGCCGCAACCACAACACAGCAAGCACAAGTATCGCAAACAAAGATTACACACTTGGAAGAACAAATTCTCACGACTCGTGAGCGTCTAGAAAAATTACGCCAAGAACAAAGTCAATATTTACCGAGTGAACTAGATGACGCGATTACTGAATTACGCGAATCGATTGCCATGGTTGAAGAAGAGTTAGATGCGGCTAATACCGCGGTTACAACAACAGCGGAACAGTTGCAACAACAGCGTTCTGAAAATCAACAATTAACGGCAGATTTGCATCAAGCTCATAGTGAACTACAAAGTAAGCAAGGTAAATTTGCATCTCTTGAAGCGTTACAACAATCGGCATTAGGTCAAGACAACAAAGTCTTCATGCAGTGGTTAGAGGAAAAACAATTAGCTGATAAACCACGTTTAGCGCAAGACTTACAAGTTGATAGTGGCTGGGAACAGGCTGTAGAAACGATCCTAGGACTTTATTTAGAAGCGGTTTGTGTCGATGGTTTACAACAATTAGCAACAGAATTACAAGATTTAGAGCAAGGCAATTTCTGTGCGGTGGCACGTCATGTTGAACAGGCGGTGCCAGTCAATAGTAATAGTATGTTGACACCATTAAGCTCAAAAATTCAATCACAACTACCGGTACAAGGTATCTTAAGTGGTATTTATGTTGCGAATAGTGTTGCTGATGCCTTAGCGATGCAAAATCAATTGCAAGCACATGAGTCGATTGTGACTCAAGATGGTGTTTGGTTAGGTCGCGGTTGGTTGCGAGTGCAACGTGAACAAGATGCGCGCCAAGGTATTATTTCTCGTGAGCAAGAATTAAAAGCATTACAAACACGTATTAGTGAGTTAGAAAGTAATATCGTTGATTTAGAGCAGCGTAAAGACGTTGGTGAAGAAAAATTATTACAGTTTGAAGCCGAGCGTGAGCAACAACAACAAGCATTAAGTGAGTGCAATAATAAGCGTGCTGACTTTCAAGCTAAATTACAAGTTAAACAAAATCGTCATGAGCAGTTGCAACAACGCCAAGATCGTTTGCAAACTGAATGCCAAGAAAATGAACTGCGTTTAGAAGATTTTAATGGTGAGTTAATGCCTCTACGTGAAACGTGGCAAATTGCGATGGAACAAATGCAAACGCACGCTGACCGTCGTGAACAGTTGCAAGCAATGAAAGAAGATGTTCGTGGTGTGTTAGATGACATTCGACTGCGGGCGCGCCAAGAAAAAGATGCCGCTCATCAATTAGCATTACAATTACAGTCTGTTCGTGGTCAGTTAGATAGTGCTAAGACCAGTGTTAGTCGTTTGGAACAGCAATTGTTTAACTTAGATGAGCGCCGTGAAGAATTATTACAAGCCTATCAAGATGCGCGCGAGCCATTACCTGAATTACAAGAACAGTTGGAAACAATGTTGCAGAATCGTTTACATGTTGAAGAACGTTTGCAAACAGCACGGCAACAGTTAGAAACAGTTGAACAGCAATTACGGCAGATGGAAGAACGTCGCCATGAAATTACGCAAATGGTAGAAAAACAGCGTGATCAATTACAAGCTATCCAAATGGAATGGCAATCATATAAAGTGCGACGTACAACCTTGGAAGAACAATTACAGGAAGCCAATGAGAATATTGAAGAAGTATTACAAGGCTTGCCAGATGAGGCGGATGTTAATACTTGGGATGAGCATTTACAGCGTTTAGCGAATAAAATTCAACGTCTTGGTGCGATTAACTTGGCGGCGATTGAAGAATACGATACACAATCAGAACGCAAAACCTATTTAGATACGCAAAATGATGACTTAGTGGAAGCTTTAACAATCTTAGAAAATGCCATTAAAAAAATTGATAATGAAACACGTACACGTTTCAAAGAAACCTTTGACCATGTTAATGAAGGTTTTAAAGCTATCTTTCCAAAAGTATTTGGTGGCGGTAGTGCTTACTTAGAATTAACCGGTGAAGACTTGCTTGATACCGGGGTTGCGGTAATGGCGCGACCACCGGGTAAAAAGAATAGCACCATTCACTTATTATCAGGTGGTGAAAAAGCCATGACGGCGATTTCTTTGGTATTTTCAATATTCCAATTAAATCCAGCACCATTTTGTTTACTCGATGAGGTTGATGCACCGCTTGATGATGCAAACGTGACGCGTTTCTGTAATCTTGTGAAAGAAATGTCAGAAAGAGTTCAATTCTTGTTTATTAGTCATAATAAATTGGCGATGGAAATGGCGGACTACTTATTGGGGATCACCATGAGTGAACCGGGTGTGTCGCGGTTAGTGGCTGTGGATGTTGAAGAAGCTATGGCAATGGCAGAATAAGGTTTTGGCTTACGCCATACAGATTAAAGCAACACTGTTCAAAATGGGGGAGAGCTCGGATGCAATTTTTGCTACCAGGATTGATCGTTGCAGGTGTCGTTATTGTTGGTTCATTAGCGATGTACCGGTTATACCAAAAGCGTAATCGAGTTATTGATAATTTCATTACACAAACCGAAGACGACGATGATTATTTTGCGGTAAAGACCATGACGACAAAAGCGAACAACAATAATCTGGATAAGCCCGGAGCTCGCTCAGTTTTATCATCCTTAGGTTTTGACGCTATTGATGAACTTTTACCACAAAAATCTCAAACGCAAGATTTGAAGCGTAATGCCACGCCATCCGATCAATCTATCGATGCTAAAAAGACCCGGGCTACTGACTCGTTAGGTGCAAATAAAAAAAATACCATTATCACCTTATATGTCATGGCTGAAGAGAATAGTAAATTTTATGGTTACGATTTACAGCAAATTCTATTAGCGAGTGGGCTACGTTTTGGTTCCATGGGGATCTTTCATCGCTTCCAAGATTTACAAGGCCAAGGCGAAATATTATTTAGTGTCGCATCAGCAACCGAACCGGGTGTTTTCGATATGAATAATATGGGGGCATTTAGTTGCTTAGGTTTAACGTTGTTCTTACAAGCTGATACGGCAAACAATCCTTTAGCAAATTTTGAATTAATGCTTGGTACCGCTCGTTATTTAACGAGTGAGTTAGAGGGTGACTTATTAGATTCTGAACGACAAATACTAAATAATGCTAAAGTTAAAGCTTATCGAGAACAAATTAGAAATGCAGTAAGCGATTAACGTATGTCGAAAAATCAAGCGATACCGCAAAAAGTTGAACAACTACGCAAGACTCTAAATGATCATAATCATTGTTACTATGTTTTAGATGAGCCAAGTATTCCCGATGCTGAATATGATCGCTTATTTCGCGAACTCCAATCATTAGAAGCCGAACATCCTGAATTAATCACTGTTGCTTCGCCAACACAACGCGTTGGCGGTATGCCGGCAAAAGAATTTTCTCAAGTTCAACATCGGGTGCCAATGTTGTCACTGGCAAATGCATTTAGCGAAGAAGATTTGCAGGCATTTAATAAACGCGTCCAAGACCGTTTGAATTACTCAGAAGATATTGCCTATGTTTGTGAACCGAAATTAGATGGTTTAGCGGTTAGTATCTTATATGAAGAGGGTAAGTTTGTGTTAGCGGCAACCCGAGGTGATGGCGCAACTGGCGAAGATATCACACAAAATATTCGTACTATAAAAAGTGTACCTTTACAGTTGCGTGGTAATGATTATCCCAAATCATTAGAAGTACGTGGCGAAGTTTTTATGCCCAAAGCTGGCTTTGATAATTTGAATGCAACCGCGCGAGCCCAAGATGAAAAAGAATTTGCTAATCCACGCAATGCGGCAGCGGGTAGTTTACGACAGTTGAATCCACAAATTACGGCTTCACGTCCATTAGAAGTTTTCTTTTATGCCGTTGGCTATGTGGCCGATGGTGATTTGCCGGATAATCATTTTGCATTGCTGGAAAAGTTTCATGGTTGGGGGCTACGTACCTGTCCTGAAATTGTCTTAGCAAATAATGTTGAAGGATGTATGCGTTTCTATAGCTCGATTCAAGATAAACGTAATGCTTTGCCCTATGAAATTGATGGTGTCGTTTATAAGGTAAATAAATTTACCTGGCAGCGAAAGCTAGGCTTTGTGTCAAGGGCGCCCCGCTGGGCGATTGCGCATAAGTTTCCGGCACAAGAGGAATTAACAACATTACTCGCTGTAGAGTTTCAAGTTGGACGTACGGGGGCGTTGACACCCGTTGCACGTTTAGAGCCAGTTGCAGTTGGTGGGGTTACGGTAAGTAATGCAACGTTACATAATATGGATGAGATTGCACGCAAAGATGTTCGCGTTACTGATACCGTTATTATTCGTCGCGCTGGTGATGTAATCCCGGAAGTGGTCTCCGTAATTAAAGAACGGCGTCCACAAAATACTAAAATCATTACGCTACCAACGCATTGTCCTGTTTGTGAATCCGTGGTGGTTAAACATGATGATGAGGCTGTGGCGCGTTGCTCGGGTGGCTTATATTGTCCGGCACAACGTAAAGAAGCGATTAAACATTTTTCTGCACGTAAAGCCTTTGATATCGAAGGGCTTGGTGATAAGTTAGTTGAGCAATTAGTTGATAGCGGTTTAATTCATGATGTGGCAGATATTTTTCATTTAACCGCAGAACAAGTTAGTAACTTAGAACGTATGGGCGATAAATCTGCTGAAAATTTACTTGTCTCTATCGAAAAGGCCAAACAGACGACCTTAGCACGTTTTCTATATGCATTAGGTATTCGTGAAGTTGGTGAAGCCACGGCAAAAACCTTGGCAGAAAAGTTGGGCTGTATTGAAAAAATAAAACGTGCCGATGAAGCGTTATTACAAAGCTTACCAGACATCGGTCCTGTGGTAGCAGAGAATATCGTAATATTTTTTCAACAAGCGCATAATTGTGATGTTATTAATAAGCTTCTAGATGCTGGAATCAATTGGCCTGTGATAGAAGTTAAGGCTGCAGAAGATTTACCTTTAATAGGTCAAACAGTGGTTTTGACTGGCAGCATGGAAGCATTGACGCGCGACCAAGCTAAAGAGCAATTACAAGCATTAGGTGCCAAGGTCAGCGGTAGTGTTTCAAAGAAAACAAGTTATGTCATTGCCGGTAGTGAAGCCGGCTCAAAGCTAGCAAAAGCAGAAAAGCTTGGTGTGGCTGTGCATAATGAGGCTTGGTTATTAGAATTATTAGGCGAAAAATAATTATGAGTGAAATGATGCAAGAACGCAGTGTATTTTTTGTTTCGGATCAAACAGGGATTACGATCGAAGCCGTTGGAAGAAGTTTAATTAGTCAATTTGATCAAGTACATTTTATTGGTAATCGTGCTCCGTATATTGATACTGATGAAAAAGTTCAAACAATTTGTCAGCAGATTCAGCAAGCCTATGATGAATCACAAACAGCACCATTAGTATTCTCTAGTATTATTGATGCGCAACATCGACAAATGATTGCAGAATCTCCTTGTGTATTTATGGATATTTTTGCAGATTACTTAGTACGCTTAGAGCAAGAGTTTGGCTGTCCGGGGATTGGTAAAACAGGGCGTTTACATGGCATGTTTGATTCAACTAAATATATGTCACGCATAGAAGCAGTAGACTTTGTTTTAGGGCATGATGATGGTTTGAATACACATAATTATAATGCGGCTGATTTAATTTTATTAGGCGTATCACGTTCAGGGAAAACACCTACGTGTTTATATTTGGCTATGCAATTTGGTTTGCGCGCCGCTAACTATCCTTTTACGGAAGATGATGAAAGATACTTGTCATTAAATGAAGATTTGAAAAAATGTCGTGACAAATGTTTTGGTTTGGTAATAGACCCACAGCGTTTACATGAGATTCGTAGTGAACGTCGACCTAATTCAACTTATGCAAGTATGGCGCAATGCCGCCAAGAGATTAATCGTCTATTAGTACTTTATGAGCATGAGAAGATTCCTTATTTAAACTCAACAAACTTTTCGATTGAAGAAATTGCGACGCAGATTTTAGCGCGAAAGGGCATGGCTCAGCGTTTTGAGTAAATTCACAAATTAAGTAAAACAACAAATGTATTATCTAGATGAAATTCTTTGTTTTGAAGAAGACTTAATATTGACTGATGAGATAAAGTCAAAACTAAATGATTTATTTGGTTCAGCGTCTGCTCATATATATTTATTTGATTTAAATAGCTGTAATATCTGGGCTAATACAGCTCAAACATTTAGTTTTGGTTTTACTTCCGCAGATGGCATGCTTGGTAAAAGCGTGAAGGAGCTTGGTGAGTTTGCTAGTGATGAACTTATCAAAAATAATAAACGGGTTATTGCTGAGCAACGTGAAATGTTTTTTGTAGAACCTGGTCGCTATAAAGGGGATGTCAGATTCTTAGCTATAAGCACAAAACGGCCTGTATTTAATAATAAAGGTGACGTAATTGGTGTTTTTGGAATATCTATTATAGACAAACAAGAAGAAAACAACTTGGCTTATTCGCACTTTATTATGAAATTAAAAGGAAAAGGGCTAACTCAACGTGAATCAGAATGCGCATACTATTATGCACTAGGGAAAACAACGAAGAATATAGCTTTGCACTTGATGATCTCTTCGCGCACGGTAGAGTCATATATTATTAGTATTAAAAATAAATTTGATGTTAATTCTAAAACTGAGTTAATTGATTTTCTGTTAGCATTGAGAGATACGTGTATACTTTAACTGAGATTTTTAGATTTAAGTTTAACTGGACTGTAAGTATGTTGTTAATCTCTTTGCTTCTTCTTTTGTAAGTTTCAAACCTAACTTACTACGCCGCCACAGAATATCTTCAGCTGTTTGTGCCCATTCATTATTACATAAATAATCAACTTCAACTTTATATAAGCCATGGCCGAAGTCTTGGCCAAGATCGCTGAGTGATTGTTTCTGATCAAGCATTTTCTCTAATAAAGTGCCATAAGCATGAATGTAGCGTTGGCGTAATTCTGTTGATAACCAGGGAAAACGTTGTTGTATAACTCTGTCATAAGCAATCAGGTCGTTATCTTTAATATTACCACCAGGTAATTGACTATTGGCCGTCCAAGCTGTCGTCATATTCGGAAAAAATTGCTCAAGTTTATTCAATGCTTGTTCTGCCAAGTGCCTATGTGTCGTGATCTTGCCGCCAAATACGGACAAAATGGGGGCTTCTTCATGACTAAAATCTAATTCAATTTTATAATCACGGCTGAGTTTACTAGCTTTTTCTGCTGTTTCAGCAACTAAAGGGCGGACACCACTGTAACTCCAAACAATATTTTCTTTTTTTATAGGTGTAGAAAAATATTGATTAACAGCGTTGCATAAATAATCAATTTCTTTAGGTGAAATTTTAACATCGTGAGGATCGCCTTGGTAGTTCACATCGGTGGTACCGATCAAACTATAACTATCATTAAACGGTATAACAAAGATTACGCGCTGATCATTATTTTGTAGCATATACGCATGCTCGCCTTGATATAATTTTTTAGTGACGATATGACTGCCTTTAACTAACGCTAACTGATGTTCACTTGCAGTTGCAATACGATTTCGCAAAATAGTATCAACCCATGGTCCTGCGGCATTAACCAAACATTTTGTTTGAACGCTATATTGTTGCGGCGTGTTGCCTGTGGATAATGTGACCTCCCAATTATTGGCATGACGTTCTGCTTTGACAAACTGTGTGCGTGTGATGATATCAGCACCATGTTGCTTAGCGCACAGTGCATTTAAAACAACGAGGCGTGAGTCATCGGTCCAGCAATCATAATAGCTAAACCCTTTTTTTATGCTTGGTTTTAAAGGCTTTCCATAATTTGAATTAACAAACTTAACTTGTTTGGATTTCGGAATATGTGATTTACCACCGAGATAGTCATAGATAAATAAACCTATGCGAATTAACCATGCTGGACGCGTATTGTTGTGTGGCATGATAAATTGTTGTGGCAAAATAAGGCATGGTGCTTTGCGTAATAAAATCTCACGTTCTTTGAGTGATTCGCGTACCAGGCCAAACTCGAATTGTTCCAAATAACGTAAACCACCATGAATAAGTTTACTGCTAGCAGAAGAGGTTGCCTGTGCTAAATCATATTGTTCACAAAGTAAAACACTCAAGCCGCGCCCAGCAGCATCGGCAGCAATGGCGGTTCCATTGATACCGCCGCCGATAATGACAAGATCATAATTTTGCTTGCGGGGAGTTGCCATCATATTTTCTTTGTAGTTGTTGTAAGTCTGTTAACCGATCAGTGAACACTGTCATGACGCCCATTTGCATTAATGCTTCAGCATCAGCCAAATCATCTACAGTATAGCAGAGAACATCGCGCTTAGATTTTCTTATAGCTTGAATACGCTCTGCCGTAACAAGTGTACGGCATAAGTGTACTGAGACACAGTCAATATCATCAGCAACGTTGAGCCAATCGTCACGCCACGTTTCTAATAACAAACCTAAAGGATATGGATTACCACTTTGTTTTGCATGTTGTAATGCTTCAATTGAGAAGCTTGAAAGTAGTGGTGGAGGATTGTCTTTAGGCCAATATTGCTGTAATTCAGCAAGAACTAACGCTACATGCTGTTTGAGTCGAGCGGGATCATTAACTTTAACTTCAACGTTCATCGCTAAGCCATGCCGATCACAAGCTTGCAGCATCTCTACAAAACTGGGTATATGTCGATCTTGATATCCTTGCGCGCACCAGAATCCTAGATTCAGTCTTTGCAAGCTGGCTAAATCTGTTTTGGCAACAACAAGATTTTTGCCAGTAACACGTTGAGTATCATTATCATGATAGACTACGAGTTTACCATCTTCAGTTATTTCAACATCGAATTCAACACAGCTAACAAACTGACGTGCATACTGCACATCTAGTTCGTGAGCAGAGTTTTCCGGATGTTGTTCCTCATTGCCTGTACGTAAAGAAGATGCCAGAAAAGGCTTTTTTGGAAACGCGCCAGTAATGCGATGGCCAATAACACCGGCGCGAGTAACATGATGAAAAGCTTTAGTGCCGTGTAACATTAAACGATCTCACAAGCTCCGCCGACACAGGCGAGTTCACGTTTAATTTCAGTTTCATCTTCATGTTCAAATAACACCAATTTTGAATAATCAACATGGCTGGTCTTTTCTAATAGCGCTTTATAGACTTTTTCATTCACTTCTTCATAAGGCGCTAATTGATATACATGATTTGAACGTGGTAAGAAAGATAAACCACCAATGATATTCCAGTTTTGATAAACCCAGTTAGCAACAGCGATCCACTCTTCTTCACCAACGGAGATAGTGACAGATGGATTGTGTTCGGTGAAATGTATTTTCACCAGTTTCCAATGTTCTAATTGTTCTAGTGCGCTTAAGCTATCTTTATAAACAGCACCAACTGGGGCTTTGACTGGAAAATCGATAACATAGGTTGTGGCATTATCTTCAGTTTGACCAACTTCAGGATGGTAGGGAATACCTTGGGCTTTTAACATGCTGAATAAGGCATCGGTTGCTGAAATTCGAATACGACGAATGTAGTAAGGTGCATAACGTGGGTGCATGCCTGAAGATGAGTCGACAGTTTGTGAAGCGTTACCAGAAGGTTTTACACACGTGATACATGTAGACGCATTAATAGCGAAACGTTTCGCATAGTCAATGTTGGCAGCAATAGAGGCTTCCCGTAATGTATCTAATGTTTTTGCTTCACGTACAATCTTACAATCCCATTGTCCGGTAATTGAGACGCCAAGTAGGCGTTCTGTCTCACAATTTTCACGCCACTCATCGGAGAGATAATTGAAATTAGTTAAGGTGGCTTGATACGTGCCAAGCAAGGTGGCAACGCGGATTTTGCGTAATAAACTCGCTTCATCATCTTCAGCGCGCGCAACCACTTCTGATAAATTACAGAATTGTTTTGATTGCAAAATGATTTCACCACATGGATTAGTGCCGATCATGCCAGTAATGGTGTCGTTGCTGCAAATGCCTTTTGCTTCAAATAATTTAATACGTCGTTCAGGTAATGTTTGTGCTAAACCGCCGCGATTAAAAATACCGCGTTCACCGGTACCACTTTTCATTAATGCGATCCATTCTTCCATAAACACTTCATTACTGGGTTTTTCAGGATAAATCGCAGAGTTATTGGCAATACTACGTTGTGGTTCAGTCAAATAGAACTGGCCATGCTTGGCTTCACGCATTTGATGATCATCTAAATCAGATAAGGAAATCATAGCGCTGCGACGCACGCCGCCAGACACAACAATTTCACCGATTTTACAGAGAATATCGTGGGCATGAATATTAGTAAGGCGTCGTCCTTGACGCGAAAAGATTAAACTACGGCTAAAATCTAGTAGTGCGCGTAATGGATCTGGTCCGGAACTTTTACCACCAATCGTTTTTAAACGTGCGCCAGCAGGGCGTAGCTGGCTATAGTCAAATTCAATGTCTTTACCATTAAACCAGGCTTCTAAACCTAGTAAAAACGCATCACACCAACCTTCTTTGCTGTCAGCAATAATATGAGGTTCTAAAAATTCACCGCTTTGCATTTTGATTTGTGGTAAGGCTTGGATGTTTTGACTTTCAACTGAAAAGCCAACGCCAGTACCGCACATCGAAATATACATGACTTCAGCAAAGTCACGTAAAACTTTCGGAGCGATGTAAGAACAATTATAAGCACAAACGTGGGTTGCGCCTGCGGCCTTGCCCGCAAATTGTAACAAACGCATAGATGGCATAACTTCTTGGTTAAGAATCGCTGTGCGCACTTCGTTATATTCAGCATCGGAAAGTTTGTTACCAAGATTCTCTTGCATAAAGTTAATGTAACGCTCAACAGTTTCAATCCAGGTTTCGCGACGTTGTTCTGCTTCAATCCAACGTGCATAAGTGCGCAAATAAACAAACTCACTTAATGGGTTACGGAAAAATTTCTTACTGTCAGCAGCTAATTGCTTTACATGCTCTGGTACAACAATATTAGCGTCGCGTTCTTCAGAGCGTTTATGACGATAAATGATATATTTTTTTGCAGTGTCCGGCAGTCCATAATCCATTAAGGTTTTCTCAACGATATCTTGGACCCCTTCAATGGTGGGGATGAAATTGCGAAAGCGTACTTGCAAAGCTTCTAACTCATCACAAATTCTATCGGCAATATTTTGTGCTTCTTCAGCGGAGCCTTCTTTGGCTGCATCCATGGCACGGCTGATAGCAGTAACAATGCGAGACTTATCAAAAGGCACCGTAGTGTTATCGCGTTTATAAATTTCCTTAATTGAAGATGGCTTCGACATGTTTCCCCCACAAAATCAGTATCTTGTTGTTTATAGTATGTTTCCTACACATAAAGCACAATATCTTGTGCTTGGGAGGTATTGTAACGGAATTCTTTTCTGGGACAAGACCTAGAGAAAACTTTTTTATAGAAAGGGCGTTCGGTGATTTTTTCCTATACAGGATGTTCGCGGGGCACTCAGTGGTTGAACAAATTGTGTTCACGTGTTATTCTGTGCGGCTCTTTACCTTATTTCATAATCAAATGGACATACCTCGATGGGCGGGCGCATTACGTTTCCAAAAATCATTACTTTACTCTGTGTATTTGTCACTGTGGTACGGTTTGCTACCGATATTTTTGTGCCGGCATTGCCATCAATTCAATCTTCATTAGGCATTAGTGCCGCACAAGCACAGTTAACATTAACAGTATTTTTTGCGAGTTTTACTGTATCACAGTTATTCTATGGACCGTTATCCGATAAAATAGGTCGGCGTAAAGTGATTCTATTTGGTCTGCTAATTTATCAAGTGGGTGCATTGCTTTCTGGTTTAACGCATTCCTTTGATGCGTTGTTACTTGGACGTTTTGTTTGTGGTATTGGTGTTGGTTGCGGACCGGTATTAATTCGTTCTATTGCTAAAGATGTTTTACAGGATGAGTCGTTAGTGAAAGCATTTGCATATACAAGTTTTGCTGTAGCTTGTTCATTGCTCGTCGCGCCTATTATTGGCGCCTATATTCAAACCTGGTTTGATTGGCATGATGTTTTTCTGTTTACGTTTTTTCAAGCAAGCGCTGTCTTAATTTTATTATATTTCTTGTTGCCAGAAACTAATTTACATCATGATTCAGACGCAACACGCATAAAAGTTATGTATCGAAACTATAAATTATTATTTAAGGACCCTCTGTTTGTTAGCAGTATGATGCCGACAGCATTGGCATTAGGTGGTTTTACCGCATATTTTCAAGTCAGTCCTTTCATTTTTGAAACACAGATGCATTATACTGCGGTTCAATACAGTTGGTTGGTGCTTTTCATTATTGCGGCATTTGCAATTACGGGTGTCAGTTTACCGTACTTAAACAAGCGTTTTGGTGTCAGTCGTGTAATGAGCTATGGAGCTGGTATCATGATGATTGCTAGCATTAGCATGTTATTGCTGAATATTAATCATATCGTTAATGTTTATGCAATCTTATTACCGGTAACATTCTTTGTAGTTGGTATACGTTTTGTCGGTCCAAATGGTACCGCAAAAGCGATGACTTTATTCCCCAAGATTGTTGGTGTCGCTGCGGCAGCGAGTGGCGTTATCACTATGGCTGGCATTTTTGCAGTGAGCTTAGTGATCGTCAGCTTTAATTTACATTCTGTATGGGCTTTTAGCACGGTTTATATTGTGTTAAGTTTGCTAACGATATTTTTCCTTTACTTGCAGCATCGTTATGCGCGTTAATAACAACAAGGCTTACGATAATTGCCTCGAGATTGGTGTTTAGCGTAAGTCCTGAATAAGAGGGACGACTATGTTAAAGGATTATCAGGGCATACCTGTCACGACAAATAATACTGATATTCTCGATAGTATTAATTTCTTCATAAAAGAACTGCTGCGAGTTGGACCTGATGCCGATAAAATCTTAGCGGCTGCTGACAATAATCCTAATGAGATTATGCCGCAATTATTAGCTGCGATTTTCTACTTATATGCGCAAGCTGGGGAATTCGATAATTTAATTAAAACTTACTTAGCGCAAGCAAAAAATTTATTACGTCAAAGCGGTGAACGTGAAAAGTTATATTATGCTGCATTGCGTGCCTGGTATCGCAATGACTATCATGGCGCAATTAAACATTTCGAAACAATTACTCAGCTTTGGCCGCAGGATGTCTTCGCCATTAAAGTCGCTGAATTTATGTTTTATGCGCTAGGCCAAGGTTACACGGGTAAAGCTTATTTGAAGTTTACTGAACGCATGTATAGCGTTAACCAACATGATCCTTATTTTCTAGCGATGCATTCTTTTGCTTTAGAGTTAAATGGTGAGTATGGCTTAGCAGAACAAGAGGCGCAGAAAGCCATTAGTTTAGATAGCGAGAATGTTTGGGCGCATCATACCATTGCCCATGTTTATACGAAGCAAGGACGTCTGGCTAAAGGGATTAATGCATTAACAAACTATAGTGAATGTTGGCAACGTCATGCCAGACCCATTCAATCACACAACTATTGGCATTTAGCTTTATTGCATTTGGAAGCCATGGATATTCAGGCTGCGTGGCAAGTCGTCAAAGATCACATTTTATTGATCACTCCCGATATGGTTTTAGAGCAGTATGACACGATTTCATTTTTGTGGCGTTTAGAAATGGCGGGGCATGTCGTCGAACAAACTATTTGGCAAGATGTTGCCAAGCATGTGGCCTTGCATGCCAATGATGTTTATATTCCATTTTTAACGGCGCATTATGCTTATGCTTTACAACGAGCGAATCAAACCGATGTGATTCAAGCGATGCAAGCAAAAGTTGCTGAAAGCATGGCGCAGACACCAGTACAGCAACGCGCAATTTGGGAAAAGGCTGGGCTACCATTAATTGCAGCATCATTAGCGCAAGCGAAAGGCGATCATAAGCGTGTAGTAGAGTTATTAACACCGATTATGCAATGTGTTGGTAGTGTTGGTGGCAGTGATGCGCAAACCGATTTATTTCGTTATGCCTATGTTCATAGTTTAGCGCAAACTAAGCAGCAGGTTGCAGCACAAAATTATTTACAGACGATGTTAAAGTTATATCCTGCAACACCTCTACAAAATGCCCTCCTGAGAATTTAAATTTAACTAGGCCGGGCCAGTAGGACCTGAGCGCGGAGTTGCTTCCATGACTTGGTTTTCGGTGGCCAGGCTACCTTCTTGTGCGGTTTGTTCGAAGGCTTGCTCCAGTCTCTGCATGTTTGCCTGAGTTTTTTCGTCTTTAATGGTATGTTGTGTATCTACGACTTTATGTAAACCATCGCCTATACGTGTATTAACATGGTCAAGCGCATCAAGAGGAATATCACAAGCTGATTCCAACACAACTTTGGTAAGAACAAACTTAGCTGCTGCAGCAACAACACCAGTAATAGCACTGGAAACAGCACCTCCAACAGCGGGCACACCAAAACATTCACAAATGGCTTCAACAATAAGTGGAACAGCGACATTGCAAACTGCCGTAATAACTAAGTTGATCACGGTAGAATAGGCTTTCTTGAACATATGAGAAAAGGCTTTTAGTGGTTCATAAGTTTTCGCTAATAAATCCCATAATGTAGAGGTTATTTCTGCGCCAAAAATATTGCCAAAAGCCCCATTAACAGCGTGTGTCAGTGTTTCGATGCCGCCAGTTTTCTCAGGAGAATCTAAAACACTCATCATAGGCTTGGTAATGAAGGAGGAGAGACCATGAGTTTTAACTTTACGTAAACTTCTTACATTTGCTTGCTGAACTTCAGTGTTTACAGCTTCTCTCAACTCGGGTGTAACCTCGAATTGAGGCTGATTTGCAGGATCGATACCGGCAACTTGCATTGCTTGCAGATATTCTGGATTCTGCATGGTGCCATTTATTGCGCCTGTTAAAGCTGGCAATATCATGGTGTCCGTCATTGCCGTTAATCCTGGTGTGGATGCTGTGGCAATGCGTTCTGCATCAAGGCTCACTTGGGGTTGTTGAGGGTTAGGCATGAAAGGCTCCTTGTATTATACTTCTTAAATGACTAAAAAATATTACTCTAGTGCTTAATAAACACTTATGCGGCAGCTGCAGTAGGAGGAGAACCTGAGGGTGGTTTTGGTGTCTGAATTGTCGGTGCTGTGCTTGGTTCAAGTGCTATTGTACCGTCAGCAACACCTTGCTTAATCATTTGTTGCATTTGAGCTTGTTGTTTTTCTAAAGCGACTGTTGCTTGGGCATCTTTAATGTCGCCAACAAATTCTGATGCCTTTTCCAAAACATGCTCACCTACATCTAAAACAGCAGGACCAACGGTTTTAATACCTTTTGTGACAAAGTCGCCTAAAACTTTACCTATAGGACCGCTTAGCATCGTCCCAAGTGCACTACCGACACCAACAAGACCAACGCAGTCACAAACAGCTTCAATAATGATAGGCAAAATTATTTTAATAGCTAATTTTACGACCATGCCAACAATCGGTGCAAGGACATTAATAAGTTGCTTCATAATAGGTTTTAAAACTTTCAATGCGGTGGACATAACTTTAAGAATCATATCGATCAAATCAACATTAAAGTTATCACCAAAAACGCCGCCAACAGTACGCACTAATTGTTCGGCATCAACCTGGTTTACTACCGTGTCGATCGTAGTGTTAGCTACACCACTTAGCATGCCTGATAATCCCGGTGTTTTAGCTGTTTTGTTAAAAGCACTAGCATTAGCGGCTTGTACAGCGCCCGTTACTTGTCCTTGTATTTCTGGCGTCATTTGAAAGCTGGCAAGTTGTTTGCATTCGTGTGGTTGTAATTGCTTTTGAACATCTTCTCTCTGAGCTAAGCCTTGTAGCATAGATTGTAATGCTGGCCCAACTACCGATTCACTTAATTGTTGCATCTGTGGTGCTGAATTTGCAGCATAGCCTGAGTCAACAGCTGGGTTTGTCATTGTCTGTAAAGGTATCGCTGCACCACCTGCTCCAGCCACCGGATTATTTCCACCACTCATAGTCTACGCTCCTCAAAAGCTTATATTAGGTTATTTTGGTTAGTATAGTCGATTTTTAGCAATGTGAAATGAAGATCCCAGGATCTTATGAATATAATCTATAATTAGATGAGAATGGCGATTAACTAATTGATTTAAATGATAGAGAGGGAAGAATCATGACAACCATAAGACCTCCAGCCGTTGCCGGTTTATTTTATCCTGCCGATAAGACTGAATTACACCGAATGATAAGTTATTACCTTGATATGGCTCAGCCTCACGTTAAAACCATTCCTAAGGCGATTATTGCGCCACATGCAGGGTATATCTATTCCGGGCAAGTGGCAGCAAATGCCTATAAATGCCTGCAGAAGGCCCATGCAGACATCCATAGAGTTATTCTATTAGGACCATCGCATTATTATCCATTACAAGGCTTAGCGAGTTTAAGTGTTGATTACTTGGAAACACCTTTGGGGCAGATAGCCGTTGATCATGATGCCTTAAAACGTGTTGAGAATTTACCGCAAGTGCAAATCATCGATGTTGCTCATCAAAAAGAGCATTCTTTAGAAGTGCAGTTGCCATTTTTACAAATGCTACTCGATGATTTTACGGTTGTGCCATTAGTTGTGGGGCAGGCAACACCTGTAGAGGTCGCGGAAGTATTGAATGCTTATTGGGGGGATGATGCGACACTGTATGTTATCAGTTCTGACCTCAGTCATTACTATGATTATCTAACCGCACAAAACATGGATCAATCCACTTCAGCAGCAATAGAAGCCTTACAACCTGAAAATGTTGGTGATGATAGTGCTTGTGGACGTATGCCAATTCGTGGTTTGTTAGCATTTGCGGATGAGCATCATTTACATGCGACCACGGTTACTATGTGCAACTCGGGTGATACAGCAGGGGATAAGCAGCGTGTTGTTGGGTATGGCGCATATCACTTTTCATAAGTTAATTTAAATTATTTAGCAAAAGATAAAGCCAACGCTTTTTAATAAAAAGCGTTGGCTTATCGTAATAATTTTTTTAGATTATTTTGATGAAGGGTTCGGAGTTGGGGATTGTGATGGTGTAGATGTCGGTTTCATTCCTATCCCTTGTCCGGCAGCATTTTGAACTGATTGCAACGCAGGTGCACTCGCTTGTTGTTGTACAGTTTGAGCAACTTGTTGTTGCTGTGCCGCTGTGAGTTGTTGGCTTGCTTGTGCCACGCCTTGCTGAGCGACATTACCTACAGCACGTAGACCTGTATCACTTACATTCGTCACTAAGCCACCGGCAACATTACCAACGGTATCATAGACACCAGAGGGTATTTCAATACCATCTGCACCTAGCGCTCCAGCAACAACATCGACGAGAGCAGGGCCTAACACTTTCACTAATTGTTGAACGAGTTGGCCAACACCACCAGATACCAGACCTGTTATATCGCCATTTTGACCGACATCAACAGACTTACCTTGATCATTGGTTGTTGTGATGCCCTGTAATGATCCAATTGCACCAGTAGACATACTATCACCAAGAAGATTGGTGATCATACTCATATCGAAACCGCCACCTTGGCCACCACCACCCAGTAAGCTGCCTATGCCGGCACCTTGGTCACCACCACCTAATGCACCACCAAGCACATTAGTGAGTAGACCCATGATGGGTTGGACAAGACTGCCAATATCCATTTGGCCACCACCACCTTGGCCACCGCCTATGAGACCACCAATGAGATCTGTACCGCCGCCGCCACCTTGGCTACCACCACCCAGTAAGCTGCCTATGCCGCCACCTTGGTCACCACCACCTAATGCACCACCTAGTACACCAGTGAGAGCTCCCATAATGGGCTGGACAAGGGCACCAATATCCATTTGTCCTCCACCCGCTTGGGCATTGGGAGCCTGAGCACCGCCACTTAACATCCCTGTAACGAGATTCATGGCTTGGTCTGAACTAAGTTGGAAATCTTGATTACCTGTAACCCCTTGCACTGCCGTATTAACCATTGGAACGCTATCAGCAGCGCCTTGAAATAAACCTGTTGCGACAATTTGTTGTGATACTGGGCTAGCAGTATTTTGTGGAACTCCTCCGGCCATAATGACGTCTCCTCGAGTTAGCTATAACGTCAATACAGTTGATTGCGAATAGCTTATTAATTTATTTATCTCGTTGAGTATAGCACTGAAAAATTTTAGGTCACGTTTTTATTGGTTTTTTATTGCAAAATCATCAGCTTAATCATCATTCGAGGGTTGGATTATGCTGTGTATAACAGCTACACTTAAGGCAATAAAACAAAATTCATAGGGATAAATAAGACTATGCAATATCAAATTTGGCGCGATGATTTGCTTCAGCTGGCCAAACAGGCGGTCGTCTATGGGCTGGAATACAAATCTGTGTTACCAGTTAACCTTACAGACTACCCAAATGAATTACAGCAACAAAGAGCATGTTTCGTGACTCTAAATATAGATAAGCAACTGCGTGGCTGTATTGGTTCACTACAAGCTCATCAAGCACTCGTCATGGATATTGCCAAGAATGCTTATTCAGCCGCATTTTCGGACCCACGTTTTCCACCGGTGTCAAAACCAGAGTTAGAGCAACTCAGCTATCATATTTCAATCTTAAATCCAGCAGAACTGATGACTTTTACGTCTCAAGAAGACTTACTCCAACAAATACGACCCAAAATAGATGGTTTGATTCTGCAATATCAGAATTTTCGCGGCACTTTTTTGCCATCAGTATGGGAAAGTTTGACGACTCGCGAGCAGTTTCTCGCACATTTAAACGTTAAAGCAGGGTTGCCAGCTGATTTCTGGCATGATGATACGCAAATATGGCGTTACACTACTGAAATGATAGAGTAATAACGATTACAAACTTTCTGGGCATCTAAAACCGGCAACAACATCAGGAATAAATGGGTTGAACGGATGCGTTGTTTGCAAAATAAATTTCGTATTAAGTTTATGTAAGCCGAGTTGCAAGCTAAACACTTGCGGGTTTTGTGTGGTTAGCAATTTATTAGCATCAATTAAACGGAACCATGCCCAAGTGCCTAATAAGGTTTTGCTATAGGTTTTACCTAAGTTATCTTTGATGTTAAAACTTACTTCATTAATGCCGGGTTTTCCTGGCCAATCATAATTTAAATCAGAATGGTTCATAGCACTGAACTGATGGGTTTCACCATTAATCGTTAAATTAGCCGTACTGATGCCATCAGCAAATAATACCGATTGCAAAGTAAAGTGGATATGCAGTTTGGCATCATTATTGGGGAAAAACATTTGTTTAATGATTTCTGCACGTTGAACTTGATTCAACACTTTATTAGAAATAGGCAAGGTTTTATTATCGACAACGGCCCAAGCCCAGTGCGCAGGGTGAGTATTAACAAACGCTTTTAAGTAATGCGCATAAAAATTATCGACCACACCATTCGGCGCAAAAAAGTGAATAAAATCGTTAAGCTTGATCGTGCTTTTGGCACTACTGTAAACAGGGTAATTACCTTGTATCGTTGTATCATAAGCAGGTAATACTTCAGCTTGCCAAATGGCATTTAAATAGCTGCGTGTTTTTCTGAGAATTAAATGCCAACTATTTTGCGATAAACTGGTCATCCAATTTTTCAATGGCACGGGTAAAAATTGTGCTTGAGCATTTAATTGCTGTAATGAATCTTGATTGCTTGGATTGACGAAGCGCTGTCGTGCAATGTTATAGGCAAGCATATCAGGATCACTAGTCGACTTTAAATTATTCAGTAGACCGGCTAAATTGCTCAGTGTGGTATTAACCGTATGTATTGGCGCTTGATTGCTATCAGGATTAACCGTTAGCAAATGGCGTAATAAAGCAAAACGCTGGCTTAATAAGCCATTCATCAGCGGCGAGCTTTTATCTAAATTAGTATTGCGCGTGATTAATTGCAGCATCGCGATAAATGCCGATGGTTGTTGGCTAATTAATTGCAGCTGCTGTTGTGCTTGCTTGATGTTATGCCACTGCTTTAAATGCACATTACTGGCAATACGATTCCATGCATGGTTGTAATCCGTTAAATATAATAAATTAACTTGCGATTTTAATTGGTCCAGTGTTGTTTGGTCATCACTAGCAAAATTACCCCCTAAGACCCAATTGCCTTGTAAAGCTTGCTGACAGCTATTGGCTAGATTCGGTAAATAGATTTTATGGTAACCATCTAGGGTATAAATTTTAGGTAATAAAATCGTGCTTGGGGTAAATAATTTTTCAGCTTGCGAGTGTAAGGCCTGCGGTAATGTTTGTAATAAATCAACATAGCTATTGCTCGGTTGATTTAGCACAATGTCATAGGCAAGGGCTGCTTTGGGTAGCTTAGCAAGTTTTGCTCGCGCTTGTTTTATAATTTGTGGGTCTAGATTGAGCGCTGTTAAATTTTTATTAAACAGATCCTTTAATAATGCTTGTAAAGGTTGCGTCGAGGTTAGAGCAATAGGACTATGTTTTTCCCAGTAACGTAGTAATACTGAAATTAAAAAAGCTTTATTATTGGCTTGTTGTAATTTATTTGGTTCACCAAGCAGTAAATAACTTTTTAATAATGCATAGATATCACTCGGTGTAACCGCATTATTTAATTGTTTGCGAATGATCGCATTAACTTTTGGAGCTAGTTGTTGTTGCAGTGCTTCATTATATGTTTGTTGAATATTATTTTTGACGCTTTTAGCACTATCATTTAAAAAAGTGGTCCAAAAAGAAGAATAATGTTGATCAAGACTGCTGGTCGCTTGACGTAAACGCAATAACGAATTTAAAGACGCTTTATGTGCATTATTTTGCTGTGTTTGTAATACCTGGGTTAATTGATAGTTTGTCAGAGCATGCTCTGCTGAACTGATTTCATCAATTGTAGCGCGATATTGATAAGTGAAAAACCAAATAGCCGCAAGCAAAATAATTCCGAGTGATGCGAAGCCTGATTTACGTAAAATATTTTTCTTACGATCAAGGGCTTTGCCGTTAGCTTTTAAATTGTTAGTGGCGTGCATAATATCGGTGGTTAATACATTCTTACTAAAATAGGCTTGATGGTGCGTTTTTTTATTTGCGATAGCATAGGGTTGTAAAGCATAGGATTGCGATAGCTCGGTGTGCAATTGATCAATGTGTGGCGGTGGCTGTAAGCTACTGGTGAAATAAATACCTTGCACATGGCACGCTTGTTGATGATTTAAATTAACCAGTAATTCACCCACAATAGCATCTAAGTTGGGTTTTAACTTTTCAATTTGCAATGGAAATTCACGAACTTTCTCGCGTCGAGCAAGACTATGTTCATGATGTAGGCGCCAAATTAAGCGTTGATTTAAATGTTTAATAAACAAATCAAATTGGCTACTAAAACTACTGCCTTCGGCAGCATCACTTTGTTCGTTATTTTGGGGTAAGTTAATAGCCCAAGGTTGTTGGCGCTCAAGTGGATCGAGATCAGCAAAAAATTCAGTAAAACCGGTTAGCTTATCGCATTTAGTCATGATGATATAAATTGGCAATTGTGCTTTTAGCGCTTGGTTAAGCTCAATGAGGCGTTGCTGAATTTGTTCTTGAAAATTTTGGCACTGCTCATCACTCTGCGACAAAACATCTTCAATATCGATGGTTAATAGAACGCCGGCGAGCGGCTGACTATGTTTATAACGACGCAATAATTTCAATAATAATTGCCAGAGGATCGGGTACTTGTCTTCTTCGTTTGGATAAATCGTAAAATTGCCATTGGTGTCGAGAACAATCGCATCACTCGTCACCCACCAATCACATAAATAAGTGCTTTTAATATTTTCTAAAGCGCTAAGATCAATTTTTTTCGATAAAATAAATTTCAAACCAGCATTGGCGATAAAACTTGATTTTCCAGAACCACGACGACCTAATAATAGAAAACGTGGTAAGTGGTATAAGTATTTGGCATCATTATCACTATGACTACGTGTTTTCTTTAAAAATTTATAAGCACCATAAAAACTTTTGTGCAAGACACTACATTCTGATTTTATTAAAGTCAGCTTTTTATCTTTGGCTTGTTTACGAAAATTAATCATCGTTGTTTAACCTTTATCAGATAACCATTAATTGACTCAAATGCAGTAGTGGCTCGGTAGCAATGCTTAATAAATATTGGTAACCAAAATATAAACCAACAACACCCAGTAGGGTTGCGGATGCTGATAACCCAAAAGCTGAAAAGCGATGGTGTAGCTTGGGTTTGGTTTTTTTATCGGTGTCGTGACTAGAGGTTAGTCTTTTATCGAAATCACCGCGCTGTAGGCGAATTTTTTGATAAAGGTTATCAATAATCATCTCTATCTTGCTATCAGTTTGCGCTTCTTCAAAATGTTTGCCGTGAAAACCTAAGCTTAAGATCACATAAATTAATTCCAACAAATCGATATCGATATCCGCATCTTGATTAATTTGCTCAAGAATCTCAATGAAGCGATTAGTGCCGAGTTGGTCTTCGTGAAACTGTGCTAGTAAACTATAATCCTGCCAATTTTGTTGCTGCCCCCACGCGGTTGATAAAATCGCTTCATCAATACAACAACATAATAAATAACGTGCGACCAACAAAGTATCGCGACGATAATGCTGTTGGCGGCTATTGGTTTCAAAAGCTTGTACTTCTTGAATCAATTGACTGCGTAATTGTGTGACATCACTGTAATGATTCGCTTGGCGTAATTTGGTACTGAGCGTTGTAATCGTTGTAGCGGCTGCGACTAACGGGTTAATACTTTGTTGTGTGGTAATGGTATTGGCACGGTAATAGGCTTGGCTACTGAGGATGACACTGTGATGCTCAACGGCTTCAAGCTCTTGGTCATTAGGCTTTAAAAATTTTTGGCTAACGATATATTGCTCATTGCTCATTATTGTATCTTTTATATTTAACAGTTTAATTTATTGTTTATAGCGCAACATAGTATCGAGTAAATAGCGATTAGCTGGTGTTTTTTCTAAAGCTTTTTGCCAAATTGCTTTAGCTTCATTAACATTTCCCGCTTGCCACAACACTTCACCTAAGAGGGCGGCAATTTCGCTTTTATTACTGAGGTGATACGCTTGTTGCAAATGCTTAATGGCGGCGGAATAATCCTGCTGCTTATAAGCAATACTACCCTGTAATAAGTTCGCTTTGATTCGGGCTTCATGATAATAGGGACCGCTATTGATAGCAAGATAGTATTTAATTGCCCGAGGTATATCACCCTCAGCAAAGGCAATATTACCGAGCAAATAAACAGCATTTTCTTGGAAGGGATTAGAACTGTTGCTAACTTTAACTAGCAACTGTTTGGCAGGAGGGATTTGTTCATTTTTTATATAGAGAACTGCGCGTAGTAATTGTACCTCAGGCTCATTTGGCGCTAGTTTGAGCCATAAGTCAGCAGCTCGAATGGATTTCTGTCGATGATTTTGCTTCCACGCAGCTTCTAATGCGTATTGCGCATATAGAGGATTATTGGTGGCATAGGCGAGGGATAGGAAGGCGCGATAAGCTTCTGAGTAATTTTTATACTGAAAAGCCAGCTCGCCAATGATAAGTTGTTGTAAATATTGGTTTTTATATATTTGTTTGGTTTCTGCAAGGCTTAGTGGGCTTAGTGAAAAAATGATTACTATCAATAGGCTACAAAAAATATTCTGGTAAAACGCAATTCGCATAAAGGCAATCCTCTCTCGGTCAAATTAAGACCACCTTTTTAGTATAGACAATTTAGATTTATTGTTTGCCGCCACTGCCGCCGCGAGGTCGAAATTTGCTACTCGCTGGAGGTTCTCGTGGTGGTGAATGGCTTGCTGCACGTTTTGGGGTGGCTGCCTTGGGCTCTTTTCTTTGGCCTAATCCTAATACCCAATCCCAGGTACTTGCTGTTTGTGTTTTGCCACTGGTACCAAGTGCTGCATCAAGACTCGTCACACCGTCAACATCAGGCACTTGAAAACCTTTGACAAAAGCAGGAAACTCTGGCGGGTTTTCTAGCCTGCTGTATTTTTCCACAACACTACGCCGACACGTTTTGAGGGCGAGGATACTGCGGCGTATATCTGCTGCTTGTTCAGTTTTATTGGTCGTGAGCTTGTTTTTTCCTTTTTCTCCTAAGCTTCGAAGAGTATGCGTATGAGTGGCCGCTTCTCTTGGCGCTCTATCTGCTGCTTCAAGCTCGCTTGCTTGTTTTTCTGTTGCAGCACAAACTTGATCAATTTGCTGGTATAAAGAAACTTTTGCTTGCTTGCTTTTTAATGTTTCACTGGACTCTTTTAATTGCTGTTCTAACTGGGGCGACGAGCGCACCGCATCAAGTAATTGTTGATGTTGTTGTTCAACTGCTTTAAATGAATCGAGCGTTCCTGGCCTGTGGGCAATGTCTTCAGCAGAAATAACGCGAGCAGTGGTTGCAATGTATTGTGTATATTCCTCAAGAAATACGCTAACTGCTCCAGCGTATTTTGCTTGATCTTTGGGTGGTGTTGTACGATTTGTTACGGCTTGCATCAATGCTTGGACTGCTTGAACATGTTGCGTTTTGGGTGATAAATTTGATCCTTTGGCTGCCTCCAGAATAGTGTGGCGATTTACTTCCATTGCGACTTTAGCACTTTTTACGGCAAAAACGTCACGACTAACGACAAATTGATCGGCGATCTCAGGAATGTCTTTTAACATGTTATGTTGCACTTCTAAGGATCGAAAGGCTTTAAGTGTTAATGGATCACCAGCGATTGCTTCTGATGTTACTAATGCAAACATATTTGTTAAATCTTTTGCAAAACGCTGAGTATAATCATTTATAAGCTGCATATTTGCGACTTTAACATGAGTAGGAACATCTTTGCTCTTATTCGCAGTGATTAATGCTTTAACTGCTTCAGCACCCGCGAGGCTGGGTTTAAAGAGTTGCTCTGCTAATGCTGTCTGTAAGATTTGTTGATCAGTCTGACCATTGAGGCGCGCCTTATAATAACTTTTATCGAAATTTTTATCGCGCAGATCAACGGTGATTGCATTAACAGAAACTCCTCGGTCACGTAATTGTTGTAAAGCTGCTTGTGCTGATTCTGGCAGATCGGCTGTGAGAGTTGGATTATCTATTAATTGTTGTAAACGTCGAAAGCTATTGGCAACGCGAGATTTATCATCAAACACGACCATGCGACCACGGCAATGTTGTACTGCATAAAGTAGCATATGACCTTTGTCATACTCGGGGTCACTGAATTGATTTAATAAAGCATCAACATTGTCAAAGTCTGTAAGCGTTGATTGCGCATAGGCTTGTTCTGCGGCTGCTTCAGCGCCAAATGTTGTATTGTTAATACTCGTGTCTCCAGCTTTTATAGCCTGATACTGTTCTAAGCCATCAGAATCTGCTCTATGTTCTCTGGCATATTCTTCAAATGGCAGCAAATGCTCATAAAAATATTGACCTAGATACTTTTCTTCTGCTGCAGAAGAGTAAGAAATCACGACAGGAATGCGTTGTTCAATGCCGAGATATTGTTGTATGGCTTCGATGCCGGTGATACGTGTTGTATCATTTGCGGCATCAAAGCACTGTGAGAAATTATTTGTTAAATTATAATTAGAAAATAGCATCACTTGAGCATTTGGATGATCGACCATGTAGTCTTTAACGGCATCAAGCATAGTGGTATTAAGCTTACCGTCGGCATCATAGAGTGTATCGTCATAATCAAGCAGAATAACGTCATCGTAAAATTCGGTTTGTTGCGCTATCGTGTTGCTGTCTCCATGCATCAAAATGACTCCTTGTGCTACTTTATCTTTTTAAGTAATAGCTAATATCGGTAAAAACGCCTAATTATTTATCTATTTTTGTCTATTCTTATGTAGTTTTACCTCCTGAAGGTTGTGCTGGTGGTTTATGAGGCTGCGTACCAGAAGGTGTTGTTTGCGAGGGCTTCATGAGAGTGAGTTCAACATCGCCAAATAAGTATTGCCCAACGAGTGTTGCAGGAGGCCTTTGCTGATGAGCATTGCCTCTGGCTCTTGGCTTTGCTGTAGGTCTCTTGCTTTGTGGTGCTTTCCCTAGTGCCTGTCCAAGACTATAAACATCTTTACCACTTCTAAATCGATAGCTTTCAACAAATACTGTAAAATCAGTTGGTTTTGATAAAGCTTCATATTCAGCAATGATGCGATCTTTATGTTGTGCCAAAGTCTGTGTTGCGCGATAAATACGCTGGGTTTTTGCCGTTGTACCTGTAATTCGGCGACCTTGTTTCGCTGTAAAGTCTTGAAACATTCTCGTATAAGAACGTGATGTTGTTGAGTCTGGAGCGGTATTGGGTTCGCTATTTTGTTCACCAGAGACTAAGCGTCGAGCTTGTTCTTCTGCATTGGCAATGATGAGGTCTAGTTGTTTTAACAGTGGCTCTGGTGTCGCGACCATGATTTCTGCTCACGTAATAATCATTATTCTTTAAGTATTAGCCAATAGTTAGAAATATGTCCAATTATTGGCTTAAATCAACCGGCCGTTAAGCAAGCGCGTAAGACTAAGTTAAATCTGATCTAAATCACTAAAACGGCTTGTCTTTGAATAACTTAAGATTATAATAACGCCATCATATCGGGGGATAAAAGACGTAATGTCGTTATATAGTTTTGGACTCAATCATAAAGTGGCACCAATTGCTGTGCGCGAAAAATTGGCTTTATCTGCCGAAGATAATCGTCGTACTTTGCAAGCACTATTAGAACAACATGCGGTAAATGAAGCGATGATCCTCTCAACCTGCAATCGTACCGAAGTCTATGTACAGAGTCCTGTCACAGATACTGAATCGCAACAAATCATCCAACATTATTTAACGAATTTATGCGCAGTCCCCTATGAACAAATGTGTCCGTATTTGTATTTTCATCAAGAACGTTCGGCATTGCGGCATTTATTGCGTGTCGCGATTGGCTTAGACTCCATGGTCTTGGGTGAGCCGCAAATATTAGGGCAAGTCAAAGCCGCATATTCAATGGCTGAAGAAGAAGGTGCTGTTGGAGCGCATTTACGCCGAGTGTTTCAATATGTTTTTTCGGTCAGTAAACAAATTCGTTCGAATACTGGTATTGGGGCAAACCCGGTATCAGTAGCATTTTTAGCGGTGAATATTGCCAAACAAATTTTTGAGTCTATCGATAAAACCAATGTTATGTTAATAGGTAGTGGCCAAACGATTACACTGGTTGCGCAGTATCTGCAGGATATAAATGTGAATAATATTATTATTGCCGGACGTAATAAAGCCCGAGCAACACAATTAGCTGAACGCGTTGCCGGAGAGGGCATTAGTTTACAAGATATTCCTGACAATTTAGCGCGAGCGGATATCGTGATTAGTGCGACGGCGAGTCCACTGCCAATTTTAGGTAAGGGCATGGTGACAACAGCACTCAAGCAACGTAAATATAAACCCATGTTACTCGTCGATATTGCTGCACCGCGTGATATTGAAGCACAAGTTGCCGAACTCGATAGTGTTTATTTATATAATCTTGATGATTTACAGAAACTCATTGAACAAGGCTTATCGAAGCGCCAATTTGCCGCAGAACAAGCCGAAGCTTTAGTCGATGCGCATGTTGATTATTTTATGCGACGCTTACGTTCATTGGATGCCAATACCACAATTACGGCTTATCGTGAGCAAACGACGGCACAGAGTGATGACGTCTTGCAGAAAGCACAGCAATTAATTGCGAATGGTACGCCTGCAGAGGAAGCATTGACTTGGCTTGCGACTAATTTAACGAATAAATTTATGCATCAACCCAGTGTGCAATTACGCCAAGCAGCAGAAGAAGGGCAATTGCAGTTCTTGCAAATGGCGAAGACGCTGTTTGATCTGGATGTTTAGGATAATTGACGCCAGACTGTAGTTTAGGTAATCTCGACAAAGTTCAGTATTTATAGAGTTAAAAAATGTTAGAAATCAATCTACACCTACAACACATCAAAGATATGACTGAGCGTACTGAAACGCTGAGGGGGTATCTTTGACCTCATTGAAAAACAAGAGCGCTTAGAAGAAGTCTCGCGTGAATTAGAAGATCCAGCGGTCTGGCAAAATCAAGAAAAAGCACAACAGCTTGGTAAAGAACGTGTTCAGCTTGAAAGTGTCGTTAATACCTTCATGCAACTCGATACGGGTTTAATCGATAGTGAAGAATTATTACAATTGGCGAGTAGTGAAGACGATGAAGATTCTTTACAAGTGGTACTACAAGATTTAAACGCATTAGAAACAACCCTACAGCAACTCGAATTTCAACGTATGTTTAGTCACGAAATGGATCCAAATAATGCTTATGTTGATATTAATTCTGGATCTGGCGGTACTGAAGCGCAAGATTGGGCTGAAATGCTTTTACGTATGTATTTACGCTGGGGTGAAAAACATGATTTTCAATGCGACTTAATTGAAGTTTCTGCTGGAGATGTTGCAGGAATTAAAAGTGCAACGGTGAAGATCGCGGGTTCATATGCTTATGGTTGGTTGCGTACTGAAAGTGGTGTGCATCGATTAGTGCGTAAATCGCCTTTTGATTCTGGTAATCGACGCCATACTTCGTTCGCATCAATCTTTATTTCACCAGAAATTGATGACTCAGTTGAAATTGACATTAATCCCGCAGATTTACGCATTGATACTTATCGTGCTAGTGGTGCTGGTGGACAACATGTCAATCGAACGGATTCTGCGGTACGTATTACCCATGAACCAAGTGGCATTGTGGTGCAGTGTCAAAATGATCGTTCGCAACATAAAAACAAAGCGCAAGCGCTGAAACAATTAAAAGCGAAATTATATGAATCGGAAATGCAAAAGCGTAGAGTTGATCAACAGGCGCTAGAAGAAACCAAATCGGAAATCGGTTGGGGTAGTCAAATTCGTTCTTATGTTTTAGATTCAGCTCGCATTAAAGATTTACGTACGGGTGTCGAAACGGGAAATACTCAAGCGGTATTAGATGGCGAGTTGGATCTGTTTATTAAAGCCAGCTTAAAAGAAGGACTTTAGGACCTACGCTAAAGCGTTTATACTTCGTTAAAAGCATTTTTTAAAATGCTCAGGTATTATTTATACCATTGCCTTTTAAAAAATATTTTTGCCTCGTCTAAACGCTTTAGCATAGGCCCTAGTATATAGGCAAAAGCGTTTATACTTCGTTAAAAGCATTTATGTCGCCTTAAAAAACTTTAGATAATGGAAATAATTATGAATGACAATACAGAAAACCAGAATACAACGACGGAAGAAGCCGTTGTTGATGTTAATGATTTAATTGCGGAGCGACGTCGTAAACTTACAGAGCTACGCGAGCAAGGTAATGCTTATCCGAATGCAATTCATCGCGAGCATTGGTTCGATGACTTAATAACAGAACATGAAAGTAAAAGTAAAGAAGACTTAGAAACCGCGGCCATCCCTGTTAATGTTGCTGGGCGCATCATGACGCGTCGCATCATGGGTAAAGCCAGCTTTTGTCATTTACAAGATATGAGCGGTAAACTACAGGCGTATATCCGTAAAAATGATTTGCCAGAAGGTGCGTATGATAACTTTAAAACCTGGGACCTCGGCGATATCATTCATGTTACCGGTAAACTTTTTAAAACCAAAACCGGTGAGTTATCGATTTGGGCAGATAGTATTCGACTCGTTACTAAATCATTACAACCATTTCCGGATAAATATCATGGTTTAGTTGATCTGGAAACGCGCTATCGCCAACGTTATGTTGATTTAATGGTAAATGCTGAAACTCGCGAAACTTTTCGGATCCGCTCACAATTAATTTCAGGTATTCGTCAGTATTTAAACCAACGTCGCTTTATGGAAGTTGAAACGCCTATGATGCATCCTCTTGTCGGGGGTGCAGCAGCAAAACCATTTAATACCCACCATAATACCTTAGATATGCCTTTATTTATGCGTATTGCGCCTGAGCTTTATTTAAAACGTTTAGTGGTTGGTGGTTTTGAGCGTGTTTATGAAATTAATCGTAACTTTCGTAATGAAGGTTTATCAACGCAACATAATCCAGAGTTTACCATGCTGGAGTTTTATCAAGCTTATGCAACTTATGAAGACTTGATGACTTTAACCGAGGATATGTTTCGGACATTGGCGAATGATCTTTTGGGGACCGCGATATTAAACTATCAAGATCATGAAATTGATTTTTCGAAAGGCTTTGTGCGCATGACGGTATTAGAATCAATCGTTGCATACAATCCTGATATTAATATACAAGATTTACAGGATTTTAATAAAGCCAAAGCTATAGCGGAACATTATAAAATAGAGGTTAAACCTGAGTATGGTTTAGGTAAGATTCAAATAGAAATTTTTGAAAAAATTGTTGAGCATCGTTTAATTAAGCCAACATTTATTACCGCGTATCCCACGGAAATCTCACCATTAGCGCGACGTAGTAATGATGATCCAACAATAACGGATCGTTTTGAACTATTTATTGCCGGTCGCGAGATTGCTAATGGCTTTTCTGAATTAAATGATCCTGACGATCAAGCGGAGCGCTTCCAAAAACAAGTTGAAGCCAAAGCTGCAGGGGATGATGAAGCCATGTCGTATGATGAGGATTATATTACGGCTTTAGAATATGGTATGCCACCAACAGCTGGTGAAGGTATTGGCATTGATCGATTAGCCATGTTGTTTACCGATTCAGCCTCGATTCGTGATGTGATTTTATTTCCATTATTGCGCAAGGCAAATAGTTAGTTTTCCCTGTGATAATGACTTGGGTTCTGGAGCAGTAGATATTAACAACGGATTTAATGTTCAACGCGAATTTGTATAGGAATACGTTTACGACCCCAATGACCTGCTGGCCCATGAAAAACACCGGCGCATTGCGTACCGCAATAATTGCATTGTCCACTATCGGTAAGTTGATAATCTAAAATTTGATACCAATCACGTTGGATCAAACAATTACCGCATTGATGACAATAGGTGCTATCGCCATTAGTATTATGAACATTGCCAGTAAACGCATAATGCAAGCCATGAGCAATAGCGATTTCTCGTGCACGTATTAATGTACTAGGGGGCGTCGGTGGGATATCCAACATTTTCCAATCAGGATGAAAGGCTGTGAAATGCACGGGCACATCAGGGCCAAGATTATCCATGATCCACTTACATTCTGCCGTAATTTCTTCACTAGAATCATTTTCATCAGGAATTAATAGCGTCGTAATTTCAAACCAAACCTTAGTTTCATGTTTTAAATACACCAGCGTATCTAAAATATTTTGTAAGCTGCCACCACAAATTTTTCGATAAAAGCGTTCTGTAAATGCTTTCAAATCAATATTAGCTGCATCCATGTATTGATAGAATTCACGACGTGGTTCCGGTTGGATATAGCCAGCTGAAACAGCGATGGCTTTAATATCTCTTTCATGACAGGCTTTGGCAATATCGATAGCGTACTCCATAAAAATAACGGGGTCATTGTATGTAAACGCAATGCTTTGGCAACCTAACTTTTGTGCCGATATCGCAACGTCTTCTGGCATGGCGCGACTGCCTAAAGTATCGATTTCACGTGACTTGCTAATATCCCAATTTTGACAGAATTTGCAGGCAAGATTACAACCGGCTGTACCAAACGATAGAACGGCAGAGCCAGGTAAAAAGTGATTAAGTGGTTTCTTTTCTACAGGGTCAATACAAAATCCACTAGAGCGACCATAAGTTGTTAATACCACAGTATTATTTTGTCGAGCACGAACAAAACATAAGCCACGCTGTCCTTCATGCAGACGACATTCGCGCGGGCAGACATCACATTGGATGCGACCATCATCCAATTCATGCCAATATTTTGTAGGATAGGCGTTGTAATTTATCGTCATTATTGACTCCAAAATTATGCTGCTTCTTCTTAATTATAAACCCAAAATGAGGAAAATAGACTAAATACAACTGTAAAATAACGAACGGTAGGCTTATTCTTTATGATACAGTAAAAAAAACAACGACGCTGCAGTCATTCTTCACGGTGAAGCGTAATGATGAATGGTGTTTCAGAACAAGAACAATCTCAAGCAAGCCAACAAGTAGTATTATTACCTACAGAATTGTTATTGCATATTATTGCTAGCATGACGGATGTTGAGCGATACATCTTCGCATTGAGTCATCGTATTATTTTTAATGTAGTCTTAGCAGAAGAGCGAAGACTGCTATATACCAGAACTAAACAACAAAAGTTCACGATAGAGCAAATGTTAAAGTATGGTTGTTTTGTCCTTGCGCGTTGTTATTTAAATCAACAAGCCTTAGATAAAACTAGGCTGAAAAAAATTCTTAGAGAAAATCGTTATAATCTAAAAAAGGTTGGTGTTTTTTTTAATAAAGTTTATGTTCGTGATAGTGTTTTTAAATTTGAACTACGGACTGTTTTATATACATTATTAATTAATGAATTGCGTGGTGGAATATTTAGTAAGCGTAAATTGCGGCGCATAGGTCAACTTAGCCAAGCATTTTCAGAAGATTTAGCAGAACTGCCTCATCTCATTTGTTTTCAACTGGCTCGTTATTGTGATGATTTTAAAATATATCCAGAATTTGTTGCGTTAATGCTGTTAATGCCAGTACCCGTTATCCAGCAATATATAAGTTTTCATTCCTTTGGGGTGGATTTTATAACACATTTTTCTGACCGCGCGATCGCTGACATTATATCTTCAGCAACACCGGGTGTTTTTTCAAAGATCACCAATGCACTCAGTGTTGAACGATTGCAGCATATCGCTAAATTGATGTCTCTTGAACATCTTACAAATTTGTTACATCAATTTTATGTGTTTGTTAATGATAATGCGATTGCCAAGTTATTATGTTTGTTACCATCACGAGAAATAAATTACTTTACCAATGGCAATATTTCTAGAGAAAGATTGTGCCAAGTAATATTGTCTATTGATGACGGCTATATGCCGATTTTAATGGGGATGCTAGGTATAAAATCCACACGTTATTGTTTGAACTATTTATTGGGACTTAAAAATGATGCTCCTAATAGAGAAAATTTCTTGCGGTTTGTTTCCGGTCTGCCTACAGCTTATCTCAAGGAAGTATTAAGAGGCGAGCATCTTTATAGCTATTTAGTATATTTTCTCAACTATTATCATAAAGATTCTCGAGTAGAACGCTTGTTTTCTCGACTTTTTCCTTTTCTTGCTGAGACGGATCAGGTTCGTTTATTAGGATTACAGTCTGAATCAACAAAGCAAAAAATTATTTTTTCGCATATGGCGGGCATGGACAATTCATCATTCTTCATGCTCTGGCAACAACTCTGCATATTCCAACCACAATTAGTTAGTCGTAATTTAAGCTTATTGCCAAACGAAAAAATAATACTGCTATCAGCAAGCGTTGCATTGCCAGTGGAATCTCTTTTATCTGTTGATTACTTATCAATTACGGACTTAATTTATATTATTCGCAATAGTAGCGCAGATAATGCATTGCTTTGGTTATACGCTCTAGATTATGGTCAAGCACAAGAGGTGTTACGAAAACTCCCTGCAATTTTTATTGAACGAGTCCTCGTAGTCTCTTTAATGAGACGGGGCATGAATGATATTGCTGCTAACGTTTTTACAAAATTACCATGTGACGTATTGCCGGGTCAGTCAAAAAGTGTATTGGTTGAAGTTGTAGAAAGGCTGTCGCCTAGCATCTTACGAAGATATTATTCTGGCTTAATAGAGAGTCGAATATTGGGACCGATGTTAGAGAGCACAGTATTAAGATTTACTAGACTAGGCCCCATTCAAAATAATAATACTTATTTGCATTGGCTAAATTCGCTCGATGCTCAAATGTTACTAGATTATATAGAAATTAAATTAAAGTTAGCTCAAGCCAACAGGAACACATCTCTGGTTGGTGCTGCACAGTTTTCATTTGAGCGCAGAGTACAAAATCAAAAATATGAAGATGAAATGTTCGCGGAGTTATGTTTTATTTTTAGTTATGTGAGTGTTGATGCGCTAGGTAAAGTGATATCTCAATTAAGTTCAACAGCATATTCACATGTTGCAAAACAAGCATTGCGCGTAGCTTTTTTTATTGATAGACCCGATGTTTCTAAGGCAATATTATTAGCCTCGCCTATGGATGACGTAGCTCGTGGTTTTTTAGAATTACTGCAAGAATTTAACATGGCAAGATTATTATTACGTAATGTCGCCGGAGTTTTCTCCGCTATGTTGCGATCTGATTGCCTCAGATTCTTATCTGCAATGATGGGCTATACCAATATAGAATTTTTAACGGTTATCGAAAGTTTTATTGGGCAACCCATTTTTCCACGCTTAATGCAGCATTGTCCACATAGAGGAGAATTGCTAAGATATTTGCTAGTTACGACAAATTTCTTAAGCAGCTCGAGATTTAAAGAAATACTATATAATTTAAGATTAGATGAACTCACGGTGTTACTTAATTCACTTAGTATATCAGCAGATATTGAGGAGCATGTTCTACATCTTGATGTGATGGATTCTTTACTAGAAGAGACTTCGTCACGTAAACAGTATTGTGAGTTCCTATTGGCAAATGCAAGCAATGAATATCTTATATTCTTTATGCGCAGTGTTGGAGACAATATTGCAAAACAAGAAATTGTTGATGCAATGATAGCGTTGCTTCCTTGTGAGAAACTGGCAGCAATCTTATTAAGTTTATTGAATAGTAGAGCAATGTTGGCGTTTATTCATAGTTGTCAGCAATTTTTCGAACAAAGTAAAAAGATTAATATCCTATTACAACTATTAGCTAAAGTAGATTCTGTTCAAGAAGATGAGGATGTTTGGTTCGACGTTGATGAATTTTGGCAGGTATTAAAACCTGAAGAGCAATTACAAGCTTGGCAGCAAGCAAGTCCATATATTCGCAGAATGATTTATGTAAATCTGGCGATCGATGCTATCCAAAAGGATATTAGTAATAATGAATTATTAGCTCAACTCTTTCCAAATGATCTTATCAGAAATTCACCTGCGCAGCTGGACATGTTGCTATCTATGTCTGTGCAGCGAGCTATACCTCTACTGTTAGTTTATCCATTTAAAAATCAGTTGATTGATTTTTTTAATCAACGTCTACAGAGTCAAGATCCTGCAGTTGCGGATCAAATTGATTGTTTGTTTTTATTAAGAGCTTTGCTGCTATCAGATTTGCCAAGATATCAGCGTTTATTGATTTCTATTCTTGATGGCTTATCTCGTGAGAATGTTTTGTTGTTTAGTCGACTATTTATAATTGTTAAAAAGAATAAAAAACGCAATGCTCTGTACTATACAAATTCAATAGATGCGTTTGTTGAAAGCTTTAATGCAATAAGTAATATAAGCCACTTTAATTCGCGTAAGCATGCATGGGTAATGCCGCAATCCTTTTTTGATGGTTTACTAGCTTCAGGTGATAATCAGCGCATGCTATCTATCTTGCTGCATAGTTTGTCGGATGAGGTTTTTCTCAATTGTATGCGAGCCTCTCACCTATTACCCAGAGATGATTATGACAGTGCTATAAATAGATTTAACCTCAAGCGTGTTGCTGCCGTGTTAAATGCTTGCTGTCAAAATGATGATTCAGCAACAGAGATAGATGTGAGTAAATTGCAGCGCATGGTTGTGTTATTTTCGCAATTATATGAGAGCCAACAGTTAGCCTTATTACCATATTTATCTATTGCATTATTAAAGCATCTCCTGGTTTGTGTTGATTTAACCTATATGCCAACAAAGATTTTGCAACCTCTTTTAGTGCAAGCTTGGCAACGTCTCTTGATTGCAGGAAATGAACATAGTGCGACTGAATTACTATTATCATTTACGATAAATAATGCGGCGTTATTATTTGTTAACTTTAGTCATGTCAAGCAGCAGCAGTATTTGTCACAATTAATAAAACTAGGGGTAGAGAAGCAAACTGAACAATTACAAGCAGTATTACATCAAGCTTGTGGTTATATGTCGAAGCGAGATGTTGAATGTTTACTGCATAGTGCTTCTATTGAAACAGCCGCATTAATTTTGCTACATTTGGATATACATATGTTCTGTGATTTTGTTGCTGCTGAAATTATTGTAGCAGAACTATTTTGTCGACAACAACGTGCTGTGTTAGATTATTTACAAGCAGATAGTGTTATTGATTTGATAGCTATACTGCCTAAGTTAAACGCGGCAACAGTTTTATGTAGCCTGGAACCTACTCAGCAACAGCGAGTTGTACAAGTTATGCTTCTACAGCGACGAACATTATTAGGAAATATCTTAGCCGTATTATCACAAGTGGAGGTTGATGCATTATGTTTACAGCTTCCTCGAAAAATGCAAGCCCGTTTGCCTATAAAAAGGAATGCTTCACAAGGGTTAAGCGAACAGCGACAACGTCCTCTTGCAAAGCAAAAAATGGGCCTCATAGGAAAACTGGGGGAACATAGAGTTGATAACCAATTACCTTCTCAAGTAGATGCGTCAAAAAATATAGAAGGAAAAGAGAATGGCCTATTGATTGTTTCGCAGCAACCTCGACAACGAAAACGTCATAAACGTGGTAAAAGTACAATGCCACTTGAACTTGGTCGAGTTATACCTATATATAGTTTTTGGCGGCGAGAAAATTTTATTGCTGCTACGAGGAGAGGTAGCTCACTAACTAGTTCATCGCCACGGATTTCACCACGAAGCAATAGCAGCATATATACTGTGTGATTTATGTGCTGCTTAACTGTCTGGTTCACTACAGTTAACACTTGTTTGTATTGCTTTTTGCTCATCTTTAATAGCATTACGATCTTTCGCAAAGTAAGTATACATTGTTGGTACTACAAACAAGGTAAACAGTGTACCAATAGTCATACCAACAGCAATAACAAGGCCCATGTTGTAACGTGATACAGCTCCCGCGCCACTCGCAAACACCAATGGAAAGACTCCAAAGACCATCGCCAATGTTGTCATCAAAACTGGGCGCAATCGTAGTGTTGCTGATTTTTCGATGGCAGCATATACCGATAAACCTTCTTCGATTTGTAATTGATTAGCAAATTGCACCATTAAAATACCGTGTTTACTAATCAAGCCAATCAATGTCACCAAACCAATTTCAGTATAAATATTTAATGTTGCTAAACCAACGTTGAGTGCGATCAATGCCCCACAAATCGACATCGGTACACTAAACATAATAATGACGGGGTCACGGAAACTTTCAAATTGTGCCGCCAAGACTAAGAAAATAATTAATATTGAAAAGAAGAAGGTATACATGAGTTTATTACCTTCTTGAACGTATTGGCGAGCAGCGCCAGCATAATCATAAGACATGTCTTTTGGCATATATTTAGCAGCGGCTTTGCGCAAATAAGCTAAACCATCAGCAATTGTTTGACCTGGCATCATCATGCCTTCAATCGTTGTTGAATTCAGCTGTTGAAACTGCGTCAAGCTATTTGGCTGGATGCTGTAGCTTAATTTCACAACACTCGTTAATGGCACCATATCACCACTAGCAGTACGGATGTGATAATACTTAAGTTCATTTGGATTCCAACGAAAACGTCGTTGCACTTGTGGGATCACTTGATAACTCCGACCTTGCATACTGAATAAGTTAACATAGTTTCCACCTAAGAATGTGCTCAGCGCAGTACCAATTTGTTGCATCGTAATGCCAAGTTCGGCTGCTTTATCTCGGTTAACGTTAATCTCTAATTGCGGACGATTAAACTTCAAATCAGCTGCAGCATATTCGAAAATGCCACTGGTTTGTGCTGCATGAGCAATTTTCTCTGCTGCTTGGTTAATGGTTTTATATCCCGCTGTGGTTGTTAAGACAAATTTTATTGGTGGGCCACCGCCCGTTCCTGGTAGCGCAGGGGGCAGTACTGCAAATAATCGTAAACCAGCAATACTATTTAATTTTTTCTGTACCAATGGCTGAACTTCAGCAGCAGTTTTACTACGCTCATTCCAAGGCTTTAAAATCATGCCTGAAATAGCCATATTTATATTTTCAGCGCCATTAATAAGGAATGAATCTTGAGTCTCAGGAAAGCTATCATAAACCTTTGTCAGTTGATCGGTATATTTTTCTAAGTAATCAAGGTTGGCATAGTTCGGTGCTTGTGCCATCACCCAAATGGCGCTTAGATCTTCTTTTGGTGCCAATTCTTTTTGTGTGGTACTAAATAAGAAGAAAATACTGACGACAATAATAAGTGCAAAAACAAAAACGACGGGTCGATATTGTAATGTTGAATGTAGGCGGCGCTGATAAAAGTTTTTGATAATTTCAAAGGTGCGATCAACTTTTTTAACTAAAGGCTTCGTGGCTAAATCATGTGATAAAATTCTTGAACACAACATTGGTGATAATGTTAGTGCAATAACACCTGAAATAATGACTGTGCCGGCAAGGGTAAAGGCAAACTCGGTAAAAAGGGCGCCTGTTAAGCCTCCCATTAAGCCAATCGGTGCAAATACAGCTGCCAAAGTAATCGTCATGGAAATAACGGGAGCGGCAATTTCACGAGCGCCAGCTAATGCGGCTTCACGCGGTGATTCACCAGCTTCAATATGGCGATAAATATTTTCGACAACAATAATCGCATCATCGACAACTAAGCCAATAGCCAAGACCATTGCCAATAAGGTTAAGATATTAATTGAGAAGCCTAATGCCAACATGATAGAGCCAGCACCAATTAACGATAATGGTATGGTTAACATAGGAATAGCCATCGTGCGGAAAGCGCCTAAGAAGCAGAAAATGACTAGCATGACAATCAGTGTTGCTTCTAACAACGTTGTTAGAACTTCATGGATCGAAGCACGAATGTATGTGGTACTGTCGTAAACAACTTTACCTTTTAAACTCGATGGAAATTCAGCTTGAACTTTAGGGAAAAGTTTACGAATTTGTGATATCACGGTTAAAGGATTAGCGGAAGGTGTACCATAGATGCCGATAAAAACGGCGCCTTTACCATTAAATCTTACTGAAGAATCATAGGATTCAGAACCCAATTTAATGCTGGCAATATCTTTCATGCGAATCAAGGTGCCATTATCATTTTTAATAACGATATCTTTAAATTGTTGGATTTTATGTAAATCAGTTTCAGCATTTAGGTTAAATATGACATATTTACCTTTGGTTTGTCCTGCAGGTGCTTGGAAATTATTGGCTGTTAATGCTTGTTGAACTTGTGTTGCGGTAATGTGCAAAGCTGCCATCTTATTGGGATTTAACCAGACGCGCATGGCAAAGGTTTTGCCGCCGAGAATTTCAGCTTTGGCGACACCACCAACGGTTTCTAATTTTGGTTGCACAACGCGAGTCAAATAATCAGTGATCTGTTCGCCAGACATGCCTTTACTGTAGAAACCTATATACATTAAAGCCATTTGGTTACCGGTTTCTTTTGTAACTACAGGGTCATTAACATTCCGTGGTAATAAATAGCGAACGGCGGCAACTTTACCCATAATATTGGTGAGCGCAGTTTCGGGGTCATAGTTTAATTTAATGTGCGCGCTTATTTGGCTGACATTCTGATTGCTCGTTGCGGTGATGTAATCGATACCATCGGCGCTGGCGATAGACTTTTCCAAAGGTGTCGTGACAAAACCTTGCATCAATTGCGCACTGGCTCCAGGATAAGAGGTTGTTATATTGATAACGGTATTTTCCATTTTTGGAAACTCGCGAACCTGTAAAGTCATTAAAGCACGCGCACCAAATACCAAGATAAGAATACTAATTACCGAAGCTAAAACAGGTCGTTTAATGAAAATATCAGTGAAGCGCATCGATTATGGCTCCACTTTATTATTAATAAGCACTTCGGTGTGATTACTTAATTTTACTTGTCCGGACGTTACCACCAGCTGACCTGGCTTTAAACCATGAGTGATCGCTACTTCAGCATCACGCCTAGAGCCAACAGTGACAGAACGACGCATCGCAAAATAGAGCTTATGCGCTTGGCTTTTGGCTTTTTTGTTGTGCTTGTCATGTTTTGTATCTTTCTTATGTTTCGTTTTCTCTGCTTCAAGGACATAAACCGCATCGCCATATAAGCTATAGCTTATGGCTGTTTGTGGTACCGTAACCACATGATCGCGGACCGGCAAAATAACATGAACATTGGCAAACATGCCTGGCAATAATTCATTATGAGGATTTGGAATCGTTGCTTGAACTAAGAATGAACGCGTCTGTAAATTCACTTTCGAATTAATTGCATTGATTTCGCCGATGAAGACTTGTTTTGGATAAGCATCAATGCGAACTTGTACTTGTTGATTCGTTCTTATTTGTGATAAATTTTGTTCAGGTAATGAAAAGTGTACATACAAGGGGTCAAGCTGTTGTAAAGTTACTAAGGCTTTGCCTGGCGAAATATAATCACCAATATTAACTTGGCGAATACCCAATTTTCCGGAAAAAGGAGCACTGATATTCTTTTGCGAAATTAATGCTTCATCACGTTCAACGGCGGCTTTAGCTTCTTTGAGCTTAGCGCGGTCACTATCATACACTGCCTTTGAGACTGCATTTTTAACTAATAATTGTTGGCTGCGGCTATAGTCAATACTTGCTAGTGTCAATGCCGCTTCATCATTTTTTAAGTTGGCTTGATCAACTCGGGTATCGAGTGAGACGAGGATGGTGCCTTTATCAACTTTTTGACCAGAATGAAAATCGATGCCCGTGACTAAACCGGCTGCCTGTGAGGTAATATCAACGCCATTAATTGCAACAAATGTGCCTGTTGCACTGATATAGGGGCGCCAGACTTCTTCTTTTGCGGAAGTCGCGGTAATGTTTACCGGTGCTGGGTGATAATGCGCAATGAATTGGCCCATCATATATTGTTTGAAGCCCCACCAGCCAAAAATCAAGCAAAATAAAAGGGTTACACCAATTAACATCAGTGTCATGCGTTTTTTCATGGTATTATCCTCTACCTTGGTGTGCTCTGGGCAAAACTAGCACATGATTGTACGGGATTTTTGAAGATAGCTCAATTGCCTGTTTGCATTTAAGTCGCTTAAGTCGTCCATATTTGTGTTTTTGCTGAATAACGACATAATTACTTAAATACCCGGCGCGAACGGAGAAGTATTTATGATAAAACTTGATGATTACAACCCCATGGGCACGGATGGATTTGAATTTCTTGAATTTTCTAGTCCTGAGCCTGATATTTTAACTAAGCAATTTCAACAGCTTGGTTTTCAAATCGTTGCTAAACACCGTTCTAAAGATGTTACTTTGTTTCGCCAGGGTACGATCAGGTTTATCTTAAATAAAGAACCGCAGACTTTAGCGGCGACTTTCGCTGAGGAACATGGTGCTGGCTGTTGTGCGATGGCTTTTCGGGTTAAAGATGCTAATGCGGCATTAGCTCATGCTATTAGTCAAGGTGCAGAAGTTTTACACATACATCACGAGCAACAAGAATGTGAGATCCCGGCTATTAAAGGTATTGGCGGCAGTTTAATTTATCTTCTTGATGAGAGTCTTCTTCACAGTGTTTATGAGACTGATTTTATTCATGTGGAAAATCAAGCGGCAGCACAGGATTGTGGCTTAACCTATATTGATCATTTAACACATAATGTTAAACGTGGCCAAATGGATGATTGGTATGACTTTTACAAACGCATCTTTAATTTTCAAGAAATACGCTTTTTTGATATCCAAGGCCAAATGACTGGTTTAATCAGTCGCGCCTTAACAAGTCCATGTGGCAAGATCCGCATTCCTTTAAATGAAGCGACAGATGATAAATCACAGATTGAAGAGTTTCTTCGAGAGTTTCATGGCGAAGGTATTCAGCATATTGCGCTTGGTACAGATAATATTTATCAATCAGTTGAAGCGTTAGCGGCAAACAAGATTACGTTCCTTGATGTGCCTGATACATATTATGAGACCGTTAATGCACGTGTACCGGGGCATCAAGAAAATTTAGCGCAAATGCAGCGAGATAAGATTTTAATTGATGGTAATGCCACAACGGATGACGGATTATTATTACAAATCTTCACTGAGAATATGCTGGGCCCCGTCTTTTTTGAAATTATTCAGCGCAAAGGTAATGATGGTTTTGGAGAGGGTAACTTCAAAGCATTATTTGAAGCCATAGAGCGTGACCAAATGCAACGAGGAGTATTATAAATGTTACCATATTATCATTTTGAAAAAACAGACGCGGCGATTCCTCTTATATGTATTGTGGAAAATCGCTTTGCTGCTTTTCTGCTTGAACAACCCGATAGAATCAAAAACTGGGTTAACACTGTTAACTTTACAGCAAAAGCAGGCAGTTTTTGTTTGCTGCACGATAATCAAGGTAATCTTGAACAAGTGTTATTGGGTATCGATGTTGAAGATCCGTTTCAAAGTTTTGGTGCGCTTGCCAAACAACTGCCTAATCAAGTTTATCTTTTACAAGGTGATGATTGCGATCAACGTTTAGCTGCACTTGCTTGGGGCATGGGCGCATACGCGTTTACGCGCTATAAAGAAGATAAGCGCGATTATCCTAAATTATTAATTCATAATAAGCGCGATCAAGATTGGTTAAAAGCAATGCTGCGCAGCACATACTTAGTGCGTGATTTAATTAATACACCTGCTGAAGATATGGGGCCTGAAGAATTAGCGCTAGCGGCAAAAGAACTCGCCGCGGAATATGCTGCTGATTACAGTGAAATTGTTGGCGATGATTTATTAAAAGAAAATTATCCTGCGATTCATGCTATAGGACGTGCCAGTAGCTCTGCTCCGCGTTTAATTGATTTTACCTGGGGTAATGCAAGCCATCCCAAAATCACTCTTGTTGGTAAGGGTGTTTGCTTTGACACAGGTGGTTTAGATATTAAACCATCTGGTGGTATGCTTCTCATGAAAAAAGATATGGGTGGGGCAGCCAATGTCCTTGGCTTAGCAAATCTCATTATGGCAAACGAGTTACCGGTACGTTTACGCGTATTGATTCCTGCCGTTGAAAATGCCATTGCTGGAAATGCATTACGGCCGAGTGATGTGATTGCTTCGCGAGTTGGAAAAACGATTGAAATTGGCAACACTGATGGCGAAGGCCGAGTGATCGTTGCCGATGCCATTGCCGAAGCTTGTCGTGATAAGCCAGAACTCATCATTGATTTTACCACTTTAACTGGCGCTGCTCGTGTTGCGGTTGGTACCGAGATTGCTGCATTCTTTTCATCATCTACAGCATTAGCCGTGGAATTAACCATGCAGGCAGAAAAGACTCTGGACCCTGTGTGGCAACTACCACTATTCAGACCTTATCGAACAATGCTTAACAGTACTATTGCGGATATCAATAATGCTGCGAATTCTGGTAATGGAGGTGCGATTACTGCAGCATTGTTTATTGAAGAGTTTGTTACGCCAGGTATTGATTGGTTGCATTTTGATATAATGGCTTACAATAATAAAGAACGTCCTGGGCATCCTCATGGCGGCGAAGCTATGGGTATGCGTGCTGTTTATGCTTTATTATGTGAGCGATATTGCAGCCAGTAAGCTTATCCGCTATGCTCCTCACCAATTATAACAATAGCGGTAATAACTAAGAACATGTTACTTTACAACACCATTTGTATTCTATTCACATTGGCGGTGATCATTGCTTATTTAAATTATCGTTATATCAAATTACAAACCACCATCGCCATCATGGCTGCGGCATTATTTTTATCTTTGATTTTATTACTATTAGGTAAGTTTGGATTTGCGACCATTGAACAACATGCGGCATCCGTTCTTGCTCAAATAAACTTTCATGATTTGCTGATCAATGGAATGTTAGGTTTTTTACTTTTTGCTGGTGGTCTAACGCTGGATATAAATGATTTACTTAGTCAGAAATGGGAAATCATTGTGCTTTCAACCTTGAGTACGATTGTATCGACATTACTGGTTGGCGGTTTGGTTTATCTTATTCTTAATGATTTACTCAATATTCATTTTGGTGTCGTTTATTGTTTATTGTTTGGAGCCTTAATTTCACCGACAGATCCCATCGCGGTTCTAGCAACCGTCAAAGAAGTTAAAGCGCCAAAAGAACTCGCGACTATTTTAGCCGGAGAGTCTTTGTTTAATGATGGCGTCGGCATCGTATTGTTTTTAACAATCTATCAAGTGGCGTTTATGAATGGCGGCTTTTCTTGGTCGCATGTGGCGGTATTATTCTGCCAACAAGCTTTTGGCGGTATTATTCTGGGCGTGTTATTTGGTTTGTTTGCCTACTGGTTAATACGACCAATAGATGATTTAGTCTTAGAGTTACTGGTGACCTTAATGATAACCACGGGTGGTTATGCGCTAGCACAAAGTATTGGTGTCTCAGGGCCATTAGCTATGGTTGTTGCCGGCATCTTTATTGGCAACCAAGGCCGACGCTTTATGATGTCAGAGAAAACCCGTAATAGCTTATTCACATTTTGGGAACTGATCGATGAAATTCTAAACGTTATTTTATTTTTACTTATTGGCTTAGAATTATTAGTTTTAAATATTTCAGTAAATGAAGTTTATCTAGGATTCGCTGCTATTCCATTAGTGCTGTTAGTGCGCTTTATTACCGTTGCTGTTCCTATAAGCTGGTTTAAACGGACTCGTATTTACGTGCCAAATATCATTAGTATCTTAACATGGGGTGGACTGCGTGGCGGCTTGGCAGTTGCGATGGCATTATCGATTCCTGCCGGTGGTCCACGTAATATTATTCTTGCTATGACCTACGCTATCGTTTGTTTTTCAATTATCGTGCAAGGGACTACAGCGAAGCCGCTAGTACGTTTAAGCCGTAAAATATAACGCGGGAAGGGCAACGGTTAGTTTTGCTTTTAGGCCTCTGCTTTTTATTTACATAAGGACATGTCGTTTTGGTAAGTTTTATCGAAATAGAAATATGCTCCTTTGCCTCATAATAACAAAGGAACATATTACGTTAGCCAATAGTATTATTTAACGCTAAGTTTATTTTGTATCCGTGCAATCATTTTACTACCAATGCCACGGATATTTGTTAAATCATTTACTGATTTAAAGTCTCCATTTTTTTTGCGATAAGCAATGATCTTTACAGCACGTTTTGGACCAATACCTTTTACAGATTGCAATACTGCTTCGCTGGCTGTATTAATATTAATTTTTGCTTGGTTTTGTGCAGTATAGCTAGTTGCTTGTTGAATGGTTTGCTGGCGATGATGTGTTTTTTGCAGATTACTATGTGGCTGCGCAAAACAAACAACAGGAACCAAAAGACTTAAGCCAACAATTAATTTCTTATAATTCATAACAATGATTCTCCTCAATGATTTTTGTTAATAAAGTACCGCTATAGTATGGCGAGACCAAATTTATCTGTCGATGCTGCATTTTGTAGGTAATGTCGGAAAACCCTGTAATCCAGATAATTTTAAACAAGAGACTGAGACGCGTTAAGTTGTTATTTCGTGTATGAGTCGTTATGATGACAATCAATAACAAATATGAAAATTTGGTCGAGGGATACTCATGCAAGGAGCACATAGCAAATTGACGCGCAATATTATTATTGCCATGATTGCGGCGATAATTATTGGCATCATCTTCAACCAAATCCCACAAGAACATTTTATTCACACTTATCTTATTAACGGGCTTTTCGATACTTTAGGTTTGATTTTTATTATCTTAATGAAAATGCTGGTGGTGCCGATTGTCTTCATTTCATTAGTTGATGGCGTTTGTCATTTAAGTGATGTGCGTAAACTTGGCCGCATTGGCGTTAAAACGATTGGCTTATATTTGATTACAACCTGTGTGGCGATCACGTTAGCTTTGTTATTTGCTAAGTTGTTTGCAGTCGGCAGTGGCGCGCATTTAATGACATCGAAAACATTTCAATTACAACAAAACAGCATGTCACTGAAACAAATGCTGATTAATTCTTTCCCGCAAAATCCAATTGAGGCTATGGCTAATGGCAAAATGATCCAAGTGATCGTATTTGCAATTTTATTGGGGATTGCAATTGCTGTTGCAGGTAAACCCGGGGAGAGGATTGCCAGTTTTATTAATGACCTGAACAGCATTTTATTGAAATTCATCGGCATGATTTTATATCTTGCTCCTTATGGCGTGTTTTGTTTAATTGTCACGCAGTTCGCGCAAACGGGAGTGAAGTTAATTGTTGAGTTATTCGGATATTTTATGGTGGTGCTATTAGTGTTACTCATTCATGTCACGCTGACCAACAGTGTTTTATTGGTTTTTTTTGCGCGCCTAAATCCATTGATTTTTTTCCGCAAAATATTTTCTGCTATGATTTTTGCTTTTAGTACTTCGAGCAGTACGGTTTCGATTCCTGTTACCTTAACAACAGTTGAAAACAAACTGGGCGTGAAAAATTCAGTAGCAGCATTCGTGATTCCATTGGGCGCAACGATTAATATGGATGGTACGGCCATCATGCAAGGCGTGGCCACGATCTTTATTGCTAATGCTTACAACTTGCATTTATCGGTTATGAGCTTGTTAATGGTAATAGTGACTGCGACCTTAGCCTCGATTGGCACCGCTGGCGTGCCGGGCGTGGGCTTAATTACCTTGGCCGTAGTATTACAACAAGTCGGCTTACCTGTCGAAGGCATTGCTTTAATTATCGGTGTCGATCGCTTATTGGATATGGTACGCACCGCAGTGAATATTGCTGGTGACTCTGCGGTTGCTTGCATCGTTGGTAAAAGCGAGCAAGCATTTACAGCAGACATGTTTTCTAAAAATATATAGAGCACAAATAAAGTTGGTTTTGTTACTTGAGCTTGGTATATCTGTTTAGACAAGGCAGAATACAGTTTAAAAGCGCGGTGGATTAATACCTGAGCGTTTTAAAAATTTACTTTAGCGAAGTATAAGCGTGTGTACGGAGCTCCCGTTACATTTCGGAGTAATTGGGCCCACCACCTCCCTCAGGTGGAATCCAAACAATATTTTGTGTCGGATCTTTAATATCACAGGTTTTACAGTGCACACAATTCTGGGCATTAATTTGTAAACGCGGTGCGTCTTGAGCTTGTTCTTGAACAATTTCATACACGCCAGCAGGGCAGTAGCGTTGTTCAGGTGATGCATAAACTTTCCAGTTAGTTTCAATGGCCACCGTAGAATCTTTTAATGTCAAATGACAAGGTTGATTTTCTTCATGATTGGTATTGGAAATGAAAACCGACGATAACTTGTCAAAAGTAATTTTACCATCAGCTTTAGGATACGTGATTTCCTGACACTGTTTCGCGGGTTTTAACGCTTTATGATCAGCATGATGATGGAACGTCCATGGTGCTTTGCCGCGCAAAATATAGCTATCCAACGCAGCATAGCTTAAGCCAACCCATAAGCCGCGTTGAAAGGCCGGGCGGATATTACGCACGCGAGATAATTCATCCCAAACCCATGAGGTTTGCATTGCGGTATCATAATCAAGTTCACCGCTTTGATCTTCTTGTAAAGCTTTAAAAACGGTTTCAGCTGCAACCATGCCAGATTTCATCGCTGTGTGGTTACCTTTAATTTTCGGTACATTAAGGAAACCTGCGCTACAACCAATCAGCATACCACCAGGAAAACTTAATTTGGGAATTGATTGTAATCCACCTTCATTCAAGGCGCGTGCGCCATACGCCAAACGCCGGCCACCTTCGAAAAGAGGTTTAATTTTCGGATGGGTTTTAAAACGTTGAAATTCATCATATGGGCTCAGGTAAGGATTTTGATAATCTAAACCAATAACAAACCCCACGGCAATTTTGTTATCAGCAAGGTGATATAAGAATGAACCGCCATAAGTATTGTTGTCTAGCGGCCAACCAATGCTATGCATAACGCGCCCCTCATGATGTTGTGCTGCGGGGATTTCCCAAATCTCTTTCAAACCGATGCCGTAAGTTTGTGTCTCACAATCTTTGCGTAACTGGTATTTGTCCATCAATACTTGCGATAAAGAACCGCGGCACCCTTCAGCAAACAACGTCTGTTTGGCATGTAATTCCATTCCAGACTGATAATTTTCTGTATGCTCACCATTTTTAGCAATACCCATATCACCAGTGGCAATACCATAAACCTCGTTATTCTCATTATAAAGAACTTCAGTAGCGGCGAAGCCTGAAAAAATTTCAACACCTAAATTCTCTGCTTGTTCTGCTAACCAACGACACAGCTGGCCTAAGCTAATGATGTAATTACCTTTATTATGCATTTGTGGTGGAGTAGGGAGGCGCCATGATTTTTCTTTACCTAAAAACAAAAATTGATCTTCAGAGACCCGCGTTTGCAATGGTGCACCTTTGTCTTGCCAGTCAGGAATAAGCTCATTCAATGCGCGTGGTTCTAATACTGCGCCGGATAAGATGTGAGCACCAACTTCAGAACCTTTATCAATCACGCAAATACTAAAATTCTTTTGCTGTTCCTGATTAAGTTGTGCTAAACGAATCGCTGCAGATAAACCTGCAGGACCGGCACCGACAATAACAACATCAAATTCCATTGACTCACGCTGCATGATTGAATTCTCCTTAAACCAAAAGAGCCGTGATTGTAGCGAGAGTTACGACCACAATCAAAGCGTTATGGACACATTCTTACCACTTGACCGGAAAATAAAAAAAGTTCATTATGCGCATCAAATTTTACACAACTGTCATATTAAGATTAGGACTTACGCAAAACTCTTTAGACGAGGTACCCAAAGGGCACAGGTAAAGAGTTTTGCGTAAGTCCTACTAAGAATGCGTGACTATTTAGGGGCACTGCTAACTATGAAAATTCTCGTTGCTGTCAAGCGCGTCGTTGATTACAACGTCAAAGTTAGAGTTAAAAGTGACCATTCCAACGTTGATATTGCCAATGTAAAAATGTCGATGAACCCTTTTGATGAGATTGCGGTTGAAGAAGCTGTGCGCCTGAAAGAGAAAGGCATTGCTGAAGATATTACGGTTGTCAGTATTGGGCCGGCTAAATGCCAAGAAACATTACGTACGGCGCTAGCATTAGGGGCTGATCAAGCTATTCATGTTGAGACTGATGCAAATTTAGAACCATTAGCCGTAGCAAAATGTTTAAAAGCACTGGTTGAGCGCGAACAAGTACAGCTGGTTATTCTTGGTAAACAAGCGATTGATGGTGATAACAATCAAACTGGACAAATGTTGGCAGCACTTTTAGATTGGCCACAAGCAACCTTTGCATCTGCTGTTGAATGCCAAGCAGATAAAGTCGCAGTAACGCGCGAAATCGATGGCGGCCTTGAAACATTATCTTTAACACTACCTGCTGTTATTACAACAGACTTACGCTTAAATGAGCCGCGTTATGCTTCATTACCAAATATCATGAAAGCGAAAAAGAAACCGCTGAATACAATTCCGGTGACAGAATTAAATATTGATGTCTCACCACGTTTAACCACCGTAAAAGTGGAAGCGCCTGCTGAACGTGATGCAGGAATAAAGCTTGAGAGTGTTGAGCAACTGGTCGAAAAATTAAAAGTCGAAGGCCTCATTTAAGGAGAGCATTATGGCGGTATTAGTCATAGCAGAACATAATAATCAAACATTGAATGCAGCTACCGCGAAAATCATTACTTGCGCGCAACAAATTGCGGGTGATGTCGAGGTGTTGCTTGCGGGCAGTCAAGCTGATGCCGTTGCTAATGAAATTGCTGAACTTGCTGGCGTCAGCAAAGTCATTTATTGCGACAACAATATCTTTCAACATGTACTTGCTGAAAACTTAGCCGCACTCATTGTACAACAGGCAAAAAATTATAGTCACATATTAGCGCCGGCAACGACCATGGGTAAGAATGTTATGCCGCGCGTTGCTGCTTTACTTGATGTGGCACAAATTTCCGATATTATTGCGGTGCTTGATAGTGATACTTTCAAAAGGCCTATTTACGCGGGTAACGCTATTGCCACCGTGAAAAGTAGCGATAATTGTAAAGTGATTACGGTTAGACCGGTGGCTTTTGCTGCCGCAGAGAAATCAGGCAATACCGCGCCTATCGACAAGCTTAGCGATAGTGTTAGCTGTGATAAAGTTGAGTTTATTAAACAAGAATTAAATATTTCTGAACGCCCAGAATTAACTGCTGCGAAGGTTGTTATTTCTGGAGGACGTGGTTTGCAAAACGGCGAAAATTTTAAATTACTCGAAGCCTTGGCAGATAAGTTTGATGCCGCCATCGGTGCATCTCGTGCCGCTGTTGATGCGGGTTATGTGCCAAATGATTATCAAGTTGGACAGACTGGTAAAGTCGTGGCACCCGATTTATATATTGCTATTGGTATTTCCGGTGCTATTCAGCATTTAGCCGGGATGAAAGACAGCAAAATTATTGTGGCCATCAATAAGGATGAGGATGCGCCAATTTTTCAAATCGCTGATTATGGATTAGTTGGAGATTTATTCGATATTGTTCCTAAATTGACGGAGTTATTAGCATGATTGTAGGGGTCCCAAAAGAAATAAAATCACATGAGTATCGCGTTGGCTTAGTACCAAGTAGTGTGCGAGAGTTGATTCACCATGGACATCAAGTGGTTATTGAAACCAATGCTGGCATGGGAATTGGTATTACTGATGAAGATTACAGTGCTTCAGGAGCCATCATTGTTGCGAGCGCAGCTGAAGTATTTCAACAAGCTGATATGATTATTAAAGTCAAAGAGCCGCAATTAAATGAGTGTCAAATGTTGCGGGAAGGTCAAGTGCTATTTACGTATTTGCATTTGGCGCCAGATCCTAAGCAAGCTAAAGCATTGATGGAATCAGGTTGTGTGGCAATTGCTTATGAAACGGTTACGGACCGCTTTGGTGGTTTACCATTATTGTCGCCCATGAGTGAAGTCGCGGGTCGTTTGTCGATTCAGGCAGGAGCGCATTGTTTAGAGAAAGCTCAAGGTGGTAGTGGTGTCTTATTAGGCGGTGTTCCGGGAGTTTCATCGAGTAGTGTTGTTGTGATCGGTGGCGGTAATGTCGGTACCAATGCTATACGTATGGCAATGGGTAAAGAAGCCAATGTAACAATAATTGATAAATCACTCGATCGTTTGAAAGAATTAGACTTACAGTTTGGTGCGATGCTGAATACAATCTACTCTACCGTTGATGCGATTGAAGCGTATGTCGCCGAAGCAGATTTAGTGGTTGGTGCCGTTTTAATTCCAGGGGCTGCAGCACCACGTTTGGTTTCGCGTAATATGCTCAAGAATATGCGTCCAGGTTCGGTGTTAGTCGACGTTGCGATTGACCAAGGTGGTTGCTTTGAAACAAGTCGGCCAACGACTCATGACGAACCAACTTTTGTCGAAGAGAATGTGGTGCATTACTGTGTTGCCAATATGCCGGGTGCGGTGCCAAGAACATCCACCTTTGCTTTGAATAATGCAACATTACCTTTTGTTTTAGATTTAGCGAATAAAGGCTATAAACAGGCTCTGCATGATAATGAACATTTGCGTAATGGTTTGAATGTCCATCATGGCCGTATTACTCATCAAGCCGTAGCAGAAGCCTTGAGTGAATCATTACTGCCAGCTCAGGAGTGTTTGGTTTAAGTGATTCTTAAATTACTTTAAATTGTCGATGAAATATTACGCCGAACATTTTATAGAAATGTTCGGCGTTTTTATTTGCTGTTCGCAGTAGTTGGCAATTGCAAAATCAAGCGTTAAAGTTTCTCTGGACTTTCAGACTCATCATTATGATAAGGGATATCCTTAGCCCAAGGAAAATTCTGATACCCCACTTTACTGGTAATATCATGTAGCGGGTATTTGATAATATCGAAGTAGGGAGAGTAATCAAAATCACTTGGCGTGAATAAGCGAAAGTTGCGCGGTACAAATTGCATACCTTCTTCGGGATCGTTATAAATTAACGGCATTAGTGGAAATTGTATGGATAAAAAAGCTTCGGCAATGGAGGCTGAACAAATTTGTTTGGTTGCACCTCCTGGATTTTTAGCAAATAAACTCGATTGCCAACGGTTTGGAATAATACTCCATGGCAGTAAAAAGCGCGCTAAGTCGAATAATTGGCGGATATCATATTGCAAGCCAAGTTTACTGGTCGCGTAGTTAATGACTTGTTGCGCATCATGATGCGATAAGTTGCGCGGTCGACAAATACGAATGTGATCATGTTCGTAAAAGCTTAATGGCGTGATGATGGTGCCTTTACCTAATACGCTTTCAACCAATAATTGTGTATCGGGCTCGCAGTTAAAGTGTTCTTGTACGCGTTGGCGTTTTAACGGTGTTTCGATTTCATGGATGCGCCCAATATAAAGGGCGGCGTGAGACCAATGACTTTGAGTAATTTGTTTGATAACTTCACTGACACGACTGCGGCCGTCAATCAAAATAACATCGCCAGGACGCAATTCATATTGGATCCGTTTAAAGTCGGCCAAGACAAATTTCTTTGGCGGTTTGTCGAGCATCATCCAATTAATTATTTTGGTTATGAGGCTGTCGAGTAGTGGTATATGCATGGGCTTACAATATCGTTATTTTCTTTAAAGTGTAGCTAATTCTCCGGCAATGCCAATATAATTTGCTGGTGTTAAGGCTAATAAGCGCTGTTTAGCTGTGTCAGGAATGGCTAATTCATTGATAAAGGCTTGTAACGTCGCTGTATCAATGCGTTTGCCACGGGTTAAGGCCTTGAGCTTTTCGTAAGGTTGTTCAATACCATGGCGACGCATAACCGTTTGAATGGCTTCTGCCAAGACTTCCAAGTTATTCGCTAAATCGTTATTGATAACGTCTTGATTCACTTCAAGCTTCGCCAAGCCTTTTAAGCTGGCATGATAGGCAAGACAGCAATGGCCATAAGCGACACCGAGGTTGCGTAGCACTGTTGAGTCGGTTAAGTCGCGTTGCCAGCGAGAAAGGGGTAATTTCGCACTGAAATGGCTTAAGAGGGCATTAGCTATGCCTAAATTGCCTTCACTATTCTCAAAATCAATCGGGTTAACCTTATGTGGCATCGTTGATGAGCCGACTTCATTGGCCATGAGTTTTTGTTTGAAGTAGCCAATAGAAATGTAACTCCAAATATCACGATCTAAATCTAACAGAATCGTATTAAAGCGGGCGATGGCATCACATAACTCAGCAATAAAGTCATGTGGCTCGATTTGCGTGGTTAGCGGGTTATAGCATAAGCCTAAGCCGGCAATAAAGTTTTGTGATAGTTTTGGCCAATCAACTTCGGGATAGGCTGTGACATGAGCATTGAAATTACCCACGGCGCCATTACATTTTGCCATAAGCTTCACTTCGGATATTGCTCGAAGTTGCCTTTGTAAGCGACTGATAACATTGTTTATTTCCTTGCCTAGTGTGGTTGGCGATGCGGCTTGGCCATGAGTGCGCGCCAGTAATGGTTGCTGAGCGTTGGCATTACGCAGTTCAGTTAAGACTTCAAGTAAGCCGGTTTGTAATGGTAATAAAACTTGTTCATTAGCGGTTTTTAACATCAGCGCATAGGCAAGATTGTTAATATCTTCAGAGGTGCAAGCAAAATGCACGAATTCGGCAATTGCATTTAATTCTTTATGTGCGGTAAAGCGTTCTTTAATGAAATATTCGACGGCTTTGACGTCATGATTAGTGGTTCTTTCAATCGATTTAATCTGCTGTGCATCGGCAACACTGAAGTCTGCAATCATATGCTCGATAAAATCTACACTGGCCGCACTTAAAGCTGGTACTTCATTAATAGCGGGTTCATTAGCTAAGGCTTGTAACCAACGTAGCTCGACTAAGACGCGGAACTTTAATAAGCCAAACTCACTGAAAATGGGTTGTAATGCTTGCGTTTTTTCATGATAACGGCCATCTAAAGGTGATAATGCGGTGAGGCTTAAGTGTTGCATACGGTCTCCATAGTTCTAAAATTCAACCGAGAATTCCAGGATAATCAATTTGTATTTTCAGAGAGACAATACTACCATACGCAGCAGCAGTGCCAATCAAATTAATGAGAAAATCCTAGCATGATTGAGAGTTACATTCGTCCCAGCTACCAACATTTTTGTGTCGATAAATTTTGTGATTGGCTAGCAACGAAAAGCATTACGCCATTACATATCACGATTTGTGCCACCTTAACGGGCGTGTTAGCCGCGGTGACGATTATTGCGCAATATTCCTGGCTAGCAGTGCTTTTATTATTAATCTCTGGTTATTGTGATTCCTTAGATGGCAGCTTAGCGCGGCGCTTACAGCAAACGTCCGCTTTTGGCACAGTCATGGATTTAAGCAGCGATCGCTTGGTAGAGTTTGTCATTATTTTAGCCTTATTTCTTGTTGCGCCACAGAGTCGCGCATTATTAAGCATGCTTATGCTGGGAGCAACGTTGTTATGTATAACAAGCTTTCTTGCTGTGGGTATTTTTTCTGAGAACAACGGTGACAAGAGTTTTCATTACAGTCCTGGCTTAATCGAACGAGCAGAAGCCTTTGTCTTTTTTATTGTCATGATTGTCTGGCCTACAAGCTTTAACGTCATGGCGAGTATTTTCACACTATTAGTTTTATTAACGGCTGTTCTGCGGCTCTATGAATTCGGGCGACAAGCACAGTGAATATGAGCACTAATACGACCGCAGCGAAAGTGAGTGGCGGGCTGCGTGCCATTTTGCCATTATTCCTCGTCATCTTTATTGATTCTTTTGGTTTAGGGTTAATTTATCCAATATTAAATCCTTTACTGTTTAGTGCCCACCATGGCTTGCTGGGAGCGGGGTTTAGTTTTCCCGAACGCGAGTGGTTATATGGATTAACGTTAGGGGTATTTCCGTTAGCAACCTTCTTTAGCGCACCTTTGCTTGGTGACATTTCTGATTGCATCGGGCGTAAAAAAGTATTGATGCTGTGCTTGTTTGGCTCTTTTGGCGGATATTTGATCGCGGTTTATGCGATTAAAATTCATAGCATTACCTGGTTGATCATCAGTCGGGTATTTGATGGCTTCACCTCGGGTAGCCAGCCCATTGCCCAAGCTTGTATCGTTGATGTTAGTCCGAAAGAGAAGAAAGCCCACAACTTAAGTTTGATGATGTTAATGCTGGCATTAGGCTTAGTGCTCGGTCCACTTGCTGGCGGTTTTTTATCGGATCCGCATTGGGTAAGCTTTTTTACGTATATGACGCCGCTGCTCTTTGCCGCCTTTGTTTCTTTCATTAATATCATTTGGTTATGGTGGTTTTTTAAAGAAACCTATCATGGTAAGCGCAAGCTTAGAATACGCTTACAGCATGGCATAGAAATTTTTATTTCGGCATTTCGCTTGCCAACAGTGCGCTGGTTAGCGGCCATCTTTCTAATATTGCAATTTGCTTGGGGTGGTTATTTCCAATTCGTTTCAGTGTTTTTATTACGCCGTTATGGTTTTGATGCCAGCCAGATTGGTATCTTCATGGGCGTACTAGGTCTGGGCTTTGTCGTAGCACTTGGACTGGTTATGCCGTTACTGGTGAGATTTATGTCAGTATCGGCTATCGTGCTGGGCAGTTTATTGGTTGCGACCATCGCTGTCTTTGTGACGTTCTTGCCAGCAGGAGTGAATGCGCCATGGCTAGCGGCGATGCCGTTTGCGATTGCCTGTGCATTGGCTTATACCGGAATGCTGACCTTGTTTTCCAATCGTGTTGGTGATGACAAACAGGGCTGGGTCATGGGCATGAGCAGCGCGATTGCCTCACTAGCCTGGGGTGTTATGGCTTTATTAGCCGGCGCGCTGAGTAATTATAATCCAGCTTTACCACTTTGGTTTAGTGGCGCTTTGTTAGTGGTTTGTACGTTGGCCATGCTGGCGTGGCACCAAGCACAAATATAGGACTTACGCAAAACCCTTTATACTTCGTTGAAAGATTTTTCAAAAAACCTCGTGTATTATTTATACTATCGGCTTTTTGAAAAATCTTTCGCCTCGTCTATTAAGGATTTATCGTAAGTCCTAAAATACAAATTAAGAAATGATAAAAAACATTGCACTTTATTCTAAGGTGTGTAAAATTTGGGCCTTTCGAGTTTAGATGAGAGGTTTTGATTATGTCTGGTGGTAGGTTTGGTTCTGATTCTAGTCAGTTAGCTATAGAGAATGGCGATGGTTCTGTGACGTATGCTGATGGTAGTCCAGTAGTAAGTACTGGTTCGCTAGATGCTAGCCGTGGTGGGAACTTAGGTTCCGCTGATGGTCTGCTAGGGCGTTATAGACAAAATAGGAAAGGCGCTAAAAGTTCGCCCATCATTGATGAACACACGAAACAACGCGATTTATCAACCGCTTGGTTTTATGGCGCACGTTGGCTGCGCTGGTTAGATCGCAGCAATAAGCCTGTTACTAAGCCTGTTGAAGAGGATCGCCTTTTTAGCGATGCTGGGTCACATATACCGCAAGACCCTAACTATCCCGCATTTTTGGTTGAGCCTCTTGACTGGTTACGGCGTAACTTTAGTCCCTGGCATCAGTATTATGCGCGTGTTACTACACGTTATTTTTCTACTGAGGCACTTGGATATGACACGACTAAGCAACGTAAATTAGATAGCAAAGCACAGTATGCTAAGCGTTACCATAGTTTGGCGGATATCTTTTCGCGAGATGCCGAGACCGGCGTGTTTGGTACTTTTGTTAAGCCTCGAGCATGGTTACATTATATTAGAAGTTCTAATGGCTTAAGCTTTGAATTTGGTGATGCAGACAGAGCTGAGCCAAGAGCTTTCTGGAAGGTCGCAGGTAGGGCTGGTCGCGCTGTTTGGTTAGTTGCTTATAAAGGTAATCCTCTGACACGTTTAATATGGGGTGTGGCGCGCGCAGCGGCACATACCGTTAAAACCACAATACGTGATAGTTCTTTATTAGCTTGGTGGATGCTACGAGCGGTAATTAAATTAGGCGTTGCGCCGCCATTAGCTGTTTGTGGAAAAGCATTAGGTGTGTTAGGTGAGCGTCCACGTTTAATACCGCTAGTCGCTGATCTTTGTTTGAGGCCATGGCGAGGCATCAATCTTGAAAATCCACTTGAATATTTGGGTACTCCGGTTGGTATTTTAGGAACTGCACTGTTATTAGGTATCGGTGTATTTGCTGCGAGCAGTGCCTTGGGCGCGATAACGATTCCTATTCCTGGTGTGAATATTGCTATTGGAGGCACACTTGGAACCGTTTTAGGTATTAGTGTGGCAACCGCTTATGTTGCTATTGCGGCAGCAGCAGCAATTATTTCGATTCCTGTGCTAACACCGCTTGCCCAAGATGCTGCCAAACATATTGTGCGGCCGGTGACGGACACACTTCATCATTGCGTCAAAGGTTGTTGGATGAGGCTCAAATATGGGCTGCTGAATCTTGTTACTGCATCTTCGAAAGCAGAGCTTGCTTTTGATGGTGAAGACACTGCCTTACTTGAGCGAGGACACCTGAGTAATGAAAATAAGCTCGGTATTCATGCAATGATTGCTGCGCATAATTCTGGGAAACTGACACATGAAGGAGAAACAAGGGCTCTTCATCCTTCTAACGTTGTCATATTGCAGACACTTTTACGAGCGAATGCTGAGCAATGCGGGTTACATGTTGGTAATGCTTCGCAGCTTGTGACTGCATTACATGATCAGCCACAGCAACCGCTAAGCCAAAGCCCAACAGAAATCGATACAGTGGGACTAGTGGACAATAAGATAAGACAAAGTTTAAGCGTTACTTTTGAAGATTCTAAAGTAAGCTTATTTCGCGCTAAGGACATGGATAGTCCCGCAGCAAGCGTAGCTGTAGCTGAAGAATGTATGACAAAAGTTTTGCGGCCATTGCTAAAAACATCTTATTGATAGAGCCATAGCGAATTAGATTTTAGTGCTCAATAAGGATGCTGAGCGGTTTTACAGAAGTGGATGAAAAACAAACGTTTTTTTTTGGAAGTGGAATTTATTTTCACACTCTTAAGGTTTCCTTAAGGTTTGCTAAGTAAATTACGTACGATTTTAACCCAAATGTTAGGAAGGTAAAACAAAAACAAGACTTTACATTTATGCAGAGTTTATTTTTGTTTAATTTATATAAAAGTTAAGTATTTAACAGTTTAGAAATTTAGGAGAATATATATGGCTGGTGGAACTCAAGACTGGGGTAGTAGTAGTAGTGGTAGTGAAGATGAGGCTGAAGTAGCTCCTCCTCGTACCGGTAAGGGTAAAGGTACGCCTGGTAGGGCGCTGCCGCGTCAGGGCGCTCAAAGTGAAAACGGGCCTAGGCCGCTGCCGCGTCGTCCTGCGCCGCTGCCGGAGTCTGACTTCGACCCGTTTTCTGCGGAGCCGCCTGTTGGCTTCGGTGCGGATTTTGCGGAGCCGCCTGCTAGCTTCGATACGTTTCTCGATTCAGCGTCAGGTGGCACAGATCAGCCACGACGTGACGAAACGGCCATTGAGCGTAGTATGCGTGAGAAGAGCGAAGAGCTACATGCGCTTCGTTCTGCCTTTCCGGGCCTTACTACTCGAGCCGAGCAAGAGAAGGCAGAGCTTAAGATGGAGATATTGGGCTTAGAAATAGATGGTTTAAACATAAGAGCTAATCCTAGAATGGTTGCTTCTGAGACTGGTCGAGTTCGTATGCGAGAAATAGCGCAAGAAATAACGCGTCTGGGTGGCATTCTTCTAGACATTAGTGCTGGAAGACCTGATGACTTACGATCTATTCCAGAGTTTAGTGAAGGAAGCTTAGGAAGACCTGCTGCTGAAAACTTATCAAACGCTGAGAGCCTACAAGAGATGGGCAGCCGAGGTGAGGCCGGAAGAAAGCGCCAATTTATGAAAGGCAGACCTGCTGCTGATGAAGCTCCTCCTACTGATGCTTTTGAGAACTCAGAAGAAGGCGATTTTGCTCAGGTTTCAAAGAAATCAAAACCTGTTGTGCAACTTAGCACTGCTGAGAATCATGAGCATCAATCACAACAACGTCATGCTGCTGAGCATTTTTGGGCGTTGAATTGGGGTGGTCTTAAAGATACGAAATATTTGGGTTGGTTACTTGATAAAAACCGTCGTATCGGTTCTGTTGTCAATGCGGCAACTGATTGGGCTTGGCGTAACGTTAGTCCGTGGCATCGCTATTATGATACGAATACTGTTCAAATTGACCTTACTGATCCTGACAATACGCACGGAAATAGTGATCTTGGCGTATTCGCAACACAACGTCGTAAGATTGATCCTAAAACAGGCGCTTATCAACTGCGTTATCATACTGCTGGCGATATTTTCAGTGGTGATACCAGTGCTTTTAAAACCTTTAATGGTTGGTCTTTAAAAGGCTGGGGCACTTACATCAAGACAGGTTATACTGTTAAAAGTCGCAGGCCCCATAATGTTACAAATCCAAAGAAAGCGGCACAACTAGGGCTTGACTTTACACGACAACCCGATGGTGATGTCTATGGCGTTAGACCTAGTGGCATCATAAACTATTATGTAAAAATGGTTGGTCGAGTCTTTTGGTTCCCACTCTACAAAGCAACACCCATTGGTTTCGTTAGTCGCTCAGTAATGGCAGCTACACGTCTTGTTGGTTATGGTGTTAAAACGGCTATACGCGATCTTACTTTATCAGCTCGCTGGCTTGCTCTTGCTGCTGTTAAAGTGGTTGTGGCATTACCATTAGTTGCTGTTGCGGGTGTTGTTGCTTTTGTGAATGCTCGATTATTAGATCAGCACAAAGGGGCTCCTGCAGAAAAAAGGACTGGCAGAATATCAGACTTCTTTGCCAATCTCGGTAATAAAGTCGGTGGTAAGAAAGTTGGTCATGTTAACAACAGTGTTGTTCGTGGTTTAACTGCGTTATGGCGCAACATTGATTTAGAAAATCCAATGCCTTACATGAAGACACCTCTTGCAATTGCCGCGGGTGTTGCAATCGGTGGTGGTTTAGCCGCTGCTGCAATACTTTCTGGTTGGGCAGTTCCTGTTGTTTTAGGATTGCACGTAACTGGCGCCGTAGCCTTTACGATTACAACTGCTGTTGTGACTGTTGCAGTAAGCGTTGCAGCGACAGCATTAGTTTGGTCTGGTTTGGGTGCGGCTATTGCGACTGCATTAACGCCTGTCTTTAATGCTGCACTTAGTGGTGCATCACGCTTGTTTGCTAAAACTGGTGCAACACCTAGTGAGCACGTTGATAATGCATACAACTATGTTAAGAAAGCGGCTACCAATCCTGCTCGTAGCATCAAAAACAAGGCAAGAAGTTGGTTTGGTCGACGTCGTGAAGATGCTCCTGAACACATGCGCATTGCCAGTGCTGCTGCTGCTGCTGAGCGTAGTGAAATGGATTACCGCACTGTCGTTGGCGAAGATGTGGTAGATTTTAATACTGAAGATCCGTATCCAGATGCTGTACGTGCATTAGCTGTCCGAGTTAATGCCGGTGAAGCGGTTATCTCTCCTACTAACCAGCTTGTGCTTGAAGGCATTCGACGCGCAACAGCGAAAGGTCGTGTTCAAGAAGCGAATACAACCGCAATACTTGATATGATTTTAGCTAATCCTGAAACCGATGTTGCTAAGCAAGCTGGTGCTGACAGGGTAGAACTAGATGTTTATTCACAAGAGCAGGAAGAAATTGTCATTGCTCCTGCTTCTGCTTCTGCTATTAGTCTCTTAGATGATGATGATGTCTCTGCTCCAGAGGCAAGAACAGAGATTCAATGGAAAGATGCTGAAAGCGCTAAGTACTCTGTTAAGGATTTGTTTGGTAACAATCCTTCTATAAAATCTGCTCCATCATCACGATTTACGGGTAACCGTCAGGGTAATACTCAAGTGGGTGCTCATACTCATGCGTCTGATGACGGTGTTGCTAGAAACTCGTTCTTTAAGCATCAACTTGCAGCGATTCTTACTCCTTCTAAAGAGGAAGTTGCGGTTAAACAGACTTTTAGAGCTTCGTAACATAAATTTTTATACTGTGATGCGTCAGCAATGACGCTGAGCAGCATAAAGTACTGATAAAAAACCGCAAGTCCTAGGATTTGCGGTTTTTTTTTGCTTGAGGATACAGAGTCAGGACTTTACGCTAAATGCCTCGACCTTGGTCTTTAGCGTAAGTCCTGACTCTGTTCCTAGTTCTGTTGTCGCTGGCGTTGGCATAAACGCATCAATACCGGCAATACATACAAGGTCAATAAAGTAGAGCTTACTAAACCACCGATCACAACTGTCGCCAGAGGACGCTGTATTTCAGCACCAATGCCGCGAGCATAGAGTAATGGCAATAAGCCACAAAGCGTCGTTAAGGCCGTCATTAATACTGGTCGTAAGCGACTTTGTGCGGCGTGTAGAATTGCCGAGTCAAATGGCATCGCATTGACGACATTCTGATTAATGGCATTGACTAACACCACGCCATTTAAAATCGCAATCCCAAATAAGGCAATAAAGCCAACAGCACCAGGGAGGGATAAATACAAGCCGGAGAGCCATAGCGCCAAAATACCGCCAATCAAAGCGAATGGTACATTGAGCATGACGATTAAGGCTTGTTGAATCGAGCCAAAAGCAAAATACAGCAATACAAAAATTAGTAATAAAGCAACGGGTACGATCATCATTAAGCGCTGCTCGGCGCGTTGTTGATTTTTAAATTGACCACCATAGATAATGTGATAACCACTCGGCAAATGTAATTGTTTGGCAACGGCTTGTTGAATGGCGCTAACAACATCGCCCATGGCGCGACCCTCAATATTCGCCTGAATCACTACACGGCGTTTAACATCATCACGGCGTATTTGTGGTGGCGCTGCTGCTATGCGAATATTGGCTAAATCATGTAATTTTAACCAAGCGCCATGTGGGGATTGAATAATAAGATTACCAATAGCTTGTTCCGAGTCACGAAAGCGTTTAGCGAGGCGCACATAAATGTCATAACGTTCATTGCCATGAATAATTTGTCCGGCACGGGCGCCACCAATTTCATCGCGTACCACATTCATGATAGTGCCAACGGCTATACCATAACGCATGAGTTTCTCACGCTTCGGAATAATCAAAAGCTGTTGTTCACCATAAATGGGTTCCAAAGCCACGTCGCGCGTGCCTTTTATGTGGCGCACGATATTCTCTAACGCTTGGCCATAGTGTGCGAGTTTTTCTAAATCAGGGCCATAAAGTTTAATGGCTAATTGCGCTTTGACGCCAGAGAGTAGTTCATCGACGCGAGTTGCGATAGGTTGTGAAAATGAGAATAATACGCCGGGGGTGGTGTCAAGTTTGGCGGCCATTTGTTGTTGTAAGTGTTGGCGGTTTTGGCTATTACGCCATTCTGCAAAGGGCTTTAAACTGACGAGCAATTCAATGTTTGATACTGGCTCTGGATCGCCACCTAATTCCGGCCGACCGATGCGTGCGACAACGCGCGTGACTTCGGGGAATTGTATTAAGCTTTGCTCAAAACTTTTTGCGAGTTGGGTGGCGGTCGCAAGACTGGCAGAGGACGCCAGCGTTGCGCGCACATTTAACACGCCTTCTTCTAACTGCGGTACAAATTCACGACCAATGAAGGGCAGAATTAATAAGGTAATAATAAATAAGATACTGGCTGCAGCGATGATTTTCTTTGGATGCGCTAAGGCTGCCTGTAAACTTTTTTGATAAGCGTAACTCATGCTATCAAAATAACGATTGCCGCGCGGCGTGATACCGCGTTTAAAGCAAAAACTGGCAAGTACCGGAATCACAAAAAATGCGACCAGCAGTGAGCCACACATCGCAAGTACAATGCTGATAGCCATGGGCTGAAATAGTTTTCCTGCGACACCTTGTAAGCTAAACAAGGGGGCGAAGACCACGAGAATAATTAAAATTGCAAATAATACTGGCCGCGCAACCTGTTTAACGGCCTGCGCAATTACGGTTTTGCTCGATAAACTTTGTTCTGTGTTGGCTGAGTTTGCCGCTAATTGTTGGAAAATATTATCCATTACCACGACAGCAGCGTCGACCAACATCCCAATTGCAATCGCAAGTCCACCCAAAGACATTAAATTTGCTGACATGCCAAATGCTGCCATGACTAACAAAGCTAAACCAATCGACAATGGAATTGACAAGATCACGAGTAAGGTTGAGCGAATATTGGCAAGGAATAGTAATAACACAATAAAGATAAATACAAATGCTTGTAGCAAGGCGTCAACAACGGTATTCACCGCTTTACTGATCAGACTGGCTTGATCGTAAATGGTTTTTATTTTCACGCCTTTGGGTAAGGTTTGTTGAATGAGAGGTAGACGCTGTTGAATGGCATCAATCGTAGCTTTGCTGTTTGCGCCGATACGTTTTAAGACCACGCCACTGACGACATCATTTAAATATTCAAATTGACCATTGGCTTGGCGTTGCATCATGGTAACCGCACCTTGGCGAATTTCACTGCCGAATACAACGTTGCCGACATTTTTAATCCGCACCACTGTACCATTTTGTTCTTGCAGTGGAATATTGGCAATATCATGTAAACCTTGCTTGCCATTTGGTAACCAACCAAGGCCGCGCACCACGTATTGCTGTTGACCATGTTCAACGAACCAACCGCCAGCATTACGATTATTGCTTTTTATAGCCTTAATGACCTTGCTTTCTGATAGGTGATAACTCAGTAATTTGTATGGATTGAGCAGTACTTGATATTGACGCACTTGACCGCCAAAAGCTAATACATCGGTAATACCTGGGATCGGCATTAATAAGGGTTTAACGACGTAATCATTCAAACTGCGTAACTGCATGGCATTGAATTGTTGTGGGTTGGCAAGCAAGACGTATTGCATAATTTGTCCGAGCCCTGACGTGTTGGGACCCATTTGTGGATTGCCTACACCATCAGGAATGTCTTGTTTTGCCATTTGTAAACGTTGAAAGACTTGTTGGCGGGCAAAATAAATATTAACGCCATCTTTGAAAACAATGGTGATAACAGATAAGCCGGTTTTTGAAATGGAGCGAACTTCTTTCACGTCGGGCAGCGCATACATGACTGCCTCGATAGGGTAGGTGATAAGTTTTTCAACTTCGGCGGCGGCCAAGCCTGGTGCTTCGGTATTGACGGTGACTTGGACATTGGTGACATCCGGAAAAGCGTCCAAGTTTAAGTTGGGTAATAGAAAAATGCCGACAACGATTAACATGAATAATATTAATAAAATAATTACGCGGTTTTTGAGTGCAGCATCAATAAGTTTATTCAGCATAATAATTATTCCATATATTTAAAGAATTGGGTATATGTCTTAAGATTTTAGTGATTATGGGCACTGAGACGATGCTTATTAAATTCAGCATGCACTAAAAAAGCGCCGCGAGTAACAATGCGAGTTCCTGGCTGTAAGCCTTGAATAATCGCCATGTTGTCTTGCGTCGCCATACGCTTAATCACATTCGGTACAAACGCATTATTATTCTTTACGCTATAAAGAATCCATTGGCCTTGATCATTATGTATTAAGCTATCATTGGGAATGGCGAGCAAAGGTTTACTCGTGCCGATGATGATTTTACAGGTAACAAATTCACCAGGATGCAGAGTATCATCCGGATTGTTAAGACTAATACGCACGATTTGAGTGCGGGTCGTGGTATCGATTTGGTGATGTTTTTGTAAGATTTTACCGATCAACGTTTTATTATCTTTTATAACAAGGGCGTCGTCATTGGCTTTAACATGTTTGGCTTCAGCTTGAGTAATATGTGCATCAACCCAAATTTTGCTTTCATCAACAATCTTATAAAGCTGTTGGCCGGTGTTGATCATTTGGCCTTGAGTAAAATTGGCGTGGAGAATTGTACCATTGCGTGGCGCAAGTAAGGTGAATTCACCATTAGCTTTGCTGGCATCGTCTTTTTGTAAGAATTGCGCAACTTGTGGTTTCGTCATGCCGTAGGCTAATAATTTTGCATAAGCATGTTCGAATTTTATCTTTGCTGTCTGTAAATGTAGTGCGGTAACAAATTGTTTATTGAGCTTACATAAGCGTTGCCATTCTTGAGCGGCAACTAAGAAATCACTTTGCGCTTTAGCCATGGCGACACTAGATAAAATCACGAGAGCTTGTTGCGCGTTAACGTGATCACCAATATTGACTAGACGTTTGATCACTTGTGCTGGGATACGGGGGGCGACAATGCTCGAAGCATTACTATCGGCAAGCACATTACCAGGTGCATTGGCATATTGAGGTAAACGTTGATAATGCAAAACCTCTATTTGAACGCCGGCTTGCTGTATTTGTTGAGCACTGAGTGTTAAACCTTGCGTTGATTGTGCATTATGTTCACTGTGTTGGTTTGCGGCGGGCGTGAGTTGGTTGTGATTATCTGCAAGCGCGACCTGCATTAAGCTTGTACAGAAGAGGCAACAGAATAGTAAGGTTAGCTGGCGCATGTTTCTTCCTTGTATTATATTTTGAGACGCAGTTTAGCAGGCTTGCTAGTGCTGGGTAAAGTCACTTGCAAATTCCTAAGTTTTCATATATTTATAGAAAAATCTATTTTCACAACCTAAGGATCTTTGATGCGAATTCTAATTAGTAATGATGATGGTGTTTATGCGCCCGGTTTAGCCGTTTTAGCAGATTGTTTAAAAACTGTCGGTGATGTCGTGGTTGTGGCTCCGGATCGAAATCGTAGTGGTGTTAGTAATGCCTTAACATTACATCGACCATTGCGAGTGAAACAATTAGAAAATGGTTTTTATAGTGTTGAAGGTACGCCGACAGATGCTGTGCATTTAGCCTTATCAGGTTTATTAGATGTGAAGTTTGATATTGTTGTGTCCGGCGTTAATGCAGGCTCCAATCTTGGTGATGATGTTATTTATTCAGGCACTGTTGCTGCGGCGATGGAAGGGCGCTTTTTAGGGCTGCCGGCCATTGCGGTTTCATTATGTGGTGAGCGCTTGAAGCATTTTGATACGGGGGCGAGACTGGTTAAGGATATGTTACTTAATTTACAAAGTGGTTTGGTGCCGGCTAATGCGATTCTCAATGTTAATGTGCCAGATGTGCCTTACGAAGAATTAGCGGGTGTTGAAGTCACACGTTTTGGTACGCGCCATAGTGCCGAACCGACAATAAAGCAGAAAGATCCGCGCGGTGGCGTTATTTATTGGGTTGGCCCTCCTGGACTTGAACAAGATGCCGGCGAAGGAACGGATTTCTATGCAATTCATAATAAAAAAGCGTCAATTACACCATTGAATTTAGATTGGACTCATCATGGCGTTTGCAAAGATGTTAATGGTTGGTTGAAGACATGGCAATAATATTAAGAAGGTGTTGGGTAACGTGAAGCATCGTGACGGGTATGCATATAAACGCTTTGGCAGATTTGGCCGAGTATTATTATTAGTTGCATTAACAGCGCTATTATTGGCATGTGCTTCACGACAAAGTTTAGCGCCGGTAAAGGATTTTTGGGGAACGCCAACCTTAAAACAACATCATTATGTGGTGCGTTCTGGCGATACACTTTATTCGATTGCTTGGCATTTTGGTTTAGATTATCGAAGTCTCGCTTATATTAATCACATTAAACCGCCTTATGATTTAGCGCGTGGTCAGCGAATAGTGATTACTCGGCCGCGTGGGCAAGTAAGATATACTCCGATTAAAATCATTGCGACCATTCCCCGAGAAAAACATGCAATAAATAAACCTGCTCGACGATATGAAATCTCGAAAAAAGTGAAAGCGCCAATACCGCATAAATGGCGAGCCAGCAAATATAAGCATAAAGCACTAGTGCATAAGCCAAAATCACATAAACGAGCATCACATAAACACGTCGTACATAAGCATAAATATCGGTCTCATAAGTCACGGCGGATTGTTCATAAGCACAAACGTCATGTGCAATACCATTATGTTTCTCGATTACGTCGAGTGCGTCATTGGCGCTGGCCAGCAAAAGGCAAAATTGGGCAATATTTTGCGCTGCCATTACACAAAGGCATTAATATTCGTGGTCACTATGGTCAAGCTATTTTGGCTGCGGCGAATGGTAAAGTCGTTTATGCCGGTAATGGCTTACGCGGCTATGGCAAGCTGATTATTTTGAAAAATAGTAGCGATTATTTAAGTGCCTATGCCTATAATCAGCGCATACTTGTACATGATGGTCAGTTTGTCCGAGCTGGGCAAAAAATTGCAACAATGGGTTATGATGAAGCGGCCAATAAAAATCAGCGACGACCAACCTTACATTTTGAAATTCGACGCCGTGGCAAACCTGTCAATCCGTTGCGATATTTACCATTCAAAATTTAATTAACTATATCGGTCTTGGAATGTCTCATTTATAAGTGGTGAGGGATAAGTGCTTGACAATTAAGGTGGTTTACTCTATACATATCCAAAAACTTATTAAAGAGTTTATCGTAAGTCCTATGTAAGCAATGGAGTGGAATGATGGAAAAGAAAGGGCGCAAACCCACTGCGAAAAAAGCAGGGAAGAAGCCAGCTGATGTTAAGGTATCTAAATCTAAGAAATCTGAGAATGAAGAACTTGACGACGCAGAGTTAGAAGAAGAAGAAGATGCGGATGTTAAAGAAATCGTTATTGACGATAGTAAAGCGGATATTCTTGAATATGAGAAAAAGAATCCTCGCAGTAATTACGGTGAAAGTTTCGACCCAACCCAAATTTATTTAAGTGAAATTGGGTTTTCGCCACTGCTTAGCGCTGAAGAAGAAGTTCATTATTCAACTCTTTCTCTCAAAGGTGATGAAGCTGCACGCAAACGTATGATTGAAAGTAATTTGCGTTTAGTCGTTAAAATAGCGCGTCGCTATATTAATCGAGGCCTTGCATTTTTAGATTTAATTGAAGAAGGTAACCTCGGCTTGATCCGTGCCGTTGAAAAGTTTGATCCTACTCGAGGCTTTCGTTTTTCAACTTATGCAACGTGGTGGATTCGTCAAACTATCGAACGCGCTATCATGAATCAAACGCGAACAATTCGTTTGCCGATTCATGTTGTTAAAGAATTAAATGTTTATTTACGCGCGGCAAGAACCTTAACGCAAGAATTAGACCATGAGCCTACGCCTGAAGAAATTGCCAACCTCGTTGATAAGCCTATCGAAGATGTTAAGCGTATGCTGGGTTTGAATGAAAAAGTGACGTCGGTAGATTCTCCGGGCAGTGCCGAAGCGGATAAACCTTTACTTGAAACCATTGCCGATCAAAGTAATCTTGATCCGGTACAAATTCTGCAAGATGAGAATATGTCAGATTTCATCGAACAATGGTTGGATGAACTATCTGAGAAACAGCGTGAAGTGATTTCGCGACGTTTTGGATTGCGTGGCCATGACCATGCAACCCTAGAAGATGTTGGTAAAGAAATTGGTTTAACTCGTGAGCGTGTGCGACAAATACAAGTTGAAGCTCTACGTCGCTTGCGTGAAATTATCATCAAGGAAGGTATGTCGAGCGATGATATTTCCGATATTGTCGGTTAAATTCTCAGGACTTACGATAAATGCCAAGGTCGAGGTACCCGAGGGCACAGGCAATTGTGTTGTCAAAATAACCGATAGTATACAAAATATGTGAGTTTTTTTGGCAACATAACTAACAAAGAGATTGGGGTTTAGCGTAAATTCTGATTCTAAAGAGCAAGATCAAGATTATGAGTAATTCAAAAATTTTTCAACCTAGTGATCGTACTGTCGGCCTTAAACAATCTGGTATTCGTTCAGCAAGTCAACGCTGCCAACAAATTTCTGGTATTAATTTAGGGCAAGGCGTCTGTGATATTCCGATTATGCCGGTTATCAAAGAAGCGGCTGCCGCGTCAATCAATAATGATAAAAGTTTATATTCAGCTTGTGAGGGTATTTATCCATTACGTGAAAAAATTGCTGAAAAAATGTTGGCGTTTAATAATTTGAAGGTTGACCCTGCTACACAAGTGATGGTGAGTCATGGTGCAACGGGTGCTTATGTTAGTGCGGTGAATACTTTATTTAATCCTGGTGATGAAGTTATTTTATTTGAACCTTTTTACGGTTATCACAAAGATCTTTTAGAATTATTTGGTTGTACGATAAAAACTGTGCCGATCAATATGACGGATTTTAGTTTTTCTATGGATGATGTACGAGCAGCTATTAGCAATAAAACCAAAGCCATTGTTGTCTGCACGCCAAATAATCCTACCGGCAAAATATTTAGTCGCGAAGAGTTATTAGCAATAGGTGAAGTTGCTATCGATAATGATTTATATATTCTGACCGATGAAATGTATGAATATATTACCTATCCAGGCTATGAACATGTGTCTTTGGCAAGTTTAAGTGATGATTTATTCGCTCGTACCATTACTATTTCCGGTTTTTCGAAAACTTATAATATGACGGGGTGGCGTCTTGGTTATGCCGTTGGGCCAGCTGCTATTATTGAAAAAATGGCTTTAGTACAAGATCTTATTTATGTTTGCCCATCAACACCATTACAATATGCATCATTAGCCGCATATACTTTAGCCGATGATTACTATACGGCGATGCGCGATGAATATCTCAAAAAGCGAGATTTAACAGTGCAAGTGTTAGAGAAATTAGGCTTTAACGTAACCTGCCCGCAAGGGGCGTATTACATCATGGCAAATTTTGCTAACTTGCCTTTTGCTGATGATGAAACAGCCACTAACTTCTTGTTAGAAAAAGCAAAAGTTGCGACGGTCACGGGACGCTCCTTCTTTCAAAATCCAGTCGATGGCAAGCAGTTTCTACGAATTTGTTATGCTTTAGATGAGTCAAAAGTGAGCCAAGCTCTGACACAGCTTGAGATAGCAATGAGTGATATTTAAGCAATACACTGATCGTTAAATGGACAATGTCCTACGCCACGTCTTGTCGATCTGCTCAAGAAATTAACATGCATTCTGGTTTATAATTTTCCTTGTTCAAGAAAGGTTCAAGGAGGAACTGGTAATGGCATATGAACAAGGACGTTCAGCCACAGATGTTAGTAATGAGCTTATTACTGCTGATGGTGAAGCAAAGAGTAATGACGCTGCTATGGATTGGCGGCAATATCATGCACTGCAAGGAAATGGTGTTTTCAGTGATAGCTTAGACGATGACATGGATGATGCTACTGAACTAGTAAGCTCATTATTAGCAACAGAATCATATTCAACTACGACTGATGATACCGAATTTGTTGTTGGAAATGAATCAGAAGCCGCTGCTGGAGCAAGGAAATGGCGCAGGTTACATGAACGCTTTGGCTGGGATGCGAGTCAAGTTGATGCTCGAGAAGGCTTGACGGCAAAACCTGAACCCTCAACAACTCCAGCAAACATTAACGTGCCAACAGCTGATTTACATCATTTAAATGTAGCACTATGGGGCGCACCAACCCGACCATTGCAAGTAATTTTAGGTCAAGTTATTCGTCAAGAAGAAGCTCGACGCTTAGCGATCAAGCAATGGAATCAGTCTGCATATCGTTTTTATTTATTACGTAATGCTTTAGAAATAGAAAGCGCATTTAATGCTACTGTTAATGCTTTTCGTTTAAAAATGGCTCGTTTAATTACATTTTCTTCATATGAACATAGATTGCATTTAAAGAAGATGCGGGCACAACTTGCGAATGTGCAGCGTCATATTGGCGATATGAATACTTTTATTATAAATTATTTAGCGCAAGTGCAAACGTCTCAATCTGTTTATAAGCGTTTTATGGATCGCCATAACAGCTTATTTGCAAACTTAATAACGCAACAAAAAATTTGTATGCCAGTGAGATTACGAGAAGCATTAACTCGCGGCAAGCATCCCATAGATGTATTCAATCATCCTGATTATGGCCATTTAATGAGTGAAGAATTACGTGCTAAATTCATTGAAATCTATAAGCTATGCGCAGAAAGACTGGCATTACAACCGAGTTCACCACCAGCAAGTTCTCAACATTATCGTCTGCAAATGCAACAAGCTATGTTAGCTGCGATGTTGTGGGAAGATATGGTCAATGTTGCTGAACCACAAATCACTATCGAGAATTGCGCTCAACATTTTGCGGCGCTACAGATACAAATGCAACACGTTGCTGCAGAATGTTGTGACGTAGAATTAATTTATGCTGAGGTAATTCGCACGATGCGAGAAGTACAACAGCAGCAAGCTGAATTGCAAGTGCGTATGCAACAATGTCGAGATGGTGAACTTGATGTTTTAACATCACTCAATGCTTTACACTTAATACCAGCGCAAAAGACGCTCGCGAAATGGTGGCAAACATTTGCTGGCAACAATGATGTTACTGAAGTGTATTGCAGTCCAAATAATGCAGCTTTAGAATCAGGATTTGCTATTAATCATACCAGCGGAAGTATTCTGAGTGGTAGCAGAGATACCGCAAAAATTGCAACGACGACTGCGCAATATTTTCGACGCGTATTAAACTTTTAAGCTAAGATTTAGGCTAAATTTCAGCTTAGATTCAGCATAATTAGGCGTTCGCAATAGATATCAACTGCGGAGTTTAGGTTCAATGCAAGTCTTGTAATAACTGTGCTAAATCATGGGCTTTACCCAATACACTCGTAATATCTTTGCCTAGTTGTCGTGAAATTTGGGTTGCAGAAAATAATCCACAGACAATGTGCTGCTCTTTCTCTGCACTATATTCAACAACAATTGCGTGATGTTTTCGCATTTCATGCAATGTTTCAACAATGTCGCCAACTTTGGCATGCGCAAGTGATTCAATATCCAGGGCCAGCATGTCATCTTGTGGCGTCATGACCATACCGACTAAAACTTTATCATGGTGAATCTTACGTTCCTGGGCAATTTTTATTGGTTTTTCACCAATAAGATCTTCTGAGGTAATAATCCCTTTGATTTGATGCTCATCGTTTCTCACCAGTAGCATGTGGACTTCACAGGCATTCATTTCAGTCGCTGCCGCTTCTATGGTATCTGTTGATAATATAGTAATGGCTCGAAGTTTTCTGAGGTCTGTCATCACGCGCATCGCGGCATCATCACAACGAACTAATTCAGGCAAATCGTTAGCCTGACTGTAAAAATTATTAGCAAGTAAGTGAACTCTTGGCAATGCCTGGTATTTTTTCGCCATTTATTTCTCTACTCCAACTAGTTTACATCCAAATTAATGGCGGCCATTATAGTTGTTAGTGGCTGTGTCAGCAAGCAGACATAAGATTTACGGCAAAAGATTTAGTGTTAATCCTTAATACACCAAGGCAATGCTTTTAAAGCTTGAAAAATGCATTAAGCACCCCAATGTATATCTGGAGCGATAAAATTCTAAAAATGGATCGCTAGGGGTATATTGCACATCCGCATGGGTTCCTATAGAATCCTTGTGTATTTTTTTATCATAATCTATCTAATAAGATTGGAGCGTAAAATGACAAGCACAGCAACTCAAGATAAGCAGACGAAAGGTTTTGAAACGGAAGTTAATAAAATTCTCCATTTAGTAACGCATTCTCTATATAGCAATAAAGAAATATTTTTACGCGAGCTGATTTCTAATGCCTCAGATGCCATAGAAAAATTACGTCATGAGGCTTTAACAGCGCCAGATTTAAATGAAAATGATCCTAATTATCGTATTCGCGTTGAGTTTGATAAAGACGCTAAAACTATTACCGTATCCGATAATGGTGTCGGTATGGATTATGATGCTGTGGTCAGTAATCTTGGTACTATTGCGAAATCAGGAACAGAAGAATTTTTGCATGCACTCACCGGTAACCAAACCAAAGATTCACAATTGATTGGTCAGTTCGGCGTGGGTTTTTATTCAGCTTTTATTGTTGCGGATAAGGTTACTGTTTTGACGCGTAAAGCGGGCTTGCCTGTAGATCAAGGTGTACGTTGGCAATCCACAGGTGAAAATCAATATGATATTGAAAGCGCGACTGTTAACACTCGTGGTACCGAAATCATTTTACATTTAAAAGATGCTGAAGTAGAGTTTTTAGAAGATTATCGCTTACGCACTGTTATTAACAAATATTCCGATCATATTGCATACCCAATTGAAATGCAGAAAACGGTAGTTGCTGAACCAGAAGAAACAAAAGAAGGTGAAGCAGAAGCTATAGAAGTAAAAGCGATTGAATACGAGACGATTAACCAAGCTAAAGCGTTATGGACCTTGCCAAAAAGTCAAATTAAGAAAGAAGACTACCAAGAGTTTTATAAACATATTTCACATGATTTCGATGAGCCGTTAATTTGGATGCATAATCAAGTTGAAGGTAAATTAGAGTATACAAGTTTATTGTATATACCTTCTCATGCACCATTTGATTTATGGAGTCGTGACACAAAACATGGTTTAAGATTGTATGTACAACGTGTTTTTATTATGGATAAAGCCGATCAGTTTTTACCAAATTACTTACGTTTTGTTAACGGTGTTTTAGATTCAAATGATTTGCCATTAAATGTTTCACGTGAATTATTACAAAGTAATCGCACTGTTGAGTCTATTCGCACAGCTTTAATTAAGCGCGCACTTGATGCACTGGCTAAATTGGCTCGCGATAATAAAGAGAAATACACGAAGTTCTGGGAAGCTTTCGGACAAGTATTAAAAGAAGGTCCTGCAGAAGATGCAACGAATCGTGAAAAAATTGCCAAGTTATTGCGATTTAGTAGTACTCATACCGATAAAGTTCAGCAAGATGTTGCTCTCGATGACTATATTGAACGTATGCAGAAAGATCAGGAACACATTTACTTTGTTTCAGGTGAAACGTTTAATTCTGCAAAAAACAGTCCTCATTTAGAAATCTTTCGCAAGAAAGGCATCGAAGTTTTATTATTGAGTGATCGTATTGATGAGTGGCTAGTAACGCATCTTACAGAATATGAAGGTAAGCAGCTTAAATCAGTGGCTAAAGGCGATCTTGATTTAGGCAAGTTAGAAGACGAAGAAACTAAAAAAGAACAGGAAGCCGTTGAGAAAGATAATGAAAGCTTCATTAAACAAATTAAAGATGCCTTAGGTGAGAAGGTCAAAGAAGTTCGAATTACTCATCGTTTAACAGATTCGCCTGCTTGTTTAGTGACAGATGATTACGACATGAGTATGCATTTACAGCGTATGATGCAAGCGGCTGGGCAAACAATTCCTGCGAGCAAACCCATTTTTGAAATTAACCCACAGCATAACTTAGTGCAACGCTTGCGTGATGAACAAGATGATACGCGCTTTAGTGATTGGTCCATGATTTTGTTTGATCAAGCGTTCTTAGCAGAAGGTGGTCATTTAGATGATCCAGGCAGTTATGTAAAACGTTTAAATCAACTATTATTAGAACTCGCTAAATAGGAAAATAACAATAGCATGAATATTGTACCTGTCATCTTAGCTGGCGGTGTCGGTAGCCGCTTATGGCCATTGTCGCGGGAATTATTTCCTAAGCAATTTATTAAATTGTTTGCCGATGACTATAGCTTGTTTCAACAAACTGTATTGCGAGCTAAGGCTTTAGGGGACGTCTGTCCTATTGTTCTTTGCAATATTGAGCATCATTTTATTGTTGTTGAGCAATTACGTGATATCGCTTGTGATAATGCAACGATTATTGCTGAACCGCTGGGTAGAAATACTGCTCCAGCGGCTGCAGTTGCTGCCTTGTATAATTTACAACAAGGTGATGATGATGTGCTCTTACTCATGCCTGCCGATCATAAAATTGATGACCAAAAAGCATTTGTTGAGCGGGTATTAATTGCTGCAGAATATGCAGAAAATAATATGCTGAGTATTTTTGGAGTGAGTGTTCATTGTGCGGAAACAGGTTACGGTTATATTCAACGCGGTGAATTATTAAGTGATAAAGATATTTATCGTGTAGCAAAGTTTGTTGAAAAACCCGATAGTGCGACGGCAGAAAAATACTTTACTAGTGGCGACTATTTCTGGAATAGCGGCATGTTTGTTTTTAAAGCTTCAACCTATATCGCGGAATTACAACAACATGCTGCGGATATTGCTGAAAATTGCCAAATGAGTCTGCAACATGCCAAAAAAAGCGATAATTGTTTAACGTTGTCAGAAGAACATTTTCGTCAATGTCGTAGTGACTCTATTGATTATGCGGTGATGGAAAATACCGATAAAGCTGTCGTCATCGCCTTCCCAATGAATTGGAATGATCTAGGTTCTTGGGATGCTCTATGGGAAGTGGATGCTAAGGACGAAGCAAATAACGTTGTTTACGGCGAAACACGCTTACAAGATGTGAGTAATAGCTATATACGTGCTGAAAATAAGTTATTGGTTGCTTTGGGCATTGATGATGCGATCATTATCGAAACGGAAGATACCGTTTTAGTTGCGAGTAAAGATAAAGCGCAAGCGATTAAACCTATAGTAAAGCAATTACAAAAAGAGAAACGTCAAGAAGTTGTTGCTCATTACATAACGTATCGTCCATGGGGCTCGTTTGAAAATATTGTTGAAAGTGAAAACTATAAGGTAAAACGCCTTACCGTTAATCCAGGCGCCAAGTTATCCTTACAAATGCATTATCATCGCGCAGAACATTGGGTAGTAGTAAGTGGCACTGCTCAGATCACGAAAGGCGAAGAAACATTCTCATTGCAGCGCAATCAATCTACTTATATTTCACCGGAAACCACTCATCGTTTGAGTAATCCTGGGAATATTCCTTTGGTTGTTATTGAAGTTCAGACTGGTGAATATCTTGGTGAAGATGATATTGTTCGGTTCGATGATGTTTATGGGCGCATCTAAACACTATCGCGTTTTAGTCGCTAGAACATTAATTAGTTTATTTTTGAAATTGACAAAATATTTGTGTGATTTTCTGAAAAGGAATTGTAGTAAATTTTCATTAACAAGCATGTCATGCTTCTTTATTAGTGTCTGATGTTCTCGATTTTTGTCTTTTAATGTTATGAGAGTATCATTTAGCTCTTGCCGCAAATTAATATGTGAGCGGATAGGATAAGTTAGTTGATATTGATCATCACATATTTCATAAATTAGCTCATGATCTGTTTCACTATAGATTTCCAGGCTTTCAAAAGCATGTTTTTGAAATTCGGGTGTTGTATGCGTCGCATTATCTTTACCTATATGTGAGGCTCTTGCAAAAATGGGTTGTAATACATACAAGTTTTCAGAGGCTAATAGATAATCAAAGATAGCTAAGTCCCAACCGTCAAAGCGCAGGCCATTTTTAGTAAGAGCATGTTTTGGTGTGCGTAACCAGTTTACTTTAAAATGCTGTTGCCATTGCTGTTCTATAATAACTAATCCCAAGCTGTTAAATGTTTTGGCTTTGAATAGTTTATTTGGTTCATTCGGATTTGAAATAAAGCCTGCACTGCAGCAGCCACCAGAAAGTAGGTTTAAAACTAAAACGTCACGTAGGTCTTGCGCCAAATACCAGTTTGCTAATTTTATTAGATCTGGTGAGACAATAAGATCTTCTTCTAAATAGATACAACACATAGCGCCAGAGTTAAAAACATTTTCAAGCATATGATAAGGATTATATTTCACCCCAAGCCGAGTCGTATTTACAGTGATAGAATAGTTATAAGGTTTTAATAAGCGTTCTGCAATTTCAAGAAAACGTTCGTGATGTGAACTGGGTTCTAATTGTATGTAGACACGCCAATCTGTTAGGTCATTCTTGATAAGGGACTGTAACATTTCTTCAAAATATTGAGGTCTTTTAAAAGCAGTAATAGCAATCGCTTTGAATGACATAAAAATAGACTTATTAGCGTTTGGGATGCGGTGATTATACTCTGGGACCACAGATAGGAAACATTTTTATAGGACTTACGCAAAACTCTTTACTTGTGCCAAGCGCGATGTGCTTTAAAGTTGCCCTGCAATGTGAATATCCCTAATTATATAGGGCTTATGCTAAATGCCAAGGTCGAGACATGCCTGCGCCCTTTGGGTATGGGTATAACAAAGAGATTGGTGTTTAGCGTAAGTCCTATTTTATCTCGTTATTACGAGCTTACTATACGTCATGAGTAAATAATGGGCATTGCAACAGTGGCAGTGTTTCTATAAAATCGTTCTGGAGTTTCTGTGTACTTTTGAATATTAAAGATCTTTAATTAATAAACCGAGACGGGTATATATTATGACAGTCATTTCTTATGCTCAGAATTTTGAAGACGTTATGTTGTTACGGGCGTTCAAGGATATAAACGATGGTTTCTATATCGATGTTGGTGCTAATGATCCAACTAATGACTCTGTGACCAAAGCATTTTACGATATGGGCTGGCATGGCATTAACATTGAGCCGGCTGAGCAATGGTTTGTAAAGTTAACAGAGCAGCGATCACGTGATATCAACATTCAGATGGCAGCTGGAACTGAGCGGGGCGAGCTAACACTGTATGAATTTCCTGATACAGGTTTATCTACAGTTGCGGCAGATATTGCTAATAAGCATGTTGCTGAAGGCACTTTTGCAATGGTAGAAAAGAAAGTAGCAGTAGAGCCATTAACAGATATCTGTCGAGAGCATCTAAGTAATACTATTCATTTTTTAAAAATTGATGTTGAAGGTGTTGAAGAGCAGGTTCTTCGAGGCATTGATTTTGCTGTTATGCGACCATGGATTATAGTGGTAGAGTCAACTTTGCCGCGAACACAGATTGAAAGTTACGCTAGCTGGGAATCTATATTAGTGTCTGCTGATTATGAATTTGTTTATTTTGATGGCTTAAATCGCTTTTATATTGCGGCAGAACATCAAGAATTAAAAGCGCATTTTAGTATACCGCCAAATTGTTTTGATGAATTTATTATGAATTGCTCAGAAGATAGCTCAGTACACAACCGAACAATACAAGAAATCAAGCATCTCCAAGCAACCTTAAGAGGTATAGAGAATAGTCGAGCATGGACGTTACTAATGCTGATGCGGAAAACTAAATTGAGCTGTAAGTATAGGTTAAGTTTAATGAATCCATCTAGATTTAAAAGTCGATCTTTTTCTAGGCCTCGAGTTATAGCGAAAATTGTATCGAAAACTCAACAAATGCAAGCAAATAAAACTCATTTGCGGGCGAAAGTGGTTGCCACATTAAGTAACTATCCATTGCTATATAAATGTGCACGCAAATTAAAAAATTTGCCAACGCCTCTATTACAACAACAAGCAGCTCATTCTTTTGTAAAGCATTCGGATACAGAGACCCAGGAAGCTGAAGAGCATGCACCAGATCGAGGCTCGATGCTCTCTGCAAATGCACAGCGAATTTATAATAAGTTGCAAACAATGATTGCGCAACCCAAGCAGAGGAAGAATAATTGCGAATAGTTATTGATTTACAAGCTGCCCAAGGTGCCAGCATGCAGCGCGGCATTGGTCGTTACTCTTTACATTTGGCTCAAGCCATTGCCCGCAATAAACAAGATAATGATGTTATTATTGCTTTAAATGGTCATTTTACTGAGAGTGTCAAGACTATCCGTGCGGCATTTAAGGATTTACTGCCAGCCCAAAACATCTATGTTTGGAATCCTATTACAGGTATTGATAATTTATCTGATAAGGGCGCGTCGTTACGCAAAATAGCTGAGTTATGTCGAGAAGCTTTTCTTGCAGATCTAAACCCTGACGTACTCTTAGTGAGTAGTTTATTTGAAGGTTTATCAGATGAGATTACAACATCGATAGGCTTGTTAAGTAATATTATTCCAACTGCAACGATATGCTATGATTTAATTCCATACATGTATCCAGATACATACCTGAACGCTCCAATAGTACGAGCTTGGTATGAGCGTAAGCTTGACCATATGCGGCGTGCAGATTTAATTTTAACAATATCAGAATCTTCTCGTCAGGATCTATTAGAAAATATCGATATTTTCGAGACGATCGTGACCAATATCTCTAGTGCTGTTGATAGTTGTTTCCAACCAATATCAATTAATAAGACAGATGAAGCAAAAATTAGAGCGCAGTATAAACTACCGTTACCTTTTGTGATGTATACAGGAGGCATTGATTATCGGAAAAATGTTGAAGGACTTATTCGTGCTTATGCAGAATTGCCCTTGGCAGTACGTCAGCAACATCATCTTGCAATTGTTTGTAATATTCAAGCAGCAGAGAAAAGAAATCTTGAACAGCTTGCATCTAAGCATGGTCTTGCCAAAAGCGAACTTGTATTAACAGGCTATGTGTCGGATGCTGATTTATTAGTTCTTTATAATCTATGTAAATTCTTTGTGTTTCCATCTATTCATGAAGGTTTTGGCCTACCTGTTTTAGAAGCTATGGCGTGTGGTCGAGCCGTTATTGGTAGTAATACCTCGAGTATTCCTGAAGTCATTGCTCGTCAAGATGCTTTGTTTGACCCTAGAGATGATAATGCTATTACTGAAAAGTTACTGAAAGCTATGAATGATACGGGCTATCGGGAAGTCTTGCAGGAGCATGGTTTACAACAAACAAAGAATTTTTCTTGGGAAGCTACGGCTAAACTAGCTATCCAGGCCTTAGGTAAGCTACATCATTCTAGTCAGCAAAAACGAGACTTGTTCGTGGCGCCACCACGCCGTCCAAAGCTTGCCTTTGTCTCACCTTTGCCTCCGGAGCGTAGCGGTATTAGTGATTATAGCGCTGAATTATTACCGCTATTAACGCGTTATTATGATGTGGATGTTATTGTTGATCAAAAGACGATTACGACACCATGGATAAATGCGAACTGCCAAATTCATAATGTTCGATGGTTTAAACAGCATGCTAATAAATATGAACGTGTTGTATATCAGTTTGGAAACTCTGCCTTTCATGAGCATATGTTTGAATTGTTAGACGCGATACCTGGTATTGTTATTTTACACGACTTTTTTCTTTCTGGTATTATAGCGCACATGGAGCTGCATAATCAGCAAACCAATTATTTTGCTAAAGAACTCTATTATGCCCATGGTTATGCTGCATTAGAAGCGCTTTTTAAAACGGATGATATTGCTGATGTTATCATGCGCTATCCTTGCAATGCGCGTGTTTTACAATATGCTCAAGGTGTTATTGTTCATACCGAGTATTCTCGACAATTAGCACAACGTTGGTATGGCGAAAAGTATGCACATGACTGGCAAGCTATACCTTTGTTAAGAGCGATGTCTGCTAAGCAAAACGCATATACTGCTAGAAAAGCTCTTGACCTACAAACAGACAACTTTATTGTCTGTAGTTTTGGAATGCTTGCCGAAACGAAATCAAATGATAGATTACTGACAGCCTGGTTAGCATCAGAATTATCCCACCAGGAACATTGCCAACTTATTTTTGTTGGTGAAAATCCCGATGGTCGATATGGACAAGCTTTACGGAAGAAAATCCATGATAGTCATGCAGCAAAGAGAATTATTATTACTGGCTGGACAGATGCTACAACCTATAAAAATTATTTGCTTGCTGCTGATTGTGCTGTGCAGTTACGTAGACTCTCTCGAGGTGAAACGTCTGCTGCCGTGCTAGATTGTATGAATTATGGTTTGCCAACAATTGCTAATGCTCATGGGAGTATGGCGGAGTTGCCTGCTGAGACAATCTATAAGCTCGAAGATAATTTTACTGATACAGACTTAGTTACTGCTTTGAATACACTATGGAGAGACAACGGTCTGCGAGCTCAGTTTGCAGAACACAGTTTTGAACATATCCGACGTTATCATGCTCCACACATATGTGCTCAACAGTATTATGAAAGTATTGAAAATTTTTATAGACAAGCAACGACGTCAACTTCCGTTTTGCTACAACAGGTTAGCGAACATTGCGATAAGAACCTTTCAGAAGAGAGTTTATGTGCGGTTGCTAAGTCAATACATCAGTCAATACCCCTGAAATTTACTCAGCAGCAAATTTTTATTGATATCTCAGTGTTAGTTAGTGCGAATAGTGAAAATATAAATAGGCAGAGTAGCGTTTTAAAAATATTACAAGAACAGCTCGATAAATCGCAGGCTGGCGTGCGAATTGAGCCGGTATATGCTTTAGCTAAGCATAGATATTTTTATGCCCGAAGTTTTATGTTGAGATACCTTGAATGCCCAAAAGATATTATGAACGATGAACCTATTGATTTTAAAGTTGGAGATGTTTTCTTGGGTTTTGATTTTCAATCTGAAATCTCAGCTGAACAACAAAAATTTTATGAACAGTTGCGATGTTATGGGGTTGATGTACAACTTCTTAATGCATAAATATACTACCATTGTATTTTAATATTTTACAGCTTTCTAGAAGAAGCTATAATTAATGGTAGCGATAAATATATTAGTTGGGGAAATCATGATGCGATATGATTACGACTTATCTCGTTCAGCAATAAAAATTGAACAAGTTCGTACTATGCCAGGTTATGATGAAGCAAAAAGTATTTCTGAAATTACTAAAGATATCTCACCACAAGAATTTGAAACTAATTACCGTATTCCTCTGCGCCCAGCTGTTTTGAGGGGAGGCGTGACACATTGGCCTGCCACTCAATTATGGAGTAATTTAGATTATTTGGTAAAAAAAAGCGGTCAGGAAAAAATACATATCTCAAAAGGATTAGCTCTAGATTTCCTGTTAAAACACAAAGTAAGCAAGAAATTGCTCTTGAAAAATCGACATAAATTTATCCAAACAATGACAGTAAAAGAGTATTTAAAATATCTATCAACACAATATGATCCAAATACAATACTATATGCACGCAGTGCTGAAATTCCTACTAGTTTATTAGATGATGTCGGTGTTTTACCATGTTGTTCAGAAGCAGAATTTAATAATCTGCTATTCTTCGGCAGATCTTCTTTTACTGACCTTCATGAACATAGCGGATCTGATGCCTTCATGTGTCAAATATCTGGAACCAAGGAAGTTATTTTATTTCCTCCTGATGACATAAATGCTAAAGCACTTTATCGAAGACCTGGATCTAATTGGTCTCCGGTTCGGTTGTTTAATGTAGATCTTAAAAAATTTCCGCTCTTTTCTAAAGCCACTCCTTACAGAGTTACGGTGAATGCTGGCGATGCTTTATACATTCCTAATCCATGGTGGCATGCTGTCGTAAGCCTTGATGATGTAACTACAACAACCGTTGCTTGTTTCTTTCCCCCTAAAAGATATGATTTTAAATCACCTCAAACACGAAGTTTATTCTTGCGACGGCCTTGGGCTAGCAGACGTCACTGCAAACAAGAGCAAATTGTATTTCCAAGCTGGTTTGAATTATTAAAAAAAAGTTTCTTATAAGTGAATATACCCATTGGAATTCTTGCATTTCGAACCCCAAGTGGGCATAGATGTTTTTTAATCAGGTTGATTCGTTTTTGATTTTTTTATTGGCTTATTTGCTGCACACCAAGTTTACTTTTATCCCAATATTCAGGTGTACATTTATTGGGCGAAAATAATAGTGAAATCTTGTAAACACTGGTTTTTTAAGCCTTAAAACTCATTGACTTATTATGACTCGCTTTATACTATACCGCGCATATTAATAGATTAATGCTGGTATGGGATATTATGGGAAAAGTTGCGCTAGTTACAGGAATTACGGGCCAAGACGGGGCTTATTTAGCCAAGCTCTTATTGGAAAAGAATTATCAAGTTTATGGCGCTCATCGCCGTTGTAGCACGACAAACTTGTGGCGAATTAATGAGTTAGGTATTGCTGGGCATGAAAATCTACATTTAGTAGAACATGATTTAACCGATTTAAGTTCAAATTTACGTATTATCAATGAGATTCAACCTGATGAAGTTTATAACCTTGCGGCTCAAAGCTTTGTTGGTACATCTTTTGAACAACCGTTGGCGACCGCGGCCATTACTGGAATCGGGCCATTAAATTTATTAGAGTCTATTCGTATTAGTAATCCTAAAATTCGTTTTTACCAAGCGTCGACATCAGAAATGTTTGGTAAAGTCCAAGCGATTCCTCAAATTGAATCAACCCCATTTTATCCTCGCAGCCCTTATGGCGTTGCTAAGCTTTATGCGCATTGGATGACAATTAACTATCGTGAGTCCTATGATATGTTTGCTTGCAGTGGCATCTTATTTAATCATGAATCACCATTACGTGGTTTACAATTTGTAACTCGAAAAATTACGGATGCTATTGCACAAATTAAATTGGGTAAGTTGGATTGTTTTGAACTTGGTAATTTAGATGCGAAGCGTGACTGGGGATTTGCGGGTGATTATGTTGCGGGTATGTATTTAATGTTGCAAGCCGAGTCGCCTGATGATTATGTTTTAGCAACCAATAAAACAACGACGGTACGTGATTTTGTGGCGATGACTTTTGCTGCTGCGGGTATTACTGTTGCTTTCAAAGGGCAGGGCGAAGAAGAAATGGCGATTAATACCGAAAATGGTCAGGTTGTACTGCGTGTTAATCCTAAATTCTATCGACCCGCTGAAGTTGAGTTATTAATTGGTAACCCTGCAAAAGCGGCACAACAATTAGATTGGCAACCTCAGGTTGAACTAGACGAGTTATGTCGTATGATGTTTGAAGCTGATTTAAAGAGGCACAATAATGCCTAATCATTCAATGGCAGCATTGGTTACTGGCGCGGGCAGTTTTACGGGCCCGTATTTAAGTGCGGCATTGCAGCAACAAGGTATTGACGTTTATAGTCTCACGCAACCTAATAAAGAACCTGTTAATAGCGATAAACAATTTGCTTGTGATATTAATGACCTTGATACCTTAGTGACGATTTTAAATAAGATTAAGCCTAATTACATTATTCATCTTGCCGGCATAACGCATGTTCAACATACTAGTGTAATAGATTTTTACAATGTTAATGTTTTGGGAACAGAAACACTACTTAACGCTATTGTCTCCGCAAAAGTCGAACCAAAGAAAGTGCTTATTGCTAGTAGTGCTAATGTTTATGGTAATTGCACAGCAGAGCAAGTGACGGAAGACATGGTTCCTCAGCCCGTTAATCACTATGCATGTAGTAAACTTGCTATGGAACATACCGTGAAAAATTGGTTTCAACGCATGCCAATTATTATTTCACGACCTTTTAACTACACGGGAATAGGACAATCAAGCAGTTTTATTATTCCTAAAATTGTTGAACATTTTAAAGCGCAAAAGAAAGTAATCGAATTAGGCAATATCGATGTTATTCGCGATTACTCTGATGTGAGAACCGTTGCCGCCGCTTATGTAAAATTATTATTGTCAGATGCGGATAGTGAATGTGTAAATATTTGTTCTAGTCAAGGCTATTCGCTACGCGAAATTATTAGCAATCTTGAATCATTAGCGGGGTATAACATTGAGCTACAACAAAATCCGCTATTTATGCGTAAAAATGAATTGCATAAATTAATTGGTTCGAATCAAAAGTTACATAAACTGATTGGTAACATTGAAAACTATAGTATTCAGGAAACATTAGCGTGGATGTTTGCTGCTAATGATTCTCCTTTAATTACGAGTGAAAAAATAGGGTTAATTAAAAATGCAGGATAAAGTTGCAAGTCTTGATATTAGTAATTATATTGTATAGCCAAGCCAATTAGAATTGGCGGCTAATGATTTTTTACATAGTTTTGTGAGTTGGCGTATTTGGGTCTTATTGGCTTGGCAAGATGTTCGCTTACGCTATCGACGTTCAAAGATAGGACCGTTTTGGATAACCATTAGTATGGCAACCATGATTTATACGATGGGTTTCCTTTACGGTAAATTATTTAAAATGGATCTTCACCAGTACTTTCCTTTTGTTGCTGGTGGCATGTTGATTTGGGTGTCAATTTCTGCGGTAATTATCGAGTCTAGTGACACGTTTATGGAAGCTGCAAGTTATATAAAACAAATTCGCCTGCCTTATACGATTTATATTATGCGTACTATTATGCGTAATATTATTATTCTGCTGCATAACGCGATTGCTGTTATTCCGATTTTAATCTATTTCAATGTGCCATTTTCATGGTCGCAACTTGGCTATCTTATTTTAGGTTTGTTTCTTTTGATTGCTTGCAGCGTAAGTTATGGGCTGATATTTGCTTTGATCGGTACACGTTTTAGAGATATTAAACAGGTTATTAATAGTTTGGTGCAAGTTGCTTTTATCTTAACGCCGATTATGTGGATGCCAAAATTACTACCGGAAAAGTATCGAATATATGCTGAAATCAATCCTCTGAATCAAATGATCAATTTAGTTCGGACTCCCTTAACGGGGCATAGCACATCGACACTTACATTAGAGTACAGTATTGCATTAGTCATTGTTGGGTGGTTATTAGCGCTAGGTTTGCTTGCTTATAATCGTCGCAAATTAATTTTTTGGATTTAATAATATGGCCAGAATAGAATTACAAAATGTACATTTAAATATTCCTATTTATGGGATTAGTTCGCGTTCATTGAAAAGCGAATTTATCCGTATAACCACAGGGGGAATGTTAAACCGTAATAAAGATAGCAATGTCGCTACGGTTAATGCACTTGATAATGTTAATTTGACTATTGAGCATGGTGATCGTGTTGGCTTAATTGGGCATAACGGTGCTGGGAAAAGTACTTTATTACGTATGTTGGCAGGTATTTATGAGCCGACCCAAGGACATGCGGTTGTTGATGGCAGAGTCACGGCATTATTAGACGTGATGATGGGACTTGATCCTGAGTCAACAGGGTATGACAATATTTTATTGCGTGGTATTTTACATGGTTTAACATTTACTGAGATTAGACGCAAACAAAAAGAAATTGCTGAATTTACTGACCTTGGTGGCTATCTTAACATGCCAATTCGTACCTATTCTTCAGGTATGCAATTGCGTTTAGCATTTGCTATCGCTACTAATGTTGTACCTGAAATTTTAATACTCGATGAAATTGTTGGTGCAGGTGATGCTAGCTTCATGCACAAAGCTAAAAAGAAGATTGACGAATTAATCGTGCATTCCGAAATCGTCATTATCGCTTCGCATAGCATGGATATTTTACATTCGCTGTGTAATAAAGTGATTTGGCTTGATGCTGGGAAAGTCGCTTATTATGGTGTAGTGAGTGCGGGAATAGAGCAATATGAAGAAGCTGTCAAAAGCAGTTGTTAAGGTGAGAACAAATATGCAGGTCAAACAATCTATGACGAGGACAGTGAAAAACTTGTTAAAGCCAAGTGTGCGCTACGGTTTTCAAAAAATAAAAACTACGCCGTTTTTGTTTGATTTTGCTAAGTCATGTTATTTGCGTTATCCAAACATCGCAAAATGGTTTGTGCTGAAATTAGGCGTGCTTGATTATGATAATTTTTTCGATGGTTATATGAATGCGAATGCGGCTCGCTATGAGTTGCCAGTAACAGAGCGCGTTACTTTATTTGCTGAGAAACTGCAATTAGAAATTAATAAATATAGGTCGTAACTATGCGCATTGCTATGGATATGCAAGCTTGCCAAACGCGTCAATCCGCAACCAGAGGGATTGGTCGTTATTCATTAGGATTAACGCAGGGGCTAGCGCAGCTTCAGCATTCTCATGACCTGCGTATTGCGCTTAATGGTAATTACGAAGAAGCAGGCAAGACAGTTCAATCACAATTGGCCTCTTATCTTAATCAAACGGCATTTAGTCGCTACTATTATTCAGCTGAAATAAAAAAAGATTATCAACAGGCTGTTGCAGAACGTTTAATAAGTCATCATTTCACACAATTACAACCAGATATTATTCATGTGGCTAGCCTTTTTGAAGGTTGTATGGAACAAGCTTTAGTCTCTTCAGAATTACTTAATATTCCACACGCAATCAAAGCCGTGACGTTGTACGATCTAATTCCCCTTCTATTTAAACAGCATTATCTCGATACAGGGCGTAGCAGCAGTAAAGAATTTTATTATAAACAACTAGCTTTACTAGAAAAATTTGATTTAATCTTCGCTATTTCCGAAGCTACACGCCAAGATGCGATTCATCACTTAAATATTGCACCAGAAAAGATTATTGCTATTGGCGGTGGTATTGATAGTCAGTTTGTACCCATGAAATTAACCACTGTGATGAAAACTTCATTACGTGAAAAGTATCATTTAAAAGATAACTTTATTCTATATACAGGCGGTATTGATTTCAGGAAGAACCTACAAAGATTAATTGCCGCTTATGCAAATTTACCGTTATCAATACGTGAATCACAACAGCTGGTTATTGTTTGCAAATGCTCAGACGTTGATAAAAAAAGATTACTCGTAGATGCGCAAAAGTTTGGTGTTAATAATGATGAAATAGTTTTTACTGGCTTTGTCTCGGATGAAGAACTCGTTGCTTTTTATAATCTCTGTACCTTATTTATTTTCCCTTCTTTATATGAAGGCTTTGGCTTGCCTATCGTCGAGGCGATGGCATGTGGCGCTGCGACAATTGCAGCAAACACCTCGAGTATGGCGGAAATTATTGACCGCCAAGATGCCTTATTTGATCCCAATGATGTTGTGTCTATTACCGATGCAATGCAACGCGCTCTAACAAATAAAGACTTCTTGAATGAATTAAAACACTATGGATTACAGCGCGCGCAAGAATTCACCTGGGAAAAATCAGCAAAACGCGTATTAACTGCCTATGAAGAAGCTTATAAGACAAAACAACAAGCTCAATTGACATTAGTTTCTGCAAGAGAAAATAAAGAAAGAATCGCATTCTTTTCACCATTACCTGAACAAGCGTCAGGAATTGCTGATTACAGTGCAAAGTTATTGCCTGAGTTGGCGATATTTTTTGATATAGACTTATATGTAGAAGACATAGGTAATGTCAATCATGAGTTATTAGGAAATAATTTTAATATTTTCTCTTATCATGATTATCCTAAATACCATAAAGACTATTCTACAACTATCTATCAAATGGGTAACTCACATTTTCATTTTTATATGTATGAAATGCTTAGTAAATATCCGGGCGTGGTAGTGTTGCATGACTTTTTCTTAAGCGAGTCTATGTTGCATATGACATTAGGGCGGACGGATAAGCTCGAAGCTTTGGTCGCTTATGCGCATGGTGACGCAATCGCAAAGCGTATTAGCGCTGATGATGACAGTAGAAGATCTGTTATGCAGAATTACCCTATTAATAAACACGTGCTTAATAATGCTTTGGGAATAATTTTTCATTCGCCATTTTGTTTACAGCTTATGCGAAAATATTATCCTGATATGTTGATGCCCGCGATAAATATTATTAAACAACCTTGTCTGTTGCCACAGAAAGTCAATGCTGATGAGCTTAGAGCTCAATTTGGTTTTACTGCAGATGAAATTTTGATTTGCAGCTTTGGTGGATTGGGCAAGACAAAATTAAATGAGCGTTTATTTGAGGCTTTTACACAGTTGCCCGAGGAAATATTAGCCAAAGCAAAATTAATCTATGTGGGGCAAAGTGATTCAATCGAAGCAAAAGCATTAATGAAGGCCGTGAAAGCATCGGCATATAAGCAACAAATTGTTTTCACTGACAGAGTTAATAAAGAGCAATACCATGCCTACTTGCAAATTGCCGATATCGCAGTACAGTTGCGAACCCATACGCGCGGCGAAACATCTGCCGCTGTTCTTGATTGTCTATCTTATGCTATTCCGACAATTGTTAATGCTTATGCAGCATTTAATGATTATCCCGAGGATGTTGTTTATAAAATTAGTGAGACAGCAGAGCTGGATGCTCTTCAAAAAGCACTGCAAATACTTTGTGGTAATGCTGAGCTTAGAAGCAAAATAGGTGAAAATGCGACGTCTTATATTAATACTAATCATGAACCCCAAATGATTGCTAAGCAGTATGCACAGGCTATTGCTGTGTCTATAGAACGTCATGAAGCTTCAAGTGAAGAGCGCTTGCTTGAGGATCTTGGAAAGATTATTAACTCTAATGTTATAAATTCTGTGGAAATAGAAAAGATAGCATTAGATGCTGTTAGTAATGAAGTGCTTGAGAGCACAGAAATAGAAACGTAGTTTATAGGGCTTTGCGTAAGTATTAATTTATAAGGTTTGTGATGACAATGCGAATATTACATATCTACAAAACATTCTTTCCTGAAGAGTATGGTGGTTGTGAATTGGCTGTAAAAAACATTAGTCAAGTAACTGCGCAGTTAGGTTGTAAAAATACCTTATTAACAACGTCCAAAACTAAAAATATCAAATATGATAACCATGCTTATATGGATGTTATTCGTATACCCCATACTTTTGCTTATGCATCCTGCCCGGTGAGTTTTTCCTTATTCAAACATTTTCGCGAGCAAGCTAGACAAGCAGATATTATTCACTATCATTTCCCTTGGCCATTTGCTGACTTATTACATTTCATGACGCAAGTAGATAAACCCACAATATTATCTTATCAATGTGACATCATTAAACAGGTGCAATTAAAACGCATTTATAATCCATTGATGCATTGGTTTTTAAAGAAAATGAATGTCATTGTTGCTAATACGCAAAATTATTTGGATACAAGTACCGACCTGATGCCTTATCTTGATAAAAGTCGAGTTATTCATTTGGGGATAAATGGCAATGACTATCCTGAACCAGAGGAAGCATTACTTGAAAAATGGCAAGCTCAGGTTGGTAATAACTTCTTACTTTTTATTGGCATGTTACGTCACTATAAAGGTTTAGATGTTTTATTGGATGCTATAAAAAACTCCAATATTCCTGTTGTTATTGCCGGCGATGGTCCTCTGCGAGATGATTTACTTGCCCATGCTGCGCAAAACCAATTACAGAACGTTCAATTTGTTGGTAGAATTAGCGATACTGATAAATGTGCTTTATTACGATTATCACAAGCCGTGGTTTTGCCATCAAATTCAAGAGCAGAAGCCTATGGTTTAAGCTTAATTGAAGGACTTATGTATGCTAAGCCACTTATTTCCACAGAACTAGGAACTGGAACGAGTGTTGTTAATCGTGATGGTGAGACTGGAATGGTTATTCCTGCAAATAATGCCGGGGCTTTGCGTCAAGCGATACAAACGTTATTTGATGATCCTGCTCGTGCCATTGCGATGGGTAAACAAGGACGTAAAGATTATGAGCAGCTTTATACTGCAGACGTTATGGGTAAGCATTACTTTGACTTATATGAAGAATTAATAAGGACATAGTATTTCATGGATTATTTAATATTAAGTGCTCTTGCAGCTTTCTGTATAACCATTGGTTGTATTGTTATGTTAACACCGCTAGCAATTCGTATAGGTTTAGTGGATGCGCCTGGTGGACGTAAAAAGCATGAAGGTGAAATTCCATTAATCGGCGGAATTGCAATGCTGGTTGGCTTTGCTTTGGCTGTATTGCCTTTACCTATCTTCTTACATCCTTACCGAAGTTTATTCGCTGCTTGTGCAATGGTGGTGTTTTTTGGGGTTCTTGATGATTTTCATGAACTCAATGCAAAATTAAAATTATTAATGCAAATTTTTGTTGCACTGCTTATTGCCGTATGGGGCGATAAAGTGTTGCGAGACTTAGGTGATATCTTCTTATTGGGCGATTTTAATTTGGGTCGTTGGGCAATGCCTTTTACGGTGTTTGCGGTTGTTGGTGTTACCAATATGATGAATATGATTGATGGTATTGATGGTTTGGCCGGCGGAATTAGCTTGGTATCGTTAGCTTTTATGCTTGTGTTAGCATTTTTTACTGGGCAGTTTATTGATGCTCAGCTTATCACTGTTTTACTTGCCGTTGTTCTGGGGTTTCTTTGCTTTAATTTTCCGATCACTAAAAAGCGACGTGCTAAAGTTTTCATGGGGGATGCTGGCAGCTTATTTCTTGGTTTTATTATTGCATGGTTTGCAATAAGTTTGTCGCAAAGTCACATGGGCGTTAAACCTGTTGTCATGTTGTGGGTTTTAGCTTTACCTCTATTTGACACGTTATATTTAATTATAAGCCGCTTATTACGTGGACAATCTCCTATGTCTGCGGATCGCTGTCATCTACACCATATTTTACAAGCTTATGGGCTGTCATCGCGTTTAACAAGTATGGTTATGATCTTTTTAACCGCAATGTTTGCAGCTGTTGGACTGTGGGGGCAATTGCATAACATCTCTGCGGGTATTTTGTTTTATAGCTTATTATCTTTATTTGTTCTTTATTATATTTTAGGATCATTTGCTTGGTTGAAATTACAGTCAAGTGCGAGTACAGCAGGTATAACACCATGAAAATTACAATTTTTGGAAGTGGCTATGTTGGTTTAGTTACCGGCGCTTGTTTAGCGGATGCAGGTAATAGTATTTTATGTATGGATATCGATGCGGCAAAAATTTCTATGTTACAGAAAGGCGAAATTCCCATCTATGAGCCAGGTCTTGATACTTTATTAAAGAAAAACATTGCTGCAGGAAATATTAAGTTTACAACTGATGACAAGCATGCTGTTGAACATGCTGAAATCATTTTTATTGCAGTTGGCACGCCATCAGATGCAAATAATGCGGCTGATTTAAGCTATGTTCTTAATGTTGCGAGAATGATTGGCCAACATATGCAGCAAAAATGTATTATCGTTGATAAGTCAACCGTGCCGGTTGGGACTGCGGATAAAGTGAAAACAACAATTGAAGGTGTCTTACAAGAACGCAATGTCAATTTTGATTTCGCAGTTGTTTCCAACCCGGAATTTTTAAAAGAAGGTGCCGCAATTAATGACTTTAACCATCCGGATCGTGTTGTTATAGGTACAGATAGTCTTGATGCTTTAGCAAAGATGCAAGCCTTATATGCGAACTTTGTTGATGCGGAGCATCCTCTTATTAATATGGATATTCGATCTGCTGAAATGACAAAATATGCTGCCAATGCGATGTTGGCACTACGCATCAGCTTTATGAATGAGTTAAGTAATGTTGCAGAACGTGTTGATGCGGATATTGAGTTAGTGCGACAAGGCATTGCTTTTGATAAACGTATAGGGCCACATTTTCTATTAGCAGGTTGTGGCTATGGCGGTTCTTGCTTTCCTAAAGATGTTCGCGCGTTAATGGTTACCGGACGCGAAGTTGACTATGAAACGAATTTAATACGTACTATTGATGCTGTAAATGAACAACAAAAACACGTGTTATTTAATAAGTTACTAAAGCATTTTAATGGCAATTTATCTGGAAAAACATTAGCCGTTTGGGGTTTAGCATTTAAACCTAATACTGATGATATGCGCGAAGCGGCGAGTCGGGTTTTAATTGATGCATTGTTGGCTGCAAATTGTAAGGTACAAGCTTATGATCCTGTCGCGATAGAAGAAGCTGAAAAGATTTATGCTGGTCAAGCAAATATTGTTTTTAGTGAGTCAGCTCTTGCGGCAACAAACAATGCTGATGCTCTTGCTATTGTGACGGAGTGGCAAGAATTCCGAGATTTGCAGTTGCTTGCTAAAGCTAAAACAAATATGGCTGAACATATTATTGTTGATGGTCGTAATTTATTTGTTCCAGAGCATGTTGCTGAGTTAGGTTTTAAATATTATTCAATTGGACGTAAAGTGCTTATTCCAGAATAAACGTTTAACCTAGATTCAGCATATTAAGCACTCTCGCTACGATAACAACTGCGGAATCTAGGTTTATGTGTTTTTCTTTAAACCTTGCCAGCAATTTAAATAATCTTTTTGACGGATGTCTGCTGTTAATGCATATTCGCTTGCTTGCCATACCATATAACTTTCTAACATAAAGGCAAGAGTGCCACTAATATATTCTGGTTTTAAATTTGCATTAACTGCTGTTTGATAAGCTGTTGCATCAGGTCCATGCGCGGACATACAATTATGTAAGCTAGCACCTCCCGGAACGAAGCCTGAAGGTTTAGCATCATATTCACCCTTAATCAATCCCATATATTCATTCATAATATTGCGATGATAATAGGCTGGGCGAAAACTATGTTCGGCTACTTGCCAGCGTTCTGGGAAAATAACAAAGTCAATATTGGCAACACCTGGCGTATTGGATTGCGATGTTAATACGGTGAAAATAGATGGGTCACTATGATCAAAGCTGACTGTATTAATAGTGTTGAAGTGATTTAAATTATATTTATAAGGAACATGATTTCCATGCCATGCGACAACATCAAAAGGTGAGTGATCGATGGATGCTTGCCAGATATTTTCTTGAAATTTGCAATATAAAGTTAATTCACCGCTTTTTTCTTCATAGGCTGCACACGGCGTTTGAAAGTCACGTGGATTGGCTAAACCATTAGCGCCGATAGGGCCAAGTTCAGGTAAAGCAAACGCTGCACCAAAATTCTCACAAACATATCCACGAGCAGTTTTATCTTGCAAATCAACTTTAAACTTTATACCTCGCGGAATAACGGCAATTTCTTCCGGCGCAACAGTCATTAATCCTAACTCAGTTGTAATTAGTAACGAACCCTGTTGTGGAATAATTAACAGCTCGCCGTCGGCATTATAGAAATAACAATTGTGCATAGAATCATTACAGTGGTAATGATAAATTGCGGCTCCTGTTAAGAGCTTTGTCGAGCCATTACTTGCCATCCGTATTAAGCCATTAAGAAAATCAGTGGGTGCTGTCGGTGCGGGGATGGGATCCCAACGCATTTGAGTGGGTGGCGTAGGCAATGACTTTGTATTTTTTACGAGTAATTCATTATTAACAATTTGAAATTCACCATGGCCTACTGAGGGTTGCATTCGATATAACCATGAACGTCGATTATTGGCCCTGGGCGCTGTGAAAGCTGTGCCACTAACTTGTTCAGTATAGAGTCCATGAGCAACGCTCTGTGGAGTATTTTGATGTTGAGGTAATGTATTGCTACGAGCCTCTGTCGCAAAATGATTTCCGAATCCAGTTTGATAAGATAACTGTTTATGCATGGTTGCCCCCAAAGCTATTATTCTTTTTATATATAGATAATATAGCAAAAATTTGCTGAACATCACTGTTGGCTTAATATTAACCTTTATAGGTGTGCTAAAAGTACCAAGGTATAACGTTATCGATTAATTTCTTTACAAAGGCCAGGATCCCGGTACAATTATGCGCGTTTCCTACCTTGAGAAAGTAGGGTGGTGCTTAATTCACTGGTGTAAGGAATTCTATAATGCTAATAAGTAATGTTCATGATGTTTCATTCCGCTTAGACAATCGCTCTATTCAAAGTACGCATTTCTATTTTACTTCGCCACATTGTTGTTACTACTGCTGAAAATAGATTTTATTTGAGAAAGTATTAAACGAAATCTATTCACAGTTGCGAGGGTATCATGAGAGGCAAATTTATTGGTGGCATTTTATTAATTGTTGGTACATCCATTGGTGGGGGTATGTTAGCGCTTCCTATGGCAACAGCTGCGGGTGGTTTTATTGGTGCTCTAGTGATGCTGTTTCTTGGTTGGATGGTAATGGCTGCTGGTGCTTTTTTAATATTGGAAGTGAATTTATGGTTTCCGGCAGGTAATAATATTATTTCGATGGCAAAACAGACACTAGGTCGGCCTGGCGAAATTGCGACATGGATTTTATATATCGGACTTCTATATGCGCTTATGTCCGCATATTGTTCTGGAGGTGGTGATGTCATTAGAGGTTTATTGCAACATATCGATATCACAATACCGCAGTGGTTAGGAGCTTGTTTCTTTGTGCTTATTTTTGCGGGTATTGTTGCTCTAGGTATTCGCTGTGTTGATCTCGTTAATCGTGGTTTAATGACCATAAAATTTATATTTTTATTTTTACTGATTTTTTTAAGTGTACCGCATGTGCATTTTAGTTTTCTGACTGAGTCACACCCCAAGTATTGGTTTTCTGCTGCAACCATCATTATTACATCATTTGGTTTTTCTATTATTATTCCAAGCCTTCGTGGTTATTTTCATGATGATGTGCGTTTAATTCGTAAAATTATTTTATTGGGAACATTTATTCCTTTTGCCGCATATGTTCTGTGGATTTTAGTTATAATAGGTTCTATTCCACATGAAAAATTACTATTGATAAAGTCAGCAACCGATCCCGTAACACAATTAACCCATGCTTTATCAACAGAGCTTAATAGTAATTGGGTGAAAAATATTGCCAGAACATTTACGTCAATATGTGTTATGACATCATTTTTAGCTGTGTCACTAAGCCTGACTGACTTTTTGGCTGATGGCTTAGGTATCGTGAAAAAGCGCAAAGGTGCGCTATTCATTTTTGCAATATCTTTTCTGCCACCACTAGCTATTGTAATTTTTTATCCCAAAGCTTTTTTATTAGCCTTGAGTTATGCTGGAATTTTCTGTATTTTATTGCTGGTTATTTTGCCGATTTTAATGGTGTGGTGTGGACGTTATCGAAAATCAATAGCATCCGGGTATCAAGTCTTTGGAGGCAAGTGGTTACTCGCGGTACTGATGTTGATTTCTATAGCTTTTATTGTGTGTACTCAGTGCTAGGGTTGGTGTAAGCCCTAAATGTAATGAAGAGAGAAGTGAAAGTGGGAGAGAGAATCAAGCAAGCACGCTTATTAAAGTGTGGTGTTTCTATTGTACTAGGCTGTCAAATTTTCTTTGTGATGCCAAGTTATGCTAAGAGCAAAGATCAAGAGCAGTTGAGGCTACAAGTTTTAACAAAACAAGTTAGAATCTTGGAAAAACAATTAAAAACTGTTGAGTCACAGTTAGGACAATTAGAACGCCAGCAGTCGCGTCGACAGCCACAGCAGGAATCTAGAGCTAAGCATTATAATGTAACACCGCAAACTCCATCACACGTGCAGCATGCTCATCAACAGCCTATAGACAAACCTGTGCATCATGCTGTTTCTTATAAATCAGGACACAGTAATTATTGTAGTAAACGTAGTGTGCATACTGCAGGTTACACAATGGAGCCGGTGCATCGTTATGGTAGTGCCAAACATTATCGACGTCCGCCGCATGCCGCTTTCACAGAACAAGTCAAACGTGAACGCGCGGCAGCTTATAGGGCACGACATTTACCCCGACACGAAACTTATGCCAAGCATAGTGCTCATGCTGAACATAGTGGTAAGTATTTTGGAGACGAACCGCATCATGTGGCACACAAACATTTACGTCCAATTAGCGTCTTAGATATCGGTGTGCCGGTTTATATTGCTTCTTATATGTATAATATCAATCCGCGCTTTGATATTGCTGCGTTGGTGATTAATACGTCGGATGTTAATCGTGATCGTGATTTACTAATACGTCGTTCAAATATTGAAGCGAATTTAGCATTAAAAGGCTTTGAGCAACCAAAACATCCATTACTAACAATTAGTGGTGAAGTGCAAGGTGCTGCGTTTATTCAACGCTCATTTAAAGGGCCTTCACAAAGTAATATTAATTTGTCTGCTGCAAAATTAGATTTCTTAGCTGATATAAATCCATACGTGTTAGCGTTCATGACCTTTGCTTATGACAGTACGCCTGCTGCAAATGGTTCGCGCATTGCAAATTCACGATTATTTTTAGATAATGGTTTTATTACGATTGGTAATCTTAATACCTTTCCCGTCTATCTGACTGTTGGACAAGTGTTCGCGCCGTTTGGTCGTTATAACAGTTTAATGATCAGTGATCCGTTACCAGAGTTGATTGGTGAAACCAGTGGGCGTGGCTTGATTTTAGGTTATCAACATCGTGGTCTATCGGGTCTTTATGCCTCTATTTTTGTGATGCAAGGCCAAACCACGATTCGCGGTAATAGTGGTCGTATTAGTCAAGGCGGTGCTGATTTAGGCTTTGATTTAGCTGTTGGAAAATTCACAACTGAAACCGGTGTGAGTTACCTTGCTAATATGGCAGATGCTGATGGTATGCAAAGTACTGGCGGTGCTGGCTTCGGCGGCTTTGGCGCTACTGCATTAACTGAACGCTTGCGTCATCGTGTACCTGCAGTTGCAGCTTACTTCTTAATTCTCTACGGACACTTTACTGTGTTAGGGCAATACATTACGCCAACAACATCGTTTAGTCGCCAGAACTTAACATTCAATGATGAAGGGGCACGCCCACGTGCAATGCATATTGAGGCAGCCTATACCTTCCCATGTTTTGGTGATAACTGCTCGATAGCAGGTGGCTATGGTGAAAGTTGGCAAGCACTCGGTATTAACTTACCGCGCCAACGCTATATGCTTACCTTCAGTGATGAAATCATGCGAAGCACCGTTATCAGTTTTGAATATCGTCATGATATGAATTACGGTCGCAATGATCGAGCAACGTTACAAAAACTTATCGCATTCAATCCTAAGGAATTGGATAAGACCAGTGATACCCTAACTGGCCAGGTAACGGTTTATTTCTAAATACCTTTCTTTATTAATAAGCCTAATGTTATGTGAGTAATGTTGGGCTTATTCTGATTACTGCATCTAGATTGAGAAACAATTCCTCAGCAACAAATCACTATATTTTTCAATGCATTAGCTTCTAAACGATACATTAATATGTGGAAATCTTTGAGCTCTGGGCCAGTCGTTACGGCGAAAAAGAAAAGAAAGCGCTGTGGCGCTTATCTTCCAGTAAGGTGCTGGTTGATATTTGCCCATCCTTGAGTTATTCTTCATGCTCATCCATGTATCACGTCAACATATAAAGGAAAGTGCTGTGACCGAAGTCATCCATAATTTACCTATTCAAGTTCCACATCATGTCCACCGCGATAATCGCATAAAACAAATAGCACAAGGGATGTCCTCTAAAGGCGAGGGGCCATCAGTGCCTTATGCAATTCAGGATGAAGCAGGAAGTGGCAAGAGTTGTTTGGCATTAGCGTATGCATATGAAGTATTAAACGCTAAAGGTAAAGATGGTAGAGGGCGCAAAAAGAATTCTATTTCTTTGATATGGTGGTGCTCGGCGCATGATGACAAGGCATTGCAGTTAAGTTTCTTACAGTTGGCCGATGCTTTGCAATTATCTCCTGGTGCTGGAGATACTGCACGTGTTGCTGCTGTGTGTGATTATTTAAAGAAGAACAATGATTGGTTATTAATTTTTAATGATGCGGAAGATCCTGAAAGCCTAAAAAATTATATTCCTGAAGGTAACGGCGATGTCTTAGTGACGTCTAGAAATCTAGGCGTGTGGCCACGAGGCTGCATGTCAGGATCATTTAATTTAGAGGAAGCGCTTACTTTTATAACGGCTTGTTTGCCTCTGATGGCTGCTAATGCTGACTTCAATATAAAAGCTGAGAACTTAGCTATAATATTGCAAGGATCACCATTTGCTTTGTCACAGGCATGTGCCTATATCCAAGCATTAGAAGTAGATATTGATGAATATGTGCATTTATTCTCTGCTAAGTTAGAAGGGCTTTCGGCAAACGAAGACATGTCAATGCTCGAAAAGATAAATCAATGCAGCTTTGAACTGAATACTGAAAAACTTAGAGATATTAACATTGCAAAGTTGTTATTAGCACTGCAACGAATACCTCAACAAGCTATGCCTTATGATTTATTAAGTGTTTCGATAGAAATTGAAGGAATTCAGATGGTGGCTGCTGATTTATTGGCGGCGTATAATTTAGAGGTTAAAGAACATCCTGCTGCCCCAGCATTGTTACAAAAATTTATTTTACCTTTAGAATTATTAGCAGAACATTTTAAGCGTGTTAAAAGTAAGAAAGGCGTTTCGGCAGAAGCTCGCGAAGTTAAAAAATGGCAAGCAAGAATTAGTATCTGCTTAGGTGATCTTTATAAGGATGTGAATCTAGAGCGCGCATCTGCATTCTATAAAGACGCTGTTGAAATTGCAGATTCGGCAATTGAGCATGTAGCTGATCAAGATCAGGAAAGTTATCATGACGTCTGCAGAGTTGTTGCTATGGTAGCGTTAAAGCAAGCAGAAGTTTATTTATTACAAGCCCAATATGCCTCTGCACGTGTCAAATGCATGATCGCCAGAGAAACGTATACAACTGCAATAGGTAAAGAATGTATTGAGGTTGCTGAGTGTTATCGTTTTACAGGAAAACTTTTCCAAGCGCAATTTAGGAGCAAGGCCGCTGTGGATTGCCACAGAAAAGCAGCTGAAATTTATGGAAAGCTTGAGGGTGAATCACTTGGTTTAGCTGAGTGTCATTATAATATTGCATACAACTATTTTATCCAAGGCAAGTATGCGAGGGCTCTAGATCGTTGTCAGCAAGCACTGGCTATACAAGAAGAGAAAAAAGATAAACATGGATATAATAGAACTTTATTACTAAAAGGCAATATACTTCGTGCTCAGGGTGAGTATTCACAAGCCCATGAATGCATTGCTAACGCACTTAAATTTTATAAAGATACTTTTGGCGAAGAACATCTTGCACCTGCTGAATGTTTTGTTGCTCTGGGTGTGCTCTATAGAACCGAGGGGGATTATCAAGAAGCTTACAATAACCACCGAAAAGCTTATGAAATTAGAAAAAACAAGCTTGAAGATAATGCCCCATTAGTTTTGCAAAGTCATGTATACCTGGCTGAAGCAATCAGATTAGCAAAAATATCTTTTCCACAACCTAAATATTTGATAGATCCTGAATATTTGAGAGGTATAGAATATCATGTCCAGAATATTGCCCCGTCTCTCACTATAGGCACACAAGAAGAAGTATTAGGTAAGGAACATCCAAGTGTGGCACAAAGTTATATGTGTCGCGCGACAATTTGTTTAGAGAAGGCTGAATTTTATCAGGCAAAAACAGCTATCGAACAAGCACTAGAAATACTACAGAAAACAGTATCGATTCAATTAACAGGAAAGGAAGGCCATTCTAAAACTTTGATGGAGCATCCTGATGTTGCTGCAAGTCTCGCTTTAAAAGCGAAAATCCTTTATTTCATGGGCGATACTGTTAATGCAAAAGGTGCTTGTGAAGCAGCACTCGCTATGCAGAAAAAGTTCTTAAAAAAATTCGATCATAGACTTATTGAGTGTGAGATGCTGCTTGGAGATATTCTTCTCCAATTAAGAGATTATGAAGCAGCGGGCAGCCAATTTAATGAATTGTTGAAAATGCTGAGTGACAAATTTGGCGGTGCAGATCATTATCTTAAAGAAGAAGTTAAGACTAAACTCGCTGCTATAAAATTTGCACAAGGTGAGCATGCAATGGCAAGTGCAGATGTTGCTCTTCCTAGAAGAAAACAAGCGTCTCTTGTGGAAGCAGGCAGGCTAGGGAAAAATCACCCTAGCATTGCAACAAGCTTATTGTTACAAGGTAATATTTTATGTCAGGAAGAATGTTACCAAGACGCAATAGAGCAGATTAAAGCTGCATTAGCAATACGCATGAAAAATTTCCCTAAGCGGCATATTTTAGCTAAAGAGTGCGAAGCTGCTTTGGCAGAAGTCTATATGGCTGGTGGTCTACATAAACGGGCGTTAGAGATTTATGAAAAAATGTTGGAAGGTCTTTATGTAAATAGATCTTCTCATCCTCTTGTATTGCTCTCTAAAATGAGGCGGCATGAATTAAGAATAATAGTGTATGGCAATGATGATGAGTCTGCACGAAGATATGAAGAATGCTTTAACTATGAAAAATCTATAGCGAAGGAGAAGACTCCTTATGTAGCAGAAAGCTATGCGGTACTTGCGAGAATTCATTTGAGAATGGGTAAATATGCAGAGGCGCATAAAGCTTGCCAACAAGCAATGTCGCTTACAACTTTTTGTAGGCATTCACATATATCAGCGAGTAAAGTTTTACGTGCAGATATTTTTGTTGCACAGTGTCAATACACTCTAGCATTACCTCTTTATAATCAAGCATTAGAACAATATAAGCGGATTTATAGTGAAAGGCACAGTTTAATTGCAGACGTGCTTGCTAAACTTGCAGCATTGCGATTAGCTGAGGGTGAATATGACGAAGCTCAAAGACGATGTTTGCAAGCTTTAGACATGCAAAATAAACTTATAACATGGACTGACCCAAGAGTTGCGGCAACTAAACTCTTAATGGGGAAAATCTTGATTGCTCAAGGTGAATATAAGCAAGCACGTGAACACATTCTTGCTGCGCGAAAAGCATATATCAGTATATATGGTAGGGAAAAGCATCCTTTGGTTGCCGCTTGTGATACTAGCTTAGGAGCCGCTTATGAAGCAGAGGCAAATTATACAAAAGCACTAGAGCATTATAAAAAAGCGTCTGATGTTCACGGAAGTGAGGGAAGGCTGGGTTATCACCCTGATGTTTCAAAAGCTATGTTGAACTTGGTGCGAATAAAAGCATTTATGTCTGGTGGCAGTAGCCGTGACACAACAACATGCGAAAGGGTGCTTAGTGATTTACAGCGCAATTTTAGCAGTGAACTTTTTGCGATAACGGAAGCTAAAATTATTATAGCTCGACTGTATTTGTTACGTTGTTCTTATGAAAATGTTACTAAGTTTTTTAATGCAGCAGAAAAAGACATACAACGACTGCTTGAAAATAGGCAGCTTACTAAGAAATGTGCGCTTTATGTGGCTTATTTAGATTTGAAGGCGGATATAGCCTTTGAGTTAGGTCAATATAAGACAGCAACAGATGTTTATTGCCTGGCTTTAGCTATGCGTCGACAAAACCTACCTGACAGTCATCCATTGATTGCAGCAAGTTTGGCTAGGCTTGCTGCAGCGCAACATGCGCGAGGTCAGTATAGCGATGCTCTAGATACATACCAAGAAGCATCTGAGATAAACGCAGATCTTTTTTCTGCTGAGCATGCAAATCTGGTGCTGATTTTACAGGATATTAAGCTTTGTTTGAGCTTAGGGCTTTATAAAGAGTTAAAAAATAAACTCTCTAGAGCATGGCAACAATGTAAGGCAGTGGTTAATCAAGAAAGACATCCCTTCATTGCTTTTCTACATGCTTGCGAAGCAGAATATCATTTTGCTATGGGGGATATTAATAAAGCTGTAGAATCCAGCAGAAATACTGAAAAAGCATGGCCAGCTGAATATTCGAATACACATCCATATTGTGAGCTATATAAAATGCTAACATATGTCGTGGAAGCCAAGCGTCTAGGCTCTTATTATAACTCAATATCCCAATGTTCTGATTTATTTAGTCACTTAAAATGGAGGCTGGGTAAAAGTAATCAGAAACATCCACTCGTATTACAAGGCCATCTTATTTTATGCGAGTTGAATTTGCTTGATGGTAACTACACTAAAGCACAAAAAAATTGTAATGACGCTGCTGAAGTAGAGAAGGATTTGGTGGAAAACGGATGTTTAGATAAAAATCATCTTAATATTGTTATTCGCATGACGTTTCAAGGAGACCTTTATTTTATCCGGGGTAAGTATAAAGAATCGCTGGAAATTTATGAAGATGCCTTACAAAAGGTTATGGCTATTGGTGACGATCATCCTTTAGCTGCAGAAATTCGAGTAAAGCTTGCCAAGGTAAAACTTGCTCGAGGTGAATATACTGAAGCTCTTGACTATTGTGAAGCAGCATTAGCAGTACAAAGTAAGTTATTTAAACGTGGTCATCCTAGTATTGCAGCAAGCTTATTAATCAAAGGTAAAATCCTTCGTGCTCAAGCTAAATTTAGTGATGCGGAAACGTGTCTAAAGGATGCATTTGCCTACTGTAAGGACAGTTATAGCGAAAAGCACTCTAGTATTGCAGAGTATCATTTTGCTTTAGCTGAGCTTTATCGCGCAAAAGGTTATTACAAGAGAGCTTTGGAACATTATAAAAGTGCAGGAAAAATATGGTGTGCAGGCAGCTCTTCCAATAATGATAAGCTTGAAGTGCGAAGCTGTCAGGCAGGAAAAAGACAAATTAATCTCGTCAGTAGCGTGGATTATATCAACTTGCATTTTGATGATGAAAGAGTTTTTAGCGAACGTAAAAGATTATTGGGAGAAGGGCATCCTGATGTGGCAGTGAGTTATGCCGCACTCGCTAAAATTTATTTAGCACAAGCTAAGTATCAACGTGCATTTGAGTGTTGCGAAGCTGCATTAACGCTACAGAAAACACTGATTAAGAGTGGGCAGTTAAATGCTAATGACCCTAATTATGCAGCGAGTTTAGTTATTAAGAGCGATATTCAATTAATATTAGGGAACGATGACGAGGCATTTGAAGCTGCGAGTGCAGCTTTAGAAATGCGTGTGGCAGTTTATGCTGAAGAGCATCCTCTTGTTGCAGAAGCGCGAGTTAAGTTAAGTGCTGTGCAGTTTGCCCAAGGCCAATACGATGAAGCATTAGCAAATTGTCAAATGGCACTTAAGTCACAAAACACATCATTACCAAAGCATGTTGATATAGTAAAAACATTAGTATTAGAAGCTAATATTCATTGTGTAATGGGTAATTATGATGAAGCAGGAGCGACCATTAAGAGAGCCTCAGAACTATTAACTAATTCTGCAGCTAATAGCCATAAAAAAGAAAAACATGTTTTATTTGCCGATTGCAATGCTGTTAGAGGTCATATCTTTATGGCCAAGAAACAATATGAGCAGGCTTATCCTTGCTATTATGAAGCAGAGAAATTGCGTAAAACGAAGTTTCCTAGTGATGGAAGACATCTTGGCTTAACCAATGATATGCTAAATCTTGCAGTTGCAACTGAATATACGGGAGGCAAAAATCGAAATGCCATGTCCCTATGTGGTGAGGTTAAACGTGAAAGATTAAGCCATTTCGCGGGAACAATAGAGACAAGCAATCACCCTTATCAAGCACGGTATCATGAATCTTTAGGGCATATTTATATGCACAAAGAGCAATATGAGGATGCCGCAAAGCAATATAGAGCTGCTCAAGCTATTTGGAAGGTGAAACTACGACAAGGGCATCCACATCTGGAAATTATTCAAGATAATTTACAAGCTGCTCATGATAAAAAGTCAGGTTCTGTCATGGTAATGGTTGCTCGAAAAAGGCTAGCTAAAAGAGAAGGTGCTAGTGCGCTTAAAGAAGTTGCTGCCAGGAAAAAGGAAAAAAGACTAGTCGTTTAAAGGATGATGGTTTAATCAATGCATAATGTCCTTTAGGTGCCGTATTTCGCCACTTAAAGGACATGCAACTCTTTACTTTGCAGCAAGCTATCTATTCTGTTGTAACTGATGATACATATTTTGATTCGTTACCATCTCATGCTCTACGCTATCAGTCTCTTGCTTATATTTCAAAAATGCTTGGTCCAACAATTTCGTAGTATGGCGATCGCGACTATAAGAAGACAATCCTCCCATCACTACCGCAATTAAGCGCTGACCATGGCGTTTCGCCGAGGTAATAATATTAAAGCCTGATGCGCGAATAAAACCAGTTTTCATGCCATCACAGCCCGGATATTTCTTTAACATTCTATTATGTGAGCGATACAGAAAACCATTGTGATAAAACTTTTGGGTTTTAAAGAAGTGATAACGGTTTGGGTAATCGCGCAGCATCGCCATGGCTAGTTTAGCGAGATCAGCGGCTGTGGTTTTTTGTTTTGTATGCGGTAACCCCGATGCATTGTAAAAGGTTGTGTGATTCATACCAAGAGCATGAGCTTGTTCTGTCATTAACTTCGCAAAACCTGTAACACTACCGCCAAGATTTTCGGCGACAACAGCCGCAACATCATTAGCTGATTTGGCAACGAGTGCGAAAATAGCTTTTCGTACCGTGATAGGTTTGCCTGGCTTAACACCTAAGCGAGTTGGTTCTTGGTTCGCGGCATATTTGGAAACTTTCAGCATTGAGTTCATCGTGACATTGCCATCGTGTAATGCTTTAAAGAGTAAATATAAGGTCATCACTTTGGTTAAGGATGCTGGGTAGCGTAGCTTATCGGCATTTTCTGAAAAGAGGACATCACCACTTGGGTATTCAACAATGATCGCTGCATATTTTGATTTTATATAAGGAACGGCATAGCGTCGTGCTTTGTTAGTTTTACGACGACGATACTTTTTTGTGCTTTTGCGACGAGAATATTTCTTTTTGTAGGTTTTCCTGGCGGTACTACGACTTGATTGTGCATAGCTGACTTGACTAGTTAGACTAAAAACACAGAGGATTAACCCTATAAATAAAAAAGTTGTGAATGACTTAGTTATTGATTTTCTTAGCATTATAAACCCATCCTTTGGCTTCTTGATGGATTTGATTCTACACTAAGAGTATAAATATCCCAAGTGGAAAATAGAGGAGCCAGATAATGACAAAACAATACAGCAGTTTTTCTGAATTTTACCAAGAATATATGCAGGCTCATCAGCATCCGATGTGTCGACGCCTACATTTCATCGGTACTATATTAGGAGCATTCTTTTTTGTGATTTTTATCTTGTCATGGAATTTTGCGTGGCTGGTGTTTGCATTTATCGTTGGTTATGGACTGGCATGGTCCGGGCATTTCTTTTTTGAAAAAAATGAACCCATGTCTTTTCGAAACCCTTTTTATAGCTTTATAGCAGATTGGGTTATGTTAAAAGATTTATGTGCGGGCAAATTAAAGTTTTAAATATTCTTTTTTATCATCTTTATGAAAGGTTTCTTTAATAAAAAACAGTAAGATGAAAGCCGCAATTTGACATACAGGTAAAATAAATAATGCTTTCTGATAAGCACTAGATGGGACAACAGACATATTTGTTACCATATTAGTTTTACTTTCGATATCTAAAAATAAACCAATTAAGGGTTGGAAGATCGTGCCACCGAGCATTACCAACATATTGGTGAAACCAATAGCAACACCTGCCGCCCACTTAGGGTTGCCTTCGGTGTTCATCGCAAAAATAAGTAACATAGAGCTGGAAAAGAATCCAAACATGAAGAGTAGATCACCCAATACAAATCTTGATTTGATCGGTATAAGCAGAATGACCATTAAACATAAGAAGGCGCCGATTGCTCCTATGAACATAATGGGTTTGCGTCTACCAATATCGCCAGAAATCCAGCCAAGCATTGGGCCGCCAATTGAGATTCCTATATAGATAAAGGTGGAAAGTCCAGCTGCTTCAACTTGACGAAGATGCTCATAAGAAACTAAAAACGGGTTTGCCCATAACTCTGCAAATGCCGAAATAGGGGCAACCATTAAGCAGCCAAATATCGAGACTAGCCATGCTTGTTTAGATTTCAAGATAAGCTTTAAACCCTCAAACATTTTCTGTTTGTGAAGCTCATCATAAGCGATTTCTTCCGCACGTTTCTGTTTGTCTCGAGAACGAGGTTTATCTTTTACGATCAAACTAATGAGTAATGCAATAAAGGCACCGGCAATACCAACCCATAGCATCGCTTGGCGCCAACCAATTTGATCGACAGCATAACTTAATGGTGCTTCAGCAAAGGTAGCGCCAAAAACGCCCATGAAATTTGTTAAGCCAACAATAATCGCTAAACGTCGTAGCGCAAACCAGTTAACTGCAAGCTTTATACAACCAACGAATGAAAAAGCCGAGCCCGCACCCATAATAACACGGCCGATTTCAGCTAGAAGGAGGTTATTGGTTGTTGCAAACAAAATGCTACCAATTGTTACCATCAATGCGGCGACTGTTAATAGTTTTTGTACACCATATCGATCGAACAAAATTCCAACAGGAATTTGCATGGCGGCATAAGCATAATAATATAATGCGGAAATAGTTCCTAAGGTCGCAGCATCGACCGCGAAGGATTTCATTAAATGGGAGACCATTGCGGCAGGAGAAATACGTATAAAGAATTCATACGAATAAAACAGTGCTGCAATAATCCAAACAAACCAGCCTGTCATTGAACGGTATTTGTTTTCTTCCACGTTGGCTCCAGGGCTATATGTTCTAATTTTCCGCAATCGATAGCAAGTATTCTTAATAGATATCGTTAATAGATTTAATGTTATTGCAGAAAGTCGATTTATTCTTAATGGCAGCGATTATGACGTAATAGGAAAATGATTGCCAATTATTTTCTGTAACTGGCTAATGCTTTGGCATTGGTATAAATTTTGTAAAAAACAGGCTTGCTGAGGCATATTGCGAGTATAGTATTTGCCTAAACGTCGAGCTTGGAGGATGGCTTGAAACTCACTCTCTAATTGTGCCAGCCGTTCAATATGTTCAATGAATAATGTGGCGATTTTTTGCCAACTGACATTTTGCCAAATTTGTTGCTGGGCTTGATTCTGTATTTCTGCAAAAAGCCATGGTTGCCCAACTCCAGCACGCGATATCATAAAGCCTGCACAACCTAATTGTGTAAAAATTTGTTTAATGTCCTGGTAATTATTCATATCACCATTGGCAATAACAGGAATACTGACAGCCTTCACTATTTCTGCGATTTGGTCTAAGTGGCAAGCGACAGTGTAATCATCTTGCCAGTGGCGCCCATGAACAATCAGACAATCAGCTCCGGCTTCTTCCGCAATACGAGCGACCAGTAAATTATTCTGGTCATCACTATTACCATCCACTCGAATTTTAATTGAGATAGGTAGGTGAGTATTGTTGCGCATCGCATTTACCAGTTTGAATAAATGTTGATGTTGGCTTAATAATTTTGAGCCGGCGCCTTTACTACGAATTTTAGGTTTGGGGCAACCACAATTAAGGTCAATTATGCTGGCGCCAAGGGCTGTAACACGCTTAGTTGCTTCTGCTAATACCATAGGGTCGGTCGCTGAAAGCTGAAAACAAACGGGCCCTTCAAGCGGATCAATATGGGTATAGCGTGTTTGTTGTTGGCGACGCGTCACTAAATCATAAGCAGATATCATTTCTGTGCAAGTGTAAGCTGGAGGAGAGAAGTGTTGAAACATTGTGCGAAAAGCACTACAGCTGATACCGGCAAGTGGACCCTGGATAAGATTATTATCAAAATGTGATGAACCAATTTGTAATGGTCTGATAATTGACAGTGGTTGCTCAGAAATACTACTTATCATCATGAAGCTCGTCTAACCGTTGATGTTTTTTACTTAACCTACTGTAAAGTAGGGCGTTTTTATGATTGCAATGTGGGCCAAAACTTCCTAGAATGCTTGGCAAACAAATTTGTGTCAAATATTAACAATTATGCAAACCTTATCTCAAGAAGAATTTCAAGAGTTAACAAAAGATGCCAAAGTTTTGAGGGTCCATCCTCGGCGTGGCGACGTTGTATACCTAACTCCTGAACAAAAGATTTTAAAATTATATCATCGCAAATCACATAGCTACTGTCGACATCTTACTCATACTCATACTCAACGTGTACTAAGGAATTATAAAAAATTACAGAAACGCAATATTGATTGTATGCAACCAAGTGAAGTGTATCGATATATAGATCGCAGTTTTGATGTGGTTATTTACAACTTTAAGCCTGGTACAACCGTACGTGACTTGCTCAAGCAGGGCGATGTCAGTGTTTTAGATGAGTTGGCGGTCTATATTGCAATGTTGCATAATCATAATATCTATTTCCAAGATGGTCATATGGGCAATTATCTAGTAACAACGGCCCAGCAATTTTATTTGCTTGATATTCATTTTATGAAATTTCGTATTGATTTGCGCCGTCGCGCGAAAAACTTAGTGTTTTTATTAACTCATCATGATGATGTGGAGGACATGCTACGATTTGGTTTACAACGCTTTATTGATCATTACCTAGCTGCAGCCAAACTTTCGTCATGGAAGAGATATATTGTCTTGGCTTATTTACGTCGTTATCTGCGACAACGTTTACAGACTTTTACTGGTGAAATTGAGCAAAACTTAGAAAAGCAAATTACAGGATTAGGACTTACGATAAACTCTTTAGACGAGGCAAATAACTTTTCAAAAAGGTAATGATATGCGTAATACGTGAGGCTTTTTGAAAAGTTATTTAACAAAGTATAGGGAGTTCTGCGTAAGTCCTAAGGATTTAAAATGATAGGGGAAAGATAGTGAGTGAAATACAGATGAATAACGATGATTCAGATGATGAGCATCTGAACGGAACCAAAAAAACGTCACAGTTTGCGCAAGCAATGGCTAAACCCACGAATATTGCTTTTATAATATGTGGGGTTGCATCCTTATTTTATCTTTATGAATTTTTCTTACGCGTGTCGCCTAGTGTCATGGCGAATGAATTAATGGCTGATTTGCATATCCGAGCCCTCGGCTTAGGTACTCTTGCTGCATTTTATTTTTATGGTTATGCTCCGATGCAAATTCCAGCGGGCCTCATGATTGATCGCTTCGGGCCAAGAAAATTACTTACATTTATGATGTTTTTATGTGCTTTAGGCGCTTTATTGTTTGCTGTTGCACATGGTATGGTCTTGGCTTCTATTGGTCGCTTGTTTATGGGCTTTGGTTCTTCTTGTGCCTTTATCGGTGTTTTGGTGCTTATTGCTAGATGGTTTCCTGCTCGCTATTTTGCTTTATTTGCTGGTGTTGCTCAGTTAATGGGATCTATGGGGGCAATAGCTGGACAAGCACCACTTTCTGCTGCCGTGAATCATATAGGTTGGCGCTATACGATGGTGCTGACCGCTATTATTGGTGGATTCCTAATGTTGCTAATGTGGGCGATAGTGCGAGATCAACCTAAAGGTGGTAAGCAAATCAAATTAATGGCCGGTGGGTTAACGGCAGAATTTATGCGTTTGCGACGTGTATTAAAACATAAACAAACATGGGCGATAGGGGCATATGCTTTTTTTATCTGGGCGCCTATTAGTATTTTTGCAACATTATGGGGTGTATCTTGCTTGATGGTTTTGTATCATGTCAGCAATGTCGCGGCTTCAGAAATGTCAGCGGCTATTTGGATCGGTATTGCTGTTGGCAGCCCCTTAATTGGTTGGTTTTCTGATAAGATAGGCTTACGCCGTAATTTAATGTTTTGGTGCGCTGTAATTGGAGTGTTTGCAACAGCGAGTATTCTTTATATTCCAGGTTTGCCATTAGTTCTAGTTGTTTTCTGTTTGTTTCTATTTGGCGTTGCTGCATCGGGCCAATCTTTAAGTTTTGCTGTGGTAACTGATAATGTTAGACCTGCTTATGCAGGAACCGCGATCGGTTTTAATAATATGTCGGTTATTTTAGGGGCTGCATTTTTTCAACCTCTTGTTGGTTATTTGCTAAGTTTAGAGTGGCATGGTACCTATATTGGGAAAGTTCCCGTATATAGTGCTCATGATTATCAACTAGCATTATTGCTTTTGCCGGTTTGTTATGTTTGTGCTACTTTCATTGGCAAACACTTTGTTAAAGAAACCTATTGTCGGCCTACTTATAATGATGACGAGCATCCTCAACTACAGGAAGTACACCCCTAGCGATTCATGTTTAGGGTTTTATCGCGCCGGCATTTAGCATATTGTTTTAAGCGGGACAGTAATATAATCAGGAGAGAGTTACTATGACAGCAAAAAAAACAGGTGGACTGGCAGGCATTAGCGCTGGAGAGTCTGCAGTTTGTACTGTTGGCCTTGCCGGCAAAGGTTTAAATTATCGAGGTTACTCCATTCATGATTTGGCAGAGCATGCTTGTTTTGAAGAAGTTGCTTATCTATTAATTTATGGAAAACTGCCAAATCAAACTGAATTAACAAATTATCAATCGCAACTACAAAGTATGCGAAAACTTCCCGATGCATTGTTGCAAGTATTAAAACTAATACCTAAGACCGCGCATCCAATGGATGTGTTACGTACAACGTGTTCTATGTTAGGAAGTTTAGAGCCAGAAAATAATACTGAAAAACAGAGTCAAATTGCTGATCGTCTATTGGCATGTTTTCCGGGGGCATTAACATATTGGTATCATTTTCATCGCGGCCAAGAAATTTCAACAGAAACAGAAGAAGAAACTATTGCCGGACACTTTCTACATTTATTGCATGGCAAAAAAGCGGATGCTTTGATTGAGCGTGCTACCGATGTGTCATTAATTTTATATGCGGAACATGAATTTAACGCTTCTACATTTGCTGCTCGCGTAACAGCAGCAACCCTCTCAGATTTTTATTCGGCGATCACTTCAGCTATAGGTACCTTGCGTGGACCTTTACATGGTGGCGCGAATGAATTCGCTATGCATTTGATTGAGAAATTTGATAATGCAGCCCAGGCCGAGCAGGGTGTCGGTGAAATGTTAGTGCGTAAAGATAAAATTATGGGGTTCGGTCACCGTGTTTATACGGTTTCTGACCCACGTTCCGATATCATCAAATCTTGGGCGGCTAAATTGGCAGAGCAGAATGGCGATACTAAGCTCATGGCTGTATCAAATGCGATTGAAAAGCTAATGTGGGATGAGAAGAAACTATTTCCAAACTTGGATTTTTATAGTGCGTCGGCTTATCACTTTTGTGGTATTCCGGTTGATATGTATACGCCCGTATTTGTATTTGCTCGTACTGCAGGTTGGGCTGCACATATTATTGAACAACGTAATAATAATCGTTTGATTCGACCTACGTCTGAATATATCGGACCAGAGCCTCAAACTTATATCGCTCTAGCTGAACGAGTATAAATTAATAAAGGAAATTACCATGACTGCAACACAGGCAGATGACAACCGTAAAACAGGTTTTGATCAAGAGTTAATAGATATTATTAATTATGTTTACGATAGTAAAATCAAAAGCCAAGAAGCATATCAAACTGCACGTTTATGCTTAATGGATACCTTAGGTTGTGGTTTTTTAGCATTACGTTTTCCTGAGTGTACAAAATTACTTGGTCCTATTGTTCCGGGAACGGTAGTGCCAAATGCGGTGCGTGTGCCAGGAACGCAATTTCAATTAGATCCCATACAAGCGGCATTTAATATCGGCACAATGATTCGTTGGTTAGATTTTAATGATACGTGGTTAGCCGCGGAATGGGGGCATCCATCCGATAATTTAGGTGGCATTTTGGCAACAGCTGATTATGTTAGTCAATTAAATGTTGCGCATGGTAAAGCAGCATTAACCATTGAGGATGTGCTTACTGCGATGATAAAGGCGCATGAAGTGCAAGGTTGTCTCGCTCTCGAAAATAGTTTTAACCGTGTCGGGCTTGATCATGTTGTGCTAGTTAAAGTTGCTTCGACAGCGGTGATTTGTCATTTGTTAGGTGCGAGTAAAGAACAAGCATTAAATGCTTTATCACATGCCTGGTTGGACGGACAAAGTTTACGAACTTATCGACATGCACCGAATGCTGGCTCACGTAAATCTTGGGCGGCAGGGGATGCAACCAGTCGCGCATTACGTTTAGCGTTAATCGCGATGCAAGGTGAAATGGGCTATCCTAGTGTTTTAACTGCACCGCAATGGGGTTTTTATGATGTTCTCTTTAAGGGCGAAAAATTTAAAATGCAGCGCCCCTATGGCAATTATGTAATGGAAAATGTTTTATTTAAAATTTCATTTCCTGCTGAGTTTCATGCGCAAACAGCGGTAGAGTGTGCAGTGCAACTGCATCCACAAATTAAAGATAGGTTGGATAGCATTGAGAAAATTGTTTTAACAACACATGAATCGGCTATTAGGATCATTAGTAAAACTGGGCCTTTACATAACCCTGCTGATAGAGATCATTGTTTGCAATACATGACAGCGATTGGTTTATTGTTTGGTGATTTGCGTGCTGAACATTATGAAGATAATGTGGCACAGGATCCACGGATTAATATGTTGCGTGAAAAGATGGTTGTCGTTGAAGATGAACGTTTTAGTCGCGAGTATCATGAGCCAGATAAACGTTCTATTGCTAATGCCATGCAAATTCATTTTCAAGATGGCAGTAGTACTGAGCAAGTTGTTGTGGAATATCCAATCGGCCATCGACGTCGTCGAGCTGAAGGTATTCCTGTGTTAGAAAATAAATTCCAACAAAATTTATTAACTCGATTCCCTAAAGCACAGAGTGCGAACATTATGCGAAAATGTCTAAACCATAAAGAACTATTACAAACATCAGTATTAGATTTTGTAGAAATGCTGGTAATATAAATAGGTCGCATCCCCTAAATCTATGAGGAAATAATTATGACGGTATTGCATATTACGAATGGTGATAATGCAGTTGATTTACTGCGTGAGGCACGTGATGTACATGGCGATATTATTGCTTGGCGTGATGTTTTATATGAAGGGCCAGTACCCGCAAACTTTGATTTAGATGCGTTAAGCCAGCAACGTATTCAATATCTGTGTAATACCTATGGACATGAACATGGTGTTATAGCTAAAGACTTTATAGACCGAGATACTTGCCTTAAACATTATCAAAATTACTCAGAAATTGTTTTATGGTTTGAACATGATTTGTATGATCAATTACAATTATTGCAAATTTTAGCGTGGTTTGCCGCATGTGAACCTACAACTATTCAGAATAAATTAACGCTAATATGTATTAATAAGCATGCTGAAGTGACACCTTTTTTAGGATTAGGGCAACTATCTAGTCCTCAAATTAATGCCTTGTTATCGACAGGGAAAATCGTTGGCAGAGATGTTCTTGAATTAGCTCGTCAAGCATGGCAAGCATTTACTAGTGATAAACCTCAAGATCTTGTAACTCTTCTGCAGACAGCGGATTTAGCCGTGATGCCATTTCTGAAGAATGCGTTATTGCGTCATTTAAGTGAGTTTCCTGATAAAGAAAATGGTTTGAGTTTCACTGAGCATTTTATTTTGCAACAAGTTGAAGTTGGCAATGAGTATGCTTCGACTATTTTTACGGACTTACCTGAATATGAGGCTGATTATTATATGGGCCTTGGTGATGTAGGCTTCTGGCAAATATTGAATGGTTTGATTGCAACGGATGCGCCATTATTAATGTGGCAAGAGAGTAGTGATATTCCCCATGATATGTTTGCAAGCCAAGGCCATGTTTTACAGTTAACACAACTTGCAAAAGATATTTTGGCAGGCAACTCAATTTGGCAGCAGCATCATCAATATAATCGCTGGCATGGCGGTACTCATGTAAACAATAATAACTTATGGTTATGGGATGCTAAGCAACAGTTATTATTGAGAAATTAAAGATGTAGCAATATCTCTAACTTGCGTATTAAAATTATTCAACTAAAGTAAAATGAAAGAACATCTCAATATGATAGGACTTACGCAAAACTCTTTAGATGAGGTAAGTAGCTTTTCAAAAAGGTGATAGTAATACGTGTGGTTTTTTGAAAAGTTATTTAACGAAATATAGAGAGTTTTGCGGAGAGTTTTGCGTAAGTCCTATAGGAGTATCTATGAAACTTCCTCTCGCGTTGGGTCTATTAATATTATTTGTTTCATCATTGTTTACTGTCGCACAAGCACAATGTTGTAATCGAAATCAAGGTGTCGATTATTGTGATAAGGCCACTGGCAGAATAGTTTGCAAAGATGGTAGTCATTCAAAAACTTGTTCTTGTCCAAAGCATAGTTATTTAAATAGTGTCTGCTGTAAACACTCTGACGGTGTCAATTATTGTGATAGAACAACCGGGCGCTTAGTATGTAATGCTGGCAATCATTCAAATTGTAGTTGTCCAAAGTTCCATTATCTGCATGGAAAGATTCCTTATAAGGATCCAACACCAGTTATTCAAAATACACCGAATCCAGATACGGGTCAGAGTATTACTCAGCCACAACGGCTGCCAGCATTACAATAATTGTATTAGATTTTTAAAAATGCAGTAAATACTCGTAGCAGAGCTTTACTGCGATTTTTGCCGTAATAAAGAGGAGAACTGAGTAATTAACAGAGGTTGCAAAAATGAATGTAAGATTAATTTAGAACATTATAGGAACTACACTACCCTCTTTAATATTATTTTAAATAAGTCTTTAAATTAACGTCATATATATATACTATGGCAAAGAAAATTTCAAAATAAGTGATAGATAAACTCCCTGAGTGGAAAAAAAATGACCTGTGGGCTATTGTTATCTATATTGCAGTTTCTAGGGAAGCCAAAGTACCTATGAAGAGAATAAAAGCCTCCCCGTATACGAGAATGTTTTGGACTGAGTATCAATTAGATCCGGACAGAAGTGATTATAATATTGTTTTTGATCAAACTATTTCAGGAAAATTAAATCTAGAGTGTTTACAAAGAGGCATGCAGCAATTTGTAGCTGATCATATTCTGATGAATAGTCATCTCATAGAAACTCATTCTGGCGAGTTATTTTGGATATCAAATACAAATATTAAATCAGTAGAGATCTTTTCTTCAATAGATGATGAACAAGCGTTTGTCGAAAAACCTTTTAAGCTTGATGAGGGGCCATTATATCGGTTTGGTATATTTTGTCACTCAGATGAATGCTATGACTTTATCATTGTTTTGCACCATGCTTTAATAGACGGTGCAGCAGGTAATGAATTTATCAATAGCATCTCGTCTTATTATAATCACTCAGAAAAAAAATCAGAGTTAGCTGCTCAACATGAAGCTATTCAGAATGTTTCTTCAAACTTAAATAAAATAAGCGATCATATTAAAAAAGAAAACAGTAATAAGTTTTGGCAGCAATACCTTGCTGACGTTCCAGCGAAAAATGAATTGTCTTATAATAAAGAGTCAGAGCAAGAAAAATATTTAATTGCAGAACATAATTTTCATTTAGAGAAAACTGTACTCAACAGTAACCAAGAACTACTGGGAAACTTTTCTTGGTTTAATAAACTCGCTATAGCTTGGGGTATATTAATCGCACGCTATTCAAATAGTAATGTTGCTCATATTGGTTACCCTATTAGTATAAAAGAAGGTGCTGAATTCATATATGGAGGACATATAAATTCAGTCGTCTTAGCTGTGGACTTTTCTCAATCAGAGAGCTTTTTAGCGTTATTACATCGGCAGGAAACATTTATTAAGTTGTTATCATTAGGCGATGGGACGAAGCATACTTATTTACCTACATTTGATATAATACAGAATAGTCCTATCTATAATTTAAATGTTTTATTTGCTCAAACGTACCTGAAAAATAGAAAATTTGATTTTACTGCTTGTCGTGCTGAAGTTAATCAGCGTTATGATATTAACTTGGGAAGTGCAGAGTTGTCCCTTGAATATGAAGAGGGTGAGGACTATTTTAATTTCAGACTAAAGTATCAGCAACAACTATTTTCTGAACCACAAATTGCTCGGATAGTCGAATATTTTAAAGCATTATTGCAAGCGTTACTCATGCATCCTGATGAGATGGTTTCCTGTCAAAAAATGTTAACGGCAGAGGGATATCAACGGCTGGTTTGTGATTGGAATCAAACAGCTTGTGAATATCCGCGAGACAAGACAGTTCCGCAATTATTCCACGAGCAGGCAATGCAAACACCCAATGCGATGGCGGTGCGTTTTGAAGATACAGAATTAACGTATGCGGAGTTAGCGAAAAAAGTTCATCATGTGAGTGCCTATATACAGCAGAATTATTATCGACGTCATAAACAGGCATTGCCGAAGGATGCAATAATCGCTGTTTGTATGCAGCGGAGCTTGGAATTAGTGATCAGTTTATTGGGGATTATGGATGCAGGCGCAGCATATTTACCGCTTGACCCAGACTATCCTGTTGCTCAGCTTGACTACATGCTATCGGATAGTCAGCCGGCAATGATTCTTTGCCATGCACACTTGCGAGAAGAATGTTTATGGCTGCAGGCAAGTGCTTGGTCGATAGCCAGTATTGAGTCAATTTTAACAGCACGCAAAGTACGGCTATCAGCACAAGCGAAGACCGTATCTCGCTTGGCGGCAACAGATTTGGCGTATGTGATTTACACGTCTGGTTCGACGGGCATGCCGAAAGGTGTTTTATTGCAACATCAAGGTGCAGTTAATCGATTGTTATGGATGCAGAGTCGTTATGTTCTAACACCCACAGATATAGTATTACAAAAAACGCCTTATAATTTTGATGTATCTGTTTGGGAGTTCTTTTGGCCGTTGCTCGTGGGCGCTAAGCTGGTGATGGCTAAGCCTGATGGACACAAAGAACCAGAATATTTATTGGATATTATTGATAAACAAAAAATCACAGCACTGCATTTTGTTCCTTCAATGTTAGATGCTTTTTTAACACATCTTGTTTCTGATAAAGCAAAAATATCTGCATTGCAGACATTGACGAAAATTTATGTTAGCGGCGAAGCGATATCTCGACGTCTTGTGGATGTTTGCTTTCAATATCTTGATGCTGAATTATATAACTTATACGGTCCCACAGAGGCGACGATTGATGTCACCGCTTATAATTGCCACGATGCAATACATTCGGGCTTAACGACGGTACCGATAGGCAAGCCGATAGCGAACACAACCTGTTATATTCTTGATGGGTATTTACAACCGGTAGCCGTAGATATTGCGGGTGAGCTCTATATTGGTGGTGACGGATTAGCTCGAGGTTATTTACATAAAGAGGCGTTAACCGCAGAACGCTTTATTGATAATCCATTTGCGACGGATGCTGAGCGAGCGTTGGGGCGTAATTGTCGCTTGTATAAGACGGGCGATGTCTGTCGTTGGTTAGCGGATGGCAATATTGACTATATTGGTCGTGTGGATTTCCAAGTGAAGCTGCGTGGCTTCCGTATAGAGTTAGGCGAGATTGAACGGCAATTGGAAGCACATGCTGCAGTACACCAAGCGGTGGTCGTATTATCAGAGGAGCAAGGTGCGCAGAGTTTAGTGGGTTATGTGGTACAAGCTCTGGAGAGTTCAATCGATGATAGTCTTGCGTTACAAGCAGCATTATTGGCATGGTTAGGGTCTCGGTTGCCGGAACATATGATACCTGCCCTGTTAATTAAGCTTGAGGCATTGCCGTTAACATCGAATGGCAAGCTTGACCGTAAGGCCTTACCGAAACCTGATTGGACTGGAGCTGTCTCAGTAGAAAGTTATGTTGCGCCGCGTAATGATATTGAGCGATTACTGGTTGAGGCTTGGGCGTCGGTATTGCCAGTCGAGCGCGTGGGTGTGACGGATGACTTTGTTGCCTTAGGTGGATATTCATTATTAGCAATTCGTTTATCGATGCTGATACAAAAACAGTTTTCAATAAACTATTCTGTAGCTTTAGTTTTTAAGCATCGACATATTAAAGTAATGGCTGACTATATTGGTACAGCATTACAAGGTAATGAAACTGTAGTAGATGTGTTGCCGGTGCTATCTTTAACGAAAGTTGCACAAGCACCTTCTTACCCGTTGTCATCTGCGCAACAGCGCTTATGGTTTTTAGATGTATATGAAAATAAGGCGAGTACAACTTATAATGTTCCATATAGTATACGCTTAGACGGCACATTAAATGTTAAGGCTTTAAAGTTAAGTTTTGAATATCTTATGCAGCGACATGGAATTCTTCGTACACATTATGGCATGGAAGCTGATAAAGGATGTCAGTATATTGATAATACTGCGTCATTATATTTTGTTGAGCGTGTCTGCGATGATGCAACAGTTCAGGGGTTGTTGGCTAATGATGTACATACGGCATTTGATTTAGATACGGGACCATTATTTAAAGTAATACTTTATACGCTCGGTGAGACCGATCATGTCTTATTAATTAATCAACATCATAGTATTACCGATGCGTGGTCACTAAGACTATTGTTTAATGAGTTGAGTGTTTGTTACACAGCATATTCTACAGGTGAAGTTCCTATTTTGGAGCCACTATTATATGAGTATGTTGATTATGCAGTGAGTGAAATAGCCTATATTGATAACGGGTATTACGCAGGTGCGTTGCGCTATTGGCAGGAGCAATTAGCGAATGTACCTATACTATCTTTGCCAACAGATCACATGCGTCCTGTGCAGAAGCAATACCATGGTGCGTCACATGTTTTTAAATTAGATGAAGATGTGGCAGAGATGGCTTGCTCTTTAGCTCAGAAGACAAATAGCACCTTGTTCATGGTTTTGCTTGCGGCATTCACGGTGTTATTACAGCGTTATAGTGGACAGGATGATATTGTGCTGGGGACACCGGTGGCAAATCGTCAGCACGCAGATTTAGCCTCAATGTTGGGTGTTTTTGTGAACACCGTAGTGATACGTATAAAGTTATTTGAAAAGCTGAGTTTTATAGAATTAGTTGAGTTGGTAAAAGCAACGTGTTTATCAGCATATAGTTATGAATCAGTTCCTTTCGAGTATTTAGTAGAAGCACTAAATGTTGTGCGTGATACAAGCCGACCACCATTATGCCAAGTGATGTTTACATTAACGCATGCTGATACAGCTGAAACCCTTCGTTTATCAAATGTGGAAAGCACTGCCCAGGCAATAGAGTTAGCGGTATCCAAGTTTGATTTAATGTTGAATGTTGATGTCTGCGATAATAATTTTTCATGTAAACTTAACTATGATACAGCTTTATTTTCAGAAAATACGATAGCACAGATGGCGCAGCATTTTGAATTATTGTTACAAGCATTACTTATGCAGTCGGATGAGGCGATTTCTTTTCAAACAATGCTCACAGCAGATGAATATCAACAACTGATTTATGACTGGAATCAAACCGCCTGTGAATATCCGCGCGATAAGACAATACCACAATTATTTACGGAACAAGTGAGTCAATCGCCAGATGCGACAGCAGTTGTGTATCAAGAGCAACAAGTGACTTATGCAGAGCTAGATAAACAGTCAAACCAAATGGCAAATTATTTTTCTGCTGTTTATCAAGAGCAGACAGGGAATGTATTTAATCATGGTGACTTTGTTGGGATCTGTATGGAGCGCAGCATAGGTTCATTAATTACCATGCTGGCTATTTTAAAAGTAGGTGGTGTCTATGTAGCGTTAGATCCAAATTATCCTGAAGCTCGATTGCAGCATATGTTGAAGGATAGCGGTACTGGGGTTGTAATAAACCATGGGAGCACGGATGAGCTTTTAAACTTTCTTAATGATATGCCCTTATTAGTTATCACTATAGACTCTAAACGTATAGCAACGTATGAAGACACCTTCACGATAGCAGATATATCACCAAAAGCGTTGGCTTATGTTATTTATACTTCTGGTTCAACCGGGACTCCAAAAGCTGTTATGGTAGAGCAGCAAAATGTCGTGAGTTTAGCGACAAGCAACAATAACATGGCTCTGTATTCTGATGATATCGTTGCTCATGCTGCAAATTTATCGTTTGACCCCATCGTGTTTGAAATATGGAACACCTTGTTAAATGGCCGGCAGATAGTCATTATCTCGCAGAATGATTTACAAGATCCGATTGCACTTAAAAAGTTAATTATCGAAAATAAAATTTCAGTATTACGGCTGACGGCGGGACTCTTTGCAGAATATGCAAAGCTTGATATAAAGTTGTTTTCTAACTTACGTTATCTCCTTGTTGGTGGTGATGTATTAAATTTACATTGCGCACAAAAGGTTCTTGAAGAAACCTCGCAGTTAAGTATTGTTAACTGTTATGGACCAACAGAAAATACAGTATTTAGCACAACCTATAGTTTCTCTGAACTTAAAAAAGGTATGTTGAGTGTTCCAATAGGCAAGCCTACTTCGAACACACGTTGTTATATAGTAGATAAACAACAAAGGCCACTTCCTATTGGTATAGTTGGTGAATTATATGTTGCTGGTGATGGGGTTGCTCGCGGCTATTTGAATCAAAAAGAAATAACAGAAGACCGGTTTATTGATAATCCTTTTATAACAGAAGAAGAGCGTATTGCAGAACGCAATTGCCGTTTGTATAAAACAGGGGATTTAGTGCGATGGTTGGCGGATGGTAATATTGAGTATGTTGGTCGTACAGATTTTCAAGTAAAAGTACGAGGCTATCGTGTTGAGCTAGGAGAAGTTGAAGCACAATTACTGCGTCATTCAAGAGTTAGTCAAGCCATAGTGATTTCTTCGAGGGATGATACAACAACACGCTTGATTGGCTATGTGGTTTTAGAACCTCATATTAACGCAGAAGCGAATGCCGATATTGAAGACATCAATGGCCGTGACGTACAAGTGTGGTTGCAAGAGGTATTACCTGAATACATGATACCCTCTATGATTATCTTCTTAGATAAATTACCGTTAACAGCAAATGGTAAAGTTGATCGTAAAGCTTTACCGAAACCTGATTGGACTGTTAATTTATCTAGAGAGCAATATGTTGCGCCGCGTAATGATATTGAGCGATTACTGGTTGATGCCTGGGCGTTGGTATTACCTGTTGAGCGCGTGGGTGTGACGGATGACTTTTTTGCACTTGGTGGTGATTCCATCATGAGTATTCAAGTGTTATCACGGGTACGCGCAGCGGGACTGCATATAACGGTGGCGCAATTATTTCAGACACCATGCATTGCTGAGTTGGCGTTGTTAGCAGCCGATGTGGCATCGCAAGCGGCGATAGATATGGGGTGTGATAGCGGCGAGGTGATGTTAACACCGATACAGTCTGCATTTTTTATGCAGGATCATGCTTGTTATTCGCATTACAATCAAAGCGTGTTGTTGCGTTTAGATTCTTCTATAGATCTTTCTTTACTGGTTCATGCGTTAAAGGCTGTGGTGTTAACTCACAGTGGTTTACGTTTGCGTTATCGCCAGGAAGGCGATGCTTGGCTGCAATATTATGTGGATGCAGCTGATCTTGAATCGATGACGATTAATATGATTACTATTCCTGCTGGCGCTATTGCTGCACAGCGTGAGTTTATTGAGAAAGCAAATAGTCAGGCACAAGCGAGTTTAAATATTGAGTCGGGACCTGTCGCGCGCGCAGTGTTGTATACCGGACATGATGATGGTCATGCGCGACTGTTTATGGTTATCCATCATTTAATGGTGGATGGTGTGTCCTGGCGTATTTTACTAGAAGGTTTACAGACAGCTTATCAACAGCTATTAGCCGATAAGCCCTTAGCTTTACCGTCAGCGACGAGCCATTTTTCAGCATGGTCAGATGGATTACGGCGTTATAGTGAGAGTGAAGGCTTGTTGTCCCAAGGTGATTACTGGTTAGCTCAGGTCTCTCAAGGTGAGCGATTGTCGGAGGACCATGCGTATGATGGTGCGGTGACAGGTCGCGAGATGGGGCACATCCAGTTTTGCTTATCGACTGAGTTAACGCAGCAACTTTTACAAGGAAGTTTGTCTGCATACCGTATGCGGATAGAAGAATTCTTGTTAA
>JAJFKO010000039.1 GCA_021773175.1 Gammaproteobacteria bacterium
GCTAGCGCTCCAAGGAAGAAGGGAGGCAGCAAGAACAACTGACCAATGGTTTGCGGATCGAGAGAAGACTTCTACTAACAAGCTGCGGAAACCGGCCAAAGTAATTGTCGCCAAACCGGACAAAGTAATTGACGCGGGACATGTGGGTGAACCGCACTCAGCAGTACGACCTCGAATACCTGTACGAAAGGACGGCAGCTCTGAAGGCCGCCAATCGCAAGCATAATCGTCAAGCGCCGTCTGCGCAGAGAAAGCCGTTCCGAGGCAAGAAACGCAAGCGGCCCAAGTTGAAGGACTACAGCGAGAAGCTCTACCTCGAACTCTCGCCACTCCCATGCTGGGACCACCTCTCCAAGAGAGAAGTAAGGTCCCGCTCCCGCGAGTTGGCTGCCTCGATCGTCGAGGAGCACAAGGCGACCATCGCTCGCCTTCCGTGGGATTGGCGTAAGCGACTCACCGACACCAGTCGATCGATCCGGCGTCCAGACAAACGCAGGCCACCGAGTGTTCGACCCAAGGTGCATGCTGCTTCCAAAGAAGGCTGGGTTCTGTGGATCAAGACCTGGGAGAACTGGATCAACCTATTCGAGCGGGCTTCGCAGAGACTGAGAAGCGGCCTCAAAGAGGCCTTGGACGAGTTTCCGCCAGGTGCGTTCATCCCGACCGGCCTCTACCTCGCTTCGGCGAGGCCACCACCTACGATTTAGTTGTTGGGTGCAGGTGTGGCCAGGGCACTTGGGCCACCAGAGAGTGCAGGAAGGAGATAGAGACCGAGCGACCAGTGTTGACTGTCGCCCGGGCGAAGCTGTGTCCGCTACCGATCGCGGCCTCCAGATCGGTGGAGGGAATGGGCCTGGGAGGGCCGGACTGGCCGATCTGGAGCCGGCGCTGCGGTAGCGAACAACGTCAGATGAGGGCGCCGAGAGACGGTTGTCTTCCTTCTGCAGAGTTGCCGGGCGACTAGTACTGCGGAGGAGAATGGCTCCAGGTGCCCGGAATGGCCGAATCGGAACCGGCGCTGCTCTAGGGAACTGCGCCAGCGGAGGGAGTCGCGGGACAGTCCTCTTCCTTCTGCAGGGTTGCCCGGCGACTAGTACGGCGGCTAGTACTAGTACCAAGCTGTGGCCGCGCGGCCTAGTACTGCAGTTCTGGAGCTGCCACCTAATTCCTAGGTCGAGGGGGTAGTTGGCTCTTGTTCGCCTGGGATGTCAGAGACCCGAGGACAGATGGGCGTTGGCTTCAGAGCAGCATACGCAAGCAAGCCTGTTCTGACCTGCTCTGCTCCGACGCTATGCTCTTTCTGGAGTCGCGTCGCCAGGACCAATTGTTGCCCAATCAGGCTTGCTTTGAAGTACAACTCAGCTCGATCATTTTTGAAGATCGCGGGCTTTCTCGAGAGGATCGAAGTGGAGCGCTCAAGGCAACGCCTGAGCATTTGCTTCCCTGGGTCGTCGATCAGCATGCCTTCTTTGAGGACAGCATCTTCGCAGACACCAATGATCCAGTCCCCGTAGTATTCGGCACTCACTTTTTCGCCGCTACTAGGTTGATCGCTGTGCACTTTGGAGGCTCCTATTATTTGCCGTGGAGGTTCTGAGACAGTAAGCGGCAGAACCTATTGGGCCCACGGCTAGGCAGCCGTTGACCATTGTGATTGCTAGGGATCCGTACTCCACGGTGAGGAGGCCGTACTTGTTCGCGACCAGCCACACGACAAGAATCGCCGCAGCGGGAAGCAGTGGCCCCACGTTGATCCTTACAAGAGGTACTGACCATGCTCGCCGTGAGATCGTGAGATGCGACAGGAAGACGGTTGCAAGTGAGAACGATGCTACCCAGATGAGCGGGCCGACCGAGAAGGCACTTGTTACGTATCCGACACTAGTAGCAGCGACACCACACCAGGTGACAGCTGAGATCACTTTTGATGGAGCCTTTTCGCCGCCACTTCGGTTCAGTTCGGCGAGCAGAAGCCACAGGGGAATTGGTAACAATTCCGCAAAGCCAAGCCATAGACCCTCGTATTGGTTGGCCAGGAGGCTCTCTGCATACCCCGCAAAGAACAGGGTGAAAAGTGCAGCAAGTGTGCGATGGCTCTTTGCGACCCCGAGGGAGCCGATTGCGAATGCAAGGATCATGAAACCAGCCATCGGAGCCGCCGCAATTTGATCCCTAGCAGTGAGCAGCGCGGCCACGGTTGTGACTAGCGCGAGGGCCTGAAGGAGGGGTAAGGCAAGCAGTTCCGGACTCAGTCGGCTCTTCTCAAGCCTGGGCGCGGGTTTGGCGGCGAGTGGGATTGGCAGAGGCAGACCGACGGTTCCAGGAAACGCCACCACATTATCCGGCACCTCCCCCAACAACTCCGCCCGCCTCTTCCCACACAACTCCAACATCTCAGCATCACCCGAGTACGCAGCCTCCAGGTGATCCAGACCCTCCATGGTCGCGTGCGTGGCGACCACGAGATGCAGCTCTCTCCCCTGATGAGCAGCTCCATTGAGCAGCTGATCAAAAGCTGGCTGCGGCAGATCGCTAAACCGCACTAGCCCTAGGCCAGTGCGAAGCGCTTCTGCCCAAGCCTTCACAGCGTCTTTGTCCACGCCTTGGCTCACGAAGCGTCCTCGATATGCATATCTGAAACTAAGCGGCGCATGTCTTCACGGCTCATGCCGGACGACTCCATCGTTCTCTCAAGGAGCTTGATGGATTGCATCTGGAATGCTCTCATGGTAGCAGAGTTGCGATCGGCCAGCTGGAGCTCAAGTGACTCGATCTCCTCTTGGAGTCGTTCGATGGTTCGCAAGAGGGTCTCAACATCGCGCCCGTTTTCTTCTCCCGGGTAGTCTTTGCCGGCAATCAAGCGCCGCTCGCCACTGGCGAGATCGCTCAGGCGTAGGTCGCAGGCGGCCAGGACTGCGTCGAGGTGACACAAGTGCGCCGGTGCAACTCCTGATGATTGTTCTATTTCTTGGAGCATTTTGGTGTCCACGCCGCTTGCCTCGGCCAGCTGCTGACGGTTGAGACCCTTTTCCTCGCGTAGCAATCGGATGATTGCACCAAGGCGAGACAGGGGAGTGCGCGAGGGGTTCTGCTTCATGGATGAGGAGGTTGAGCCGAGATGCAGCAACTGGGCCGGTTCAGCCGATCGTGTAAGGCGCATCCTGTCGAGGGGCGGGATCAGCTTGCTGCCCCGTCCGAAGGTCACGGTGCTACCGGAGCACTTGAAGAGAGGTCTAAAAGAGAGGTCGCATGAGAAGCCGAGGCCTGTACGGTGTGTCCCTCAGATGGGATATCCCTTCGACGGGATATCCCATAGACAGGGCGTCTAGGGACCTGATTAGCACGACAACTATATAGCCACTTCTAAATAAAGAGGAAAACAAGTTTCCGCGCCCTTCAACCGAAGCAAATGCTTGGATTTATTGGGATTGCTCGGCTTGCAGAATAGGCATTCCTTTGGAGACCTTGCGTAAGTTTGGAGGCTTAGATGGGGGTCTCGACGCGAAGCTGACGGCTCCAGCGCTCGAACAAGCCCCTGGTTCGACGCAGACCTCCGGGTCGCGACCGCTCGTGCCACAGCGGCTCGAAGCGCAACCATTGGTGATCTAGCTGTTGGGCCAAGCGCCGCCGTTCGGCGAGCGGAGCGCTCTCGAGGCCCGCGTTGGTACCGGCGGAGAGGCGGGCCTTCAATACGCCACAACCTAGTTCAAGCTGCTGCGCCACCCATTCCATTTCCTGCACGATCAGCGCCGCATCGGTGCGCTCCGAACGATGGTCTCGCACCGAACTAACGGCGTCTTGCACTATGCCAACGGTGCGCTCGATCGACCTTGACGTCAATCGGTTGTAACGCGGCGAGGACAAGTCATCGCCAAGGAACCTGAAGGCCGAGAACAACACCGAGGCGTTGACATTCGGAGTCTCGGTTTCTCGGTAGGCGTTACCGAGCCCAAGGTTGGCGCGACTCAGTTCGCCGCTGGGATCCTGATACACATGACGATCCAGCGCTTGTTGCCAGTCTCCCTCAGACCAGCGATCGCAGGCGGTGGGATTCCACGCGTGGGCGGCTCCGGCAAGAAAGCCCAACTGTGAAGCAAACGGCGGCTGCATGTGCCCCCAGTCGCCCCAGTCGGTGATCAGGATGCCGCTGGCACCGTTGCGATTGGCGGCATCTGCCGCTCGAGAAAGGTTGCCCAGCGCGTTGTGCGCGCGACCGGCAAAGCTCAGCCACGAGCTGGTTCCGGGACACACCCAGAAGTCGACGTCTGCTTGGGCAAACTGCTTGCACTGATCGTTGAATGGGTGGTTGCGTTCATAACCCCACACCAAGGCGGTGGCGTCTTTTGGCAGTCGCTGCACCAGCTCGGGTTGCTCGAGCACGATGTCGCCCCAGAACTGCATCCGGTGATCGCGATCGGCCACCAGTCGATGCACCTTGTTGAGGTAGTCGAGGTAAACGGTGTGCTTGCCGCGCAGGGCGCAGGCCGCCGCCGATCTCCCCATGCCCAGATCCAACGTCTCATCCAAGCCAACGTTGAAGGTCTCGCTAGAGAAGTTGGGCAGTAGTTGGTCATACAGATCGGTCAACAGATCGAACACCGCGGGATCGGTGGCGCAAAGACTGAACGGTTCAGGTTCCGGCCCAAACGGATGCTCCACGCCCTCGGGCACCTCGGCCAGAGGTCGATAGCGGTCGTGTACCAGCCAGCGATGAAAGTGTCCGAAGCTGTTCTGATTGGGTGCGAGTTCAATGTGTCGCTCGCGGCAGAACGCGTCGAGTTCTTGCACCTGCTCGGCAGTCAGCGGTGAGTCGTGTTTCCACACCGCTTCGTGCCCGCGATAAGCGAAGGTGTGCTCAATGTACAGCTGCAGGTGGTTGATCTTGAGAGACGCTAGGTGTTCGATCAGCTCGAGAAGGTCGGCCTGCTTCGGCACGCGGTTGCGACTGATGTCGAGCATCACGCCACGGTTCGCGATTGCAGGTCGATCCACGATCTCCACTGCATCGAGCACTTGCGGCCGCGCCGGCGCTTGTGTGCTGTGGTCACTACCGAACGCAGATTCCGCAATCAGCTGGGCAAGAGTGGTGAGGCCGTAGCTCAAGCCTGCGGCCTGGCTCGCTACCAACAAGACAGTGTGCGTCGAGCCGGTCGCTTGGGGTGGGCGCATGCTCAGTCGGTAGCCTTCGGGCCCAAGCTTGCGATCCGCATCGTCGATTTCGATGCGGATGAGTGAGTCGCCCGGATCCTTGCGCTCGAGCCGAGAACCGGTCGCTCGGATCGCGCGCTCGAGCCGTTGCTGAGCTGGTGCCGGTAGAGCGCCTTCAGCGAGACTGTAGGTCCACGCCGCTGGATGCTGGATCGTCTCGCGCGGTCGTTTGAGCTGGCGCGGAGGTGGAGCGAGACTCGGGTGGGCTTCGGGCATTCGCTAACGCGCCTCTTGCACGAGCTCAACCGTGACGGCGCCGCTTGCTCCGGTGCCAACCTCGACAAAACCGATGGTCCTGCCACCGCTGCTCGGCTCGGGGCCCCTGGTTGAGAAGCCTTGGTCTTCAAGCTGGGTGAGTGCCACTGCCACATCGTCTACGCCGAAAGCGTAGTGGTCGATAGTGCGGCCGCTGGTGGGAGCGAGCGACTGCTCACTCTCTCTGAAGAGCACCCACGAGTGCTCGTGGCGAATGCCAGGCAAGAAGCCTTTGAAGGTCGCAGCCGTGCCGCCGAAGGTGTTGATCCACTGAACTCGATCGCCATCGGTATCCGGTGTCAGCAAGTGGATGTGATGAAAACCCAGCAGGTCCGGATCTTCCACCAGTTCGAACTTGACGCCGAACGGGTCGATCAAGAACGAGATTCTCAAGGTGTCGCCGGTGGGGCTCGGACCAATGGTGACGGGTTCACCAACCAACTCGCAACCGGCGGCCTCGAGCCGTTGGGTGTCAGTATCGAGATCTTCGACCGACCAGCCGTAGTGATCGAGCGTGGTGCCGATCGAAGGCCCGGGCGCTTGAGCGCGGCTCCACAAGAAGGTGCAGGGGGCGCGGTCGTCGGTCCCGGGGAACCACGCGGCTGTGAGTCGATCGTCGACTGGGATGGCCTCCATGCCAAAGTGCTCGGCGTACCAGTCGGCAGCAGCCTTGGGGTCGGTGGCGTTGAAGTGGAGGTGGTGAAACGTGGTTGGAATCGGCATCGACGGATTGTAGCTCTTCAATGCGGGTTGCCCGCACGACTGCTAGTTTCTAGCGATGCAGGATCAACGCACAGGCTCGCGCTTTCCTCGGCGCGATCAACGGCCAGATGCGAACGAGCGCGAGCCACTGACGGGGTCGGTCGAACGGGTGACCTTTCATAGCCCTGAATCTGGCTTCTGCGTGCTGCGGGTGAAAGCACGCGGCAGACGCGGCGTCACCACTGTGGTTGGCAACGCGCCGTCGATCTCGCCGGGCGAGTGGATCCAAGCGTCGGGCACATGGCAGAACACTCCAGAGCATGGTCCGCAATTCAAGGCCGAACTGTTGCAGATCTCGCCGCCCAGTTCGGCCGAGGGCATGGAGCGCTACTTGGGCTCCGGCATGATCCGCGGCATCGGTCCAACCATGGCCAAGCGGTTGATCAAGGCCTTCGACACCAAAGTGTTCGACGTGATCGACGATCATCCCGAACGGCTCAAGACGGTCGATGGCATCGGGCCGGTACGGGTGAAGCGCATTCTCGAGGGCTGGCGTGAGCAAAAGCAGATCCGCGAGATCATGGTGTTTCTCACCTCGAACGGTGTGGGCACTTCGCGCGCGCTGCGCATCTACAAAACCTACGGCGCAGACGCGGTGCCTCTGATCACCGAGAACCCCTATCGACTAGCGCGCGACATCAGGGGCATCGGCTTTCGCATCGCGGATCAAGTGGCGACTAAGCTGGGGATCAAGCACGACGCAATGATCCGCGCTCGCGCGGGCCTGGCCTATACCCTCTTGCAAGCGCAGAGTGCGGGGCACTGTGGGCTGCCAGTGGATCGACTCTTAGAAGAAGGTGAAGAGCTTCTAGAGATTGATCGACACAAACTCACCGATGCTCTTGAAGAGGAAGTGAGTGAGGGTTACCTAGTGCGCGATCAGGTGACTACTGCGCCTGGGGGAGAGAGCGAGCCGGCGGTGTTCTTGCCCAACCTTCATCGAGCAGAAGGCGAGATTGGAGAGCGATTGCTGCAGTTGGTCCGGGGCCAGCCTACCTGGGGCACGATCGATCCTGACGATGCTCTCACCTGGGTGGAAGGCAAGCTTGGATTTGAACTGGCCGCGAGTCAGCGCCAAGCGGTGGCGGCAGCCATTGCCTCGAAGGTGCTGATCATCACTGGCGGACCCGGCGTGGGCAAGACCACGTTGGTCAACGCGATTCTTCAGATCGTTACCGCCAAGAGTGTTGATGTTGCACTGTGCGCTCCGACCGGCAGGGCAGCCAAGCGTCTCGGTGAGAGCACCGGGCTCGAAGCCAAGACCATCCATCGGCTGCTCGAAGTGGACCCCAAGAACGGCGGCTTCAAACGCGGTCGCGACAACCCGCTCGAGTGCGATCTGTTGGTGGTGGATGAGGCGTCGATGGTGGACGTGGTGATGATGGCGGCGCTGCTGCAGGCGGTGCCGGATCAGGGTGCCGTGTTGATCGTCGGTGACGTGGATCAACTGCCGTCGGTTGGCCCGGGCCAGGTGCTACGCGATGTCATCGATAGTGGTGCGGTTGCGGTGGCGCGGCTGACGGAGATTTTCCGCCAGGCAGCAGAGAGTCGGATCGTCACCACCGCCCACCGGATTCAAGCGGGCAGCATGCCTGAGATGCCAGAAGCTGGTGATGCCTTGTCCGATTTTTACTTCGTTCCGGCGGAAGACGCGGAACAGACAATGTCTAAGCTGGTCAAGATGGTGGGTGAACGCATTCCCGCCCGCTTTGGTCTCGACGCCATTGATGACGTGCAGGTCTTGTGTCCGATGAATGGCGGCAGCGTGGGGTCGCGATCGGTGAATGCGGAGTTGCAGGCGCGTCTCAATCCGCCGCGGCCGCAGGTCGCTCATGTTGAGCGCTTTGGCTGGACCTTCAGGGCCGGCGACAAAGTCATGCAGACCGAGAACGACTACGACAAGGACGTCTTCAACGGCGATCTTGGTCGCATCGTGCGGATCTCATTGGACGATCAGGAACTGTTTGTTCGGTTCGGTGCCGATCGCGGCCTCAGCAACGAGGTCACTTACCGCTTCGGTGAGTTGGACCAGTTGGCGTTGGCGTATGCCACCACCATTCACAAGTCGCAAGGCTCTGAGTATCCGGCGGTGGTGATCCCGTTGATGATGCAGAGCTTCGTCATGCTGAAGCGGAACCTGATCTACACCGCCGTCACTAGAGGCAGGCGACTGGTTGTTGTGGTGGGCGAGGAGCGAGCGCTGAGTCTTGCGGTTCGAGGCGGTGTGGCGGAGCGGCGCGTGTCGCGGGTCAGTGACCTGCTAGCAGCGCCGCTCTAGTCCTAGCCGCTCTTGCCTAGGCACTGTCGTCTTGGCCGATCTCGTCCTCACCGCTGCAGCGGCGGCAATGCTAGCGGTTTGCGTCCTTGTCTAGTCCTCGACCAACGCCGAGTAGAGCAACGTGCGGATCACTTGGTGATCATCCAGCGGCCCTGCCGGAATCAGCTGGGTCATGTAGACCACCACCATGTCTGCTGCGGGATCCACCCAGTACGACGAGTGATAGGCGCCGCCCCAGGCGTACTCGCCTTCGTTGCCGAGGGTGCCACGAGCACCAAGATCCAATGCGACCGAGAAGCCGAGGCCGAACCCCGTGCCTTGGCCCCAGCCGAACAGATCGTCGGTATGGTTGGCGGTCATCAAGCGAATGCTGGCCGGGGATAGAACGCGGTTGCCGTCGAGAGTGCCTCCGTTCAAGGTCATCTGCAAGAAGCGGGCATAGTCGGGCGCGGTGGAGAGGAGCCCGGCGCCACCGGAGAAGCTTTGGCGCGGACCCTCAACGTAGTGTCCTTGGCTCACCATGGTGCCCTCGGCACTGGTGCGATCGAGGCCTTCTCGGCTGAGTGAATAGACCGTTGCTAGCCGGTCCCGCTTGTGTGTCGGCAGGTAGAAGTGAGTGTCGGTCATTGCTAGTGGATCGAAGATGCGTTCCTTTAAGAACACGTCGAGCGGCTTGCCCGAGGCTACTTCCACCACCGCACCCAAGATATCGGTGGAGTAGCCATAGACGAAGGCTTCGCCCGGTTGGCTGTTGAACGGCAGTTTTGCAATCCGACGCACGGTTTCGCGAATTGGCTCGTCGCGATTCGCGAAGTACCAACCGGTGATCCCAGCCGCACTCCACTGTGCGATGGCTGGCCCATTGCCATAGGACACTCCTGCGGTGTGAGTGAGCAAGTCACGAATGGTGACCTGGCGATCCGCTGGCACGACGTTAAATTTGGGTTCGCCTTCGGCGGCGTCCTCGTTGGCTACCGCAACTGTTGTCTTTTCATACTCAGGCAAGTAGCGACTCACTGGGTGTGAGATCAAGAGCTTGCCTTCCTCTTGAAGAATCATCGCCGCCACGCTCACGATGGCTTTGCTTTGCGAGGCGATACGGAAGATCGCGTCGCGAGTCATCGCCGCCTCGGCTTCGCGGTCGCGCTGACCGAAGGCGTGGAAGTACGCAGGCTGGCCCTTGCGCTGCACCAGCAATACCCCGCCAGCAAGCTGGTCGTCGGCTACGTATTGCTCGAGTCGGGTGGTGAGTCGCTCCAGGCGTTCGGCGGAGAATCCGAGATCGGTTGCTGCAAAGGCGCCGTCAGCGGTACCGCTCGCAGAAGGAGTGGCCCGGTGTGGAGCGGCTCCGCGTGGAGCAACCCCGATTGGAGCAGCAGAGAGTGGAGCAGCCCCAAGTGAAGCAGCAGAGGGCGGAGCAGCCCCGCGCGGAGCTGCAGAGAGTGGAGCAACCAAGAGTGCGCCAAAGCACAGTGTGCCAACGCAGAGGGCACAAGCGAGTAGCACGGCGTTGGAGGTTGGAGCGAAGCGAGTGCGCAATTGAGTCACGGGGATCTCCTTCATCGACTTGAGTTGGAACCGAGTGATCGTAGCCGACGTGGGGTGCCTGAGCGCTTGATAGTTTCTGGTGCATGAACGATGCGCGAACGGAACAATCGGTTTTGGTGACGGGCGGTGCTGGCTATATCGGTAGTCACACAGTGGTGGAACTACTAGAAGCAGGCTACAAGGTGTCGGTGGTCGACAACCTGTGCAACAGCTCTCCTGTCGCGCTAGACCGGGTCCGCGAAATCAGTGGGCTAGAGGTTGAGTTTCACCAGGTCGATCTCAACGATCGACTCGAGCTAGATGCGATCTTTGATCGACGTGCGTTCACCGCAGTGATCCACTTTGCTGGGCTCAAGGCAGTGGGAGAGTCGACCGAGATTCCCCTGGCCTATTACCGCAACAACATGGCGGCCACAGTGACGCTCCTAGAAGCGATGGAGCGCGCCAACGTCAAGCGCTTGGTCTTCTCGTCGTCGTGCACGGTGTATGGCAACCCCGACCAGCCGCCGATTGATGAAGACCACGGCCTTTCGGCGGTGAACCCCTACGGTCGCACCAAGTTGCAGATCGAAGACATGCTGCGCGATCTCGCTGCTTCTGATCCCCAATGGCGCATGTCACTCCTGCGCTACTTCAATCCAGTGGGCGCTCATCCAAGTGGGCAGATTGGTGAAGATCCGCGCGGCATCCCGAACAACCTGATGCCCTATCTCACTCAAGTCGCAGTGGGACAGCGCGAGAAACTCAGCGTCTTCGGCGGCGACTACCCAACGCGAGACGGCACCTGTATTCGCGACTACATCCACGTGGTGGATCTTGCCAAGGGCCACCTCGCTGCTCTTTCTGCGTTGGAGCAAGAGAGCGCTTCAGGCGCCGCCGCGATCAACCTCGGTACCGGCGAGGGGTACACGGTGCTCGAGGTAGTGGCCGCCGCCGCCCGCGCGGTCGGCCGGGAGATTCCCCACGAGGTGGTCGATCGCAGGCCCGGCGATGCCGTCGCCGTGTGGGCCGATCCGAGGCGTGCCCGTGAGCAACTTGGATGGAGCGCCGAGCTGGGGCTTGATGCAATGTGTGCCGATGCGTGGCGGTGGCAGCAGAGGAACCCGGAGGGGTTTGAGTCCTAGACGCGTCAGCACCTCTAAGGGGATTGTGGACGGTTTGGAGCTGAGTCTTCAGGGTACTTCCTTGGATATCGCGATGCGCTAGTCCGTAGGAGAGAACGTGAACATCGGATCCGCGGCCAGTTGGTGCCCGTTCGAGTTTTAGAAGTGTGGACGTGGCGAAGTTGGGCGCCGTACATACTGGATCTCCTTCACTTCCAGTGGGTCGCTGGTAGCTGTGGGTTGAGTTGAATTCCTCCACAGTTGAGATAGAGCATTGCAATGATTGGTTTCGGTGAGTGAAAGCCGAAGGCTCTCCTTGCGATCATCCGCAGCCGGTTGT
>JAJFKO010000040.1 GCA_021773175.1 Gammaproteobacteria bacterium
GCATCGTTTAACGTTGAATACGTTGGTGCAATATTGTTGGGGTATTGTGTTATCGCGTTATGTTGGAGATGCGCATGCATTGTTTGGTTTGACGGTATCGGGACGTTCGAGTGAGGTTGCGGGCATTGAAGGGATGGTGGGGTTATTCATTAATACCTTACCGTTACGCGTTGATGTGGATGCTGATGCGACGGTGCTTGATGGATTGTTTGCCTTACAGCAACGTATTCAACAAGTGAACCAATATAGTTATGTTGGTTTAGATACGGTACAACAACAAGCCCCGTGGCCGAATGAGTTGGGCTTGTTTTCGAGTATATCGGTCTTTGAGAATTATCCGACGGAAGAGCTCTCGACATCCCGGCAACAGATAAGTGGCGTGGAGAAGGCGCATTATCCATTGACGTTGATATGGTCTGCGGGCGCAGGTTTGCAGTTACATATTAAGTATGCGGTTGATATGTTTACTGAGGCGCAGGTCGTGCAATTAACGCGGCATTTTGAACATGCGTTGAGTTGGTTTATAGAGCATGAAACGAGTCGACATCGTGAATTTAGTTTGATGACGGCAACGGAATACCAACAGATTGTTTATGATTGGAATGACACGACAACAGATTATCCTCGTGATAAAACAATCCCTCAATTATTCGATGAGCAAGCACAGCGTACGCCGGATGCGATAGCCGTGAGTTTTGAAGACAACACACTGAGCTATGCGGCGTTACAGGAAAAAGTACAGTATGTAAGTCAGGTGCTACAGCAGCACTACTACCAAGACAACAAGACGGCCATTCCTGCAGATACGATTGTTGCAGTATATATGCTGCGTAGTATCGAACTTGTGATCACACTGTTAGCTATCATGGATGCGGGTGCTGCGTATTTACCGCTTGATCCTGATTATCCTGCGGCACGGCTTGAATACATGTTGGAAGATAGTCAACCGGCGTTGATAGTGTGTCAAGCCGCATTACAGCATGATTGTTTGTGGTTACGCGATAGTGCTTATCCGGTGAAGTCTATAGAGTCACTGTTATCAGAAAGGAACGCACAGTTTCCTGCCGAGGCTGCGAGGGTATCACCAGTCACGATACATGATTTGGCGTATGTGATGTATACCTCTGGTTCGACTGGTAAACCTAAAGGGGTGATGGTTGAGCAGGGTAACATACTTAATACATTGTTTTGGATGCGTGATTATTATCAACTATCGGAAAATATTAATTTTTTACAAAAGACAACTTATTGTTTTGATGTTTCAGTTCCTGAATTGTTTTTACCACTATTGTTAGGTGGGAAAATCACACTGCTTAAACCTGGCAGAGAACATGATGTTGTCTATATTCAATCAATCATAAATGAACAGCAGGTCACGGATGTATCATTTGTACCGTCGATGCTGGTTGTTTTTTTGGAGGTAGCTAAGCAACATACAATAGAATACATGACATGGAAACGCATTTATTGCCTTGGAGAGGTCCTTTCTAAAGATGTTTGTGAGTTATGTAAGGACGTGTTTCCAGATGTGCGCTTAGATAATATGTATGGCCCTACTGAAGCGGCGATATATGCAAGTTGTTTTAAGATGACAGGGTGTTATCACAATTATTATGAAAGAAGTGTACCGATTGGAAAAGCATTCAATAATGTTTGTTTGTATATACTTAATCAGCATCAGCAACCTGCTCCTATTGGTATTGCGGGTGAGTTATATATTGGTGGTGAGGGTGTTGCGCGTGGCTATTTAAACAAGGACGCGTTAACGGCGGAACGATTTATTGCAAATCCATTTGTGACAGAAGCGGAGCGCGCAGCGGAGCGTAATCTCCGTTTGTATAAGACGGGCGATAAATGCCGTTGGTTGGCGGATGGTAATATTGAATATATTGGTCGAGCAGATTTTCAAGTGAAGTTGCGTGGATTTCGTATTGAATTAGGCGAGATAGAGCGTCAGGTCGAGGCGTACGAATTTATTAAACAATCTGTCATCATATTAAATGAAGAGCAAGGCAATCCGCGCTTAGTGGGGTATGTGGTGACGACACAAGCCGCCGATGATGAGGCCGCGTTGAGTGCTGAATTACAGACATGGTTACGCGAGCGATTGCCTGATCACATGATGCCATCATTATTTATAGTGTTGGATGCGTTACCGTTAACGTCGAATGGTAAGGTCGATCGCAAGACGTTACCAAAACCGGATTGGTCGGGCGTGGTGTCGATGGAAGCTTATGTTGCGCCGCGTGATGCGATAGAAGAAGTGTTAGTTTCGGTTTGGGCGTCGGTGTTATCGGTAGAGTGCGTGGGTGTGATGGATGACTTTTTTGCTTTGGGCGGCCATTCTTTATTAGCGATACGTTTATCGCTGGCGATACAGTCGCATTTTTCAATAACGTATCCTGTCACCTTAATCTTTAAACAGCCACGCTTGAGTATGATGGCGGAGTATATTCGTCATGTCTTCCTAGGTGGTGACGATAGCACAGCTGAATTAGGGTTGCCTGCTTTGACACTAAGTACGGCAGAGCCGGCGACGTATTATCCATTATCCACAGCGCAACAACGTTTATGGTTTTTAGATGCGTATGAGGGTGGGAACAGTGCGACCTACAATGTTCCTTACCGGGTTCACCTAGAAGGTGAGCTGGATGTTGCAGCGTTACGATCGAGTTTTGCCTATTTGTTATCGCGTCATGCGATATTACGTACCCATTATGGGATGGAAGACAATCTTGGATGTCAGTATGTGGCAGATGAGATGGCTGTTTATTTTATTGAGCGCGCTATTGACGAGTCTGCATTAGCGGATGTGTTGCATGCCGATATGCATACAGCCTTTAGTTTATCGACGGGACCGTTATTAAAGGTTTATCTCTATCGATTGAGTGAGACATCGCATGTGCTGTTGATGAACCAGCATCATAGCATCACGGATGGCTGGTCATTGGGGTTATTGTTAAGAGAACTAAGCGTTTGTTATTCGGCCTATGCGGTGGGTGATGCGCCTGCATTGGCACCGTTGCAGTATCAGCATGTAGATTATGCGGTGAGTGAAGCAGCATATATTGCGGATAATCATTACGTGGTGGCGTTGGATTATTGGCGAGGTCAACTCGCTGATACACCGGTATTAGATTTGCCAACGGATTATCCACGGCCTTTACAGAAACAGTATGCAGGTGCGACGTATACATTTGAGTTGGGTAATGATATTGCAGCTAGTGCACAACAATTAACAACGCAGACGCACAGTACACTCTTCATGGTGATGTTATCGGCGTTTATGGTGTTGTTACAGCGTTACAGTGGTCAGGATGATATTGTTGTGGGGGCACCGGTTGCGAATCGGCAACATGCGGATGTGGCATCGATGTTGGGTTTTTTTGTTAATACCTTGGCATTGCGAACGCAGTTTGTGGGTGATGAAACATTTATCGATGTTATTGAGCGCGTCAAGGCGACATGTTTATCGGCCTATGGCTATCAAGCGTTACCGTTTGAGTATTTGGTAGATGCACTAGATGTTGTTCGTGATACGAGTCGACCGCCATTGTGTCAGGTGATGTTTACGATGCAGCATGCGGATGATGGAGCGACTTTATCGTTGCCGGGCTTGCAAGTTCATACTAGAGGTGAATCTGGTGAGTTTACGGTATCGAAGTTTGATTTAACGCTGAATCTTCATGTACACAATGACGGGATTTCATGCGGACTTAATTATGACACGGCCTTATTTGCAGCAAGCACGATTGCGCGCATGGCGACACATTTTGAGGTGCTACTTCAAGACTTATTAAGCCATGCAGACAGGGCGATTGACAGCGTGCAGATGCTGACTGCAGAAGAATATCAGCGGATAGTTTATGACTGGAATCAGACGGCGACGGATTATCCACGCGACAAGACCATTCCCGGCTTATTTGCTGAACAAGTTGCAAAGACACCTGATGCGATTGCGGTGAGTTTTCAAGATAACCAATTAACGTATGCTGAGCTTCAGAAGAACGTGCAGCATGTCAGTGCGTATTTACAGCAGCGTTATTATCTTGAACACAAACAAGCCTTACCCAAAGATACGATTATGGGTGTCTGTATGGCGCGTAGTCTGGAGTTGGTTATCACACTGTTAGGTATATTAGATGCAGGTGCGGCGTATTTACCGCTTGATCCGGATTACCCTGCAGCACGACTTGAGTACATGGTATCAGATAGTGCGCCTGCGTTAGTGCTTTGTCAGGGCGCTTTACAGGTAGAAGATTTTTGGTTGCAGGACGTATCGGTTGATGTTGTGACGATAGACTCGATATTATCGTCGCGCAAGGTGCGTGTCTCAGCTAAAGCACAAACACATTCGCGGGTGTCTACTCATGATTTAGCATATGTGATGTATACGTCAGGTTCGACGGGGTTGCCGAAAGGTGTCATGGTTGAGCATATTGGTGTTGTTAATGAATTGCTATGGATGTTGCGCACTTACAGTTTGGATGAGCATGACCGCATATTGCAAGTTGCGCCTTATAGCTTCGATATTTCTGTCTGGGAGCTATTTTTACCCCTTATAAGTGGTGCTGCCACTGTGATGTGTGAAGTTGAACACTATAAAGAGCCGGAGTACTTACAAAGGATTATATATAAAGAGCAAGTAACAACCTTACAACTTGTTCCTACTATGCTTGATATGTTTATAAAGTCGGCAATGATGAATGAGCAGGCCAGCGATGAACTGTTAACAACATTAAGGCGTGTATTTGTTATCGGTGAAGCGTTGCATCAAGACGTTGCTAAGCAGTTTGCGCAATATCATTCTGCTGAATTATATAATTTTTATGGGCCAACTGAAGCAAGTATTGGTGTAAGTATTTATGATTGTCGTAATAATAGCTGCTCGGAATTAGGCATTATGCCAATCGGCAAACCGATAGCGAACTGTCAGCTATATATTTTAGATATTTATTTACACCCCACAGTCCTTGGTGTTGCTGGTGAATTGTATATAGGTGGTGAGTGTTTAGCACGCGGTTATTTAAACCGCGATGACTTAACGGCAGAACGTTTTATTGTAAATCCGTTTGTGAGTGAGGAAGAACGTGCCGCGGGTCGTAATCTTCGCTTATACAAAACAGGTGATGTGTGTCGTTGGTTGGCTGATGGCAATATTGCGTATATAAGTCGTGCAGATTTCCAAGTGAAGCTGCGTGGTTTCCGTATTGAGTTGGGTGAGATAGAGCGTCAGCTCGAGTCGCACGAGGCTATACAGCAAGCTGTCGTCATCTTATCAGAGGAAAAAGAGCGTCCGTGCTTAATAGGTTATATCGTGTCTGCAGAAGCCGTTGATGATAATGTTGACTTGAGCGCAGAATTACAGACATGGTTGGGTGAATGCTTACCGGATTACATGGTGCCGTCGGTGATAATGGTGTTGGATGCATTACCGCTAACGTCGAATGGCAAGCTTGACCGCAAGGCGTTGCCGGCACCGGATTGGTCTGGTGTGAACACGGAAGACTATGTGGCGCCGCGTAATGCTATCGAGCAGACGTTGGTGGACATATGGCAATCTATTTTGAAGATTGAGTGCGTGGGTGTGTATGATGACTTTTTCACATTAGGTGGTGACTCCATCATGAGTATTCAAATAATATCACGCATTCGAGAGTTGGGTTATTACCTGACCGTGCAGGATTTATTTAAAACACCTCGTATAGTGGATTTGGCAAATACAGTTTCTCAGAAAGCGATGTCTGATATAACAACCATCAATATGAAAGCATTAGAACAACAACATATATTCGCACTTAATGATTTGCTGAAGCAATGTTGTAATACTCCTAAAAAACATCAGTCCTCTAAAGAGGTCTTATCTTTTATTCCTTATGAAACAGTAAATGAACAGAATGACCAAATTATTTTTATGCTTCCGCCAGGCCATGGTGGTGCAGAGAGTTATTATGCCAACCTCATTCCTAAATTAAATAATAGAAGACTTATTGTTTTTAATAATATTTATTTGGTATTGCAACGGGAATTGAATCGACAAGCATTAAGTAAATTAACCATTGAACATTTAGCGGCATACTATATTGCGCATATAAAGCAGATTCAGCCACAAGGTCCTTACAAACTATTAGGTTGGAGCATAGGCGGAATGATTGCCTTTGAAATTGCGAAGCAGTTAGTTGCAGCAGGTGAAAAGGTGAAAAATATTTTCATGATTGACACACATTTTCAGCGACGCTTATCAGTACAGGAAACTAATGCAAAACATGAGAGAGAAGAACATAAGGATGCAGTATCATCGCTTATAGATAATTATTATCACACTGAAAAAGTGGATCTAAATGGTACCAAGATAACGTTATTTAAAGCTGATAAGTCTGAACAGCAAAGCAGTAATGACAACATCGAAAAAAGTGAAATCGGCAGACAAGATAATTATCTACTGGAAGCTGTGGAAGGTCATGTTAATATTGTACCGATTGAGGCTAGTCACTTTGATTGGGTTGAGCGGCCCTCGATTATCAACAAAATAGTTTCTTTTGTTTTGAATAAATAAGTTAAGTAATGAGATATGAGACATAAATCCCGAAGTAAAAGTAGCAAGCGCTGGTTGCAAGAGCATTTCAATGATGACTATGTCAAACAAGCGCAGCAACAAGGTTGGCGTTCGCGTGCTGTATTTAAATTCAAGACAAAGATCCTTTGATTAACCTGGTATGAGGGTTGTTGATCTCGGTGCCGCACCAGGAGGCTGGGCACAGATAGCAACTCAGGTATCCAGATTACTTCTTTTGTTGTGGTGATGTGGCCATATTTTTTGCAGATTATAAGAAATAAATTCAAGCCATTATGGACTTATGATATTGAGTAATATAGTAAAAATCACAAGCCGTACTATACTGTTAAGAATGACTTTACCCGCGTTCATGGAATGAGCCCAGTAATATAAAAAATTGAATCAAACTGTGTTTACTGAACAGGAAGTTGAGAGTGCAGATTACATGTTAAAAGCATCACCATATACCAGTATATTCTGGATAGCTTATCAAATTGATAACGAAAGCAATGACTATAATGTCGTTTTTGACCAAACTATTTCAGGCAGGCTTGATATAGAGCGTTTAAAGTTAGCATTACATAACTTTGTTGCCAATCATATTTTGCTCAATAGTCATTTAATCGAAACAGAGACAGGAGAATTGTTTTGGGAGCAAAATAATTCGATTGTTGAGTTGCAAGTTTTTCCTGAGACAGAGCGAGAAGATGCGTTTGTTAAACGGCCGTTTAAGTTAGATGACGGGCCTTTATATCGCCTTGGTTTGTTTTGTCAAAGTCAAAATGAATATAATTTTATTATTGTCATGCATCATGCATTAATAGACGGAACGTGTATTGATGAGTTTATTGACTCTATTTCATCTCATTATAATAATTTGCAGCTAACGGTTGATTTACAAAGACAATACGAAAGTATTGATGCTGTTAACACGCTATTGAGGCAACGTGTTCAAGACTTGCGAGATCAAAATGCAGATACATTTTGGCAGCGACGTTTAAACAACATTTCTACCAAGAATAATCTACCTTATGCATATAGCAGAAAAGTAGCTAAAGAGAATGTAAGAGAATATAAATTCAGTATACCAAAAATAAATTTACAACAAGATAATGGCATGCTTGGAAGGTATTCTTGGTTCAATAAATTTAGTGTTATCTGGGGCGTGCTGGTTGCTCGTTATTCAGGGAGTGATACCGCTGCGCTTAATTATCCAATAAGCATAAAAGCAGGGCAAGAGCTTGTTTATGGTACGAACCTTAATACTTTGCTATTGCCGATAGAATTTTCGAACGCAGAAAGTTTGTTTGATTTGCTTGAGCGCGAAGCTGACTTTGTTAAGCAAAGTCAATTGAAGTCTGGCTTGCGGTATACACACCTGCCAGTGCTGGACGTTTTTGATATAACAAAAACACAGTTTGCTAATGTATCATTCGCACAGACAAGTACAAAGCGTAAAGCATTTGTTTTCGTTGGCTGCACGGTGAAGGTTAATAATCGTTATAACATTTATTTGGTTGGTGCAGAGTTGTTTTTCCTATATGAAGAGTTTGATGATGTATTCCAATTTGCTTTCCGCTACGACACAAATTTATTTTCTAAAGATATAGTGAAAAGCATGGCGCAGCATTTTGAAGTGTTGTTACAACGTGTATTAACTGCGCCCGAAAAGCCACTCAGTAGCCTATTATTACTCACGTCAGAAGAATATCAGCAGATAGTCTACGACTGGAATCAGCGACAGGGTGACTACTCTCTTGACACATCTTTTCTTGATTTATTTGACGCTCAGGTCATAGCACAACCTAATGCAATTGCAGTTGCAGATGGAACGCATCATTTGAGTTATCAAGCTTTATCAGAGCAAGCCAATCAGTTTGCACGCTATCTTCAAACCTACTATCAAGAGCATGTTGGAGAGATGATAAAACGAGATACCTTAATTGGTGTCTGTATGGAGCGAAGTCATCAATTTTTAATTGCGATATTAGGCATATTACGCACGGGTGCGGCATATATTCCTCTTGAATTACGTTATCCTGCATCACGTATTAATCAGGTGATGTCGACATCGGGTTCGTTGCTATTGATTATCAATGCTGAAAATGAGGCGTTAGCATCGAGTTTTGATGGGGATGAATATCATATTTTAAATCTGGCAACAGATGGTTTGACGTATCAAGATTGTGCGAAGACAAGGTTGCCGGTAGCCGCTGCGATGGATGATGTAATGTATGTCATTTTCACCTCAGGTTCGACGGGCGAGCCAAAAGGTGTCATGACGACACATCGCAATGTCAGTAATTATGTTCAGGGTATGATTATTGAAACGGGTTTTGATGCGTCAATGAGTTTTGCTCATATCTCGACATTAGCGGCGGATTTAGGGAATACAAATCTTTATGTGACTTTAGCGGCTGGTGGGACGTTACATTTATTGCCGGATGCATATAGTTTTGATCCTGGTGCGTTTGCTGCTTACATGCATGAAAATCAAGTGTCTTGTTTAAATGTCGCGCCATCACACTTGCAGGCATTATTAGACATTCAGCAACCTGCGCAGGCATTGCCAACATCATTACTTATTGTTGGCGGGGAAGTAACGCCGTCCAAATTATTGAAGAAAATTTTAAAATTGCGGCCAAGTCTCGAGATCATTAACCATTATGGACCAACGGAAGTCACAATAGGCGCACTGTCATATCACTATTTACTTGAACACGATATACGTAATGACACTGCTGTAGCAAAAAGCCTACCTTTAGGTTTAGGTTTAGGTTTACCTAATATTAGAGTTTATATTGTAGATACTAATCTACAGCCTGTGGCGGTTGGTATTCCAGGCGAGCTTTATATAGGCGGTCCAGGCTTAGCGCGTGGTTATTTAAATCGAGATGATTTAACGTCGGAACGTTTTATAAAAAACCCCTTTGTGACGGAAGCCGAGTGTGCTGCGGGTCGTAATCTTCGCTTATACAAAACAGGTGATGTCTGTCGCTGGTTGCCTGATGGCAATATTGAATATATAGGTCGTGCGGATTTCCAAGTGAAGTTGCGGGGTTTCCGTATCGAGCTAGGCGAGGTAGAACGTCAGCTTGAGGCGCATGAGGCCGTACAGCAAGCGGTTGTCATATTAAATGAGGCGCAAGGTAATCAACGCTTAGTGGGTTATGTGGTGGCGACGGAGGCCGTTGCTGATGAGGCTGCGTTATCTGCTGACTTACAGGCATGGTTAGCTGAGCGCTTGCCGGGTCACATGGTACCGTCATTGTTGGTAGTGCTGGATGCATTACCGTTAACGTCGAATGGTAAGGTTGACCGCAAGGCGTTATCACAGCTTGATTGGTCGAGCTTGATGTTGACAGAAGATTACGTTGCGCCGCGTGATGTTATAGAAAAAGTATTGGTTGAGGCCTGGGAGTCGGTGTTGCCGGTTGAACGCGTGGGTGTGACGGATGATTTCTTTGCTTTGGGTGGCGACTCCATCATGAGCATTCAAGTCTTGTCACGTGTGCATCAAGCGGGATTGTATTTAACAGTACAGCAATTATTTCAAGCGCCACGTATTGCTGATTTGGCTTTATTGGCAGCGGATGCAGCAGAGCAAGCCGCAGTAGATTTAGGTGTTGATAGTGGCGAGGTAGGCTTAACGCCGATACAAGCGTATTTTTTTTGCCAAGCGCATGGCAATGTTCATTATTATAATCAAAGCACTTTGTTGCGTTTACATTCTGCTATTGATGTGACTTGTTTGTGTGAAGCGCTGCTTGCTGTTGTGAATTCACATAGTGGCTTACGGTTGCGTTATCGGCAGGCATCTCAAGTTTGGCAGCAATATTATGTTGATATGAGCGATCTCGAGATTCTCCCTATTGAAGAGGTAATGCTACCTGCAGATGATGCCAATGAACAAGATACCTTTATTGAAAGCAAAAATAATGCGACGCAGTCGAGTTTAGATATCGAGGCGGGGCCTGTTGCGCGCGCGGTGCTGTATACGGGGCATGCTGATGGACACACTCGATTACTTATTGTGGTACATCATTTGCTGGTGGATGGTGTGTCGTGGCGTATCTTGTTAGCGGATGTGCAGACGGCGTATCAGCAATTAATGGTGAAGGGGGCTGTATCTTTACCGGCTGCGACGAGTCATTTTTCAGCGTGGTCGACGGGCTTGCAGCGCTATGCCGAGAGTGAGGGTTTATTATCGCAAGGCGATTATTGGTTAGCGCAAGTATCGCAATATCAATCATTCCCGGTAGACCATGAAGGTATAGATGTTGTTTTAGCCCGAGATATGGGACATGTTAAATTTAGTTTATCCAAAGTGCTGACGCGTCAGTTGCTGCAATCGAGCTTGTCGGCGTATAACGTGCGCATTAAAGAATTTTTATTGAGTGCTTTATTACTTGGGTTATCCCGTTGGAACGATTGTGAGTCGGTGGTGATTGATGTTGAAGGGCATGGACGTGAAGATTGTGTGTCGGGCGTGGATGTGTCGCGAACATTGGGTTGGTTCACGAGCATATACCCTGTATTGCTATCGTTACCAGGCGGTGATTCAGCGACCTTATTGGATCGGTTATTGAAGTCTGTGAAGGAGACGGTACGCAATATCCCTGATAAGGGGTTAGGTTTTGGTGTTTTGAGATACTTGCGAGAAGATGCTGTTGGTAAACAACTGAGGAAGCATAAGAGCGCATTAGTATTTAATTATTTAGGTCAGATGGACAGTGGTCATGTTCGTGGTGGTGATGCGCTGTGGGAAAATGATACGCTGAGTCGAGGTTGTGCGAGTAGTGAGGATAATGCGGCTGGTCACTGTTTGGCGTTGAATGGTTCGGTGAGTGGCGGTCAATTTGGTATGACGTTGAGTTATAGCCAGCATCATTATGATAAAGCAAGTGCTGAGTCGTTGGTAGCGTGCTATCAGTCGGCGCTAGAGGATTTGATTGCGTATTGTTGCCAAGCGGATGTGTATGGTTATACGCCGAGTGATTTTTCTTATACGGCACTAACGCAAG
>JAJFKO010000005.1 GCA_021773175.1 Gammaproteobacteria bacterium
GATTACTTTGTAACCAAGCACTACTTAAGCCTTGCGAATCAGAATTAGTGAGTAAATGTTTTAGTCGTGCAAAGATCTCGGTAAGGATGTTATAACTTGCATTATAAATTCCCTCAGGTTGACAAGATGACTCCCGCGGCCCAGCTACGTTAAGAATGCTTATTTTATTTTCCATGATCCATTGAACGACATTTTCAATATTAACGGCTTGAGATAGATCCAAAATCATATAAACTCGTTGAGTTGCAGAGTTGCGAGAACGCGCTCGCACTTCTAACTCTTGAATTGTTAAAACCGTACCATCATTAACATCTAAAGGCAGCTTTTTAACTAAAATCAAGGTGCCCTGAGAGTCTCTAATGTTAATTTTTGTGCGTACACTTGGATCTGATGCTCGCGTTTGTTTCAAGCTATATTTGTCAGGAATAGGTCCATCTTCGGCTTCACGGTCTCTGGGACTGTGCCCCCCTGTTTCAAATCCCACTTTCTGAGCTGCATCTAAAGCAGCTCGGTCTACGCCTGTTTGGCCACCAGAGATCACTTTCATACTTGCTGCTCATGCTCATTTTCTAAATAACTCGACGGTGTAAAGTTTTTTGGTAAATCATAGACATCAATCTTGGTTAGTTTCTTGATATACATTACCAATAACTGTGCAGGTCCAGAGAAAACAATTGAATAAGACAATTTAATTAAATAACTGATGAGAATGACTTTTAACACATTGTGTAATGGTAACGACTTAACTTCCATCAACATAATCGCTAGAAATGAATAAAGCGCTTCTGAAAATGCAGAAGAACCGACACTGCGCAACCAGAATTTACGGCCTTTCAGTAATACTTTCCAACGCGTCAGAATATAAGAGTTAATTAAATTGGCAATGATATAGGCAATAAAACCACTGATATCTATGCGTAATAACGATGGCCCTAGAATATAGGCATAGGCATGTTGTTCTTTAAAAAATGCTGGATGTGGTGCTAATACAGCAAGCTCACAGATTAAAGCAAATAGTGTCAGTGCTACAAAACCAGCAATAATCATAAATCGTGTTATTTTATAACCATAAATCTCAGCAACAATATCATCTAAAATAAAAACAAAGGGAGAGGTTAAGGTGCCACCTAGTATGAAAAAGTCATTAGTACCAATATATTTGTTCGTTAATATGGCATTACAGATCATGATGCTCATATAGAACATGCCTAATATCACCAGAACTTTAAATCCTGCCGGGTTATCAATGGATAGTACCGGCATTCTATCTTTCTTTAATATGCTCATGTCAAAAATAGCCCTTCTACTTAACAACAACCAGATGAGGTTTTTGGTATTTCTTGTCAATCTCAAGTTGTTTTACGGGATTATTGAGTTTAAGTCCGGCTAATAAGCCGATATAAAATGCTTGTGCGGCATCAAACTCTGCAATAAGTTCTTCTGAAAGGGCAATATCTCGTGGATCCATCAGAAAATCGTCATTAGTAACGTGGTTAACAAAACCAACTTCTCCGGTTCGATTTTGAAAAGTAAGAATATAAGAGCCATAGCGATGAACTGAGTATTTATTTAATTTTGCTTTGACTTGATTCTTATCAAGTTGAGTCGTATTGAGTGATTTTAAATATTTCGAATACTCAATACCGATATAACAAGCTTGAATAGGATGTAAACCATATAAAATATCTGTATCAAAAACAATTTCAGATATTTTGGAGCGGAAAATAGCTTTTGTATTAATACACTGTAAAACAAAGTTTTCATGGGTAACATCAGAGTCAACAATTTTGTAAAATATATAATTAGCCTTATCATCTTTACTATGATGTTTTTTCGTAAAGCTAGTTAATATTTCAACAAACAAGTTCATCGCAATAACCATCCATGAAAATAAAATATGCCGCTAGTCACAAATTCTACGGTTGTATAGCATTGTTAAGAGTACAACACCTACAACATGATGTTTTTCTGTTGAATAATTCAACATAATTGAGTCTGCAGTAAGTGAATATAATTTCCACTCCGGCGGATCGATTAGTAATTCGCGTAGAGTGAGTTTATTATTTTCTTTAATTTTAACTAAAACCACATCACCATCTGCAGGAGTAACAACTGGGTCAATAATAAATATTGTTCCTTGCGGATAACGTGGATACATTGATGGTCGACTTTCCAAGGCAAAAGCTTGATCGCTAATGACATTCTTTTCACACAAAGAAACGGGTTGCCATGATGTCCAGTTAGCTAATTGAAGTTCACTGATTGAGTTGATTCTTTCTGCTGTTTCCCAATCTAAAATAGGAGCAAAGATAGGTTTAGTTTTCTTCGATGCATTTATCGGTAATGATGTATTATTTTCTATAAGTGAGTCGACGGTTATTCCAAAATGATTAGCAATTAATTTTACGGTTGAAATGCGAGGATCGGTTGTTTCACCAGATAATAACCGTCTAAGGGTCATCATTGGAATACCTAACTCTTGAGCTATTTGATTAACACTTAATGTTTGATTCTGAATAATGTTACTTAAATTTTCTGAAAGTCTAATGACTTCAAGATTATTCAATTTAATTGCTCTAAGACTCATTTTGATACGCCACCTTATCCGCTAATCATTTTCGCATTCTAGCATGATTATGATAAATAAAAAAACAGCCGCACAGCATGCTTTTTGACGTGTATTTACATATAGATTATATCTAACAGAAAATATCGATAACATAAATGTTGAACATGCCGTAACAAGTTTGTTACTATTACTAGCTAATGAAATGCCATAAAAAAAGAAATAAATCTAAATTTCATATATAACAATAGTTTATTAGATATCAATTAGAAGTTTTGGGGATGTAAAAAGATATTCAGCGTGATCATTATCACGTTATTACGCAATGGGTATCTGGTTTTTAACTTAAAAATGTATACCTAATCGGAGGTATCTTATGACATTACATCGCAAACACTCAGTTAACTCTGTTAATTATATAGCAATAACTATCTTAGAACAGATAGGCATTGATTCTCCAAGCCAAAATCAAATTGATATCGTTGAAACGCTAATTCTATTAGGTACTAGTCCCCGGCTAATGAATCTAGACGCTATAGAAAAATGTTTAGGTGATGACAATACTGCAAAACATATATTTCGCCGCTTTTTAAAACTTTCTCCCAATCAAGAGCTTCTTTCAAGTTTTGCCTCTTAATGTGGCATCAGTATAAAATAAATAATAAAAACGATAGCAAGAATTAATAACACAGGATTTATTGCTTTGCGCTCACCTTTAAAAAACTTAAGAATAATATAACTTATTATCCCTAATCCTATACCGTTCGCAATTGAAAAACCAAAAGGAATCATCAGGAAAGTAATTACAGCAGGAACAAATTCTGAAAGGTTATTTTTATCAATTAAGGTTACATTCTGTACCATTAATATTCCAACATAGAACATTGCCGGTGCGACGGCAAAACTTGGTATAGATTGGGCTAATGGCGATAAAAACAAACTAGCTAAAAACAATAAGCCGACAGTTACTGCAGTTAACCCTGTTTTACCTCCAGCTCGAATGCCCGCAGCACTCTCGATAAACGGGCTAGTACTTGATGTTCCTAATAATGAACCCGCTATGGTTGCAATACTGTCTGACATTAAAGCATGAGAAATTCTTTGAGTACGCTTCTTATCATCGCTATAGTTTGCTTGTTGTAATAAACCAATCATACTGCCGGTACTATCAAATAAAGCGACCAATAAAAAAGTGAAAATGATGCTAACCCCCTTCATTGTTAGTAAGTCATGAAAGTTCAAATGCATAGCTGTTGACGCTAATGATGGTGGTAATGCAAAAATACCATGAAAGTGACTTATTCCAGCGATTATACTAATTAACGTTAATGACAATATGCCAATTAGAATTGCACCTGGGATGCGTAATTCCTCCAAGGCAACAATTAAGAAAAAACCTATAAAAAAGAGAATACTCTTGATTGACATAATATTTCCGAGTTGCATAAATGTTTTAGCATTGGGTACAACTACACCACTACTTTGTAATGCTAATAGGATAATAAAAAAACCTATCCCTACGGCAATCGATAAAGTTAAGCATTTAGGTATCGACTCAATAATATAACGTCGAATCTTAGTTATGGTTAAAAATAAGAAGATCACTCCAGAGATAAACACTGCACCTAAGGTACTTTCCCAGGAATATCCAAGTCCTTGAACAATTACAAAGGTAAAGTAGGCATTCAGGCCCATCCCAGGAGCAACCGCAATGGGGTAATTTGATATAAAGGCAATAAGGAAGCTACCAAGCGCCGCAACCAGACATGTTGCGACAAAGACAGCTCCTAAACTCATTCCAGCTAAATGCAATATTTGAGGGTTAACAAACATAATATATGACATTGTTAGAAAAGTTGTAATACCGGCAAGGATTTCAGTACGGATGGTGGTTTGATTTTCTGATAACTTAAAGAGTTTATTCAGCAGCGAGGTTTCGTTACTCTTTGACAATTCATTTGAAACATTACTATTTTGCGTCATTAAATTTATTCCTCAATGCCATTAAACATATTTGTTCTTGAAAGTGAATATCTGAATAATGAATGCCGCCGATTATCTACTTTCAACCATAGCAACGCAAGTTGGATTAACATCAGTGAATGCTATCGTGAGCAAATGATTGACGCACTACTTACTTGATGATAAATCAATTTAAATTAAATCAGCAAGCTTATGAGTTACAAGTACTTTTCGTTATTTAGATTACATTGGTCATGATGTGGAACTGAGTTGTATTACTTAGCTTTATTTTGCAAGAATCCATGTGTTATTTTCTTTAATAACCCTATACCAAGTCTGTGTTTGGCCTAATAATGAAAAGCCTAAATAACCTCTTATTTTTAGGATTTTACCATCGTTATCCAGCCACATTTTACATCGATAAACGCTACCTGTGCTGGGATCTAGAATTCTACCGTTACTCCATAAGTTTTTATCTCTATGTTGTACTCCCCACATGATTACCATACCTTCTGCAGGTTTATCTTTGCGAACACCTTTACATTTATTACAGAGCATCGGTTGTTCATCTCCTTTTTTATAAAAGATCTTCATGATTTTGCCATACAAAATCGAATTCTGTTTATATATAGTAAATATACTAGAGACTTTACCTGATTTAGCATCGAGTATTTGCCAATGGCCGACAGGCGTGTGATAGCGAGTTGCTCCGCAACAAACAATATTGCACATAAGAAATATCAAAACTACGGCATTCAAAAATCCAGAATGCCGAATATATTTTTTCATTTATTTATCTCCACAATTTCGTAATTACAAAATTTAACAAACAAAAGTATATTTAATTTTTAATTTTTTTTTATTATTTTTTATAAAAAATTTTTGAAATTAAAAAATTCCGCGATTTTTTTATCCAAAAAGTAGCTTTTTTTATAAAAAACCCCTGTTTTTTCAAATAAACTGTTGATTCCTCTTTGATTTATGCTATTTTTACAGGGTCTTAAACAATATGGAGAGGGGCAATGCCAAAAGCAAAAACAAAACGTACAGTTCGAAAGGCTAGTACAACTTCTGCTGCTAAGAAAACTGAAGCAGCAAAAATGAAAGCAGCTATTGAAGCGGCTTATGAAAAAGGGGTTGCTGATGCAATTAAAGCTATTAGCAAAATTAAATCAACTAAGAAAAAATCAGTAGCTAAAAAGAAGACTACAACAAAGAAAAAATCAACCGCTAAAAAGAAAGCTCCAGCTAAAAGAAAAGTAGCGGCTAAAAAGAAGCCAGCGGCTAAGAAGAAAGTAGCGGCTAAAAAGAAACCAGCGGCTAAGAAGAAAGTAGCGGCTAAAAAGAAACCAGCTGCTAAGAAGAAAGTAGCGGCTAAAAAGAAACCAGCTGCTAAGAAAAAAGTAGTAGCTAAAAAGAAACCAGCTGCTAAGAAAAAAGTAGCTGCTAAGAAAAAACCAGCTGCTAAAAGAAAAGTAGCTGCTAAGAGAAAGCCTGCTAAACGCAAAGCTACTCGTAGATAATAAATAAAGCTTTATTTATTTTATTAGAAAGAAGCCAGCAAATAGAAATATTTGCTGGCTTTTTTCTTATTACTACTTTTCATCTATCCATAGTGTTTCTGGAACGTTAGTGTTATTCTTTCTTTTTTAAATATACAAGTAAACGCTCTAGATCTTCAGGGGTATCAACACCAGGTAAATCTGCTTCAAGCGCATTTCCTGCATAAATTTTATATCCATGCCATAAAACGCGTAATTGTTCTAGCTTTTCAATTAGCTCTAATTCACAAGCACCCCATGCAACATACTGCTGTAGAAATTCAGCTCTATAACCATATATACCTATATGATGTAAATGAAAATCTGGAGATATTGCTTTAGCCGCGCATGAATTACTTGTAATACTAAAGTCATCACGTTGCCAAGCAATGGGAGCACGACTAAAATATAATGCAAAGTTATTCTGGTCACGAACAACTTTGACAGCATCCGTTGTAAAAAGTTCTTGAGCTGAAGTAATCGGCATAACCAATGTTGTCATTGCCGCTGCAGTTTGTTCTGTTAAAGCTGTTGCAACTTGACGAATTAAACTTGGAGGAATTAACGGCTTATCCCCTTGCACATTAACAATAATATCGTTGTCAGTAAGATTTAACTGTTGTGCTGCTTCGGCAATTCTATCTGTGCCAGACTCATGTAAGCTTGAGGTAAAACATGCTTCGGCACCACATTGTTTTGCAACTTGCATAATATCATCATGATCTGTTGCTATGATTACACGTTCAGCACCACTTTCAATTGCACGTTCATAAACATGCTCAACCATCGGTTTACCTTGAATCATCACCATGCATTTTCCAGGAAAGCGACTCGATGCATAACGAGCAGGAATAATAACCGTAAAATTAACCATCGTAGTAACCTTCTATTTATTATCGTCAACCTTTCGAGCATCAGCTTCTAACATGATAGGAATTCCATCTCTAATCGGAAATGCTAAACGATCAAAACGACACAATAATTCTTGTTTAGACTTGTCATATATCAGCTCATTTTTACATAATGGGCATGCTAATATTTCTAATAACTTATTATCCATAAATACTCTCTCTGTTTTATCAAGCTAATAGCTTGGTTATTACTATTTAAAATAACGTCTATAGTAACCAAAAATGTTTACTATAATCTTCGCATTTCGAAATGCGGGCGGTATACTCGTAGTACTTACTCTTTAATTCCACTTTGTAACGCTTGATAGCTATAGGTTAGTAAAATCTTATGGAACTTCTTAACTGTTCAACCATAGACGCCTCATGGCAGCCTTTAATCTCTCGAGCATTACAAACACTCGATCCCAAGTACCTATTGAGTTTACAAAATACAACAGATTGGCTACCTGGTAAATCAGCGATTTTCAATGCTTTCTCATTGCCGCTGCATCATACCAAATATATATTATTTGGTGAATCACCTTATCCACGTCTAACCTCTGCTAATGGTTATGCTTTTTGGGACGCTGCCGTTAATGAAATATGGGCTCCTAAAGGTTTATCAACACAGGTAAATCGCGCAACATCTTTACGTAATTTCATCAAAATGTTACTGGTTGCTCAGGGTGATCTTGCTCATAGTGATACCTCACAGCCTAGCATTGCAAAATTAAATAAAGCCAACTATATAAAGACCTTAGCTGAATTATTTAATAATTTACTACAACATGGTTTTCTTTTGTTAAATGCCAGTTTAGTCTTAAGTCAGCAAGCTGTTAGCAAAGATGTTGCGGCTTGGCGGCCATTTATGGATAGTCTGCTTACTGAGCTGCAACAAATTCAACCGGACATTAAGCTTGTTCTCTTTGGCAATATGGCTAAAGTCATTGGTAAATTACCCATTGCTGCACACTATCAATGCATTTGTGCGGAACATCCTTATAATATTTCTTTTATAACTAACCCTGATGTCCTAAGCTTTTTCCGCTCTTATTGTTTATTGGAAAAACAATAATATCATTTACTAAACGTAATTCAGCGTATATCAAAAAATATGCCCATAGCTCTCTATTGATAAATAATTTGACAGCCTTGTGATTCCCGATACACTCAAAGTATAAACTACTCTACATAAGTCATTTCACCAGTAAAATGATTGACTTAAATGCTAATATCAACGTAACATCTGGAGTTAATGCTAGGACGCATGGGGAACTATGAGGAATATATAGAATATGAGAATCTTACTTGTCGAGGATGATGAATTATTAGGTGATGGAGCACGCGCTGGATTATCTCAAGAAGGCTACACGGTTGATTGGCTCAAAGACGGCTTATCTGCTGAACAAGCTCTACGAACCGAAAAATTTGATATCGTCGTTTTGGATCTCGGCTTACCTCGCCTCCCTGGTTTAGAATTATTAAAACGTATACGAAGCCGTAGTATTGACGTTCCTGTTTTAATTTTAACGGCTCGTGAAACGATAGAAGATCGAGTTAAAGGTTTAGACTGTGGCGCGGATGATTATTTAACAAAACCTTTTGACCTTGATGAATTAAGCGCTCGTGTCCGTGCTTTATTACGCCGAGTCGGTGGTGCACGTGGCGAACCCCAGCTTACCTATGCAAATATTATCTTGGATCCCGCATCTCATGCTGTGGAAATGGATAAAGAACCGGTGAACTTGTCACGTCGCGAATTTGCTTTGTTACAAAAGCTTTTAGAACATCCTGGACGAGTATTGTCACGAGAAGTTTTAACCCAATGTTTATATGGCTGGGAAGAAGATGTTGATAGTAATGCGTTAGAAGTACATATTCACAATTTACGTAAAAAGCTTGGTGGCGGAAAGTTTATTCGCACTATCCGCGGCATAGGTTATATGGTTGAAAAGCAATAATGAATCCATCCATTCGCAAATATTTACTGGTTAATTTATTACTTGGTGTCACCATTATTATTTTATTAACTGCAATTGTGAATTATTACCTTGCTCAGCGCGATATTGAAAATCATTTAGATATTTTACTTAGCCAGTCAGCCTATGCTATCGAAGCACTTTTTAATCAGAATTATGATCAAGGAGAGCTTGTTCGAATTCAAAATTCTGTAGATCAAATACCATTTCAAGTCCAGAAAAACTTAGAGCGTTATGACTCTCATAATACCATTGTCTTTCGCAATGCTTTCGAGTTTGAAATTTGGACGGATAAAGGCAAATTATTATTGCATTCTGGCGGCACACCCTCCTTCCCGATCAAAGAATTAAAACGAGGTTTTAGTAATTTTAAAATCGATCATGTAAATTGGCGTGTTTTTACGATCCATAATAAAGTTAATGCTTTGCTTTTTGTTGTTGCTGAACGTTTTAATACTCGGCATGCATTAGGACGACAGATCACAAATGATTATTTGATTACTATCTTATTTGCGTATCCCTTATTGGGCTTGTTAATTTGGGGAATTATTGGTCGCGGCTTAGGCAGCTTAAAACGCGTTGCTCATGAAGTCTCACATCGTGAACCCAATTACTTAGAACCTGTCGATACCCAGTTTGTACCAACAGAAATTAAACCACTGGTTGATGAATTAAATCAATTATTTTTACGCTTACATCAAGCATTAGAACGTGAAAAACGTTTTGCCAGTGATGCTGCACATGAATTGCGGACACCTCTTGCTGCATTACGAGCCCAAGCACAAGTTGCTTTGAAAGCAGCAGATGATAGTGCTCGCATGACCTCATTAAAGAATGTATTAAAAGGTGTTGATCGCTGTACGCATATCGTTGATCAACTATTAACGTTAAGCCGCTTAGTGCCAGAAGCAACCTCACTAACCGATGTTACGCGATTGAATCTACCAAATTTAATTACGGAAATTTTGGCGAATCTTGCGCCTATTGCGATCAAAAAGAATATTGATATCGAACTTATCGCTCCGAAAAAACGTATCTTCATTATCGGTAACGCTACCGCAATTGGTATTTTGACGCGCAACTTAGTTGACAATGCTATTCGCTATACGCCACAGGATGGTGAAATTAAAGTTTTTGTTTCTCGTGAAGATGGATATGCGGTAGTCCGTGTACAAGATAATGGGCCGGGTATTCCCGCAGAATTGCGTGGTCGCGTTTTTGAACGTTTTTTCCGTGTTCTTGGTAATAAAAGCCCTGGTAGTGGTTTAGGCTTGGCAATTGTGCAACAAATTGCAAGTTTGCATCAAGCTGATATTCGCTTAGACGAACCAGAAAATGGCGAAGGCTTGGTGATTGAAGTGAAATTTCCGTTAACAAAATAAAGAGCTCTAAGAACTCATGCAATTTGATAAAAGTAATTTATACGATGAACTGTATCCCGAGCGCGAAATTTATTCCGTTTCACAACTTAATCGAGAAGTAAGTACCCTGCTCAATAAAAATTTTCCATTGCTATGGATTGATGGTGAAATTTCTAATTTATCACAACCTTCATCAGGCCATATGTACTTCACCTTAAAAGATGACAAAGCTCAAGTGCGTTGTGCTATGTTTCGTGGTCGTAATCGTAGTTTAAGCTTTAAGCCACAAAATGGTTCGCAAGTATTAGCATTTGCAAAATTGGGTTTGTATGAAACACGCGGTGACTTTCAGATAATCGTTGAGCTTCTAGAAGAATCTGGTGATGGTGCATTACGTCGCCGTTTTGAAGAATTAAAGCAACGACTGCATGCCGAAGGCTTATTTGCTGAAGAGCATAAGCGCCCTATTCCAACTTGGCCAAAAACAATTGGTGCAGTCACATCAGCAACCGGTGCGGCTATTCGCGATATTTTAAGCGTGACGCAACGCCGTTTTCCAGGCATCCCGATTATTATTTATCCAGCAAGCGTTCAAGGCGCACAAGCTGCAGGCGAAATTGCCAAAGCAATCCAAACTGCCAATCAACGCAACGAGTGTGATGTTTTATTAGTAACTCGCGGTGGTGGTTCACTTGAAGATTTATGGCCATTTAATGAGGAAATCGTTGCGCGTGCAATTCATGCTAGTGAAATACCTATTGTCAGCGCTGTTGGCCATGAAATTGATACAACGATTAGTGATTATGTTGCCGATAAACGTGCGGCTACACCTTCTGCTGCAGCAGAATTAGTTTGTCCGAATCAAGACGTTTATATAAAACAAATTCAGCAGTTGCAACAACGAGCAATGAAAGCAATTCAGGCCGTGCTACGTCACTATCAACAGCAATTGCAATGGTTACAACGCAGTATTCGCCATCCACGCCAACAACTACAACAACAAGCGCAGCAAATTGATTACTTAGAGCGACAGTTAATGCAAACGATGCAATATAAATTAGAACGCCATCAACAACGCTTACAGCAGCTCAATGTCAAATTACAAGCGTTAAGTCCGCATGCAACGTTATCTCGCGGTTACGCAATTGTTGCTGACAGCGCTACCGGTAAGCTTATAAAAGATATTGCACAAGTTACTGTTGATAAGCAAATCACAACAACCTTACATGATGGTAAATTTAAAAGTACTGTTCAGAGCAAATAAAATGGAAATTAATCAAAATGTCCGGCGCGTTGAATTAACTAAGCCAAACTCCGCGTGGCCACAACTGTTTACTGATGCCGCCAATGAGATTAAAGCTATTCTAAAAGATAATTGTGTTGATATTCATCATATCGGAAGCACAGCTATTCCTAATATTTATGCCAAACCTATTATTGATATGCTGCCTGTTGTAAAAGATATTCGTTCAATCGATGCATTAAATCCAAAATTTGAAGCTCTGGGCTATAGCTGTATGGGTGAATATGGTATTCCTGGCCGGCGTTATTATCAGAAATCAAAGACTAAAAGAACGCATCATGTGCATTTATTCGAACAAGGTTCAGCAGAAATTCAACGCCATTTAGCATTTAGAGATTTTATGCGTGGACATCAGGATTATGCCAAGGCTTACTCTGTATTAAAGTGCTGCTTAGCGGATGTTTTTCTATATGATATAGATAATTATGTGAATGCTAAGAATTCATTTATTCAAATAATCGATTATAAAACGGGAATGGCTCAAGACAAACAGCTAAAAGCAGAAGATAATATTGTCATAGAATCATACGACCCTGCATGGCCAAAATTAGCATTAGCAGAAATTAATGCCATTAAAAAAATTGCCAATCCTCTACCCTTTGTTGCAATAGAGCATATGGGTAGCACTGCTGTAGCAGAACTTTCAAGTAAGCCCATTATCGATATCCTGATTGCAGTAGAATCTATTGATGACGCGAAGCATTGGATTGATCCGATAAAAACGTTAGGTTATCTATTCTGGGAAGACAATCCTGATAAAACACATTTACGTTTTGTTAAGGGTCTACCTCCATTTGGTGAGAAAAGAACGCATCATGTACATATAGTCGAAGCTAAAAATGACACCTTTAAACAGCGAATCTTATTTAGAGATCTTCTCCGGCAAGATAAACAAAGTCGACAGCAATATGAGTCATTAAAGTTAAAACTATCTCAGCAGTATCCAACTGATCGAGAACGGTATACTGAACAAAAAGCAGCATTTATTGAGTCCGTATTACAAGCGCATGGATATTTCAATCCTATTGCGCGCTAATTTGTACAAGAATCATTACTAAGCGAAACGATCAGACTAAATACTGCTATTTTTTCTTAAATTTTTGACCGGAGCCCTGTCCTTGTATTGGTTGTTTTAGCTCAGGCTCAGGCTCAGGTTCTATTCCAGGCTGTTCAGAACTTTGCCCAAAGGAGCCGGCAGCTACTAATGCATTTAGTGCTGCTGGTGGTTTTTTAAATGCTCTTGCTGCATCACCTTCTGCTGCTGCTTCTTCTAGAGAGCCAACAGAGCCTTTTTCCTTTTCTACTCTTCTTCCAGCTTCTGGATTATTTGGTGGCGTAAATTTGATCGTTGACATAGGGTGATTATCATAACTTTGCGGGTGTAATAATAATAATTCTACAGCAGTAAGTTGTGACGTTACTTCTCTTGAACTCGGAGCCTTAAACGCATGCCTGTTTGATGATGGAAATAGCTTAGTTTGAATATACTCTATAGATTCATCTGAAAGCTGATAGGCGACAAAACATTTTGCCATATCCTTTTCTAACTGCAAAAGAACGTCTTCCCCTGATTTTTTAATAGAAGAGTGTCGAGCCATAAAACCAACGATGTGATACAACATATCAGGGCTATTAGCACGCTCAACTAATTTACTTAGAAAATCTAATATGGGATTATTAACAAATGCTTTGTCTCCTGCGCGTTGAGACCAGTCCGCCACAGCAGCTTTGATTAAAGCTTTATATACTATTAATTTTAATGACAGTTTAATATGAATTGTTTCACGCATTTTTTTAGCATTTTCAAGAAAAACTTCCCTTTCACTCTCAAATACCTCTTTCTTTTCATCTTCCAATAATTCTTCAATTGCAGGCCCAGCAATAGTTTCAACATATAATGGATCTTCACAAGCGAGTAAATATTTTAAAAGTACATTTACCGCATCTGATTTACGAGCACTTCCCTCTGAAATTTCTGCTGCCACTTTTTGAAGGGGATGAGCCGGATCACAACTAATTCTTCTCACTTCTGCATCGTTAATCTTTCCTGACATTAACCATTCTCGAAGATAAAACTTTTCATCTTCAAGTAATTTATCCACAAGAGTATTAATGACTTTACTTGCCGCAATGACGTCTTGCTTATCTGTATAGAATTTTAATGCTTCAATAAAGCGTCTTAGATTTACTCTTACTTTTTGATTTAGTTCTGGATCAAATGCTTGCTGTGAATAGGGTTGCTCTAAACGAAAACAGTCCATTTCTGTTAAACGATCCTGTTTATCTTTATATAACTGAAAATAAGTTGGTGAATTTTCCTCTATACTTGCGTCTAAAACTTGCAAAGAAGAATAAAATACAGAATCCTCTTCTAATAATTCTTGTCCTATTACGCGCCGTATAGAATTTTGTAATTGAACTCTAGCGGCTTCAGAATCTTCATTATATCTTCTGATACTGTCACTAGCCTTCATTTTCGTTGTTACTTTTACTTGAGCGTTTGGAAATTCTGCTCGAAATACTTGCACATTCACATCTTTGCAATTTGGGTCATTAAATTGAGACCAAAACTTGTGAGCTTCATCATTACAAGCAATGACAACTAAGTTGAAGTCTTTATTCCCATATAGATTACTATAGTATGCTGCGACTTGAACCATCGTATGAAAATTTACTTTGATATGCGGGGTATATTCTATATTGAAATTTTTGACATCATTACCAACTCTTACCTTCAACGTTTGTCCTGTTCTCAGGTTTTGAAGTAAAGTGGCTTCCATTGCTTTTATTTCGATAATTTTATCGACGATTGCTTGTTGCTGTTCACCCAGATCTTTTAGCTCATTATTTGAATATACAGCACTTACCAATTTTTGAAATGCACCGGGGGAATCTTTATTAAGCTCAACAGCAAGTTTTTGTAATTCAAGGTAACGTTCAGCGTGTTTATTTGGTGCATGAATTTCAGTTAACCATGGCGAAAAAAACAATTGAATGAAATCAATGGTTTTTTCTTTTTCTTTAAATAGATTAACTAACTCTAATAAATGTAATCCATCAGGCTGTTGACCATTGAGAGCTAAGGAGACAACGACCTGCTGAATGTGTCCCGCAGCTTTTTCTTTTTGCAATGCTTCAATTAGAGCCATATTAGGTGACGAAGCAACGGCTGCTGTTTTGCCAAACAATGTGTCTTTACGATCATTTACAACGACGACTGTATTAAACATAAAAATGTCCTCTAATTTTTGACTATATGTTTTACTTCAACATTTGTCTTACATGCAAAAGTGGCAGTAATTCAATCACACATTGTAATAACAATAAACTGGGGTTTTCGGACAAAAACGACTATGAATTACATTTCTATAGGCCTTCCGAGGGAGAACTTTTTTAATATCCGTTTGAGATCAAGATAGGATAAGATAAGTGCAAATTTTTTAGGTATCAAAGATGAGTATTTAAAAGTTTGTCACGATTTTGAGCTAGACTAAAATTGTCAAATTTTACAAGGTCAGGACTTACGGCTAAATCACCAAGCTCTATGGGAGGCGTAAATCCTATAGGTATATTAGTTGGGTTACCGTTATTTAAAATGAAAAGGACAAAGCTTCGCATTATACGGGGAAGATACTGTTCCAGTTCCACACTCCCAACTATCATCACTCTGACGCCAATGTCCGTGTTTCGAATCTACTTTATATTTAGTACCACTAACAATAACAAGAGCGTCTACATTAGGCTCTAAGAAATAAATAGCTCCGTAATTGTTGTTTGCTATTAGATTGACTATATTAAAATGCAGCTGCATTGTGCCCGTTAACTTTGTCTCACCTGCATACTGCAAATAGAATCCACTCATTGCTGATGGTGATGTTTTAATAATCTTACAGTTGTTATCTTCTCCAGAAGATGGAGCGCAGTGTATAGTAATCGTTTGCGGCCAATAAATATCAAGTTGCTCAGCATAAGCTTTTGCTGTTAACAATGCTATCGGTAAAGATACTAGTAAACAGACTTTCAAGAGTTTATTAAACATGAGCTATATCTCTCCCGTATTACTTATGTCACGACCTGATGCAAATTAATATCATCAGAAACTGCTCAGAATTGTAGGCTGCTTACAATCGAATATCAATTAACAAACAAATAAAAACACAGCCTATTGTATTCAAAGATTTTTTTACGATGAGAACGGTGATTTAGCATAAGTCCTAGTCCCATGAAGAAGAAATTTTATACCTATTAAGAGCTACGGCTGATGAGAGCTCATGATAACAATGCCGCGTTTATTAAGACAGTATTACAAGTGCATGGTTATTTTAAAGCTATCAGTCGCTGGGTTTTTATTACATTTTCTTCCGTAACGATTCAGCTTTACGCAGATTAAGAGCTATAGATAAACCCTCCGAAACTAATATTTTCCCATTGAACGGATTTGCTGGCTCTGATGTTGGCCCTGTGCTTTTTACTCGCAAAACGGTGTCTGTGTTTTCATCTACAGGCAAAGGAAAAAATAAAAATGAATAACGTTTTCGAGCTATCTCTGTAGGGCCTTTCTGCCTTTTGGATTTATTACTATCAACCATTTGTTCATCTACTCGCTCACCAGCAGGTTGAACTATTTGTAATACCGCATTACTTAATTTATCTTTATGTTCATCTCCTGGCGACCGCTTAATCCAAAAACGTCTTTCGCGAGGTATTCCATTTTTGCTATCAATAACAAGAAAATGACAACCGTGCTCTTTAGGCTTTTGCGTAATGATGGTTAATTTATCTGAGCCGTCCTCGTTTTGTGCTGTCAAATAAAAGCAATCATCAACATGGTTGGTCTTAACGGAAACGTTAGGATGTTTTTTCTTAAATTTAGCTAAATAATAATTTTCCAGATGTTCATAAGCTTCTCCATGTAGTGCTGCACTTAGCCCTTGTATATTACTTTCTTCTGACGCGCTCGAGCATACTATATCCAGTGTCTCACGCACATAAAACTTAACACCTAATGATTTTGCTAATTGTACTCGTTTCTCTGGACTCAAATCAGCTGGTATTTTTAACCAACGCATCGGTAAAGGAAGTCTAGCTTGGAATTCAGCTTGCAATTCTTGTGTTTCGGCAATAGCCAGATTGTTAACGAGATAACTGGCATCATCCTCTGCTTGTAATTGTAATCCAACCGCAGCATCGGTAGTAATAACGGTAGGATGTGCAAATATAAAAGCAAAGAGATCAGATTGGTGCACTGATAAACACCTAACAACGTCTGCTGGCGGGATGAAATTAGGATGTCTACGTAATAACGTCAGCAATTTCACATAATCGCTAGATAATATTTCAACAACGCGTCCTGGATTAGGCGGGAAATTAGGATGTCTAAGTACTAAGGTAAATAGGTTCGACAAATCATCCTGTAAGATCTCGACGATTCTTGCTTTATCAGGAGCAAAGCTAGGATGTCTTAGTAATAGTTTAACCAAGTTCGTATGATCATTTTTTAAGAGCTCGATCACTCTTGCTTTATCAGGAGCAAAATCAGGATGTTCTAATAATAATTTAACTAAATTAGCTTGATCATCTTTTAAAATTTCAACAACTCTTGCTTTATCAGGAGCAAAATCACGATGTTTTAATAATAACTCAACTAATTTGGCATGATCACGCGCCAATATTTCGATAACACGCTCTTTATTCTTGTCCGTACCAGGAAAACTAGGATGCTTTAAGATGAGTTCAAGCAAGTTGACTAAATCATTCTCTAATCCTAATATTTCAATAACCTGCCTTTTATCAGGAGCAAAATCACGATGTTTTAATAATAATTCAAGCAATTTGGCATGGTCACGCGCCAATATTTCAATAACACGATTTTTATTATTGTCCGTGCCAGGAAAACTAGGATGCTTTAAGACGAGTTCAAGCAAGTTGACTAAATCATTCTCTAATCCTAATATTTCAATAACCTGCCTTTTATCAGGAGCAAAATCAGGATTTGCGAATAATAATTCAACTAATTTGTTGCAGTCACCGGAAAGTATATTGATAATCCAGCGTCGACAATAAGCATCAGTAACAAAGTCTTTATGCTTAAATACTAATTTAAATAAATTAGATGGATCATCTTCTAATATTTTGATAATACGTCTTTTATTCGGAAGATAGTCTGGTTTCCTTAATAGTAGTGTAAGCAACTTAGCATGATTTACTGCTAACAACTCAATAACTCTTGCTCTATCCAAAATATCAGGATGTTTAAGCACAAACTCAACCATACTATTGAGATTTGATGATAGGACGTTCAGTGTTTTTTCTGGAGTAGTGAAATTTGGATTTGCAAATAAAAATTCTAATAAATACTTATTATTTGCAGATAATAACTCAAGAGTTTTTGCTTTATTATCAAGGAGATTAGGCAGCACCTTCAATAGTTCAAATAATGCCTTTAAATTATCAGCTAACTTTTGATATAGGACTAGCTCAGAGCACATCATAGATTCTTCCAAAAAAGAAAATTCAGAGCGTAACATCTGATTCTTAGTCACCAAAAAATCATGTAATTTTTTTAATACAGGCTCTTTTGTTGATGGCATATACTCAGATGTATATATAGTATAATCATCACTATTTGAAACAGAATATGTAGAACGACGTCCAACTAATATGTCATCCACATACAATCCAGGAGCCTGTCCCCTCTTAATAGAAACGTTTGCTAATACAGCATTTAGTGTATTGAATATCGAGAAATTTGTCGCCATTCTACTCTTTGCAAGTAGGATAGCTAATAGAGCCGCTCTGGAACCCAGTCGAAAGCGTAAGCAGCCTGGGTCGACAAGCTTTGATCGTGAACCTTTACTAGGTTGCAGCGAAGTATTCATATCTAGCACAGAACATAATTGTTCTAAAGAGCTACTAGTATAATGGTGTAAATTATCCGGAGCCCTCTGAGCAATAGGTATGAAAATAGTGCGCGCTATTCCCATACAATCTGCTAACTGTTCTAATATTTCTTTAGAGCTTACAGTCAGTTCGTTACTGTAATATATAGTATTGCCGTCACGATATACTTTACCAACTGTAATTTTGGTTGACTCATCATCTCCTTCTTGCAAACATATTGGAAGTTTACATTGTACCAGCTTGATTCCAGAAAGTTTTCGAGTTAGTGCCTCATAATATATTTTTGCATCCGATGCCGAATAGTGTTTAATAGAATATGTTAATACTGCCAAATGTGGCCGAGTTAAAATACCCGCCTGACTTGCAGTTTGAGAGGCTTCCTGCTCAAAAACAATTTTCTTAGAGGCTTTATAAATACCTAATGCTTGTGCAAGTCTTACATAATCAGCATCTTCCATTCCTTCTGGGCGAAATAAAAACTTAACACAACTGTAAGCATCGCCTTTCTCTTGTTCGGCATTATCCATATAACGTAATCGACTTAGTGGATATAAATTACCATCTTGAGCAGGCAACACAATATTTTGCCATTCACCTTGCAAAGATAAGCTTTCATTTTTTAATAAAGCAGTTAATACAGCTTTATATTTATTTAGCATAACTTTTAGAGCAACAGAATTAGTGGCGACTCTAGTCGCTTCAGCTTGTTCTGCTTGGGCGCTATCTGGGCCTATACTCATACTATTTAAATGCAGTAGTAATATTAATGCATCAGATGGTTCGAGTATTGTGCGAGCGTAAGTTTCAAGATGCTGAGGTAGCTTAGACTTTATGATTGGCAATCCTTGCATAATATCAACAGGAACGACGCCAGCTTGGTACATATCACTTAGCTTCATTCTACTGCCATCTGTATTTAGGAACAGTGCGTAGTTTTTTATTACATAGGCTATAAAAACAGGTATAGAAGGACCTTGCTTATTACGATTACGTAAAAATATTTCTAATTGTTCAGGAAAGTATTCCATAAACAAATGAATGTAAGGAAGTATTCTATGCTGCGTGTTATCACGAAAACTTGTTGGCAATGCAAGATTAAAAGCTGTTCCAATTGTTCCTGTTAAAACATCTCGCTGCGCAGCTGATTGAACCTGTACATAAGATAGGCCTGCCAACACACCTAATTTCAGGAATAAAGCTTTCAAAGCATCTCTATTTTCATTATTACTAGTTAAATAATCTTCAGAAACAACATGGCGAGATGGCATCTTTTCCCCGGCTTCTGCACATAAATCAATTGCTGGTTGATAACTAGAATGTAGATACATATATTTACTATCTTTTGGTGCACTAACTTGTCCCTCAGCATTAACAATCGGTAATCTCTCTTTAATACATGGTGAATTCTCAGCGGTAACATGAGCAAGAGATGTTGCTAAAAACCTTGTTATTGACATCACTGCAGCAGCAGGCAGCTCACGATTTACATTTTCAATAACGGCTTTTTTAATGAATTCCGGTTGAGTGTGTACTTTGACTTCAAGCGTTTTCGTTAGAAACGCTATAACATCACTTGTAAGCCCATCTCGAGATAAGTGTTTAAGATTTTGACTAAGAACCGCTGGCACTTCACTCTTAAATGTTGGCATTAGATATATTTCATTTGGACTCATCCATATTCCATCAACCAACAAGAACTTTTTGCTGCGCAAAGCAATTTTTTGTTTATCTGTCATATCTCCAGAACACTGCGCCAAAAATGTTAATATTTCCGCTGTTGAGGGTGCGCCTACTTTAGCTTGAGCAATTTTATCAATATTCTCAATGAGCACATCCAGATCAAAATCTTTAACTTCTGATGTGAGCGCCCTTAAACGTTCAGGATGTTCTAGCGTTGGATCAACTATATGAAATTGCTTAGCAGCAACAGGAAATTTTTGGAAAAAACCAAGATCGTCAAAATAGATAGTATTTTCTTTGCGTGAGGATACATTTGTTTCTTTATCGACACACTTCTCTTTAAGGGCTATTTCACCGCCACCTAATCTTGGTATCCAAGCAATATCTGTACAAGTAGCAATAAAGTTCTCTTTAAATGCTATCTTAGGTCTTTCACACAATAGCACTGAGTCAGGAGTTTTAGGTAAAAGTGCTAATATCTGCAATCTATATTCAGGCTTACTTAACAGCTCCTGTATCATTTGGAATAAGTGCTGATTTAAGTGCTGAAAAATATGTTCATTCCAGACATTATCTTCTAAAAAGTTTGTTCTTTGCGTATTTAATATAAAATCAGCATTGATATCAAATGGCAAGCCAAATGTTTTCGACGTTGGTAATGTTGCAAAAACCTTACCAACATGCGCGGCATCAATTCGACCTTCATTAATAGGTATTGAAAGGTGAACTGCGGTTTTCTTTTTCTTTTCAGCTTTAAAACGAGGTGGTACTACAGTTGAAGGTAGTCCCTTCAGTCTCTCCTTTAATTCATCAGGAATGTCAATTTCAGCAACAAAGCGTAACCAATCTTGTTTTGTTGATGTAATTTCTGTTGATTTGGATTTTGACGAATGTGTTGGAGCACTGCTAGTTTCAGTTTTCACCAGTACACTAGGTGTCGCTATACCTTGCCTTGCTCTATCAACTTTTGAGTTACCTTCACTAGTAAAGGTAACCTTCTTATCATTTTCACCGTCTTGATTAACTATAGAAATCTCAAATTCTTCTAAGCCGACGGGTAACACAAAATCCGGGGCTTGCATTAGTTTTTTCAACCCTTCCCTAATTTTCATTAAGGGAGCATCTTGTTCCGCAACATCCTGACCCTTTGCTCTTATCTTAAAACCAAAATAAGTAAGCTTCTCATCTATTTGCTGAGGTATAATTTGCCGAATTTTTCTTGTCAGGTAAAACGGTACAAACAACCAAGGAATCGTCACTCTATTAGCTGCGTTTCTTTTTAATTTTGGGTCATCCTTTTGAAAGTATGATCGATGTGGACCAGAGGCAATTTCTAGACGACAAGCGAAACTAAGTAATGATTTCATGCCAATATCTTTGTAACCAATAGTTTCTTCTTCTTGTCCTTTGGTCGCAGCACTTAATTCTTCATTACATGCATCGCAGATCTTTTCCAGGTCTTTATAGTCTATTTGACGCCCATTATTAATAATCAGCAGCTTATCGCCATCTAAACGTATTTGCAGCTTCGTTGCTTTAGCATCCCGAGCATTTTGAATATATTCATAAATAAATTGTTTTGCAGTAAATTTATGATTAACCATTGTGTTGAGCATATTAATCATTGAACGATCGAATGCTGCATGCATAACAACATTCTTTTCTTCTGATAAACGTTGGATTTCCTCGCTAACTACGCTGTTTACTTTATGCCGCGCTGCTGCTGCTGCTTCTTTTTTAGCTTGTCTTTTTCTTATTGCTGCTCTATGTTGTGCTCTTGTAGGCATATTTTTCTCCATCTAAATCCAGAATAGTTTCGCATTTTCAAAATGAGGGTGAAGCACACATTGGTGTGTAGCAAAACAATATTGGCCGCATTTTACCCACAAAGCAGTCAGCGGTCAATAATATGCGTTGACGTGAATAAGAAGCTCTCAGACAGGCTAAGGATTGTACAGCGGAGAGGGTTGTTCAGATAGTTTACAGTTATAAACGGTGTTACTGATGATTAAATCTAATTTATTGTTACTTGGATTATTTCAATTGTTCAGCAATTTGTTGGAAAGCCTCTAAAACGGTAATAAGGTTAGAAACTTCCGATGCTTTCAAACGCTTCTTGAATGGTGATGGACGTGGTTTTCGTAAATCTTGATTAATACCTTGAAGAGTAATCTCAGCATTGGCTTTTGTTCTTAGCGGCAAATGTTGTTGATAGTTCTCCCTGCCTTGCATCAAGATGTTTTCAATTTGCCTATATCTCTCAGTCAAGTCGATACCATACAATTTCGCTAATAAATTGGCTCGATGGTAGTCAACATTCTGTAAATCATAAAATGCCAGGGCAATATTATGTTGTTTAGTTATGATCTTTTGGTAGCGCACAACAAATTTATGTTGTTGTCGATGTCGATTTTTGATGATTGCAAACAACTCATCACTCTTATTTAGCATTTTGTGAATGTCAGCACAGACATCCTGTTCAACCTCTACACTTGCTTGCTCTATTTGCCGTAAGTGAGGAAATGTTTCTACAAAATATTCAAATAGTGTCGCTGTATGACGCGCTAAGATTTTCTTTGGATGTGCTGGCCAGATAAAATAACTAACGACCTGGGTTGCAATGATTGCCAGAAAAATGCCAGATAAACGCTGGAGTGCTGGTGCAATACTTAATGGCGGAGCAATCCCTCCCGCTAAGGTCATCGCAATAGCGATATTAGCTTGTATTCCAATATATGCATATTTACCACCAGCATGAGCCAGATATGAAAAGCAAAGTGTTGCTAAGAAGAAAATAAAGATAAAGTCCGTTGTTGTATAGGGAATAAAATGCAAGCTTAATAAGCCAACACCACCACCAAGACAACACCCTACTGCTCGTCCTAAACCTTGGTTTTGTGATGAGTAAAGATCAAATTTTGTCATCATAACAAAACTACTAATAATCCCTTGTAATCCCCCCGGCCATTGTACAAACATCCATAAAATAATTGTCAGAACAACACTTAAACCTGCTTTAATACATTGCTTGATATAATCAGGGTCATGACTGAAAGTAAAAATCTTTACCTTTTTAATCGGTTTCAATTCAACATTTTTTACTTTTGAATAAATTTGTTCTGCCAAGTGCTGTTGTACTTTTAATGTTTTAACGATTTTACCAAGCCGGTTTAAATAAACATAAAAATAAGGTACTTGTTCTATAGGATACTGAGCTAAAGCTCCAGTATTACGCAAACATGCAAAACGTTGTTTAAGCTGCTGGTATTCTTGAATAACAGGCTCAATAATGTTTTTTCCTATCTTTTTATTATCTATATCCTTATGTAAAGCATCGAAATACGCTAATAATGTTTGTTCAAATAGGTTCAAGTTCAGCTCAGCATTGTTAAGAAGTTCAAAAGCATTATCTTGGTAATGCTGTTGTAAACCAGAAAAAATATCTAACAGCGCTACTTGCTGCTCTATAAACTGCCTATTGAGCTGTTGTTGAATGAGTGAGACGCCAATATCTTGTTTGTAGAATGTTTCAGTAAGTTGAATTTTAGCTAACTGGCTACGCAACGCCTTTATAGAATGTTGAACAGCATTAGGTTGTTCTATTTTATTGTGATAGAGCATAAAAAGATTGTCTAATGATGTCTGATTTAAAGCTGTCAATTGCATTCTATGTCTTGTCATAGTGGTTTTTGCATGCATAGGAAAAATAAAAACCACTGCGAGCATCCCAACAATAACACCCGTAATAATTTCAAGAGAACGCCAAACAGCAGCATAATATGGAGCCTCTGGGCTCACTAAAAAAACAGCCGTTACCATAAATGCGGTCAGAACACATAAAAAGAATACGTAGTAATATTTTGAGTTAAAACCAAAATATAAGCCGATAAAGACTAATAGAAATGTTGCGCATAGATATAAAAAGAAACTATGAATAGTCAGAGGAATAATTAATAAGCCAATCCCTACCCCAAGTAAAGTTCCGATTATACGCAAAAAGCTTTTCTTGATTGTGGCGCCAACATAGGGACTCATGATCATCAGAACGGTAATCACGGCCCAATAAGGCTTGTCTAAATGCAAATAAAAACCAACTAGAGCAGCAGAAACCATTGCAATTGAGGTACGTAGTGCAAATTTATCTGCAATTGTGAGGTGGATTTTTCTTGAAAGTTTGCGTGTTAAAGCAATATCCATATTACTCTTAGTCATATATGTCATTATTATTAGTTTGGATTATGACATAATTGCGTTATTAACTGTACTCTTCGTCTTATTTTGTAGAGCGATGAAAACTATTAAACATAGACCATAAAGGCTTGCAGAAACAAGCAATGCTATATTTCCTGATTGATATGTTAACAAGCCAGAGAAAATTCCAGAAAGTGCGAAAGCTAAGGCAAGTAAGGCATCGCTAATTCCCATGATGAATCCTTGTTGATCTGCAGCAACATGGTTAGAAAGTAACGTAATAATAAAGGTATAAATTATAGCAACTGAAAAAGTAATCGGTAATGCCATTAATAGCTGCATAACCAATGTATTCATACAGCAAAGTAAAATAAATGCACTCGCACCAATAGTTAAACTAACTGTTATCATTTTGCTTAAATCAAAGCGTTTAGCACATATACGCACTAAATATATCAAACCAAACGATAGACTCAGTCCCACATATGCAGAAAAATATCCAATTTGACTACTGCTAAAATCAAAGTATTTCACCAATATTAAAGCTAAGGATTGAAAATATAAACTCCAGGCACATTCAAAGAAGAAAAACGTTACCAACAAAGTCATTAACCAGCGTGACTGCAGTAATGCTGTAAACTGCTGTTTAAAATCACTCCATGACAGATTGAAATGCGCGGTTTGTATTTTATAAGTCTCCTTAAAGCTAATGCATAAATAAATCAAATTACTAATGGATAAGAGTCCTGCCAATAAAAATGGCGTTGTATTATTAAAGAAGCTAACATAATGTGAGTTTGAAAAAATGCCCGCTAATAACGGCCCTAATACCAAACCGAGAGTCATAGCAAAGGCAATAACACCTATATTAATGGCTTTCTGTTCTCCAGAACTAATATCTGCAATGGCGGCTTGCGCAATAGCTTGACTGCCAGCAGCAAAACCACTTAAACAACGCGCCAAAACTAACAATAATAAGCTGTTAATATAGAATGCGACGCTATAAGACATAAAGCCTAGTGTAGAACCTGCCAAACAAAACAATAGAATCTTTTTACGCCCGACACGATCTGAAAAATGGCCCAGCAATGGCGCGCCAAAGAAAAAGCAAATGGGATCCAGCGCAATAATGATACCGTAGATTAAGTAACGTATTTCAATTGAGTGAGTAGAACTATAAATACCATGAGTCGAACTTTTTATGAGGGGTGCTAAAACAGGTGCGACAATGCCTGTTCCTAGAGCATCGATAGCAATAAGAATAAATAACGGTAAAATCTGTTTGGTTGCTTTCATGACTTAAATCTACAACATACCAACTTCATTGCTGAGCATAATAAAGTCTGTTGGGATTTTGTCAAGTGTTTATGCGTTGTATTGGCACCTATTAAAGACGACCTTACGGTAAAGACTGCTTGGTTAAATCTCGCATACCGATCACAGCAATTAATGCTGCAAATCCTGCTGCAATCAAATTAAAGCTCACCGCTTCATGTAATGGAAACTTTTTAAGTAGATAGGTGAGTACGTAAGGTGTTAAGCCACCAAAAATCGCAAAACTAATATTATAAGCAAGCCCTATTCCTGTATAACGATGTTTCGTTTTAAACAACTCTGTGAGTACAGCGGGCCCAATACCCACGATCATTGAAGTTAATATTGCAAAACAAAGCAAGGCCAGGTAAACGCCCCATAAACTTTGATAGTGTAATAAAGAGTACAGAGGATATGAAAAAGCCATAAATAAAAGACTACATATAATCAACAAAGGTTTGCGCCCTACTTTGTCAGCTAAATATCCCATTAACGGAATCATACAAGTGAAAACGAGTAAACTAATAGAATTTAATAGTAAAGCCATATGTAAGCTCATTCTATGTAATATATGCCAATAGGTTGGCATATATAAAAATATTTGCACAATGCCTGCAGCTAATAACCAGATTAAACAGATACCTTGCAATATTTGTCGCCATTGTGTTTTTAATACTGATAAAGCGGGCACTCGAGCTAAAGCATTCTGTTCGGTTAGCTCATGAAAATAAGGTGTTTCTAATAAGCGCTTACGTAAGTAATAAGCAACAACGGCAATAACTAAACCTAACAAAAAAGCCAAACGCCAACCCCACAATGCTAGCTGATCTTTGCTTAACAAGGTCATTAGCAATGTAGCAACAGCCGACGCTACTAAGATTCCAAAATTAACACCAAAATAGACCCAACTGCATGCATAAGCACGTTGTTCATCAGCAGTATGTTCTGCCACAAACGTTATGGCACCAGGCAAATCACCGCCCACGGCAATGCCTTGTAATAAACGCAAAATCACAAGAAAGAACGGTGCCCAATCGCCAATTACTTTATAGGTTGGTAAGAATGCGGTTAGTGTCGAGGCAACAGCCATTAGTATTAATGTATATAATAAACTACGCTTTCGACCAAATTTATCTCCCAAGTGTCCATATATAATAGCGCCTAGTGGTCTTGCTAAATAACCAACAGCAAAAATTGCCATTACTGATAATAATGCAGCTAAAGCATCTTCTTTTGGAAAAAAGAGTTTAGCTAGAATAGGTGAAAAGAAGATATAAATAACAAAGTCATAGAGTTCTAAGCCACCACCAATACTCGCGATCATGATGATCATTAGCTTTAATTTTTGTTTGATCATTATGTCTTCAATCCTTAGAGTTTACGTTGCAACACACTCCGTGCCGCGACGAAAAAATAATCCAAAAAGTGCAACTAAAGTAAAAACAGTAAAAAAGCTAGCTAATGGTAACGCGGAATGCACCGGAATAAAACTGGCTATTAAAATAGCCAAACCTGCTGTACCCATCGCTAAAGTACCAAATAATGCACTAACAGTACCACGGATATTAGTTCCTGCGCGTAATGCCATCATCAAACAATTAGGATACAAGCCACCAATACCCATAAATATCACAAAGGCAACCAGTGTTAAATTCGTTAAAGTAACAAGATGATTTAACGTACAAATTAACAGATAACAACTTGCGCAAAGCATGATAATAAAAACACTACTATTAATTAACTCTAAACTAAGTTTTCTCAGTAAAATACGGTTTACGAGAGAGCCACAAATAAAAGCAATACCCGTAACCATCGCAACATGGCCATAAGTCATAACACTTTGGTGTAATACGTCTTGTACAATAAAAGGCGCAATGATGCCAAATACCATCATCAATACCAATATACTTGCACCACCCAAAACACCCGCAATAAAATTACGATCACGAAATAAGCTTTTTATATCTTGTTTATACTGGGTTAAATGAAATTGACGACGTTCAGCATGTGACTCTGGCAGCTTAATAAATAAGAGTAATAATAAAACAGCATAAATAGCTAGAAATAAAAAGTTATACTGCCAGTTTAAATGCACTTGAATATACGCACCAATAACGGGAGCTAAAACGGGACTAATTCCTGCGAGTAATGCCGCATAAGTATATAAATAAGCTAAGCGTTTACCTTGATAATTATCAGCAGCAATCACTTTATAAAAAACCGAAGTCCCTGCTGTCCCTATTCCTTGTAAGGTTCGCCCTAATATTAATATTCCTATGCTATTCGCAAATGAACAGGTAATACTACCCAACAGGAAAATAATAAGTGCAAACAATAGTGGCTTCTTGCGCCCTACTTTATCAGATATTGGACCATAAAAAATCTGCAAAATACTATAAAATAAAATACAGATAGTCACGCTGAATTGCGCCATACCGGTAGTAATATGAAATGATGTGGCAATAGTTGGCAGCGATGGCGTATAAATATCTAAAACTATTTGCCCTAATGGTGCTAGACATAAAACAAATAATGCTGGATAAAAATTACGTTTAGACCTCATCTGTGGCTCACTAAATACATTAGGCTTGTCCACGTAAACGTGGATCAAAAGCATCACGTACCACATCTGCGAATAAATTCGCAGCCAGTACCAGAACAAACATAAAAACAAAAGCAGCGAGTAATGGCCACCAAACTACAGGTTCACGGGCTAATTCTAATCTTGCAGCGTTAATCATATTACCCCAACTCATCGTTGTTGGATCGACACCAACACCGACATAAGATAATACCGCTTCGGCCAATACCAAACCACTGAAATCTAATGCCACAGCAATTAAAATTAAATGCATCACATTCGGGATAACATGTTTAAGAATAATCTTCATTTCATTAGCACCTAAACATTTTGAAGCTTGGATGTAATCCATTTCACGCACTTTCAATGTTTCACCGCGCAGTAAACGACACAGTGTTGTCCAACTGGTAATACCGAGAATGACACATAAAGCAAATAACCTGGCATCAGCCCGCTCACCGATAGTTGGAAATAATTGCGGATGATTACTAATATAAATCTGCAAAGCTAAAATCACTGCTGCAATCAATAACACACCGGGAATAGAGCTCAGTGTCGTATAAATATATTGAATGACATCATCAATCCAACCACCAAAATATCCCGCCATGGTGCCGAGTAAAATAGCAAATGGCAACATCACTAAGGTTGATAAGGTTCCGATCAATAATCCTGTACGTATACTCTTTATCGATATGTAAAAAATATCTTGGCCAATTTTATCAGTTCCAAAAATATGATATGCCGTTGCCAAATTTGCAGCTAATGTTAAAAAGAAAAAGATAACAAAAACCATCAGTAAAACTAAGCGCCATGGAACTTGTGTGCGACCATAGCGAATATTACTGCAAAGCCTAAACCACTTTTGTTTTAGTGATTTAGCTAATATAAATGTGATCAGCATTGCTGTTACAAACCATAATAATAATGCCTCACTAAGTGATGTTAACGTTCGCCATATAATATCAAGTATTTGTTGTTGGTTTGGATTTGCTAAAAATGCTCCGGCAAAATGTAAGCGCGGATGAATTCGTAACACTTCTCCAGTCGGCAAGTAATGCGAGGTTTTATTATAAAGATGCGTTGCTAATGGAGCAGAATAAGAATGTTCGTATTGTAAACCTAATGGCCGTAGCAACCAATCGAGTAAACTTTGTGTTTGGCCAGATAAATGCGTGGCTTGAATGCCACCTAAAATACGGAAATGAATACTATCTAATAATGCAACTAACACATAGATAGTTAATATCATTAGCGTTACTACGCCCATTTTGCTGTGAACGATGTGGCGGAATGGTACACGCCAATGTTCATAACGGCTGGCAAAAATGGCAAACGCAACAGATGCTAATATCAAAATGTAAACCAGAATATCAGTAATGTAGAAAATCGGTTCAATATGCATTACAGCAAAATCCATTGCCGAAAAATAATGAGGCAATCATAACGGTTGTGAAAATTAAGTGCAATAAAAACAGAGATATAGCCTCCTTTGTTTTTCTTTACAATCAGCATTTCGTACGACTAAAATTAAGAGCGAATTTCACCCCAAGTCATTTATTTAACGCAATAACTTGATGCCAACAATATCTTGTGCAACAATTGCCCGAAATTTAGAGGGAAAATTAATGCCTACGTGGAATATTCATTTTATTAAAGGTGGTACTACTGACGTACGTTTGCCGCCAATACCACCCCTTCTGGGCAATTTTTTTGATCGCTTTTTTCTATTACGACAAATAAAAGCACAAATGCTTAGAGAGGAAAGGTTATTAACAGACAATAATCAAGTCTTCGGACAGTTTGTTTTCTCGCGCCTAAATTCACATATTCAACATGGTGTCGCTGAAGTTATTATAAGAATATATGCAGATAGCACTGTCGATATCAATGTGAATCTTTTAACATCGAAATATGATGCTCTACTTGCTCGAATACCTGATGTCAGTGTAAATAAAACAGAACATTATGCTATTAGTAATAGGCTACATTACCGACATTCATCATTGAAGATACTGCTATATTTTTTACGCGCACATGAAGACTTTACTTTCTCTATGCTAACCGCATCTGAAATCACTCGAAATGTTGCTTGCTTCCATATCTTGCATCAAATGATGAATGAGATTATTAACTATCAGCCACCCGCTAAACGCATTACGCTTTGAAGCTCAGCGCTAAAGAAAATAATATAGAACTTACGCTAAATAAAAACCTATTTAGATATCGAAATTTTAGATGACGATGCGGTTTTTGGTAAGATAACTACCGACGCTGTCGTTCCTAAAATAAGCTGTACGTTTTTTGGCACTTGAGTGAGATGAATTCTAATTGGCACACGCTGAGCAAGCCGAATCCAATCAAATGTAGCGGATACTTCCGGAAGTAAGTTTGTTGCTGTTTGATCATCACTACGAGCAATACCGCGACTAAAACTAATCACTCTACCTTTAATTTTACTATCAGGGTACGCCATTAAAGTAACAATGGCTTGGTCACCAACCTGAATTCTGCTTAATAAGGTTTCTTTAAAATAACCATAAACCCAATAAGAGTTTTTATCGACTAGCGCTAAAATTGGTTTCCCCGCAGTAACATAGGTACCCTGGTCAATATTTAAATTTGTAATGTAGCCTGATACTGGCGCATAGACTTTAGTATACGATAAGTTTAATTTAGCTTGTTCTAAGTTCGATTGAGCAACAACAACTTCTGCTTTTGCAACTTTATATTTGCTGGTTGCTTGAGTAAGTTGCTCTACAGTAATAGCCGTTGGAATTTTTTGTCGACGTTCAGCCTCTAGTTTTAATTCCTGCTCTTTTGCTTGGGCTTTATATAAAGAGGCTTGTGCTTCATTAACCGCTACTTTAAAGGGTTGCGGATCAATTTCAAACAATAATTGGTCTTTTTTAATGGCTTGATTATCTTTGAGGGTGGTTGTGATGATAGGCCCACTAACTCGTGGCGCTATCTGAAGAACTTGCGCTTCCACAACACCATCTCTGGTCCAAGGATTAGCGATATAATTATTATAAGCAATCCAACAAAAAATAATGGCAAATAAGACAGTAATAATTGTTACTGCGATGCGGAATGAATTATTCAGAAAATTCATTATGTGTATCCTAATATTAAAATTGTATATAAAGAATCGAGCTTAACAAAACGACTAATGCGATAAAAAATAAAGGTGGATGCCAAATAAAGCGCCCTAGTCCTGTCACTTTTAAGATGCCAACCAAAATAAGACTTAAAACAAAGCCTGCAAGGCATAAAATTAATGCGGGAGGAAAATAAATACCACCAAAAGCAATTTCAGCAGGAATTCGCGTCATTAATAAGTCCTTTTATATTCGCAAAAATATCATTATAGTGGCTAGAAAAATAATACGAAGCATTTTAAACATGGACCATCAGTATGTAAAGGAATCCATCAAAACCGTTGTTGCATTTATTATTGCAATGGCGATTCCTATGGCATTCAATTGGCCAGAACCTATGTGGGCAGGCATAACCGTTTTAATGTTACGCGGCTTATCCACGGGTGACTCTGTTATTAACTCTACGGTTCGAATATTAGGAACAATTCTTGGCGGCTTATTTGCACTTGTATTAATCGCATACTTTGTGCAAGATCGTTGGCTTTTTATCAGCTGTTTAAGTATTTGGGTTGCAATATGTGCTTATTTTGCAACAGACAGTCCCTATCCTTTTGGTTTTATATTTGCAGGAATTACAGCGGCACTAGTTGGTTTATTTGCTTTGCAGAATCCAACAACAATGAGTTTTAATATTTTCCAATATCGAACCACAGAAGTTGTCTTAGGGATTATTATTACTTTCATTATTGGCGTGATTATTTGGCCCAATCTTGCTAGCTCAACCTATCGCAAACAATTAAGTTCCATGCTGTGTAATTGCCAACAATTATTAATAACGATCAATACAAATTATAATAAAGGTGTAACACAGCAGCACTATGATATAGAAAAAACTATCTCTTCTAGCTTAATGACTCTTGCTAAAAACTTTCAAGCTGCCAGCCATGATTCTTACTATATTGCTTATCATCAAAGTACTCTTTTGGAATTAAATAGTTTAATACATGACTTTGCTAATTCAGTAATCAATTTAAATGAAAGCCTCTTGCTCGATAATGATTTGATTGGCAGCCAATATATTACAAAACCACTTACTCATATTACTACTGAAATTTGTCGATGTTTATCTGATTTAGAAGCATTAACGTTTCCCTTGAAACAAGACGTTTCATTTGAGCGTCTATCAAATCTTTACCTATTTGCTAAAGAGCAATTTTCTTCGCTTGATAAACAACAATTCAAATCTGTATATGAAATCGCCAAAGTCTATACAATACAAGAATCATTATTTGAGAGCTGCCAAATATTAACGGCTATTTCTGAAGTATTATCTACAATACAAGCTCGAAAAACTAGTAAGCAAAAGTACAAACAAAATAATACTAGAGTGCGTCATCTTTCTTCTTATAGCGACCTATTTCCAAGCGAACGTTTTCTTAAAGCAATAAAAGTTGGTATCGTCACCTTTTTAGCAAGTGCGGTCTGGATCTATTCTAACTGGCCAGGTGGTGTTCTTGGGGTTATCTATGCAGTTATCTTTGCTAATATTAATTGTTTACTACCAACCTCCTTAACTAAGCAAGTATTAAAAGGATTTGTTTTTGCCTTAGTCTTTGCTTTTATCGCTTATTTCCTATTATTACCGCAAATGTCAGGAATCATTGGCTTTAGCCTCGTTGTGGCACCATTTATCTTTATATTTAGTTATGTCGCCAATAATAAAAGTTATGCTCTTGCTGGCGTATTGGGAAGCATTGTTTTTGTTTCTTCATTGCATATCAGTAACCAACAGACTTATGATTTTATGAAATTCTCTTCAAATTACTTAGGCATATTTTTGGGTGTTTTACTAGCTCTTGTGGCAATGAAAGTTCTCTGGCCTCAACAAGCAGAGAAAAAGCTCATTCGTCAGATAATCCATCTTTTTACTGTCTTTGAGCAATTAACTGAATTATTGCAAAAACATAATGCTGAAACAATAACAGATACACGCAATATAGATTTGCTATTACGACAGTTGAATTTATTACCAGCAAGAATTATCACGTGGAGTCGCTATATTGATCCACTTGACCACCCAACATTAGCCAAACATAAACTACATGACTTACAAATGAATCTACATTCATTAGCCTATCGATTTGAATTTTTAATTAAAGAACGCTGTAAAATAAAACATCATGCTGCTTTTGATCGTTACTCACAACCTATCAAGCAACTACGCAGCAATATTATTCTAATAATAGCAATGTGGAAGAAAGCATTAAACACTAACACAAATATGCCAACGCAACAGTTACCTGATCTAACAGAAAATATGCAAGCTATAAAACATGCATTAATGCAATTAAAAAACGATAATATAATCCACCTCCATAATGAGGAAATTGCAGCTTTACTTGCGATGTTGAGTTATTACGATGGCGTGGTTAAAACTATTTGCGTTTGCCA
>JAJFKO010000041.1 GCA_021773175.1 Gammaproteobacteria bacterium
GCAGTCTCCTCATCAGAAGTACCTGCTCGTTGTGAATCATCCCGAGATCCTCCTCGGGTACAACTTTCACTCAGCGAACAGGAGCCGCGGGACCGGCCATTCTAATTGGCGCGACCGGCCAAAGTAATTGTCGCGGAACAATCGGGCGAAGGGATAGAAGCGAGTTGCCGGTGCAGTTCAATGGTCGATGTCGCTGATCATCAGCGCACCAGCCCCGTATTTGGATCTAGGTTGGTTCCAGTGAGCATTGGCTCTCTGGATAACCCCAGGCGGCGTCTGCCGCCCCAGAAGACACTCGGTACCCAATCTCGTCCAAGCGGTGTAGTTCAGGAAATGTGGCTCACATGTGTGTCCAGCGACAGTGTGGCTCGAGATCAGAGCGCTTCAGAAAAGTGAGGGCTGTTGCCATTCGGGCTAGAGGGTTTTTGGTCCAGGCACTCTTAGTGGCTAACAGCCCTCGAAGAGAATCGAGGCTTGTGTCCATCCAGAGGGATAGTTTTTGTACAGGCACCTGCTTGGTTCACGAAGCCCCGAAGAGTAGTTCTGGTTGGTAGTCGACTTGATCGCGCATCACGAACAATGCGGCGCGTGCAAGCTTGTGTACTGGCTTTGTCGACACAGGTGTTGGACGATTCGGCAGGAATCTCGCTGATGAGCAAACCGCTAGTTATAATATCCGTAACAACTTCTTAGTTAAGGGAGATGGCGGATGGTGAAACTCAAGGTGCGGAAGGTTGGAAACTCGCTAGGTGTGGTGCTTCCCCGGGAGGTAACGGGCCGACTTATGGTGAGCGAAGGGGAGAGTCTCTTCCTAAACGAGGAACCCCAAGGGGGCTATCGCATGACTCCCTACGATCCTGATTTCGACACGAAGATGCAGAAGGCGCGGGAGATCATGGGCCGTTACCGCAACACATTGCGGGCGCTTTCGGAGTGACTCAGATTACATGGATCGAGAAACGCTTCGCGAGTGCGATCCATGATCACCAGTTGATTGAGCATGGAGGCCCCGAGGGCCTGCGCGATGCAGGCCTTCTTGAATCTGCGCTCGCAAAGCCTAGCCAGCTCGCAACTTCTGGGCGGCCAGACCGTTGCGATCTTGCGGCGGCTTACACGGTTGGGCTCGTTCGTAATCATTCGTTCGTGGACGGGAACAAGAGGACGGGATTCGTAGTTGGCGTGGTGTTTCTCGAGCTCAACGGCTTGGCCTTCACTGCAGACGAGGCGGAAGCGGCGAGCACCATGATGAGCCTTGCAGCGTCCGAAGTCAGCGAGGAGGAGTACGCTGATTGGCTCCGTGCAAATTGCGACCCGCCGGCTTTGTAGAAGGGGATGACAGGGGTGAGAGACAGGGGTGTGGATCTCGGTGCCAGGTGCCGGGGCCAGGGGTGCCAGGCAAATGTTTTTGATAGAACCATGCAGTCTCCTTACTAACAACTAACTGAGCCAGTACCCCCGGATCTTGCCCCTGATATACTCCGATTCACTCCACGGTTGAAAGGAGAGGGGAGGCTCAATCCGATGGTGAAGAGATTCGTCCTGGGGCTTCTGCTCGCGCTAGGCATCGGCGCCGCCGGCGGCTGGCTGGTGTACCAGCCACGTTCCGCCAGCCTCCGAAAGGAGTCAGAGACTCTGCGCGCAGAGACCCAGGAACTCATCCAGAACGCAACTCGAGCGGGGAATCGAACCTTTACCGGGTCGCGGGACGCCCGCGCCGATCTTGAGCGCCTGATCGAAGAGGGCAAGACGAAGACGGGTCGCCTGATCGAGCTCGAAGCCGAGATCGACGCGTTGCGCACCCAGTCGATCTGGATCGCCGGCGTTCTCTTCGTCGTCGCCCTGGTGATCACGGTCGTCCGAACCCTCCGGCTGAAGACGATGGGCAAGCTCGAGTCCAGCAGTAGCCAGAACGGCAACCCCTTCATCACAGGCTTCGACTGAGGACAGCGCCAACGGGGGCGCCGCGCGAATCGCTGCACGGGAGTTTCCGCGAGATTCCGGACTCAGACAATGGTGTGAAGAAGGATCGATCAGAGCCAACCGTGCCGGGCAACTCGGCAGGCAGAGCGTTGTCCAATCCGAAGAGAACAGTTCCCAAAGCTGACGCAGGCGGATCGGGCGCGTTTGTCGATGATTCAGACCGCAAACCCGCTCCGCATAGAGCCCTCGGAGCGATGACGGGAGTCTCTTCCCTAGCTCCGGGCACGGCGAAGCAACCCGCGTGCGGGCAGTGAGTACGGTCACCATGTGCTTTCCTTCGGGCCACGAGCGCGGGCCCACGAGCGAGTTTCGATATAGGGCGGTGGTAAGTCCGTGGCGAGTCGAAACCAGATCCCGGAGGGGATGAATGCCTGTTCTGGGGACCCTGCGAGCGAACCAACTGTGCCGGCCAACTCGGCAAGCAAAGCGGCAGCCATTAGGACGGGCACAGTCCCGTGACCTTTTCTAAGCCGCTCTGCCTCCGTTAGCCGCCGCCCCGAACAGGAAATCCGCGCCGAATCCCTCGTCGGAAAGATGGCTCGAGGGCGTCCTCTAACTCCAGGCACGGCGAAGCTGACCGTGCTCCTTGGCTGAACACGATCAAGACCTGCACTCCTTCGGGCCACAAGCGCTGCCGAACAATCAGTTTGATTAGGGCGGTGGCAAGCCTGTCGTGAGCCGAAACGCGATTCCAGATGGGATGAAAGCCTGTTCAGGGAACTCGTGGAGCGCTTCGACGATGCCTTGCCGCAAGCGGCCTGATGCCTTCGCGTACTGAGTTCGCCAGGCTTCCCAATTCTTGATGTGCTCGATCCAAGCGTCGTAGCTTGCGGCATGGACCAAGGGCTGGACGCCCTTCTTGGTTGACTTGGGTCTAAAGCAGAAGCGGTCGCGGTTCATCAGCCTCTTGCGATAGTCCCTGCGAACTTTTCTTCGAACATCAGCGTTCTCGATC
>JAJFKO010000042.1 GCA_021773175.1 Gammaproteobacteria bacterium
CACCGGCGTCTTCGGAACCATAGCGGCTGAGCAGTTCAATATTTTCAACCGGCAGAAATAACCTGTCGCCGCCATGATAGGTAAGCTGTAAACAATCGTGCGGTGCACCGGCAGCATCAATGGTTTTGAGGCCCTCAAACCGAGCGATGCCGTGATCGATATGGACGACCAGATCGCCTTGTGACAGGCTTGTTGCTTCAGTCAGAAAGGCGGCTGGGCGGCGTTGCCGTTTGCTTTGCCTGATAAAGCGGTCACCCAGAATGTCCTGTTCGCCAACAACTGCAAGCGTATCGGCCTCAAATCCCGCTTCAATTCCGAGCACAATCAGACCTACATCAGGTCCTGACAGGGCTTGTGCTTCCTGCCAGTTTTCAACTTCCACCACCCGATCAATACCATGATCAACCAGAACACCTTTTAAACGCTCACGTGCGCCTTCGCTCCAACTGGCAACCAGTACATGTTTGCCGTTTTCTTGCAGGCTGCGAATGTGTCCGGCAACAGCATCAAACACATTTGATTTTTCATCGGCGCGTTCCACTGCAAAATTGCGGCCCTGCTTTCCTCCCAGTGACAGAACTTTTCCGGTGTCACTGCTGGGTGCAATATCAAAGGGCGTTAAGAAGCGTAGTAGCCGCTTATCGAGAATGTGGGTCCATTCATGCTCTTCAAGATAAAGACTTGAAGGTTTCAGCGGTTTATAGGGCGGTGCGCCAAAAGCTTTTGTATCCGTGGTATCCTTGCGCGCCTGCCAATAATCCTCAATTTGCTTGAGCCGGTCGGTATGCGCCTCCTGGGCAAGATGATCCATGACAACCATAGCACCGGGTGCATAGTCAAATAAGGTGGAAAGCTGGTCATAAAAAAGCGGCAGCCAGTGCTCGGCGCCCTGATAGCGCCGGCCCTCGGAAATTGCCATATAGAGCGGATCTTCACCGCGAACGGTGCCAAAGCTTTCGATATACCCGCTTCTAAATTTGGCGATGAGTTCGGGCGTCAGCTCAATTTCACTGGCTGGCAACAGGTTTAACTCTGACATTTGCTGTTTGGTGCGCTGGGTTTCGGCATCAAAAGTCCGGATTGAATCAACCGTGTCCCCGAAAAAATCGAGCCGTACCGGGTCTGGTATCCCGGGAGGAAACAGGTCGACAATACCACCGCGAACCGCATAATCGCCAGGTTCCACGACCGCGCCGGTTCGACTGTATCCATTAGCCGTTAGAAATGAAATCAGCCGTTCCATATCCAGCTGATTGCCTGGCCGCGTAATCATCGCGGAATTTAGAATGTAATCGCGCGGCACCACGCGCTGAAGTGCTGCGTTGACAGTGGTCAAGATAATCGCTGGAGATTTATCGGCACTGCCAAGATTATTCAGAGCAGAAATTCGTTTGGCGACAATTTCCTGGCGTGGAGAAACCCGGTCATAAGGCAGACAGTCCCAGGCGGGAAATTCGATGATTTTTATGTCCGGGGCAAAGAACCTCAGGCCTTCTTTCAAATTCGCCAGTCTCTGGTCATCCATGGCGATAAAGAGGAGTGTTGAATCACGATGATCAGGCATTGCCGTAAAGGTGCGGAACATGTCGCTGAGAACAAGCGCATCCAGACCTTCCGGAACTGCGGAAAAGGTCGCCTTTTTTGATCCAATGATAGATTTATGGAAGTGTTTTAAAGGCAAAGGTCTTTAACCGATCTCATTGAAATCTCCTGGCTTCATCGAGAACGACTTCAAGTTATGCATTATGTCGTCGTCAAATTCGGCAGGAACATCAACCGTACCGGCAACCCATTTATATAGTTCTCCATCCGGCACTTCCAAGAGGGTGGAAAATCGATCCATCTCAGCTTGCGACATGTGCTCAAGATGACGGTCGGCATAACTGCCCAAGATATAGTCCATCTCTTTAGTTCCGCGATGCCAGGCCCTGAATTTCAGTTTTCTGCGCCGGTGGTCGAGTGCGTCGCTATCTGCGGTCATCATCATTAACCTGCGTAAATTTCTTCGTTTGATAATGTATTTTTCGATTTTTAGGTTCGAAAAATTATATGTGAAACCTTGATCACTGGGCTCAACTCCCTGCGTCATATCTGATAACGTGGTATCAGGAAACAACAACTTTAAATTTGACACAATCCAGGGCAAGATCATGCGGCCCGAAATTCTCAATCCACTGTTTGCGCCGATTGGCAAACTTGCCGGCATAGGCCCCAAGCTTGAGAAGCTGTTTGAGGTTTTGCTGAAGAATGCCGGTAATGGCGGTTCATTGCCTGGTGCCCGGGTTGTTGATCTTTTATGGCACCTGCCCAGCGGCCTGATCGACCGGCGCTATCAACCCAAAATTTCTGAGGCTGTTCCAGGCGACCTTGTCACCATGAAGGTTACAATCGGCGATCATATTGCACCGCCAAAAAACCAGCGCCGTCTGCCCTATCGCGTGCTCTGTTTTGATGAAACCGGAACGTTGACGTTAATTTTTTTCCACGCTCACAAGGATTATCTCGAAAAGCAGGTGCCGGAGGGTTCAACCCGATACATCAGCGGCAAAATTGAGAGTTTCCGCGACAATCTGCAAATGCCTCATCCCGACCATATGCTGGCCCAGGAGGAGTTCGATCAACTTCCGCCGGTCGAACCAATTTATCCGATGACCGGCGGGCTTGCCCGTAAAACCCTGCAACGCTCGGTAAAAGCAGCACTTGAACGGGTTCCAAAATTGCCGGAGTGGCAGGATAAATCCTGGGTTTCAGCCAGCAAATTCCAAACATTCAACGAAGCTGTTCTTCGCGTTCATGCACCAGTAGATCATGGTGATCTTCTGCCTGGCGATCCGGCACGATGCAGGTTGGCCTATGATGAGCTGCTTGCCAATCAATTGGCTCTCGGACTGGTGCGGGCACATATGCGCCGGGCATCAGGTAGAATAACGGCGGACACGGGGGCATTGCGCAAACGCCTGCTCAAC
>JAJFKO010000043.1 GCA_021773175.1 Gammaproteobacteria bacterium
CGTTTTATTGAGAATCCGTTTGTAACGGATGCTGAACGCGCATCAGGGCGTAATCTGCGCTTATACAAAACGGGTGATGTATGCCGTTGGTTGGCTGATGGGAATATTGAGTATATAGGTCGTACAGATTTCCAAGTGAAGCTGCGAGGTTTTCGTATTGAGTTAGGTGAGATAGAGCGTCAGCTTGAGGCGCATGAGTTTGTTAGACAAGCCGTTGTGGTATTAGATGAAGCGCAAGGTAATCCGCGTTTAGTGGGGTATGTAGTGACGGCCCAAGGCGTTGATGATGAGGCTGCGTTGCATGGCGAATTACACGCATGGTTAGGTGCGCGCTTACCGGATCACATGGTGCCCTCACTATTAATAAGGTTAGATGCCTTGCCATTAACGTCGAATGGTAAAGTAGACCGCACGGTATTACCTATGCCAGATTGGTCTGATGTGAATACAGAAGACTATGTCGCACCACAAAATAATATTGAGACGATGTTGGTTGAGCTGTGGCAATCTGTATTGAAAGCTGAACGTATTGGAGTACATGATAACTTTTTTGTTTTAGGTGGCGATTCCATCTTAAGTATTCAAATAATATCACGTATTCGAGAATCGGATTATTACCTGACCGTGCAGGATTTATTTAAAACACCTCGTATAGCGGATTTGGCAAAGATGATTTCTCAGAATGCAAGCTCAGAAGCAATAATCATCGATACGAAACTATTAGAACAACAGCATATATCTGCACTAAATAGCTTGATACAACAATGTTGCAATGCGCGTCAAAAACATCAACCCTCGAAAGATATATTATCATTTATTCCTTATGAGGTAGTAAATGAACAGAATGACCAAACTATTTTTATGTTTCCACCAGGCCATGGTGGTGCAGAAAGTTATTATACTAACCTCATCCCTAAATTAAATAATAAAAAGCTAATTGTCTTTAATAATATTTACTTGGCATTACAACGTGAACTGAATCGACGCGCATTAAATGAATTAAGCATTGAACATTTGGCTGCATATTACATTACCTACATAAAACAAGTTCAGCCAAGAGGACCTTACAAGCTACTAGGTTGGAGTTTAGGTGGTATGGTTGCTTTTGAAGTTGCCAAACAATTAGTTAATGCGGGTGATGAGGTGAATAATCTTTTCATGATAGATACACATTTTCAACGACACCTACCAAAACAAAATGTTCATGTGGGAGATAGGCAAGAAAAGGATGTGGATACTGTGTCGCGACTTGTTGTTAACTATAATCACACTCGTAAAGTAGATATGAATGGTACCAAAATAACGTTGTTTAAAGCGAACCAACCAGAGCAACAACGCTCTTGTAATGACATTGAGCAAGGCGAAGTCATTAGGCATGATAATCACCTGCTAGAAGTCGTGGAGGGGCATGTTAATATTGTACCGATTGCGGCAGGACACTTTGATTGGGTTGAGAAATCGTCGGTTATTAATAAAATTGTGTCTTTCTTATAGCTAACTCTTTAGCAATACTAAAATATTGAGGCTGTTAATTCACTATTGAGACAACGTACTCAAGACTTGCGAGTTCAAGAGGTAGGTACATTTTGGCAGCGACGGTTTAAAAATATTTAAAGCAAACCAAATTGATATGTTGAAATTAAAACGCAATGCTTTAGAAAGGTATGTGTTTGAATACTATCTAGATAAACATGATAATCATTTATTAGATGCAGTTGTTGCAAATGTTGATATTGTTAACATGGATTCAACGCATTATGATTGGGTGCATAAATCTCATATTGTAGATAATATTGCAAGATATATAGAAACAAGAAGTATAGATAATGAGACATAAATCCCGTAGTAAAAGTAGTAAACGCTGGTTGCAAGAGCATTTCAACGATGGTTACGTCAAACAAGCGCAGCAACAGGGTTGGCGTTCGCGTGCCGTATTTAAGCTCAAAGAAATTCAAGACAAAGATCATTTGATTAAGCCTGGTATGACCGTTGTTGATCTCGGTGCCGCACCAGGAAGTTGGTCGCAGATTGCAGCTCAATGGGTTGGAGATAAAGGTCTAGTTGTGGCGATTGATTTATTAGCAATGGACCCGCTACCAGGAGTGAGCTTTATCCAGGATGATTTTCTAGCCAATAGTGCTTTACAACAACTCCAAGACTGTATTGGTGATAAATCTGTCGATATAGTTATGTCAGACATGGCACCGAATATAAGTGGCGTTGCTATTGCTGATCAAGCCAAATCTATGGGCTTAGTTGAAGCTGCGTTAGACTTCGCTTTACAAACGTTGAATCCAAAAGGGGCTTTTATTTGTAAAGTTTTTCAAGGTGAAGGCTTCGATGAATTTTTGAAGCAAGTGCGGAGTGATTTTTCTAAGGTATTGATTCGTAAGCCAAAGGCGTCAAGAGATCGTTCTCGTGAAGTGTATATTATCGGGATCGGCTTAAAATAAGTCCTGACCGTTTTTGTTTTTTTAAGGTATTTGGTAAGTTTTTATCGAAGAAACAAAGATCTTGCGTAAGTTCTAAGCAAGGAATTAACGCTTGCCATGCATTACTAAATATATGTAGTATAGCGGATTATGTCGCGGTAGGTTGGCTAGTTTTACGTCGAAACAATTCAATATAGGCTAAACTTATCATATGGTTACTCTGAGGTTGGAAGCTTGAACGAGATGGTTAAAAATTTATTTCTCTGGTTAATTATTGCGGTTATTTTGATTTCTGTTTTTAGTAACTTTGGTCCTAGACAATCAAGTCAAGAAAAGCTTACTTACTCACAATTTGTCAATTTAGTTCAACAAGGCAATGTTCGTAGTGTCAGTATTGAAGATCAAACCATTAAAGGTATGACTCAAAATGATAAAGCTTTCGTAACTTATTTACCAATGTCTGATCCTTACCTATTAAATGACCTCATCAAGAAAGGTGTGAGTGTTCAAGGTAAAGCCCCAGAACAACAAAGTATTTTATTACGTATTTTCATTAATTGGTTCCCAATGTTATTGCTGATTGCCGTATGGATTTTCTTTATGCGTCAAATGCAAGGTGGCGGCGGTGGTCGTGGCGCAATGTCATTTGGTCGTAGTCGTGCGCGTTTGTTAGGAGAAGATCAAGTTAAAATTACTTTCGCGGATGTCGCCGGTGTTGAAGAAGCCAAAGATGAAGTTGTCGAATTGGTTGAGTTTTTACGTGACCCAGGCAAATTCCAAAAACTCGGTGGTAAAATTCCTCGTGGCGTTTTATTAGTTGGCTCGCCTGGTACCGGTAAAACATTATTAGCAAAAGCTGTAGCTGGTGAAGCAAAAGTTCCTTTCTTTACTATTTCCGGTTCTGATTTCGTTGAAATGTTTGTTGGTGTTGGTGCTTCACGTGTGCGTGATATGTTTGAACAAGCGAAGAAACAAGCGCCATGTATTATTTTCATCGATGAGATCGATGCTGTTGGTCGTCATCGTGGTGCCGGTCTTGGTGGCGGTCATGATGAACGTGAACAAACCTTGAATCAGTTACTGGTTGAAATGGATGGCTTTGAAGGTAATGAAGGCGTGATTGTCATGGCAGCGACTAACCGACCTGATGTATTAGATCCTGCCTTATTACGTCCTGGCCGATTTGATCGTCAAGTGGTTGTGCCATTACCTGATTTACGTGGTCGCGAACAAATTCTTAAAGTCCATTGTCGTAAAGTACCTATTGCTGATGATGTGCGTCCTGGAGTTATTGCTCGAGGTACGCCAGGTTTTTCTGGAGCTGATTTAGCAAACTTAATTAATGAAGCTGCGTTATTTGCTGCACGTGCTAATAAGCGTTTAGTTGATATGCAGGATATGGAAAAAGCCAAAGACAAAATCATGATGGGTGCAGAACGTAAGAGCATGGTGATGAATGAAGAAGAAAGAAAGCTTACGGCTTATCATGAAGCGGGCCATGCCATTGTTGGTTTAAAAATGCCAGAGCATGATCCTGTTTATAAAGTTACGATTATTCCTCGTGGTCGCGCGTTAGGCGTAACAATGTTTTTACCTGAAGCGGATCGCTATAGCCATACCAGGCGTCGTTTAGAAAGCCAGATTTCAACTATGTTCGGTGGTCGTATTGCAGAAGAAATGATTTTTGGATCTGATAGCGTAACAACCGGTGCTTCCAATGATATTGAACGAGCCACTGATATTGCGCGTAGTATGGTTACTAAATGGGGTTTATCAGAACGCTTAGGACCATTAACTTATGGCGAAGATGACGGTGAAGTTTTCATCGGTCGTCAAGTTTCACGAACGAAAGAAGTATCAGAGCAAACAGCCAACATGATTGATGAAGAAATTCGAGCTATTGTCGATAGAAACTATCAGCGCGCTGAAGAGACATTAAAAAAAGAGATTGATAGATTACATACAATGGCAGAAGCATTAATTAAGTATGAAACGATCGATGAAACACAAATAGCAGACATTATGGCAGGCAAAAAGCCGCGGCCACCAAAAGACTGGGATGATGATAATTCTTCAGTATCAAATAATAAAAATGACAGCCCAACATCGAAAGCAGATAAATCTACTTCTGAAGGTGATGATTTAACAACTAAAAGTAAGTCTTCTGGTATCGATGGTACGGCGAGTGAGCACTAAAAAAACGATGGAAAAACAATATTTTGGTACTGATGGTATTCGTGGTCGAGTCGGCAAATTTCCTATTACTCCAGATTTTATGCTGCGTCTTGGCTGGGCTGTTGGGCGTGTTTTAGCGCGCGCCAATCATGGCAAGGTTCTAATAGGTAAAGACACGCGCGTTTCTGGTTATATGTTAGAGTCGGTACTTGAAGCAGGTTTAATTGCTGCTGGAGTGGACTGTGTGCTATTAGGTCCTATGCCAACACCTGCTGTTGCTTATTTAACACGAGAATTGGATGCTTGTGCCGGTATTGTCATTAGCGCTTCTCATAACCCTTACTATGATAATGGTATTAAGTTTTTTTCTAATGAAGGTAAAAAACTAGCGAATGATATTGAGTTGGCTATTGAAGAAGTTTTGGAAAATAGTCATGAAACAGAAGTGATTATTCCATTAGGTAAAGCGAGTCGCTTAGATGACGCTGCAGAACAATATATTAATTTTTGTCGAAAAACTGTAACTCCCTCCCTTCAATTATCGAATTATAAAATCGCACTCGATTGTGCAAATGGAGCAAATTATCATATTGCGCCGAAACTCCTACGCGAGTTAGGTGCGAATGTTGTAACGATTGGTACCGAGCCAAATGGGCGCAATATCAATACTGATTGTGGTTCAACTCATCCCGTACCATTACAAGCTTTTGTTAAACAAGAACAAGCAGATTTTGGTATTGCTTTTGATGGTGATGGTGATCGTGTCATTATGGTTGATCATCTTGGCGAAGTTGTTGATGGTGATGAGATATTATTTATCTTAACGAAACACTTACATGCACAACAACGATTAGTTGGTGGTGTTGTGGGTACCGTCATGACTAACTTCGGTTTTGAACGTGCGATGCAAGAACTCGATATTGATTTTGTGCGTACCAATGTTGGCGATAAATATGTTATGCAAGAGTTGGCTGCGAGAAACTGGCAGTTAGGTGGTGAAACCTCGGGACACATTATTTGTTTAGATAAAACTACAACCGGTGATGGTCTTATTTCCGCACTACAAGTTATACAAGCTGTCGTCGACAGTGCGAAATCTCTACATGAATTAAAACAGGGCATGAATAAGTTTCCGCAAGTGTTGTGTAATGTCAATTTGCAAAAGAAAGTTAACGATGCACAGTTGCAACGCTTTTCATCATTAGCTAACGATGCAGAGAAAGACTTGAGTGGCGGTGGTCGTATTGTCTTACGTCCGTCAGGAACAGAGCCTGTGTTACGGGTTATGGTTGAAGGTGAGAATCAACAACAAGTTCAAGAAATTGCAACACAGTTAGCAAATGATGTTGCTGCGATCACTAACCATTAAACATAATGATTATTACGAGGGGATTTACAATGCGATTTTGTAAAATGCTCTTAATGTTATCTATTTGTATGAGCTTTTTTGCTTGTAGTAATAGTAGTGCATTAAGTTTATCGAGCCCAATACTTATTACTCACTCTCAAGAAAATGGTCAGAGAGTCAGCCTTCAACATTACAATTTGCCTGGATATCTTTGTCAAACAACCAATATTGTCTTTAAAAAGAATTTTGTTACTCTCAATAGTGCAACTTCGCAACGTAAACAACGCGTATATATTTTCCATAATAAAAGTAAGTATAAATTAATGCTGGATATTCCCCCGGCAATGCATACTGGTGCCAGTGCTGGTTGGAACACAACAATGGATGCGGGAAATTGGTCGGTATTAACTGTTGCCAATAAACGTTTTTCCCTTACTTGTTATCGTCAAATACGAAGTAAATTTCGGCGCATAAGTTGTGATGATAAACTGCTAGCTTGCCAGGTTGATCCCCGCATTTTAAAGAAAGCTAACTGGCAGAATAAAGGTGGCTATTGGTTGATTGAGAATGTTAATTTAAAGAAAGTCAAAGCAAAGCTGGCATCTAAAAACTTAGGCTAACTTACATTCAACCTAAGCAAGTAGCCGATATTCGTCACATTATGATTTCTCAGTTTTATACATGCTCTTTTCTGCTCTATGTTCCCCTGAATTTTGGCAATAGTCCGACTATTCATGTTCTTATCACGACACTTTTTTATGGCAAAAAAATTATCAGTCCGATTGGTTGCCATACCTGCCTTAACAATAACCCCTATCCTTTCTGCTCAATTAGAGTACAAAGTTTGCATTTCAGGTGAAAAATTGGTAAGTTCTTATCAGGTCAACTGATGATACTTTAATATGATAATCCTAGATTCAGCATCTTAGGCGCTCACAATAGATGGTAACTGCGGAATCTAGGGTAATTCTTCGAGCTATTAGTAGTCCTAATAGTGCTTATTATTGTTTCTGATAATAATCGCAGGATGATAGTGAAATTATGATAATTGCCGAACTGTAATAACTGATTCAATCTAACTCAGTATTTATTACTGTATTTAGCTAAAGTATATTGATTTAATATGGTGCACTTGTAAAGTTAGGACTTACGCTAAATGCCAAGGTTGAGGCATTTAGCGTAAGTCCTAATTAAATTTCTTATATGGCAGAATAAGGTTCGATAATGCTAGGGCAATATAATTTCTATAGAGAACAAAGTATAGATAAAGATCAGCATCCAATTGGTTACTTTATTGAGAAACATTTAAAACCTTGGTTAATAAAGTACTTTGGGGTGTCTTTAGGATTGAAAATAAGTGAGTGCCTAGTTCTTTTGGTTAGAACTAGATATATTGCCGGAGGCTTCATTTTCTTTGCAACTAAGAAATTATTAAAGGTTTTGCCGCAGGCGCCAATACACTATTTACTGCCAGGCATAGGCGCGACTTTTTTAATTGAATCATCTACTAATATTTTCGAGTTAAGTTGGGCTAAAAATAAGAATATAGATCTTATTGGTAAAACAATGGTAGGTATTTTTGCTACGCTGCTTATTGTCGTTGCGGCTATTGGTATTCTGGCAGCTGCAGGTACATTTGCTTTAGTTGCTCCAATTCTCTTAACTATTGCGACAGCCTTTTTAGCATTCTATGACTTCGCCAAATTTTCGTATAATTTTGCATTATTCCTGTCGAACTTATGGCCTAATGGTAGAAATGAGCCGGAACAGAAAGTAAATCGAAATCAATATCTGAAAGCTATGCTATTACATGGCTCAAGAGGCGTTGCTTTTGCGACTGTATCGATAGCGACGGGAGTATTCATGATCGCTCATGTTACCAGTATTCCTTTAGTTGTCGCTTCAGAAATCTTAATCGTAGCGCCGTTATTGATAACTTATTCAATGATTGCATGGAATCTGGTTGGGCGCAGAATATTTAATTACTTTCGAAACCGTGATATTAAGCAAACGAAATTGGCGAAGTTAAATCATCACTTGCGTGCCCAAGCCCATGAGCATGCTCAAACACATGGACTTAACCACTATCTTGCTGCTGACAAGGGTGTACTAAAATCAGCGCCAATTAAACCAAGAGTGGATTTCTCTATCCAACCGAGTTTCTTAGAAACATTAAGTGATGACCATACGGCTCAATTTCGAGGAAAAAGTTGCTTCGCACCAAGTCTACCGGTTAACCGTGCCGAGTATGTAGAAGGCTTGGCAAGAAATACCGTAGGGGACCTAACCTATAGTGGGTTATTAGCTGCAAAAGAATATTTATTGTTACAGCTACATGACAAACTTGATGTTCTAAAGGAAAAATGTCGTCGCTTACGAGAACACAAGGGTGTTTTTATATCAGTACAAAAGTATTTTGAACTAGATAAGATAGAAAAAAAGATTACGTTGCTTGAAAAAATAATTCCTTTACTACACGGAAAAAGGATTAAAATTTCTGAGAATTATAAATTCTCAACCAGGATTTTCAAAGCAATAAGACGCCTTGATTCTGATGATGATGTGGGTATAAAAGATATCAATGTGGAAACCCAATCACTTAATAAGCTTGAGCTTGACATGAACCGAGGCTTTCGGTCTTTCACTAATGCAAATCAATCACTATTTAAATATGAAGGCGATGTGGCGAGTCTGGTGCGTGCTGCAAAAAAATTAATGGAACTAATCCAGGAAGCGGTAGACGAGGGTATTGATTTGACAGCCAAGGAAACGGAATATCATTCATTAATTGCATCAGGTTTTACTGAAAATAGCGGTTGTAAAAGACGCTCTGGTTTTCGTTATGCCTTGGCGTCGGTAGCTGCGTAGTAATTTGTTATAGATTTATAAAGTAAAAAAGAAGAGAAGAGGAGATTTTCATTATGTTAGGCAAAAATAATATTTATTCAAGAGAAAAACGGCGCAGGGAAAGACTTAGTGGTTTTTGGTTGTTTCATGACTCAATGAAGCAAAAAGCTGGAGAATATTTAGGGTTATCTAATCTGCGCGATACTGGTGAACAAACTAATTCGCTCGTGCAGTCCGTTATTTTTATTACGGTATACCTGTTTTTTGCGTCAAAGCACTTAGTTGAAATATTACAACTTACGCCATTACATTTTATTTTTTTGGGGGCCGGCCTCACTATTTTGTTAGAGCCTATTTTTGCCTTGGTAGAATGGATTCGAGCTAAAAATAAAAATGCATCTATGTTATCAAAAGTCCTAGTTGGTATAGCATTAGCGATTATAATTAATGTGGCCGTATGGGGCGTTACTCTTGCAGCAGCAACGTTTGCTTTAGTGACTCCAATACTTTTTACTGTGGGCACTGGGCTTCTCGCAGTTTATGAGGCTGGATTGTTTAGTATAAATCTAACAAAGTTCATTGCTAATACGTGGCGTCATTGGCAAAGCAATAGTCCACATAATGCTAGCCGCAAACAATTAGCATTTGGTATGTTAGAACATGGGATGAAGGCTGCTGTCTTTGGCGTTTTATCCGCAACGACTGCTATTTTTATGATTATGCACATAACCAGTATTCCACTTGTTGTGTTGAGTGAGATTTTTCTGGTAACGCCAGTTGTCGTTACCTATGGTTTGAAGCTCATTAATCTCCTTCGAGGTTCGAGACCACAAATAGAACAACAGAAAAAATTAAATAGCCGTTTGCGAAAAGATGCGGTTCAACATGCGAATAAAAAGCGCTTTATTATAGCCGAGCCTGGTAAAAAGTTTACGTTAAAAGTGAATACACCTAGGGTCAATGATAAACCCACTTACTTGCAATCGCTTAGCGCAGATCACTGTCATGACACTCGGAAAACTACGCGTTGGAGTTACTATTTACCTCATGACAGGGCTGCTTATGTTGAAGGCTTAGCAAGAAATACCGTCGGAGATTTAACCTATAGTGGATTGTTAGCATCTAAAGAATATTTATTGTTGCAAATAGACGATAAACTGGGGCAATTAGTCACGAAGCAAAGACGCTTAATGGATGCTTCGGGTGTATTTTTAAAAGTGCAGCGTTATGTTGAGCTTGAAAAAATTGAGGCAAAGATTCATATGCTTAATGGCTTGATCGAGCTGATTGGTGGTAAGGAAACAAAACTGCCACCTAAAAATGCAATGACTAAAGTTGATCATATTGATGAGTTCATTCGGAAAGTACCGGTTGTTAATATTCCATATGGTTTCGTTGCCCCTCTTTCTAAGGACGCTCGTGCAGAGAGAAGTAAAAAGGTTCCATCTAAAAAATCAACACCTTATATTGAATATCTTGAGAGAAAATCAAATAGCACGGGTATTTTTCCGAGTAAAGCAAATCAATCATTTTTCAAAAATGAAGGTGATGTTGAAAATCTTGTACGAGCAGCAAAAGTGTTGGTTGCGATGATACATGAAGCGTATGACGAGGGTCTTGATTTAAATGCACAAAAAGAAGAGAACCATGCTTTGATTGTTGGCGAATTGCGTCAAGGTTTCAAGCATGCTATTGCACGAGCCGCAGCTTAATTAATTCATTAGAGGGTGGTTTAGTAATGCAACAATTACTTGATTTAAAAAATCTACAAGTATTCCAAGCGTTTTGTCAGCACATGAATATGAGTGTTGCAGCAAAACGCTTGGGCATTACTCAATCTGCTGTGTCGCAACACATTCAACAACTGGAAGCTAATCTTGGCGTACAACTTATTAATCGTGAAGTACGACCATTGCAGCTGACTGCTAGTGGTAAATTATTAAAATGTCGTAGCCGAATGTTATTGATTGAGGCAGAAAAAACAACAACTTTACTTCGACAAAAAGCAGGTTTACGTTACCCTCATATGACGATTGGATTAGTATCTTCATTTGCTGATATGTGTCTACCCAATTTTTTCAAAGAAACATCAAAGCTAGTAGATAGAATTACATTTCGCACTGCACCACCAGAGATTTTGAGTCAAGCTTTGCTAAACCATGACTTAGATTGCATTGTGGCGAGCGATCCGTTTTTTGAAATTCCACAGTTTGAACGCCATAAAATTATTAAAGAACCATTTATTATTATTTATCCTGAAGCTCTGAATAAGAAGAAAAAGAACGTAACGCTCGAGGATATTGCGGAACATTATCCATTTGTGCAGTTACCAATAACAGTGAGTATCGAGCGCCGCATCGTTAGTTATTTGCGTATGCTGGGTTTATCTTTACAGCAAAAAATGGAAGTGCAAAGTTTTACAAGTATTGCTGGTCTTGTGGAAGCTGAAATGGGCTGGTCGATTATCACACCTTTAGTATTAGCGTTAGCTAAACGTCGTAACATTTTGCATGAATGTGGTGTTATGGCATTTCCGACTAATGATATCTACCGCACTTTGTGGGTGCTTAGTCATCAAGATGAGCTGGGTGAATATCCACAGAAAATTGCTAAGCTATCTGCAAAGCTTATTGCTGATGATTGGTTGGCTGATGTCGAAAAACAATTTCCAGATGCTTGTGGGTTAGTAAAAACTTATAATTAACTTGATTCCAACTGCATCAGGTAATTGATAATTTTAATATTGAACATGCTGTAGCAGCGTGGATTTCCCTGATTGATGAGGGCCTGTTAATCCAATTACAGGAAAACTTGTTAAGTACTTTTTTAATGTTTGTTCAATTTGTCGTGGATAGTATTTCATATGCAAATTTAACATCCAATATTAAATTTGCATATATTGAGATAAGTTATTGAAGAAAATTCTTTAATCTCCAAGCTAAAGTCTGAAGATAAATGTAAATGGAGCGCATTCCTGAAAAATATAATATTCTTTATTAGCATTGCGCAAAGTCTAATCTGATGATATCCTTACCGTTTTTCGAAATTATAGTTAGAATTTAGGCACGTAGCTCAGTGGTAGAGCACCACCTTGACATGGTGGTGGTCGGTGGTTCGATCCCACTCGTGCCTACCATTTAATAATAAACACCTTAATAACAGTGAGTTAAGGCAATGCCAGTAATACGGTTGCCAGACGGGCAAGACAAAACTTTTGCGGATAGCGTGACAGTACTTCAAGTGGCTGAGTCTATCGGTGCTGGTTTAGCGCGTGCTGCATTGGCTGGCCGAGTCAATGGCGAGCTTGTTGACATCTCTTACCTTATTGAAAACGATGCTGAGCTGGCAATTGTTACCGGCCGTGATGAAGATGGTTTAGAAATCATTCGTCATTCGACAGCACATTTATTAGCGCATGCTGTTAAAAGTCTATTTCCAACTGCACAAGTGACAATAGGACCGGTCATTGATAAAGGTTTTTATTATGATTTTTCTTATGAGCGTCCATTTACACCTGAAGACTTAGTGCTTATCGAAGCGAAAATGCGCGAATTGGCTAAACAAGATATCCCTGTTGGGCGACGTCTTATGTCGCGTGAAGCTGCCATCGAGTTTTTTAATGATTTAGGTGAGCACTATAAAGTAAAGATTATTGAAGATATTCCTAGCAACCAACACTTAAGTTTTTATCAACAAGGTGATTTCACCGACTTATGTCGTGGGCCGCATATTCCCAGTACTGGTAAGATTAAAGTATTCAAATTAATGAAGCTTGCAGGAGCTTATTGGCGTGGCGACTCCAATAATGAAATGTTGCAACGTATTTACGGTACCGCTTGGAATGATAAGCAACAGCTAAAAGACCACTTATATTTTCTCGAAGAAGCAGAAAAGCGTGATCATCGTAAAATAGCTAAAGCGCTAGGCTTATTTCACTTTCAAGAAGAAGCGCCTGGGATTGTGTTTTGGCATGATGCGGGTTGGAAAGTTTATCAAGTTATAGAACAGTATATGCGACGTAAACTTTGGGAACATGGCTATGAAGAAGTGCGTACACCACAGATCATGACGCGTGAATTGTGGGAAGCCTCGGGGCATTGGGACAACTATCGCGAAGAAATGTTTACGACATTATCCGAAGATCGGGTATTTGCGATTAAACCAATGAGCTGTCCGGGCAATGTTCAGATATTCAAACAAGGTATGAAAAGCTATCGGGATTTACCGCTGCGCATGGCTGAGTTTGGTAACTGCCATCGTAATGAACCATCTGGAGCGCTACATGGCTTAATGCGCGTGCGTAATTTCACACAAGATGATGCTCATATTTTCTGTACAGAAGAGCAAATTCAAGATGAAGTGAGTGCTTTAATCAAATTATTACATGAGATTTATCATGACTTTGGCTTTGAAAAAGTCATAGCGGCCTTGTCCACACGTCCAGAAAAACGTGTTGGTGATGATGCTTTATGGGATAAAGCTGAACAGGGACTGAAGCATGCTTTACAGACGAATGGTTTAGAATGGCAAGAACATACCGGAGATGGGGCTTTTTATGGTCCGAAAATTGATATTTACTTAGAAGATTGCCTTGGTCGAGTTTGGCAATGTGCCACAATACAGCTAGATTATTGTCTGCCAGGACGCCTCGGTGCTGAATATATTGGCGAAGATGGTAACAAACATACGCCAATTATGATCCATCGCACGATAATAGGGTCAATTGAACGCTTTATGGGGGTGCTAATTGAGCATTTTGCTGGTAAACTCCCGGTCTGGTTAGCGCCGCGACAAGTAATAGTCATGAATATTACCGATCGCCAAGCCGAATATGCAGAGCAAATTACGGCAGAATTACAAAAACATGGCATTCGAGCGAAATCGGACTTGAGAAATGAGAAGATCGGCTATAAAATCCGCGAACATACACTTAAGCGTGTACCATATTTTATCATTATTGGTGATAAAGAGCTTGCTGAGCAAACTGTCGCAGTGCGCTTGTTATCAGGAGATGATCTCGGGAGTATGACTTTATCGGCATTTTCTCAATTATTGAATGATGCCATCGGCCAATATTGCCGAATAGAAGGGGGACCTAGCGATAGCTAAACAAGAAGTGATCATGAATAAGGGTATACGAGTACCAAAGATACGCCTTATTGATGCTGAGGGTGGTCAAGTCGGTGTTGTTGATCGACGTGATGCCCAACAAATGGCTGATGAAGCTGGATTAGACTTGGTTATGGTTGCTGATGGTGGTGATGTGCCTGTTTGTCGAATCATGGATTATGGCAAGCATAAATATCAACAAAGTAAAACCAAAGGTAAACAATCACGCGATAGATCGAAAGAAATTAAAATCCGTCCGGGTACGGAAGACGCTGATTTTCACGTTAAGTTGAATAAGCTAATTAAGTTTTTAGATAGTGGTTGTAAAGTAAAAGTAACGATGCGTTTTCGTGGTCGTGAAATGGCTCACCAAGATTTGGGCTTAGATCAGATGAAACGGTTATTGGCTGAACTAGATGATCATGGCGTGGTGGATAGAGAACCACGTTTAGAAGGTCGACAAATGATCATGTTATTGTCACCAAAGAAAAAGAATTAAGGGATTTACGCTAAACCAAAGTGTTAAAGCATTTATCGCAAGTCCTAGAATTGCAAATTTGAAGAAACAGATTGAGTTGGAGTTTAAAATGTCAAAGGTAAAGTTAAAAAGCAAACGTGGTGCAGCGAAGCGCTTCAAGAAAACCGGATCAGGCTATAAAAGACGTCAAGCGAATCGTAGTCATATTTTGACGAAGAAATCGACGAAGCGCAAAAGACATTTGCGTAAAAACGTAACTGTACGTAGTTGTGATGTACGTTCAGTACGTCGTCTAGTTAAAGACGAAGGTTAATTATTTATTTTAGATTTTTTTCAGGAGTAATAGAAAATGGCTAGAGTTAAACGTGGGGTGGTTGCTCGCTCCCGTCATAAGAAAGTATTAAAAGCAGCAAAAGGGTATTACGGTGCTCGTAGTCGTTGTTTTCGTACTGCAACACAGGCTGTAACGAAAGCAGCACAATATGCCTACCGTGATCGCAAACAGCGTAAACGCCAATTCCGTCAATTATGGATTGTGCGAATTAATGCTGCGTGTCGTGAATGCGGTATTTCATACAGCCTTTTCATCAATGGTTTGTCAAAAGCAGGTATTGAAGTTGATCGTAAAGTATTAGCTGATCTAGCTGTACGTGATAGCAATGCTTTTGCCCAATTAGTTGAGCAGGCGAAAGCAGCAGCGTAATAAGAAGCATGGTTGAGTTAGAACAAATACAACAACGTGCTCAAGATGCAATTAAAACTGCAACGGATCTAGCGACACTGGAGCAGATCCGTGTGCAATATCTTGGAAAAAAAGGTGCAATCACCGACTTCTTAAAAAACGTTGGTAAGCTTGATGCTAGCCAACGTCCCAAAGCGGGCCAAGCCGCAAATCAAACCAAACAAATCATTGCTAGTTGGTTACAAGAACAGAAAGATGTTTTAAGCCAGCAAGCTCTACAAGCGCAAATTCAACAAGAAACTATTGATGTTACTTTGCCTGGTCGTGGTCAACAAATTGGTGGCCTTCATGCTGTGACTAAAACCACGGAACGCTTAGTTAGTATTTTTCAGCAACTAGGTTTTATTGTTGCCGAAGGTCCAGAAATTGAATCTGAATATTATAATTTTGATGCCTTAAATATTCCGGCACATCATCCTGCACGTACGATGCAAGATACTTTTTATTTTGATGATGGTCGCGTGTTACGCACTCATACATCTCCAGTACAAATTCGCACGTTGAAAAATCAAAAGCCACCGGTACGCATTATTGCGCCGGGACGCGTCTATCGTTGTGATTCTGATGCAACGCATACACCAATGTTTCACCAAGTAGAAGGTTTATGGGTCGATAAAAATGTTAGTTTTGCCGATTTAAAAGGGGTGTTACAAGGATTCCTCAATACGTTTTTTGAGCACGATGTTAAATTACGTTTCCGACCATCTTATTTTCCTTTCACAGAACCATCCGCAGAAGTTGATATTTGGCGTGGTTCAGATTGGTTGGAAGTATTAGGCTGTGGCATGGTGCATCCAAATGTTTTACGCGAAGTCGGTATCGATAGTGAAGAATATACAGGTTTTGCCTTTGGTTTAGGTATTGATCGTCTCGCTATGTTACGTTATGGCATCGATGATTTACGTTTATTCTTTGATAACGACTTACAGTTTTTACAACAATTTTAATTTCTTTGCGTGAGGCTTTGCCGTGAAATTTAGCGAACAATGGTTACGAACCTGGGTCAATCCGTCAATTTCGACCACTGAGCTTGCGGATCAATTAAGTATGCTCGGACTTGAAGTTGATAACCTATTACCGGTGGCTGTTGACTGTCAGCAAATTAAAATTGGTTTTGTTAACGCTTGCGAGCCACATCCCGATGCAAAAAAACTTTCAGTATGCCAGGTTGATATTGGTGCTGAAGATTTATTAACAATTGTTTGTGGTGCTACGAATGTTTGCCAAGGTATAAAGATTGCAGTTGCTGTTATTGGTGCCAATATTGCTGGAATGGATATTAAGCCAACGACATTACGCGGTGTGGAATCTTTCGGCATGATTTGTTCTGCTAAAGAGTTGGGTTTGGCTGAAGAGTCAAATGGCATCATGGTGTTGCCTGAAGCAGCGCCTCTTGGTACTAGTTTACAAGACTATTTAGAATTAGATGATACCAGCATCGATATTGATTTAACGCCAAATCGAGGTGATTGTTTTTCGATTCAAGGTGTTGCTCGAGAGGTTGCTTGTCGGAATAAACTAACGTTAACACCTCCTGAAATTAGTCCAATTACAAACACGATTACGACGGAGCATGATGTTAACATTCATGACTTTGTTGCATGTGGATGCTATGTTGGTCGTGTGATTAAGAATATTAATCCTGATGCGGTAACCCCCATATGGATGCAAGAACGATTGCGGCGTAGTCACCTGCGTTGTATTCATCCCGTAGTCGATGTTACCAATTATGTCATGCTCGAATTAGGTCAGCCGATGCATGCTTTCGACCTAGCACAAATTGATAAAGGTATTGTAGTTCGTTATGCCAAGGAGAATGAGAAATTACAAATACTCAATGACGAAACCATAACTCTTGATAGCGAAACCTTGGTTATTGCGGATAAGATAAAACCGCTGGCATTGGCCGGTATTATGGGTGGTTTACACTCTGGTGTTACGAGTGCGACAACTGATATTTTTTTGGAAAGTGCTTTCTTTAATCCGGTTATGATTTGTCAAAAGGCACGGCAATATGGTTTGCAAACAGATTCTTCACAACGTTTTGAACGTGGAGTTGATTCGGAATTACAGGTAAAAGCAATGCAACGCGCAACGACATTGTTATTAGATATTGTTGGTGGTGAAGCAGGGCCAATCCTTGAAAAGAGTGATAGCAAGACCTTACCTCAAACACAAACTATTATGTTACGTCGTGACCGAATACATGCATTACTAGGAACGACGATTGATGATAGTTTTATTGTCGAGGTATTAACGCGCCTAAACTTTAATATAGAAGCCAATGCTGATGGTTGGCAAGTGCAAGCGCCTAGTTTTCGTTTTGATATGAGTATTGAAGAAGATGTAATTGAGGAAATTGTGCGCCACTATGGCTATAACAATTTACCGACACATATTCCAAAATTTAGCGGCTATCTTAATGCTGTATCTGAAAGTACGATGCCGTTAAGCCGTGTTCGACATTTACTCGCTGACTTAGGTTATCGTGAAGCGATTTGTTATAGTTTTGTGGATAGTGAAATCCAACAATTACTCGCACCAGAAATAAAGCCATTAGCTTTAGCCAATCCTATTTCTCAAGATTTATCGCAAATGCGAACAACACTCTGGGCGGGTTTATTGCGAGCTCTACAAGCGAATCAAAAACGTCAACAAGCAAGTGTTCGCTTGTTTGAAACGGGTTTGCGTTTTGTGCCACAAGATAATGAATTACGACAAGAGCGCATGATCGCTGGCGTTGCAAGTGGCTGGTGTTTACCTCCACAGTGGAGCGTCGATAATAAGAAAATTGATTTTTATGATATTAAAGGTGACCTAACGGCCTTATTTACTTTGCTTGATAAACAAGATGATGTGAATTTTGTGGCGGCAGAGCATCCTGCATTACATCCAGGGCAGAGCTGTAAAATCATCGTTAATGACGAAACCTGTGGTTATTTGGGAGCTCTGCATCCGCGGCTTGTTAGCGAGTTGAATTTGCAAGGACCGGTCTATCTATTTGAATTAACTTCAAATGTGCTAACAAAAATTCCATTACCTGCCTATGAAGCCTTTTCAAAGTATCCTATGATTACTCGTGATTTGGCATTTTGGGTCGCAAAAGGCACAAGTTTTGCTGCAATCAGGGCTGATATTGAGCAAAACGCGGGTGAGTTATTGAAAAAGCTAGAAATTTTTGATGTTTACTATGAAAAAGAGTTAGAATCGGCAAACAAGAGTATGGCACTGCGCCTGACTTTTCAACACAGCAAGCGAACTTTAGTCGATGACGAGATACAAGCTGTGGTTACGGCAGTCGTGTCATCTTTGCAAAAAAACTTTAGCGCCATACTGAGGGATTGAGTATATGAGTGCATTAACAAAAGCTGATTTAGCTGATGAGTTATACCGCCAATTAGGTATCAACAAACGCGAAGCGAAAGAAATCATTGATCTATTCTTTGAAGAAGTTCGTTTATGTTTAGAATTGGGTGAGGATGTAAAATTGTCAGGGTTTGGTAATTTTGTCTTACGCGACAAAAAGCAACGTCCTGGTAGAAACCCTAAAACAGGTGAAGAAATTCCAATTACGCCACGACGTGTTGTGACTTTCCGTGCCGGTCAGAAGCTTAGAGCACGTGTTGGTGATGAATCAGCATTAGCAGAGGATGGCTCTGATGAAGATGATGATGAATGATTTACCGCCGATTCCAGATAAACGTTATTTTACAATTGGCGAAGTTAGTCAACTATGTCAATTGAAGACCCATGTTTTACGTTACTGGGAACAAGAATTTACTCAATTAAAGCCATGCAAACGTCGTGGTAATCGTCGCTATTATCAACGTAAAGATGTTCTAATCGTTAGAAAAATCAAAAGTCTGCTCTATGATCAAGGTTATACAATCAATGGTGCGCGAGCACAATTGTCAGGTAAGAAACCAGAAGAAGTTATACCAATGAATACAGACACTGTTTTACAACAAACCATTACAGAGTTAGAAGCAATAGCTAATTTGTTGCAAGAAGAAACTCACAATATCGTCGAATCTATCTAATTTATAATATATTCAAACTTTATTTTTTGCTTTAATTTTCTTATAGATGATAGGTACTAATGCTAACGCGGCTAAGCCAATCAATGGTGCGAGGATAGCTGGCTGAAAAATAATACCAAGATTGGGTGTTTGGCCTGCATCCAGTACACTACTAACACCATTCCCTAATAACACATAGACAAAAGAGCCTGGGATAATGCCGAGAAATGTTGCGGTAACAAATGTTCTTAAGCGTACATTTAAGACTGCAGGGACAATATTGATTAACCAGAATGGAAATAAGGGAATTAAACGTAAGACTAGTAAATAACTAAATGCATTGTGTTGAAAGCCTTTTTCAAGTTTATGTAATTTAGGTCCTGCTTTGGCTTTTAATAAATTACCAAGCGACGTTTTGGTGGCTAAAAATAACAATGTTGCGCCAATAGTCGCACTAATCACAACATAAATTGTTCCTGGGATTATCCCAAAGAGTAAACCGCCAGCAATCGTCAAAATGGTGGCGCCAGGAATAGAGATTGCAACGGCAATGATATAGATGACCATATAGATCAAGAGAATTAAGAAATAATGTTGCTGAGTCCATGTTAATAATTGTTGGTGATGTTGCTGCAGGCTAGTAAAACTCAGATACTCATAAAGCCTGAAATAGACGGCTAGCGCCAAAGCAATAATGATTACCAATAAAGGCAAGAAGCGTAACAGTTGCTTAATACGTGAAGAGTGCTTAGCCATGACTTGGTATCCTTATTTTTCTTTATATATCTACAGGTCTTACGTAAAACCCTTTACCTGCGCCCTTGAGTATGGATGTGGGTATGCCTCGACCTTGGCATTTATCGTAAGCCCTGTTCTATTTCATTATAAACATTATCTTGTGTAAGTTATTAGCACTTTGTATAAAAACAGCTACACTAATAATTAAACAACGACTTCTTAAGTAATACCAGAACATATTTAAATCTACTTTATTTAGTTTATCCCAAAGGAGAGGAAAGATGAGTGAAAAAATCAAAAAAAATTCTTTAATCACACCTATTGCACTTGCCGTTGGTACTGGATTAGCCATTAGTGTCGCTACGATGCCTATTGCTAATGCTAGCCAAAGCCCATTCCAGAATAATCAATTAAGCCAAGGTTATATGATTGCTGATAATCATGAAGGCAATGGCCATGATATGGAAAAGGTTAAAGATGGTAAATGTGGTGGTGATAAAATGTCTGAAGACAAAGCCAAAGATGGTGTCGATAAAGTGTCGGATGATAAAGCCAAAGATGGTGTCGATAAAGTGCCGGATGATAAAGCTAAAGATGGTGTTGACAAAGCCAAGGATGGCAAATGCGCTGGAGGTAAGTGTGGTAGTGGCAGTAAAAGCTAACTAACACTTATCATCAATAATAAAGAGATAACCTACGGTTAAAGGGATTTGGACTGTAGGTTATTTCGTTATAAAAAGGGAGCAAATCGATGCCGCAACAACTTCAAGGTGTTGGATTGGGATTGCGTCGAGAACTACTTAGCGAACTATCTGAGCAATTACCTACAACAGTTAACTTTTTAGAATTGGCTCCTGAGAACTGGCTTCGTGTTGGCGGTAGACGCATTAAGCATTTCAATAAGCTCGCAGAAAGGTACCCGCTAGTTTGCCATGGTTTATCATTATCACTAGGTGCTCCTGCGCCATTAGATATTGAGTTTCTTGATGAGATTAAAACCTTCCTCAAAGAATACGATGTTGCTCTTTATAGCGAGCATTTGAGTTATTGTAGCGATGAATCTCAATTATATGATTTGATGCCCATTCCTTTTACTTCAGAAGCCGTTACTTATGTCGCCAAGCGTATTCGACAGACCCAAGACATTTTACAGCGGCGTATTGCTATAGAGAATGTATCATATTATTACACGCCAAATCATGAGCTTACAGAACTTGAATTTATCACTGCTGTATTACAAGAAGCTGATTGTGACCTGTTACTGGATGTTAATAACATTTATGTAAATAGTGTCAATCATGGCTATGACGCGGCAGAATTTTTAATGGCGCTGCAGCATCAACCGATAGCGTATATCCATATGGCAGGGCACTATCAATTAGAAGCAAATTTAATTATTGATACACATGGAGGAAATATTACAGCTCCTGTTTGGCAATTATTAGCACTGGCGTATCGGCAATTCGGGAAAATGCCGACTCTATTAGAACGAGATACCGATATACCGCCACTAGATAATTTACTGCAAGAGGTCGAGAAAATTAGAGAGTTGCAAGAGTCTATTAAGTTACAAGAGGTAGCCCATGGATAATAATAAAGAAACTATTCCTGAGTTTATACAACAACAGCAAGCCTTTACCAAGATGATGCGCGATTCAGCGTCAACATTCCTAGACTCAAAAGTTGAAGAAAAACGTATAGGGGTTTATCGAGAACTATTTTACAATAATATCGAGGATATCTTAGCGAGTGCCTTTCCTGTATTAAATAAAATTATGCCAGCAACAACCTGGCAGGCTTTAGTGAAAGACTATTTCTCGCGTCATAAGTCAAAAACACCAATCTTTCATGAAATCCCACAAGAATTTCTGCAATATTTGCAGCAAGAGCACGATGGTATCTGTAATTTCCCGTTTTTACAGGAGCTGGCGCACTATGAATGGGTTGAATTGGCTTTGGATTTAGATACAACAGACTTGTCTAGCATAGCGGTGGAGCGTGATGGCAATTTACTGACAGAGCATCCTATTGTGTCGCCTTTAGCCTGGTTATTGCAATATCACTATCCTGTTCATCAGATTTCTCCAGACTTCTTACCAGAGAAACCCAGTGAAGTACCCACATATTTGGTGGTTTATCGGCGTTATAATGATGAGGTGCACTTTATGGAAGTCAATCCTGTATCCGCTTGGCTATTAGAACTTGTGAGAGATGACAGCAAAATTACGGGAGAGATTGCCCTGCAACGTATATGTAAAGAGCTACAACACCCGGAGCCTAACATTGTGATTTCTGGTGGTAAGCAAGCCTTACAAGAATTTTATGAGCAAGACATTATATTGGGAAGTGCTATAGATATATGAAACTCTAATGAAAAACCGTAAGAGCTAGAATATTGACGGTTGGTTAATTCTATATTTAAAACTAGAAGCGTAAAATAAAGCTTACATAGCAGTGTTAATTAGCTTCAAGCCTGTAACAATCGCGTTACAAAAAATTACAAAGACGTGATAGAAAAAGACTCATCTATGTATTATGCTGTAAGCCGACCTCTATTTTATAACGCAATTAAATTTTATTCTGTCATGAAGCTGTAATAAAAACGTTGTAAAGTAATAACAAATCTTAATAGGATTTGTAATGCGAAAGTCTTTATAGACTTTCATTGAGATGACTTATGTTTAGCGTAAGTCCTAACAATATTGGCGGCAAGCGGATGAGTACATTCAGCAATATATTAACATTACCGAAAGCGGCAACGTACAAAAGCAGACGTACGCGTTTTCTGTCATCTAGAGTTTTTCGCTGGATCGTTTGGGGCGTTGCCGCGGCATTTATTCTATTACAGTTCATGTTACAGCTTTCTGCTGGGGTCATGATCCACGAGCTTATGCATTCATTTACCATGACGGCCGTCGGTGCTAGTGTTTTATCTGGTGCCTATTACTATATATATGCTTCATTACAAACACCGGCAGGGATTTTGATAGATCGTATCGGTGCTCGACGATTATTGACCGTAGGGGCTGTAGTTTGCGCTGTGGGTTGTGCTGGCTTTGCATTAAGTGGCAATCTATATTTGGCTATTTTAGCGCGTATGGTGATGGGCGCGGGCACTGCATTTGCGTTTATTGGTTGTATGCATTTAATTGGCATTTGGTTCCCAACTCGGCAATTTGCTTTTATGATTGGTATGACAGAAATGGTCGGTATGGTCGGTATTTTGTTTGGTAACTCATCAATTGCGTTACTGAGTCATAGTATGGGCTGGCGTTTTACGATATGGGCTGCAGCTGGCATGGCTATTGTATTGGCTGTACTCTGTTGGACCGTTATTCGAGATAAACCGCGAGTTAGGATTAAGGAAGTAACTGTAAAACCACAACATAGTTGTTTTCGAGAAGATGTTAAAACTATTTTATGCAAACCTGCAACCATATTTAACGGGATGTATGTGGCAATTATGTTTGCAGTGGTAACAGTATTTGTTGCTTTATGGGGCGTTCCCTACTTGGAAATTGCGCAGCACTTAACGGTTACTGGCGCGGCACTAGCGGCTTCTATGGTGTTTATTGGTGTGGCAGTTGGTAGTCCTGTGATTGGATGGGCATCTGATAATTTAGCCTCGAGACGAGCTTTGCTTATTATGGGGGCGGCAGTTTCTACTGTTTTGTTAAGCGTGATTATATTTGCATCGCACGTACCATTAGTTTTGATGTATATTTTATTGTTTAGCTTAGGGTTTTTCACGAGTACTTATGTTTTGAATTATGCTGTTGCGAAAGATATTGCTCCAGCTCATGCCTCTGGTACCAGTATTGGCATTGCCAATACCTTTGCTGTTGGCAGTGCGCCAGTATTGCAGCTAGCGGTCGGGTGGATTCTATATCTTGTTGCACAAGATCATACTATAGGTGGCCGTGGAGTTTATACTTTGGCAGATTATCAAATTGCATTATCAGTATTACCAATACTGTTATTCGTTGCTATTATATTTGCGGTATTTATTCCGAATACCAAAACGGATGATAAATAAGAACAACCTTTCGTTGTGCATGTGAATTTGGTACTCCTGGTGGTGAGCCGTATGGGGCACTAATCGGAGATTATGAATTTAGTAGTCATCCGGAAGATATCGAGTTTTTAAGCAAAATATCTGGCGTTGTTGCTGCTGCATTTGCACTGTTTGTTGCAGCGGCTGATTCAAAATTATTAGGCTTAGAGAATTGGCCCGATTTAATTAAGCCGCGTGATTTAGCAAAAATAGTTGATTCTGTAGAATATGCACAATGGAATGGCTTTCGTGAACAAGAAGACTCGCGTTTTATTACTTTAGCTTTAGCTCGTGTGTTGGCGCGTCTACCTTTTGCTAATTATGTTATCAAAAACACTCACGTATTATGTATACTATCGGCTATTTTGACAACATAATCGCCTCGACCTTGGCATTTATCGTAAGTCCTGGCATTTTTAACGCGATTCAAAAATAACAGCAATGCCCAATGCAATTAAAATAACGCCGATGACTTTAGTCGCATGATGCTGCACTTTCTCAACTCTTGCTTTTACTGATGCATGTGTTAATCCATAAGAAAGAAATACAAACCACACCGCGGCAATGACAGCAATCTCAATACCGTAAATAGCTTGTACATAAAGCGATGTATGTGGTTTCACGACAACAGTAAAAATAGACAACATAAATAAAGTGCATTTTGGATTAAGGACATTTGTTAACAAGCCATCAAGAAAGGCACGTCCAATATTGTGTTGCTGATTATCAGATTTTTTAATCGTTGGCATGGGACCAGATTTACTAAATAAACTTTTTAGGCCTAAATATATTAGATAGGCTGCACCGACATATTTTATTAAGCTAAATAATAATAGTGATTGTGAAATAATCAGACCTAAACCTAAAATACAGTAAGTTGAGTGAACGAGTATGCCGGCACTAATACCTAAAGAGGTCATGATGGCGCTACGGCGATTATAACTGATAGCATTTTTTGCGACGACAACGAAGTCGGGGCCTGGAGAGACTGCTGCAAGTAGAGCTATTAACGCAATTGTATAGAACTCGAACATAAGTCTTACTCCGTTAACGTTAAACCTAGAGCATTTTTACCATTTTATAGCGTGATGTTTTTTTAGCCTCGTACATCGCCACTTCTTTTGCAATTTTATAATCATGTTTTAGATACATACGCACAGCAGGGAAGTTGCTTTTAAAGACAAAAAACACACTATATTTGGCGCCCATTTCTTTCACCTGCTGCTCAAATAGCTTTAGTGATTGTTCGCCATAGCCATGACGACGATGTTCTTTGTCGATGTAAATATAATTTAAAAAAGCGGTGCCTTCATGTTCGACAATCATTTGAAACCAAACATAGCCAACAACTTGCTCATCATTAACGATATTAAAAATATGATTATGACTTTGTTCTACGCCATATTTAAAGTGATCACCAACTTCTACTTTCGAGAGTTCTAATGATTTTTCATAATTACGAAATTCACGATAACGATGCATTTCAGATGCATATACTTCAATAGAATGGTTGATTAATTCTTGTAGTCTTGAATCATCTTTTATTGTTTTAAACTCAATCATGCTTTTCTTTCCAATTAACTTTTAATCTGGTACAAACAATATAAAATCTTGTTTGGTTGCGCCACAGTCAGGGCAATACCAATCTTCCGGTAAGTCAGCAAATGCCGTTCCTGGCTCGATCCCCGTTTCGGGATCGCCTACTTCTGGATCATATATATATCCACAAATCGTGCAAATATATTTTTCTAACATTTGAAATCCTTTTTTACAGTCATTGTAAGTTACATTGAGCGTCGATATTTACCACCAACATTAAATAAAGCCTGTGTGATTTGCCCTAAAGAACAAACAGTTACAGCATCCATTAAGGCTGCGAACACATTCTCATTATTTGCTGCAGCTTGTTGTAAGCGTACTAACATCGCACCACAGTCAGCAGTATGTGTTTGTTGAAATGCATGTACACGCTGTAATTGGCTTTGTTTTTCAGCCTCAGTAGAGCGTTGTAATTCAACTAATGTTTCTTCCATATTTTCGTTTGGATTAACAAAGGTATTTACACCGATAAGCGGCAATGTTCCATCATTTTTTTGTACTTCATAATACATCGATTCTTCTTGAATCTTACCACGCTGATAACCTGTTTCCATCGCACCCAGCACGCCACCGCGTTCATTTAAACGCTCGAATTCTACTAAGACTGCTTCTTCAACCAAATCTGTTAGTTCATCAATGATAAATGATCCTTGTAATGGGTTTTCATTTTTCGCTAACCCCCATTCTTTATTAATGACTAACTGTATTGCTTGTGCACGGCGCACCGATTCTTCTGTCGGTGTCGTAACGGCTTCATCATAAGCATTGGTATGTAAGCTATTACAATTATCATAAATAGCAATTAAGGCTTCTAATGTTGTGCGTATATCATTGAATGCCATTTCTTGGGCATGTAAAGAACGCCCTGAAGTTTGAATATGGTATTTCAACTTTTGGCTACGGCTGTTAGCCTGATACTTATCGCGCATGGCAATCGACCATATGCGGCGCGCAACACGGCCCATAACAGAATATTCTGGATCCATGGCATTGGAAAAGAAAAACGAGAGGTTTGGGGCAACTTGATCAATGTGTAAGCCGCGTGCCAAATAAATTTCAACTAACGTAAGTCCGTTTGCCAATGTAAAAGCAAGTTGCGAAATTGGATTCGCGCCTGCTTCAGCGATGTGGTAACCAGAAATTGACACGGAATAGAAATTTTTAACATTATGCTCAACAAAATATTCTTGGATGTCGGCCATAACTTTTAAAGAAAATTCGGTAGAGAATATACACGTGTTTTGAGCTTGATCTTCTTTTAAAATATCTGCTTGTACCGTACCTCGGGCATTGGCGAGAGCGTAAGCTTTTAATTCAGCATGTTCTTCAGTATTGGGTTCACGACCATGCTCTTCTTTAAATTTTGCTTCTTGTTGACGAATAGCCGTATTAAAAAACATAGCCAGTATCGTTGGTGCGGGACCATTAATTGTCATGGATACAGAAGTACTTGGGCTACATAAATCAAAACCATCATAGAGAGCCTGCATATCATCAAGGGTTGCGATCGATACGCCGGAATTACCAACCTTGCCGTAAATGTCAGGTTGTTTCGCAGGATCAAATCCATATAGCGTTACTGAATCAAACGCCGTTGACAAACGTTTTGCTACAGAATGTTCTGATAAAAACTTAAAGCGACGATTCGTACGGAATGGGTCACCTTCGCCAGCAAACATTCGACCCGGATCTTCCCCCTGACGTTTAAAAGGAAATACACCTGCTGTATAAGGGAAGTGACCAGGTAAATTTTCATTACGCAACCACGTTAAGCGTGTGCCCGCATCTTCATAGCGGGGGAATGCAACTTTAGGAATAGGCAAGCCGGATAAACTCTTACTATATAAATTAATATGAAATTCTTTGTCACGAACTTTATAGCTGTATTGTTCCGCAGTATACATCTTCTGTAACTTCTCATAGCTGGCTAATAATTCTTTATCCTGTACTGTAAATTTTTCGTTTTTCTTGGCGATTAAGTCATCAAAAGCAAGCGTATCAGCTGTACCAGTATGAGCTTCTAACATCGCTTTACTGGCTGCAAGTTGTTGTAATTCGCGAGCGAGCATAGTTTGTTGCTTGGTTGCTTTATGATAGTCGCGAACACTATTTGCGACTTCAGCCAAATAAAATTGTGATTTATTAGGGATAAGCGCTGTATTATTTTGTGAGAAATTTTCTGTAGGCTTATCTTGTTTACTTTGTGCAAAAATACTTTTCTTTTTAGCATTAAACAATTCTAATAAGCCGTGATATAAGGCTGTGACGCCATCATCGTTAAACTTTGCTGCAATTGTGCCATAAACCGGCATTTCTTGCGGATTCTTACCAAAAGCTTGTTGGTTACGTTGCATTTGTTTGGCTACATCACGCAAGGCATCATGATTACCTTTACGATCAAATTTATTTATTGCCACGATATCGGCGAAATCTAGCATATCAATTTTCTCTAATTGACTCGCGGCTCCAAACTCAGGGGTCATCACATAAAGTGAAACATCAACAAAAGGTACGATACCGGCATCACCCTGCCCAATTCCCGGTGTTTCAACAATAACGAGCTGGTTACCTGCTAATTTGCAGGCATTAATTGCATGCTGTAAATGTGGAATGACTTCATGACCGGCATTACGCGTAGCTAATGACCGCATATAAATATTGGGACTGTCGATGGCATTCATGCGAATACGATCACCTAATAGAGCGCCACCTGTTTTACGTTTCGATGGGTCAATGGCGATAATAGCAATGCTAATATCTGCTTGATCTCTGCGTAAACGTAAAATGAGTTCGTCGGTGAGAGATGATTTTCCGGAACCACCGGTGCCAGTAATGCCGAGCACAGGAATATTGTGTAAGCTATCTGCTTGCTGATTAATGGTATTATATTGTTCTTCAGTTAAGGTCGCATTCTCAATATGACTGATGATTCGTGCTAAATTCAATTGATTATTAGGAATTATTTCACTGAGAGGTTCAGCACAGATATTATAATCACAACGTTGTATCATATCATTAATGATGCCCTGTAAACCCATGACTTGGCCGTCATGAGGTGAGTAGATGCGCTCAACACCATAACTCTCTAGCTCTTTAATTTCTTCTGGAGTAATGACGCCACCGCCGCCACCGAAGACTTTAATGTTTTCAGCGTTATTTTCTTTTAATTTATCAATCGCGTATTTGAAATATTCAATATGACCGCCTTGATAGGAGCTGATGGCAATACCATTCACATCTTCTTGTAATGCTGCGGTAATTACTTCATGCACGGATCGATTATGACCTAAGTGAATAACTTCAACCCCAGCGGCTTGCAAAATACGACGCATAATATTGATAGAAACATCGTGTCCATCAAATAAACTGGCTGCCGTTACAAAACGAATTTTGTTGTTACTTTTGTAGGGTTGATTTTTCATAGCGTTCTCTCATTAATAATCATTCATATCTATTTTATCTATTGTGGGTAACGTTTCACACCATCATCTGTTCCTAAGAGTAATATGTCTGCTGGACGATGTGCAAAAATACCATTACAAACAACGCCGGTTATATTATTTAAAGTGGTTTCCATTTCCAAAGGCTTGTGGATAGGGAAGTTATGAATATCTAAAATAATATTGCCATTGTCAGTAACAAAATTGTCACGATACATAGGGCTACCGCCGAGCTTAACAATTTCACGGGCAACATAGCTTCTGGCCATAGGAATCACTTCGACAGCTAAGGGAAAATCACCGAGGAAATCATTATATTTACTGGCATCAGCAATACAAACAAATTGCTTGGCATTACAAGCAACAATTTTTTCGCGGGTGAGGGCGCCACCGCCACCTTTTATCATTTGTAAATGTGGATTAATTTCATCGGCACCATCGATATAAACACTCATTTCATTAATGCTATTTAAGTCAAAGACGCGAATGCCATGTTCTTCTAAACGTTTTTGACTAGCCGCGGAACTTGCGACCGTTGCTTCAATACGGTGTTTCACTGTTGCTAAAGCATCAATGAAGTAATTCACAGTTGTGCCGCTACCAACGCCAATGACGCTATCATCAACGACAAATTCCAAAGCAGCTTCTGCAGTAGCTTGTTTTAATTCATCTTGAGTCATGATTTTTCCTTATATATTTTTCTTATATACATCTTTACCAAAGTTTTTAATGGCTGTTAACATGAAATTTTTTGCTTTTGTTAATTCTTCTTGATCTGTTTCTGATAAGCCAAACATGATATTTAAATTGATGGTAATACTGGTGGACAGATTGTCGCGATAATGTTGCTGCATAGTTTCTTTTATCTGCTGTTTTAATATTAAATTAACATTCAATAATAAATCGGCTTTATCTTCAGTTTGGTCAAGGTGAATCATATCAAGCGCGTAATCATTTCGAGCTTTATTAAAAGCACTTAAAATATTACTAAACTTATTAGCTTTAACATAAGATGAGGGTTCATTGTCACTAAGATAGCGCTCAGAGATTTTCGCCATTTTTTTAATGTGCTCATCAATATGTTTTATAAAGTCGTCTTCTTGTATGAAATCTAATCTTCTTTTTAATTCAGAATGATCATTTGTGAATTTATCTGCAAGTAATAACGTTAGATTGCAGTCTTCTTGATTAAAATTTAATGCATCTGCATTTTTTATTATAAAGTCAGCAATATCTTGGAATGATGTATCTATTTTATGAATGGCATGGAAAATACTTAAACTCTGGCTGGTGAAATGGGTTAAATTAAATTTCTCAGCAGTACCATTTTTGCCGATGATAGGTGCAATGTTCAAGCGTTGTTGTGGATTAATTAATACATAACGAAATAAATTAGTAACTTTATTGGCAAGCGGGATCAATAAGAAGCTTTCTACTATCGCCAAATCATGTAGCTTACAAAATAGTGTTTGCTCGGTAACAAGCATATCAAAAAAAGCCAATATCACATCTCTTACGGGAATAGTCGTTTGTTCGATATTTGCAAAGCGTTCTTGAATCGCCATGAATTGTTGTAATTTTAAAAAGTCAAGTTGAGTGATATCCGCAAAAAAATCATGGTATAAGTCAAGAAATTGAATAACAGGTTCCGCATCTTCTGGTTTTATAGTTAACAAAGCATATAGATGTTCTTGTGCTAAGGTAAAGTTTGTTAAAGAACGCTCGACTTTGGCATAGCTTTCTAAATGTTTATCAAAAAGTTTCTTTAATTTCTCGTTCATTGCCGACCTCCTAAGCGTGGTCGCACAGTTTTATTGTCGCCATTGTCACTTGGCTTGAAAAGCTCAAGTAGCGTTTTGAATAATTCTGGTAATGTTTCGAAATCAACTGGTGCTTGCAGCGCCTCTCCATTTGGCATAGTCACGGGACTGTAAACTTTATTAATTATGTTATTAAAAATTTGCTCTAACTGTCTTTGATGTGAGATTAAGCTAAGATGACTTCTAAATAACTTTATTAATTGTCGAGCATTGGCTGTACTGCGACCGATATCTGTTTTATAAACCATTGCCGCAAGACTTTCATGTTGTTGTAAAAAAGGCCTCATATTACTATAGCGTTTTATAACATAAAGCTCAGTCAGGTGTATGGCTGCGTAATACAAATCTGTTGTTTGGTACTCTTTAGCTTTAATTTTTGATTTATGTAGTCGCGCTTTATGTTGATGTTCCATAATTTCTTGAACTGAATCAAAATGTATAGGGCCGTTATGAGTTAGAGTTAGCATTTGTTGGTTTTCTAAGAGTAATTGCTGGTAGCCAGTAGTATTCATTGGAATATATAAATGTGTGAACTCTTGGCCCTGTTGTAACATGTCTTCGTGGTTATAACCAAAATTAGCGCGCAATATAATTAATAAACGATGTTTTAAAAATTGATTAATAACACTTTGTGCCTGCTCATAAAGAAATTCATCGAGTTTTAGGCGATCATCCGGATCAATCTGTGTTAATGCAAATTGCAATTCTTTAGCTGAGAGCATATCAATATAGTTGGCTTTATGTTGACTATGTAATTCGATTAACTCAGCTGAAGTTTGTGAGCGCAATAATTCACTGACTTGATTTTCTAAAAAATAGTCTATTTCATTTTTTATGATTGTATATAAAGTATTATTTTCAAAAAATGCCATAGTATTCCTGTTTAAACATAATCTGTTTCGAGAGCATCAGAATGCATATTAACGCGATTAAAACTGTGCTGTTCAAATAACTCCAATGCCGTTGTTATCATGGCAAATGGACCGGCTGCATAAATTTGTACATGGCGTAAATCTGGATAAGTTTTTACGACAGCTTGATGAACGCGTCCTAATTGGCCTTTCCAGTTTGGAGAAGATTCTTCCAATACTGGTGTATAAGCGAAGTTATTATGCCGTTGTTGCCAGCTTGTCGCAAGCCCATGACAATAAAGATCATCTAGGGTTTTTGCTCCCCAAAATAAATGTAATGGTCGTTGATCGTCTTCAATAAATGCTTGTTCAATTATGGCTTTAATTGGTGCAAAACCAGTACCGCCAGCTAATAGAATAATAGGGTATTGATGAATTGGCTGATAAATGCATTTACCATACGGGCCGTTAAGCTTCAGTGTTGAGTGTTCAGTAATATGAGCGATGAGCTTCTGTGTGTAGTCGTTATCAGTATAGTGTTGGATATGTAGCTCAATGTTATGTTTTTCATTGGGCGCATTAGCAATAGAGAATGGTCGTGGCTCCCATTCTGGTAATAGAATTTGCAGGTATTGCCCCGCTTGGTAATTAAATTGTGCAGAATCACGAGCAGATAATAATACTTGATAGAGATGCTCGCGTACTGTTGTAACTTGCGTTATATGATACTCGAGCGTTTTCATGAACTTTCCGACCTTCACAAAAAGGCCTGTTATATTAACAGGCCTAGAAAATTTATGGTTATGAAAAGCGGCCTAAAGCGATAACAATGGCAGCACCATAGTTACTTTCATTAAATTTACTATTTAGATTACCAAATATTTGTAAACCTAAGCCGAAATATTGTCCAAAAGGAAGCCATATTGCTTGAGCTTGGACGGTGGCGCCATAGGCTTCAAAGAAATCAAGGGTATTTTTTTCGCGACCTTGGCCGTAGGTTATGCCTGCACCATAGGTCCATATTCCCCATGTTTCGTCATGTACACGACTATAAAGCAGACTAATATTTTTCACATACGTGGCTGTGTTGTTATCACTAAAGAAAAAAACAGGAACTTTAAGGTTCTTTTCTTTTTGCACGGTTGTTTGTTGCAGTGAAAATAGGCTATTACGGTAGCGAAAGTTAAGACTCATTGCTAAGGCTGGCCCTGAATATTTACCCGTACCCCCATAACCTGGATTAAATTCAACCCAATAGCCTTTTTCTGGCGTACGACTAAAGTTGTAGGTGTGAAAGTTATCTTGATCGGTTTTCCACAATCCAGAATATGGGCTGGCTCCAGCATAGGCTGTTAAACTGCCACATAAAGAAAAAATAAATAATACAATCAAAGCAATAGAACGCACAGAATATCGTGTACTCATGATTAATGTCTCTCCCCAGGCTTGAATATGAACACCATGTTTTATATTCAGATCATGTCGTAAAAAATACTCGGGCATTTTATCTGAAGATGCGACGCTTGGCTAGAAAATTGGCCCGTTGTGTTTTTGGTGCGGTTAAAAATAGACCGCTTCATGTCGTGCGCTTATTGTTTTATGCTAAGGGTGCTTTGTGAAAGTTTTACAAGACTTACGTTAAACCTCAATCTCTTTGTTAATTATGTTGCCTCGACCTTGGCATTTATTGTAAGTCCTGCTTTAAAGAAAAACTCTATCTCGTTTTTTTGAATTTTACTCAAGTCTAAGTAACGTCTCTCTTTGAATAATAATATCGAGCACGTGCGCAGTGTTTTTCTTTCTTCGTAGCAAGTTTTCTTCTCAAGTTGCAAAAGCATTTTGTGTATAGATGGTGGCGATTAAAGTAATGTTGTAAATCTGCTTGAGATGGAGTTTGCCGTTTAATTTTTTTATAGTAAAAAATACAAATCAAATACTGCTCCTGCTTGTGGTTATTATAGTGGTGTATCAAAAATTTTATTCGGCAGAAGGTGGCTTAATAAATTGTAGCGTTGCAATTAACATTACCAATAAAGCATCAACACATGTTAATTAAAGGCGTCAACATTAATGCGAACCATTATTTTTTTACTTTAATTTAACCAAATGTTTTTTTTATGGGATATTATTTTGTATGATTGATTAGGTTCTGAATTGATGTGGATTCAGTTCATCTGTTCAGTATAGAAATATGCAGCAATTGACTTTCAAAGGAAAATGCAATGTATGGCTTTCATGATCTGAAAGATATTGATGTTGAGTATAGCTCAGAGCAAATCGCAGCATTATTTTTTGCTATGGTTTCTGATAAGCGATTTCAACAATACGAAGACAGCGTTTATAAAAGGAGGGACGGCCTTAACAATACTGAAATATTAATATTACCTGTTTTTGATAGCTCAAAGACTTGGTTGCCCATTGATGCGTTGTTTATAACAGGTTGCTTTTCACAGCTCTATAATTGCTTAGGATTTCTCATCCAAAACTGGGAACGCTTGGATATTAACGCACTAACAAATTTATCGAAAATATTTGCCACACATTTTGCTAACATAAATAAAGCGGTACTTATACAGCTAACGACTATTCTATATAAAGCTAGTTATGATCTAAAACGGATAAAAGAGCTATTTTACAGCTACCAGCCTCTTAGCGAATATACTTATAGCAATCCTATGCGTGAAGCTCATACTCTACTTGGTAAGGAGGGAACGAAGCAGGTTAATATTTTTTATCCATATATAGATGAGAAAGCACGGTTTTTTTTAATTAAGGTACAGTTAACGCAAGAGCCTAGCCAGGTTCAAGTAACATTATCGGTATATAATTATAAAGGTAGTTTATTACCGAATGAATCAAGTAACAGTTTGCGCAGAGCTATCAAGAAAACCTGGCAGGAGCTTGATGACCCTCGAAAATTAAAATTCTCCAAAACGGAGGTTACAGCATTTACTGCAGAAGAATCTGCAAACTGTCCAGAAGGTTGTGCTTCCGTTGCGTTTACTCAATTTCTGAGGGTGCATTTACTAGAGGGTGAGGGTAAAGCTGATGTCGTTGCTGTTACTGCAATGGAGACAAGAGCTTATCAAGCTAGAGAAAATGACATAGCGTTACTTGTTTCTACAAACTGTGATAGTAAATTTATTTTGGCTCTTAGAGAAAAGCTTTTATATGTGCAATACGCTATTGCTTGTAGTGAAGGTTTTATACTGGAGCTCTGTCATATATTACTCGAAATGGCTGAAGTTGCCATTAGATTACGGGCTTACTCTCGCGCTAGAATATTGTTCCAGCGTATTAAAGAGCATATAAGGGATGATGTAGGTTCTGCTGAAGGAGATGAATACATTTTTGCAGATATTCAGCGCAGAGTTGACAACAGAATTGCTGAGTTGAAATTTACAAGAAGTGGAGATGAAAGTTGCAGTGATACTTTACAGTGTTTAGTTACAGAGCGGGTAAAGCTATCCTTACAGGAACATGTTCAGTTAACACGTGACGTTCAACAACATCTCTCTCCTAACTTCGATGCCTATGCGGAGTTAGTATTACATTTGAGGCAATTATTAGAGCGTGAAAGTAATTCTGAACTTAGAGGCATTATTCACCTTATATTAATGAAACTCCGCAGACCAAGCTCCTTAGAAATCAATGCGGTTACAAGTTTAATGGGTGAAGCCAGTTTTGATGGTACTCGCAGTAGTGGCTCAAAGTCATTAAGGAATAATCATGTAAAGAAAAATAAGCAGGAAATGAATACCATTGGTGGAATGCTTATTTATCTGCAAGATGCAGCTGCTATGCTGAAGAAAAGAGATGATAGTTGTTTGCTTGGTGAGTTGTTAGATATTCTTGAAGAACTAATAACGCTATATACAGATACGAAAAAAATAAATCCGTCTGTAGAAAATACATCAGCAAGTGTTGAGGTTCCTGTTGTTTTCAATGGCAGAGCTGGTTTTATGCGTAGTGACTCCAAAATTTTCGCACTAGACGAAAATGGGAACTTATTAAAAAAGGCAGGAGGCGCAGGGCAATCTGCAATTTTTTATGTTCCAGGGCTCTATACCAAAGGTGTTTTGCTAACAGCTCCTGCTGGACCAGGTTTTCAAGGTAGTCATGATCTATTTGCGCGCTTGGCATTTGGAGTAACAACACCGGCTATGCAAGTGATGTTAGTAACACATCCCAATGGACTTAATTATTTATTACAATCTTCTAATGAGATTGAGGGTGTATTATTGCATGATTGGTTGAAGTCTCACTCTCCAGAGGAATTAGATCCAGAAGCTGTCATTACTCTTGCTATTTTAAGTGTCATTTTACTTGATGGAGATTTGAAAGCAGACAATCTAATTGTCGATAGTGATAATGTTCCTATTAACTTCGATTCTGATATACATGGCAAAGGCAGTAAGGAACAAGCTAAAGCTGGACAGCACTTTAATCTTTTTCGAAGTGTTTTACTGTGTTTGCCACAAATGGATTTACCATTGCCTGAACGGATACGACAGCTAATTCTACAACTATCTCCTGAATTACTAATGCTGCGATGGCTCGCTGCTGTCAATGCTCAGAATGTCAAGCTTGCTAAGCTGCTTGCATACCTTGCTCCAGAGCAAGCTGCCCAATATAGAGATAAGCTAATTGTTAGATATTCTACTAAATTTATCTTACATGTTTATCGTTCTCTGAAATTAATGATTAGTCTAGTTGATAGAAATCCTAAAGTTACCGTAAATGATCTATTGAGAGAAGTTGATTTAGCTTCTTTCTTACTCTATGAAAATGTTACAAAAAGACATGAATCTGGAGATAGCGCTGAGGATGTTTTAGCAAGAGTTAAGACTATTTTTCAGGAAGGTGCAGGAGGTAGTAGTGAGGCTAAGGCAATAGAGAATATTCTTGCTGCTAGTCCATTGGGTAGCAATCCAGAAAGGTTAAATCTCTTTTTAGAAAATGATTTAGGCGTTATTGGGCTTGATGATGAGCGACAGAGATTGCTTCCTGGAGAGCTAATGGCTGACGCTATTGCTAGCATGGATTTTGCATTACTTAGTGCTAATGAACTTGGAGTGTTACTTACAACAATAGGCAAGAATGTATTTTTATTATCACGATTAACATTACGATTATGTGAGCGCGTAACGATAGAGCACATAGCTGATATTGTACAGCATGCTGCAAGGTTAACTTTACTACGCTTGGAAGGTCTACATAGCCTACTCGTTGAGGATATTGCTGGACTATTAACGGAGAATCCCACCTTAGATATTGAGCTGATGCTTTATGATGCGCGGCTGATACCGCAATATAGAAAGTTAGCTGCTACGCATAGAGGAAGGTTTGTTTTATTAACCCCTGCTGGTAGTAAATTAGTTTTGTCAAATTTCTTTGCGTGTCAGCAGCAGCATAAGATGTTACCGTTTTTTCTGACTGAGCATACGCGGCCAAGCGCACTACATTTTTTTATCTATGGAGAAAGCGTTACAGCAGGCAGAGATGTTATCTTTGCAAATACATATATGGTTCATGAGCTAGTAAGACTTATGTATGGTTCTCAAGAGTATATGTCGCTTAGCAGTCCAAGAGGTCATAGTGAAGCGCAACAAAATGAGTTGCGAGAGAAAGAACTTCAAAGTGCACCGATATCAAAAAGAACGACATTCAAAGGTCAACATAGCGCTGAGGAACCTACACGTAATGAAGAAGACATTGCTGCAGCTCCTGTCGTGCCTAAGCGTGATAGAGAATCACCGGTAACCTCAGAATTCATCAAGGCGTGGTTGCGAATCTTACATCATTTTCATTACGATATTAATATGTTTGATACGACTGGCGTTGCAGCTATTCATTTAATCGCCGAATATGAATTGGTTGAGCTGTTTAAATTTTTTGTTATTGAGCTTAAAGGCGATGTGCTCCTGACAACAAAGACTAGTCATGAAAACATTATTCATATTATTTTGCGTTACGGTCAGTGGGAATTGTTAAGGGTAGTGCTAGAGCTTTTACCTGATGAAATAGTTGTTGAATTACTTACAAAACAATTTGATGTGTCAGGGTTGGCGCCAATACATCTTGCGGTTCAATCAAAAATAGCATTTGATATTTTATTTGCTACACAAAAAGTTGGTGTTGATTTTAATGTGTGTTCAAAACTACGGCTCACACCATTACAGCATGCATTGCAAACAGATTGCGATGAAGGGGTTTATAGCGAGGATAATAAGAGAGCGGTTGTTAGTAGCCTACTAAAGAAAGGCTTTGATGGACATGGATGCAAATTATCTGAAACAGTTATTGCTACTGCGGAAAGAACTGCTAATGAACTGATGCCTATACTTGTCGCCCATTATTCAACACATCAATCAGGAGTGAAGAAAAAATCGAATAGAACTGATAAGTCTGGCAATGAAGGGGTGGAAAAATATTGCACAGAGTTGGTGGGGCTGGCCGATAAGCTTATTACAAACTCAAAAAAAGAAGATAAAGAAACGCGCTTAGAGGCTATCGTTCAAGCAATGGTTTTCTACACAACAATCATAAGGTGGTATAAGTTAATTGGTTTTAGTCGAGATAGCATTACAGCCGTCAAAACAAAGAGAAATGCGCTTTATCCTAAACTTTTACGAGTATTCTTTACGCTTGGTGAGATTATTCCTGCTGATAGCTTCAGTCCTGCTGAGCTTTTGTTTTTAAGAGAACGTCAATTAAATAGTTTACGTCAATGTGCTACTAGTAGTAGTGGGCTAGATAGTGACCTTGTATGTAAGAGTGCTTGGCAAGAGCTATGTCAATTATTAGCCCAAAGTATTACATACAATAGGGGGTTTCTAGGTGAACCACCTGGAAGTTTTTCTGTATATGTTCTGCCTGCTGCTGGTATGGATTATTCTAATATCTATTCTAATATAAGGTTTGGGTTTATAGTTGAAAATGGGGCGAAAGGAAATGGAATACTAGAGCGCTATTTACGCTGCTTGGCGATGTTTGTGCGTTTAGATATTCTGGCTTTAGGTGAAATTTTTGTATTACCCACGGAGTTTGTTAGTAGTAAAAAATCTGCTTTATGTTTACGCGATCTGCGTCGCGGAATTCGTACTGATCCTAGTGAAATGCTGTTGAGTACTAATGTTCAGGTAGACTTGTTAGTTGTTAACAGACAAGACATATTGAATATCTTTAGTCTCAATGAACTTTGGCGAGCTCAATCCTGGTTAGCAAATATGCAGTTACTTACTCATGACGGTAAAAATTTTGGTAAACCTGAAGTCGTAAATGATGTTCGAGAGAGTTTGGCTAACAGTATAAGGCTACAAGAATCAACGACAAATTATTTACATGCATTATTAGAAGAGTTTCAGCGTGAACTATTTGTCCCAACACAGCTTGATGGTGTTTTTACTAGTGAGCATATATTTTTTCGGTTGCCATTTATTTTACTAGAGCAGTTATGTGTATGCTTTAAACTTCCTCAAGGAAGTTTTCTTGAAAATATAGATGCATTGCAACATGCCCAGCATTTATCTGCTAGTCTGGCGATATTACTTACCACTTATTTAGGTGGGTTTTTAAGTTTTATTACACGATTAAAACTTTTCTATGATGAAGATAAAACGATATTTCTTACCTCAGCACACTCGCTTGGGAGTAGTGATGTCTTCTCTGCTTCTCAAAAAGGTAAATTATATGTTTGCTCAAAAGCAGATAAGACGGATACTTTGCATTCATATTTAATGTTGAGTTTTTTCTTATATAAAGCATTAGACGTATTTTTGTTTAAAAATAAAGATGTATTTACCTTGCTTAGTTTCGATAAAGAACGCTTTAGTAAAGCTGCCCGAGTATTTCCTAGATTTGTCTTTTTAGAAGAGTTAACAGATGTTGATTTCGATGATCGTGAAAGCTTGGTTTTACGTGCTCTAGCTTGTCTGCGTATGCGAGAGCTTCCTAGCATGCTTGGTTTTATCGAGTCGCTACAGGAAAAAGGTGATGAAAATACAAGGTCCACCACATTATATTTATGGGCTTTGTATTTCATCGATATGAATAATCACATCTCTGCTATAGAAGTTTTAGATGTATTAGCCTCATTGTTAACAGAAACTCTGCAAATGGAACAAGCTAAAAGGGCAACAAAAAAGAGACGAGCACGATCTCATCTTCATACTAGAGATGATGCTACTGGTCAAAAATCAGAGAGTTCTATATCAGCAATTAGTTTAGGTTTGGTTTATCATCTGCGAGCTCTATCACTTCGTCAACTAGATAAGTTAGATGCCGCGTTGCAGGACACCTTGCGAGCACAAGAAACTCACAAATTATATGCGATTAAATGCCAATACTTGATCCACGATTTACTCTTGGCTGCTAAAATCAAATTAGAACTTGGTTTGCCAAGTGACGCTGAAATTTTCTATAGACGCTTGGCAAGACTTGCCGAGTTTGTTGTCTTTGATAAGCCTGGTTTATATGCATCTATTGCACGAGCATATGCTAAGTTTACCTTGTGTTATAAAATTGGTTCAGAAGAGCTATTAACAAAAGCTCGAAAGCTCATGCTCAAAGCTTATTATTTAGATCGCTTAGTTTTCGGCAATGAATCTTTAACAACGTTAAAAAATTTATTCATGTGCTATAAACTATATCTCATTTCGATATCTGATTCTGATGCAAAAACAGCAGAAACAATATTGTCTGAAATTGAGCTCATTATTGGCATTTTAGGCATTAGCCCACAGCTTATTACTTTCTTCTTGACGTTAAGCCTTAAGTCTCCTCTTGATTCTATTGCCTCTGCTGCAACTGATACACCTAATATGTATACTGCTAGGGCTCTTTCTATGTTTCAGTCTCGGCAATGGACGATTCCACTTTTGGATAACGTAAGATTGCTAGCTGTGCATCTAAAAATGGCAAGTTCAACGATATGGCAGAACGAACGTAACAAGGTTAATTCTGCATTGCAGGAACTTAAAATATTTTTAGAATTAATGTTATTAACACTAGAGTTACGTTGCCAAAGTTTACAATACCCTGGTTTTGTTGCCCGCGCTACAGTAGATGTTTCTCATCAAAAACTGATTCAACTTGAATTAACGCTAATAGCTATGCTTAAGCTTGCTGTTACATTAAATATGCCATTAACAATACGTGAACTAACAACGCGAAGGTTGCAATTTGTCAGACTACTAACTCTGCTTTGTGAGCATAGAGACTATGATGCCGTGTTAAACTCTTTATGGCACTATATGGAGCTGCATGAGCATTTGCAATCACCTGATAATTACATACTGTTACTTCATGTTTCTGAATTAGTATTTACTTGTTTAGAGCAACGATGCCCTCTGAAGCTAGAACATGTAGACAAGCAAGGCTTATTAACGTCTATTGATACTTGTCAAGTAGGTGACCTATCGAGAATATTAAATACTAGAGGGCGTTTTGAACCATTGCCTGACGAATCTATGCAAGCAGAAGAGTTCGGAAAGATGGAACAATATAACGTTGTATTAAAAAAAACTAGAAATATTGTTTTACATCTTCTGTCTTTGCTTGAGCCGCTATTTACAAACGCCTTATCAAGTTTTAGTTTATCTTTAAGAGAAGCTAAAACACGAGCGTATGCACAAATGTTTAGAGTTATCAGTGTTAACTTGACGTCAACTGATTCTTCGCTGGCTTTAATTGCATTGCAAAGGCTACTGAGCAATGTATTTATAGAGTTACAGGAAATATCAAAAATACAATTGTCACCTCTCTCTGCGACAGAACAGCAGCAACTAGTTTTATTAAGACGAACAAGAGGGCGACCCAATAAAAGAACGTTACAAATTCTATTAGATCCTACATTAGAACATGTTCAGGCGTATCCTGCGCTATATGCATGCGAAGCTCGCGGACAGACATTAACATTGTTGTTCAGTGACGCTGGCGTTCGAGAGATAAATCAACACGTCGTTGAGTCTTATTTAGAATACTTCGGGCTTCAAGCTGCGAGTATCTCTTGTTTGCGCCAGACCGTGATCGTTGATTTTGATAAAAGCGTGGATTTATTAGCGTTTCTTCATAAACTTCACTTTACAAATTTGGCTGCTAGCAAAGAAGCAAGAGATGCACAATTACAATCTAGTTTACGATCATTTGCAGATAAGAGTCAGCAATGGCATTCTCAAAATGATAGTGCGGCTAAATCTGTAGAGCAGTTAAGTCTATGGCGTAAAGTATTGCAACCACCACAACAAGAGGGACAAAAATCTGCTGCGTTACGCAATGCTGAGATTGCATCAAAAGGACGTTTAAGGTTGCCAGCGGCGCCACCAAGAATGGATAGACAATGATTAGAGATTCATAAGTTTAAATCTTGCCACAGCATGTCAATGCGTTGCTTCACTTCTTTACTCATAGTAATAGGACGACCCCATTCACGTCGCGTTTCACCAGGTAGTTTATTGGTAGCATCAAAACCAATTTTTCCACCGAGTCCAGCAACAGGCGAGGCAAAATCAAGATAGTCAATCGGTGTATTTTCTAAAATAACGGTATCACGAACTGGATCAACTCGCGTTGTGAGTGCCCAAATAACATCGCGCCAATCACGTACATTAATATCGTCATCGGTTACCACTATAAATTTGGTATACATAAATTGTCGGAGGAACGACCAGATACCCATCATCACTTGGCGCGCATGGCCAGGATAACTTTTCTTAATAGAAACGACCGCCATACGATAGGAACAGCCTTCTGGAGGTAAATAAAAATCAATAATCTCCGGAAATTGTTTTTGCAATATTGGAATGAATAACTCATTCAAAGCGGCGCCTAAAATCGCACATTCATCAGGAGGCCTTCCTGTATAAGTGCTGTGGTAAATAGGATTGTCGCGCATGGTCATAGTGGTTATGGTAAACACTGGAAATTTCTCTGTTTCATTATAATAACCAGTGTGATCGCCATAAGGACCTTCTTCCGCATATTCGCCTGGATAAATATAACCTTCTAAAATAATTTCAGCATTTGCCGGCACTGTTAAATCATGTGACTTACAGGTTGTTAATTCAGTTTTGCTGCCGCGTAATAAACCGGCAAAAGCATATTCTGATAAAGTATCTGGAATTGGACAAACTGCAGCAAGAATCGTTGCTGGATCCGCGCCTAGCGTTACTGCTATAGGAAACGGTTTATCAGGATACTGCTTTTGCCAGGCTTGGAAATCTAATGCGCCACCACGATGTTCTAACCAGCGCATAATAACTTTGTTCTTGGCAATAACTTGTTGTCGATAAATACCAAGATTAGAACGTTTATTATTGGGATTTTCAGTCGTCACTAAACCCCACGTAATTAATGGTGCGACATCATCTGGCCAACAAGTTTGGATCGGTAATAAACCCAAATCAACATCGGGTCCTTGCAAAACAGTTTGCTGACATAATGCATTTTTACTTACTTTCGGATTCATATTTAAAGCTTGCTTGAACAAAGGGAGTTTTTCCCATGTTTCACGCAAACCTTTCGGTGGATCCGGCTGTTTCAAAAAACTTAATAATTGTCCGAGCTCGCGTAAGCCTTGAATATCTTTTTGACCCATGGCCATAGCAATACGTTCGGTGGTACCAAATAAATTAGCAAGCAAGGGGACATTGGAGTTTTTGGGTTGTTCAAATAGCAAGGCAGGGCCTTGTTGTTGTAAACAACGGTCAGCAATTTCAGTGATTTCTAGATAAGGGTCGATGGGCAACGCGATTCGTTTTAACAAATCGCGTGCTTCTAATTGTTTGATGAAATCTCGCAGGTCTTGGTATTTCATACAAATTTATGATTATTTCTTCATTGAATCAAAGAATTCATCATTAGTCTTACATGATTTCAGACGGTCGATTAAGAATTCTGTTGCTTCAATCTCATCCATAGGATGCAGGATTTTACGTAAAATCCACATTTTTTGTAATTCATCTGGTTTAGTCAGCAATTCTTCGCGACGCGTACCAGATTTATTAATATGAATTGCAGGGAAGGTACGTTTTTCAGCGATACGACGATCCAAATGAATCTCGTTATTACCGGTACCTTTAAATTCTTCGTAAATAACTTCATCCATTCTCGAGCCGGTATCGGTTAATGCGGTTGCTAAAATTGTTAGGCTGCCACCTTCTTCAATATTCCGTGCTGCACCAAAAAAGCGTTTTGGTCGTTGTAGCGCATTCGCATCGACACCACCTGTTAATACCTTACCTGAGGATGGTACAACCGTGTTATAAGCACGAGCTAGTCGCGTAATAGAATCTAATAAGATGACAACATCTTTTTTATGCTCAACTAAGCGCTTAGCTTTTTCAATAACCATTTCGGCAACTTGGACATGGCGATTAGCGGGTTCATCAAAAGTACTTGCAACAACTTCACCACGTACGGAACGTTGCATTTCAGTAACTTCTTCAGGACGCTCATCAATCAATAATACGATTAAAATACATTCTGGGTGATTGGCGGCGATTGCATGAGCAATATTTTGTAGCATAACGGTTTTACCCGCTTTTGGTGGTGATACAATCAGACCACGCTGACCTTTACCTAAAGGTGAAACTAAATCAATAATTCGGCCAGTAATATCTTCACTACTACCATTACCACATTCCATGAGGATGCGTTCATCAGGGAACAGCGGAGTAAGGTTTTCAAAGAGAATTTTATATTTAGTTTTTTCAGGATCATCATAATTAATTGTGTCAACTTTTAGCATCGCAAAATAACGTTCGCCATCTTTCGGTGGACGAATTTTTCCAGACACGGTATCGCCGGTGCGTAGACTAAAACGTCGAATCTGACTTGGGGATACATAAATATCATCTGGCCCAGCAAGATAAGAACTATCTGAGCTACGTAGAAAGCCAAAGCCATCTTGCAAGATTTCTAAGACGCCATCGCCATAAATATCTTCGCCTTTTTTTGCATGTGCTTTTAAAATTGCAAAGATAATATCTTGCTTGCGCATACGTGAAACATTTTCGATGTCCGCTTTAGCGGCCATATCAGTTAGAGTAGAAATACTCTCTTTCTTTAATTCTGTTAAATTCATAGGTGGTTTTCTTCAAATTGTGATTATAAGTTTAAAATGAAATAATGAAGGTTTATAGAAAGTCGCCATTGAATATGACGACTTGCAACAGGGTGTTTATAGCATGGAACTTTTCTAAATACCATACTTTTTTAATAAAGATTATAATAAACTATCTAAAAAAGCAGCAAGTTGTGATTTCGATAAGGCGCCAACCTTAGAACCTTGCAACTCACCGTTTTTAAATAGTAATAGTGTTGGGATGCCGCGAACACCAAATTTTGCCGGGGTATCAGCATTTTCATCAATATTGACTTTAGCAACGGTAACTTTGCCGTCATATTCTGTAGCAATATCATCAAGAATTGGAGCAATGGATTTACAAGGACCACACCATTCTGCCCAAAAATCGACGAGAACCGGTTGATTAGATTGAAGAACATCCGCTTCAAAGCTGGAGTCAGAAACATGTTTGATCTTTTCGCTCATTAGTTAAATTCCTTAATTACATTTGGTTACGGAGGGGCTCATTTCAACGGAAATTGTATCGTTTTGCAAGTGTTAGCACTAAAAAAATATTGGTGATTTGGAAGCCTGACCGGCTATTTCTGTAACAAATCTTGGAACTAAATATCCAGGCAGATTCGCCAGCAAGCTTTGATATATGCTTGTGGCTTGCGAATCTTTAACTGCAAAATGTGCGGTGCCTTGTACTTTATCTAGAGTGTGTAAATAGTAAGGCAAGATATCGGCGGCAAATAAACGTTGCGAAAGCTTTGTTAAGGTTATCGCATCATCATTAATACCCCGTAGCAAAACACTTTGGTTTAACAAGGTAACGCCATGATGTTTGAGGCGTTGCATCGCTTGTCGAACATCTTCACTGATTTCATTAGGATGATTACTATGTGTAACTAACACTGGCTTTAGGCGTGAATTACTGAACCAGTTTAGAAATTCTTCATTAATACGTTCTGGTAATACGATAGGCAATCGTGAATGAATGCGTAATAATTTCACATGGGGAATTGCGCTTATCATGTCATGTAATTGTTGCAGATAGCGATCTGGTGCAAGTAAAGGGTCACCACCACTTAAAATTACTTCAGTAATCTCTTCATCTTGTTGAATATAATCGATAGCTTGCTGCCAGCCAGCAAGACTCGGATTATTATCATCGTAAGCAAAATGACGGCGAAAACAGTAACGACAATTGATCGCACAGCTACTGGTAACAATCAGTAAAACACGATTTTTGTATTTGTGTAGTAAGCCTGGTGCTTTATTGGCTGCAGTCTCATCGAGTGGATCTTGCTGGTAGTTATTACTGATATTTAATTCTGCGCCTAAGGGTAAAATTTGTTGTAACAATGGATCATTAATATTGCCAGCTTGCATTAATGTGGCAAAACTTCGTGGTACGCGTAATGGAAAAAGTTGGGATGCGAGCTTTGCCTTATCAAGATGTTGTTTATCAAGCTTGAGAATTTCAAATAATTCTTCTGGCTCGGTGATCGCGTCAATTAGCGCTTGTTGCCAAGCGGATTTAGTTATTAATAAACCATTATCTGTAGGAGAGACCGCGTGTAACTGCTTATTCATAGTGTTCTGTAAAATGGGCTGTTAAAATTTCACCAGATTGGTAAGCATAGAGAAATTTAATTAGGTTTGCAAACGAACGCGTCACTGAGTTTACATTTTAGTAGATAAATCGGTATACTCTGGCCACATAATTACGAAAATGGAGACGTTATGGCGACTTATAGCACCAATGAATTTAAAGGTGGATTGAAACTATTAATGGATGGTGATCCGTATTCAATTATCGAAAACGAATTTGTTAAGCCGGGTAAAGGCCAAGCGTTTAATCGTGTTAAGTTACGTAATTTAAAGAATGGACGTGTTCTTGAAAAAACCTTTAAATCTGGTGAAAGTGTTGAAGCTGCTGATGTGATTGAAATCGATGTGCAGTATTTATATCACGATGGTGAGTTTTGGCATTTCATGCATCCTGATAGTTTCGAACAACATCAGGCCAGCGAAACCGCTGTGGGTGGTACCAAGAAATGGCTTAAAGAACAAGATATTTGTACCATGGTGTTGTGGAACAATGTTGCTTTAACCATTGAACCGCCAACTTTTGTAGTGCTAAAGGTGACTGATACTGATCCTGGTTTACGTGGCGATACTTCGGGTGGTGGTACCAAACCGGCAACCTTAGAAACAGGTGCCGTTGTTAAAGTTCCGTTGTTTTTACAAATCGATGAATTAATTAAAGTCGATACACGTACCGGCGAATATGTTTCTCGAGCTAAAGAATAAATTCAGAACTTACGCTAAGATGATCTTGGAATTTATCATAAGTCCTGAAACTGGAGGGCTTGTTTAACCTTAATTTCTCTCGCTACAATCTCAACTGAGGTTTTTAGGTTTAAGCTCTTATTTTTATGTTGTTTACTTCTCTAAATCTTTAATTTTCTTTTCGATTTTTTTGAGCTTATCTTGTGTGCGTTCTAATACTTTAACTTGACTATCAAACTCTTCGCGGGTAACGAGGTCGAGCTTGGCAAAACTAGCTTGAAGTATTTCTTTGAATTTTTCTTCTAGATCATGCTGAGCTTTTTGCATTGGTTCTGGTAGACAGTGGAAAAGCTTTTTTGCGAGGTCTTCAAAGTGATGTTTTTTATCCATGGTTCTTTCCTTTAATTATTATGGCCCGCGCATTGAGTATATTGGGAGTATTGTCGCGAAATCTACTTGCTATACCGCTCATTCTTGAAACTGCGAGAATTATAGCAAACATAGATGTATATACAACAAGCGTACCCTTTATATAGCATAGGCAATAATTAAGAAATAGGGTAGAATCGGTAATTATTTCCTCGACATAAAAATTTATGGGGCAAATATGCTATCTTTTTTACCATGGCCAATTATTGGCTTATTCAATATTTTATTCATAAGCATCAATACCTTATTTTGGGGGCTTATGATTTTTTTAATAGCCGTTATAAAATATATTATTCCGTTAGAGGCGTGGCGGAAGATGTGGACGCCGGTGTTAGATGGGTGTGCTCAAGGTTGGCGCTATGGTGTGATTCTCATGATATGGCTGACAATGCGTATGCACGTAGATGTGCATTCTCAAGCCGAATTAAGCCGTAAAGAATGGTATTTATTATTGTCTAATCATCAATCATGGGTAGATATTTTTATTTTTGCCCAAGTTTTTACGTATAGAACACCACCTATGGTTTTTTTTATAAAAAAAGAATTATTAAAATTACCGATTATAGGTTGGGCTTGTTGGTGTCTTGGCTTTCCATTTATGAGTCGACATACTAAAGAGTCTTTAAAAAAACACCCGGAAGCTAAAGGTAAAGATATTGAAACAACGCGCAAAGCGTGTGAACGTTTCAAGCATAAGCCTATTACCATTATTAGCTTTGCCGAAGGAACGCGGTTTACTGAAACCAAAAAAGTTCAACGTAATTCGAGTTTTCAACATTTATTAAAACCGAAAGCGGGTGGTGTTGCGTTTGTTATGGCGGCCATGTCTGAATATTTACATACTATTTTAGATGTTACGATTATCTATCCACAAGGTGTAACAAGTTTTATGGGTTTTTTATCTGGAAAACTACGTAACGTCATTGTTCATGTTAAATTACAAGAAATCACTGCGGACTTGATTGGTGATTATCAATATGATGATCAGTTCAGAATACATTTCCAAAGAATGATGAACCAGCTTTGGCAAGAAAAAGATACGTTAATTTCACAAACACTTTTACAGGAAACAAGCGATGCAAACAACATTGCGGATAGCGACTCGAACCAGCATTCTGGCCACACGCCAAACTGAGATAGTCAAAGCCTTAATACATGAAATTGCTCCAGAACTATCACTTGAAATCGTTGGCATTAAAACACAAGGTGACAAGATTGTTGATAAATCTCTGGCGAAAATAGGCGGTAAAGGTTTATTCATTAAAGAATTACAACAAGCATTATTAGATGACCGTGCTGATATCGCGGTGCATTCTATGAAAGATGTGCCGAATGATGAACATGTTGATGAGCTTGATATTGTGGCGATGTTACCGCGCGTTGATGCGCGAGATGCATTTGTCAGTGAAAACTATAATGGCTTAAGTGATTTACCGCAAAATGCGGTGATCGGTACTTCCAGTTTACGGCGCCAATGCCAACTTTTGAGTTTACGCCCCGATCTAGAAACTAAATTATTACGTGGCAATATTGATACCCGTATTAAGAAATTACAGGCTGGCGATTATGATGCGATTATTTTGGCGGCGGCAGGTTTAGAACGTTTGAATATGCAGCAGCATATTCGTTATTATTTTTCTATTGATGAATTATTGCCAGCTGTTGGCCAAGGCGCTATTGGTATGGAGTGTCGAGCTAATGATACAAATACAAAAGCATTGTTAGCGCAATTAGATCACCCAAAAACACATAGCTTGGTAAATGCAGAGCGGGCTGTCAGTGAAACGTTACAAGGCAGTTGCCAAACGCCTATTGCCGCTTATGCTGAGATGCACGGAGATATACTGCAATTAAGGGCGCGAGTTGGCTATCCTGATGGTTCTAAGATTTATGCGAGCTATCAAGAAGGGGCTATGGAAAATGCAATAAATTTAGGTAAACAAGCTGCGCGTGATTTATTGGCTCAAGGGGCTCAAGAAATATTAGACAATTTAGTGTAAGTTCCTCTAGAAATTAATAACTTGGGTCCTGACAAGAGGCATAAAATCATGTAATATGCGGCGTTATTATGTCTAGTTTGGGGCCTATAATGCACAAAAATTATCTATTTACCTCAGAGTCGGTATCTGCGGGCCATCCCGATAAGATCGCTGATCAAATTTCCGATACTATTTTGGATGCCATTTTAGCGCAAGATAAGCATGCACGCGTAGCCTGTGAAACCTTTGTTAAAACCGGCATGGTGATAGTTGGTGGCGAAGTAACAACTAATGCTTGGGTTGATATTGAACAGTTGACACGTCATACCATCAAAGATATTGGTTATAACAGTTCAGAAATGGGTTTCGATTGGAATTCATGCGCTGTTTTAAGTGCTATCGGTAAGCAGTCAATTGATATCGCTCAAGGTGTGAATGAAGCTCAGGATAAAGATCTTGGTGCCGGTGATCAGGGTTTGATGTTTGGCTATGCAACCAATGAAACGGAAGTATTAATGCCAGCCCCCATTACTTATGCGCATCGTTTAATGCAGCGACAAGCTGAAGTACGCCAGCAAAATATTTTGCCATGGATGCGTCCTGATGCAAAGTGCCAAGTTAGCTTTCAATATGAGAATAATAAACCTGTTGCTATCAAAACAATTGTTTTCTCTACTCAGCACGATGAAAGTATTCAACAAAAAGATTTAATTGCTGCGGTGAGGGATGAAGTGATTACGCCAACCATTCCAGCAAAATGGTTAAGCAAAGATACCGAATATTTAATTAATCCTACTGGCCGTTTTGTGATAGGTGGACCATTAGGCGATTGTGGTTTAACCGGACGTAAAATTATTGTCGATACTTATGGAGGTATGGCTCGTCATGGTGGCGGTGCATTCTCGGGCAAGGATCCGACCAAAGTTGATCGTTCTGCGGCTTATGCCGCACGTTATGTTGCTAAAAATATTGTTGCAGCAGGCATCGCTGAAAAATGTGAAGTGCAAGTATCTTATGCGATTGGTGTTTCAGAACCAACGTCGATTAGTGTTGATACCTTTGGTACCGGTAAATTACCAGAAGACAAAATTGTCACACTAATTCGCGAACATTTTGATTTACGTCCGCGTGGCTTGATTGAAATGCTTGATTTATTACGGCCAATTTATCGGGCGACATCCATTTATGGACACTTTGGCCGTGAAGAACCCGAGTTTACTTGGGAAAGAACCGACAAAGCGGATGCGCTATGTGAGGCAGCAGGCCTAAAAAAGCAGAATGATGCTACAGCGCTTGCTGCTAGCAACAATTAATTAAAATTATTTATAATAGGAAGATAATGATGAATGCAGAAGTTATGAGTGTAGCAACCGAAGATAATAAAGTTGCAGATATGAGTCTTGCTGAATGGGGTCGTAAAGAAATGACCTTAGCAGAAAAAGAAATGCCAGGTTTAATGGCCTTACGCGAAGAATATAAAACACAACAACCATTAAAAGGTGCGCGTATTGCCGGTTGTTTACATATGACGATTCAAACCGCGGTACTTATTGAAACATTAACGGCATTAGGTGCAGAAGTGCGTTGGTCATCTTGTAATATTTTCTCGACGCAAGATCATGCTGCTGCGGCGATGGCAGCAAGTGGTATTCCGGTTTTTGCGTGGAAAGGTGAAAGTGAAGAAGAATATACATGGTGTGTCGAACAAACCATTACTGGCCCAGATGGTTGGTATCCAAATATGTTATTAGATGATGGTGGTGATTTAACACAAATCATGCATGATAATTATCCTGAATTATTAAAAAATGTTCTTGGTTTATCAGAAGAAACCACAACCGGCGTACATCGTCTTTATGAAATGGAAAAACAAGGCAAGTTGAAAGTGCCTACTTTTAATGTAAACGATTCAGTTACCAAATCTAAATTTGATAATTTATATGGCTGTCGTGAATCATTACTCGATGGTATTAAACGTGCTACTGATATTATGATTGCTGGTAAAGTCTGTGTGGTGTTAGGTTATGGTGATGTCGGTAAAGGTTGTGCGCAAGCATTTCGTGGTACAGGCGCGCAAGTGTGGGTTACTGAAATTGATCCAATTTGTGCATTACAAGCAGCAATGGAAGGTTATCGTGTCGTAACGATGGATGAAGCTGCAGCTCAAGGTGACATTTTTGTCACAACAACGGGTAACTACCATGTGATTAATCATGAGCACATGTTGCAAATGAAAGATTGCGCTATCGTTACCAATATTGGTCACTTTGATAATGAAATTGATGTCGCAAGCTTGCAGCAATATCCATGGGACAATATTAAGCCGCAAGTTGATCAAATCAATATGCCAGGTAATAAGCGTTTAATCTTATTAGCCCAAGGTCGTTTAGTGAATCTAGGTTGTGCAACAGGCCATGCTAGCTTTGTTATGTCGAACTCATTCTGTAATCAGGTGATTGCTCAAATTGAATTATTTAATAATCATGCTAAATATGAAAATAAAGTTTATGTATTGCCAAAAAACTTAGACGAAAAAGTTGCGCGCCTACATCTTGATAAAATTGGTGTGAAACTAACAACGTTAAGTAAAGAGCAGGCTGACTATATTGGCGTTGATGTTAATGGCCCTTATAAGCCAGATTATTATCGTTATTGATTCTTAGCATTTATTAATAATGCGTATTCCAATTACCCGCACTTGTTAGATTATTCAAAATAACAAGTGCGGATTTCTGCTACTCTCACAATCAACCTGTATTTCTTGCGTTTCTTCCTCGTAGCGTCACTGTTTGTTGTTTTGTTTGAACCAATAGTTGTTGTCCCGTGCTTGCATGAACATTAATCTCTAAACGTCGATTATAAGGACTTTTGTTGATACCATTTTCTTTTAGCTGCCAAGCTTTCACTCGCAAGTTGAAATTTTCTGGGCCTTCTGAGTGAGCTAAAACGGTAAATCGTAAAGGCGGGATACTTTTTGCATCTCGACATTTTTCAAGAACTTCTTGTTCATAAATAGCCGAGAGATGTTCTTTAAACGTTGTGTCACTAATTTGGATATTCACTTCATCGACATGGCCCCAACTCATATGGTTTTTCGCTAAGGCTTGTGCTAAACGCAAGAATGCTGCGCGAATATTCGCTTCAGGCGTTGTTGCAGTATTGACATCTTGCATTGAGTGAGTAACGACTGGCGACTCTATGACAGAACTGCCACCACAGATACTTTTTGTTTTTCTAACAGCACCAATTTGTAATTCAAAAGGAGCCTTGCCGATAAGACTAGAGTCTTTTTCAATAATAATTTTAGGAAGATAAGTATTTTTACTAAGTTTTGCATTTAACCACTTGCCAAATTCGAGTTCCTGTTCTCGACTGCAACTTGGTAGAGCAATACGAATCTTTCTTAGATTCGCAAGGGCCAATCCCTGGCTGCGTAAGACAGACTCAATATTTGCAAAAATTGCTTGGAAAGCTTCTTCACTAAATTCTTGAATAACGCTGCCATCAGCTCGTTGTGGCAAGATACCTGAAGTTTTAGTCTTTTCTACATGATGGCCTTTACGATTATATCCAAACTTTGTTTGATAATGGGCAAATGGTGCATTTTCTCTAGCAAGTGTGCGTTTTGATTCAAGATAAAAACTTGGCATGGTTGGTAGCCCCTTGTTCGTTTGCGTGTGACGTCAATGCAAGACTAAGCATGATCGATGTGTTAGTACAAAAAGTCAATATTTTGCGCAAAAAGGTGGAGGCTTTATAGAAAGTAACGGTTGGTAGATATGGGGGTAATCATCAAGAAATTTCAGAAAAATTCTGTAAAATAAGCAAGGATCTGCATACATTAAGTGACGAATAGCGTGCGCAACTCTATACATAAAGGCTACGATGTTGCCTTTGATATTCTCGCGAGTAAATATGATTATAAGTCAAAATAACTCGCGAGAAATAACCGGTAGGCCTAACAAGTCACTTAAGCAACGGCTGCTGTAGTTTCCTGTAATAGTTGTTGAATGGCTTCATCCATACTTGTTGCTTGCATACGTTGCGTGAACTCTTTAAGCGTTTTATGAGTACCAGCAGAGATTGCGATATTCATTTTCTTATGCTTAGCAAAGTAGTTCTTTTGGCGTAAATTTGCTGTACATTTTGCCCATGCTCCATCAGGTAGTTTTGCTACCCAACGTTGCAAAATTGCAATTGATTGTTCATCAATATTACGTGAACATTCAGCAAATTCTTGGGTTAAGTTCTCTTTAACTTCACTAGCAATATGTGAGCTAAAAAGGCGATTTAATAATAATGCATTATGAAAATAGTCATAAATCATAACGGCATTTTCTGGATTGATATTAAACTGTTTACGTTGCATATTTCACCTATGTTTAATTGTTTAACTTGTCAACAGGTTGTAACGATAGCATATGTTCAAAAATCAGTGGTTGCTATTTTATGTCACCTTATTGTAATATTTAGATAATATTTAGGGGGCTTTTGTAATTTATGGAAAGTTATAATGAGTAAATCCGATTTGACGGGTAAAAAAATTACTGCTGAGAAGGTTCGATTAGATGTAATTGACCGAAAAATATTGAATATTCTTCAAGAAAACAACCAAATTACCAATCAAGCTTTGGCTGAAAAGGTCAATATTACTCCGCCTCCATGCTTACGGCGTGTGCGACGTTTACATAAAGAAGGCATTATCACCCATGATGTTGCTATTCTTGACCAGAGTAAGATGTTGCAAGGGTTATTTGTGCATGTTTCCGTCCGGTTAGAGAAAGAGCGTACAGAGTTACTAGAGAATTTTGAGCGTAAGATGTTGGAATATGATGAAATTATTCAATGTTTCTTCTTATCCGGCACCATCGATTATGCATTATTAGTCTATGTTGATGATATGGAGCATTATGATCGTTTTGCTCGCGAAGTATTTGCGAATGATCCCAGCATGAAAATCTATGATAGTTATTTTTGTTTAAAACGCGTGAAATATACGACGAAAATTACTTTGCCAGAGTACTAGAGCCAACTATTTTAAGGTAACTGATTGTCATAGTTAAGATTATCCGTCGAGGCTCGGCTCTTACGAGTCCAAAAGTAGTCGAGACTGAAGAAAATTAGATTTGCCAATACTCCAATAACAACACCACTAATGTGTTCTGGTGTGTGTAATACCTCAGTCCAAATGACCACAGCGGTAATGCCAGCGACGGCTCCAGCAAAAAAGTTGCGTTTAGTAGCTGGAATACCAAAGATGGTTGCTACGAGTGGCACTAAAATGATTGGAGACCAGAAGTTATAAGCATATAACAGAATACTCAATATATTCTTAATTGTTAATGCAAACAAGATTGAACCAATACCAACAAACAGAGTACTGATTTTCGCTAGCCATAATAACATTTTCTCACTGCAGCGATTCTTGCTGAGCGGTTTAACAATATCATTGGTAAATGCCACTGATGCAGCATTTAAAAAGCCTGCAGCAGACGACATGATGATCGCAATAATGGCTGCAATAACAAAACCTTTTATGCCAATTGGCAAAACTTGTTTAACGACATAAGGGAGAGCATTATTCGGGTCAATATGTGGGTTTAACACATAAGCGATTAAGCCAATGCCGCCCGCGATTAAGAAAAAGGGTATCGACATGATACCACTGGCAAGTGTCGCTTTTACGGTTTGCTTACTGGTTTTGGTCATAAATAAACGTTGTACGTAAGGCGGTACTAACGTTTCACCTAACATAAAGGCAAAGAACAACGCGATAAACATAAAGACTTCATGGCTATTGTTTAAAAAGGCTAAGTGATGATGCGGAACCGTCTCTATAATTGTTTTAAATCCGCCGATATGAATTAAACCCATAACAAAGACTAAGGGAATGCCTATCGCTAAAATACAAAACTGTAAGACATCAGTAAAGACAACCGCACGCATGCCGCCTAGTGAAGAATAAAGGATGATGACAGTAAAGCCAATAATAATGCCCCACAAGGGTTTAATACTAAAAAATGTATTAAAGACCGCGCCCATTGCCCCGACTTGTGCACCGAGGATTCCTGCACAGACAATTAATGAAAAAACGCCGGTACAGACTTTTGCTGCAGTGCCATAACGCTTGCCAATAATGTCACCGATAGATAAACAGTCTCGATATTTATCCATGCGTGGTGCAATAAAACAAGCAACTAAAATCTCTTTAACACTGAAGCCGAGTAAGGCAAAAGCATAAATCAAACCAATACTATAAACCTTAGAGGCATTACCTAGTGTGTAACCGCCACCAATAAAGGATGCTGATAAGGTTGCAAAGATAACAAAGCTATTGAAGGAGCGGTTGCCGACGGAGAAGTGATCTAGGGTTTTGATATTTTTACCAGCAAGCCAACCGATAACAATATTGGCTAGCATGAATAAAATAATAATGGCTAGATCCATTGGAATCACTCATATAATTTAGCAGCAGAGACTATAGGCTAAAGTGATATGGCTGTCAAAAACACAATCATGTGTTGATGTCTTCGTTATGGAGCTTGACGTCGATGGTCATGATGCTCTTCATAAGTTTTCGTAAAAGGATATATTGCTGCGGTGATTTGCCATTTATTCTTAATTTTCTCCAACCTATAAATCGTCCAGTTGTTAATTTTATAAGGAGCTCCTTGCTTAGAAAGCTTGAAGGTATGTAAAATTTTAGCTCCAACCCAGGCATAATGACCATCAGGGTCAAAGATAACGTCAATATCGGTCATTTTCAGATGTACGCTTTGGTTCGATAGATTATTAGAAAAGTAAAGGGTGATTGCCTTTCGGCCCCTAATGATGCGACGTGACGAGGGGTCAATGGCTGCTATACCGCGATGTTGGGCCCAAAAATCCATATATTCATTAATTTTACGTTGATTTAAGAGCTTAATAGAATGCTGTAATTTCTGTATGATGAGAGCTTTATTATATTCATGCTTATCTTTACTCATGGTTTCTGCTGCTAAGCAGGTTTGGCTGATTAATAATATTAACAAGCAGCTAGCTAAGAATATTTTTTTCATTATTATTTCTTCACTATTATTTGGATGGCTTTATATAGTGAGTATAGACAATTTTGGCTTTATCTCTAGTCATTGAGTCCAAGCTTATTAGAAAACAAGCCTGGACTCATGAACTTACAATTAAGCAGCAAATTTAAATGACTGTAGAATTTTAGTGATTGTTGCTAACTGCGCTTTGTTTACATAAGCTACTATCACAGTAATCATGAATTTATTACGAGGTAATGCATATAGCCTTTCATAAGATGGCATACCACTAACTTGATAAGTAACATCCATTCTATATACCTTTTTATTGCCCAGCATTGCTGGTTTAATTGCACTAACAAAACTAGGCTTCAGTTTAATAATATTCTTTAAGTCGAACTTAATTGCTTCAAGACTCTTTTTACCATTATTTATTAGTGGATCATTCGGAGTATAAGATTGAGTTGCAAGAGCAGTAATCATGGCATTGTCAGGCATTCCGAATGGCTTTTGAGTCGTGCTAAAAAGATAGATTTTTTTCTTAATACTATATCTTAGCAATTTGTGCATCTTTGCTGTTTTTTATCTGATTTCCCATTTTAGATATTGCCTTCTTTGTGGCGAGAGTATCAACATGCCAATTTGCTGGAATTTGAACGGAAAATTTAAAAACACTATTGCTATATTGATGATTATTTACTGCACCAAATATCGCGTCACTTTCTGCAAAGCTAGTACTAGCAAGGCTTAATGAGAAAATGATCGCAACGGCAATCATCAGAAACTTAGCGTGTTTCATAGATGTTTTCCTTGTCATAAGGGTGGACCTTGATTAAAGTCAGCGCAAATATAGCGGATGGATTATATGTTGTCAATAAAGCTTTATGCCAATTTAACCGCCCATAAAGTACTCGCGGGTACCATGGGCTTGCATGGCTTCACCCAAGCGTTTAATGGCTAATACATAAGCGGCTGTTCGCCAATCAATATTATGCTCTTTAACTTCATGTTGAACGTTATAGAATTCACGGCGCATAGCCTGTTGTAATTTGCTATGTACTTCATCCTCTGGCCAATAATAACCAGAACGGTTTTGTACCCATTCGTAATAACTCACGGTAACACCTCCGGCGTTGGCTAAAATATCTGGGATCACGATAATGTTTTTGTCGAGCAGGATGGGATCGGCTTCGACCGCGATTGGACCATTGGCGATTTCAATAATATGTTTAGCTTTAATTTGTTGTGCATTATCGGCTGTGATCTGGTTTTCTAATGCTGCTGGAATTAAAATATCGACTTCTAATTCGAGTAATTCAGCATTGCTTACTTGATCTGCCGCGACAGTTTCACAAACGGAACCACTGCAATAGACTGCTTGCACTTGCTTCGTTTCATTTTTAATATGGATGATACTAGGAATATCGAAACCTTGCGGATTATAAATACCGCCGCGCGAATCGCTGATCGCAACAACCTTATAACCGTCGGCATGTAGTAAACTTGCGGCGTGTTGTCCGGCGTTACCAAATCCTTGGATAGCGACAGTGATTTTTTCTGGATGCCAATGGTTTAACTTTTCTAATTCTTTAATGCAATAATAGGCGCCGCGTCCAGTTGCATCATTGCGACCAAGACTACCACCGAGAGAGATAGGTTTGCCAGTAATCACAGCTGGGGTTTTAAAGCGTTTAATTTTCGAGTATTCATCCATCATCCAACCCATGATGCGTTCATTGGTATAAACATCGGGGGCGGGGATATCTAAATCCGGACCAATGAAATCAGCAATTTCCCCAATGAAGTTTCGACTCAAGCGTTCCAGTTCTAAACGTGATAATTCTTTTGGATTAACTTGAATACCGCCTTTAGCTCCACCAAAAGGTAAATTCAATAAAGCACATTTACACGTCATCCAAAAAGCGAGGGCTTTAACTTCGGCAATATCGACTTGAGGGTGATAACGTAAACCGCCTTTAGTTGGGCCGCGCATATCATTGTGACGAACGCGATAGCCGTGAAAAAGTTTTAACGAACCATCATCCATACGCAAAGGAACGGTAACTTCAATGGTGGTTCTTGGTCGTTTCAGGCGATCGATGACTTCATGGGGAAGTTTGGCGTATTGATTAGCATGTTCAAGTCGACTGATGGCATTGGTAAACACGTCATTGTGCATGGTGGCTATTCCTTTTTATTGAGGTTTATGGTTATTATGGCGCGATATAGTTTTAGGTCAAGTTGTTAGTCTTGGCCGTTATTAATTAGGATAGGATTAATGCAAGTAGAATGGCAACCGACAGCCAGTATGACAGTTTTAAAGCAACGCGCAGCAATACTTGCCAAAATTCGTGCTTTCTTCGCTGAGCGAGAGGTGATGGAAGTGGAAACGCCATCTTTGAGCCAAGCAACGGTAACGGATGTACATATTGCTTCAATTGGTTGCCAATTAACGACGAATAGCAAGCCACAACAAACATATTATTTACAAACCTCGCCTGAATATGCCATGAAGCGTTTATTAGCGGCGGGCAGTGGCTCGATTTATCAAATCTGTAAGGCTTTTCGTGCCGAAGAAGTGGGGGCGCAACATAATCCAGAATTCACCATGTTGGAATGGTATCGCGTTGATTTCGACCATCATGATTTAATGGCAGAGATGGATGCGTTGTTACAGTTAGTATTAGACTGTGGACCTGCTGATAAGTTTAGTTACGCGGAGCTGTTCCAACAGTATTTAGCGATTAATCCTCACACTGCGAATATCGAAGAACTACAAACGTTATTATCGAGTAAAGATGTTGTGCTAAGCGAGGCGTTTTTATCAGATAATCGTGATGCTTATTTACAGTTGTTAATGAGCCACTGCATTGAACCGCAATTAGGAATGACAAGGCCAGTCTTTGTTTATGATTATCCACAAACGCAAGCAGCTTTAGCACGCATACGTCATGATGATATTCCGGTCGCAGAACGCTTCGAAGTTTATCTGCAAGGAGTAGAGTTGGCAAATGGTTTTCATGAATTAGCGGATGCGAATGAACAACGACAACGTTTTTTAAATGATAGCGCTGAGCGCGAAAAGTTAGGCTTGCCTGCTGTGCCGATAGCTGAGCATTTATTAGCGGCGTTAGAAAATGGTTTGCCTGATTGTGCGGGAGTGGCATTAGGTATTGATCGTTTAGTGATGTTGGCATGTGCAGCAACATCGATACAGGACGTTATTGCCATGCCAATAGATAGAAGTTAATGAATAGACGCGAGTAAAGCTGCAAGGATTACTATGGTTTCAACATGTCGAGAGGTGATTTGCCACCGCCGCCGCCAGGTTTTGGACCGCCGCCTAGGCCTGGAATCACACTAGTAATAGCATCCATACCGCCTTTAGCAATATCTAATGGTAACTTGGCTATATTGGTTGCGGTACTGACGAGACCATCAGCAACGTTGCCTAATGCTGCTAGTGGGTCACCATCCATCAGACTGTTACCTGCATCATTAACAGAGCCCATGAGGTCGTTACCGATGCTGGAAAATTTACTGGTAATTCCATCCAACATTTCAGCAGGATCGCCACCACCACCACCAGGTTTAGGGGTAGGCAACATAGACATTAATTGTTGCGGGCCTTGCATGATCATTTCAAATGGTTTTGCTAGCATTTGCATGCCACTCTTAAGCATATCAAGCGGGGCCTCAACAACTGATTTCACCGCATCGAGAGGCGCTTCCATCATATTTTGCATGCCTGAAGTCATAGAGTCGGCCATATCGCTAGCGCCACCTTTAGCATCGCTAGCAGAGCTAGAGGCGCCACCAATGGTTTGACCCATGATATCGAGAGGGGCTTTTAATAAATCCATTGGGGCTTTAAGCAAGGCTGTGGTCGCAGCACCTAACACGTCTCCGCTAGCAAGCTGATTCATGGCTTCCATAGGTTTATCCATGACAAGATTTTGGGCTGTATCACCAACAGCACCAACTGCGTTCATTGGCATGTCAGCGATTTGTTGCACGCTTTCCATCGGATCTGGTGTTGTTGCCATGCTTATTCCTCTCTAATTAAGATGCTTATTATTTACTTGCCGCCAAGCTTTGGTCCGTCGTGACCTTTTCCTGGCATCAAGTTATCGAGCATATTTCCCATTTTATCTGGAGCACCTTCGAGTTTTTCACCTACATCGTCAAGTTCTTCTCGCATGTCATCTTCCATTTCTTCTGCAAGTGCATCATGACGCTCTTTTAAATCATCATGCTTACCTTTTAGAGGGGAAGGTTTGGGGCTTGAGATACCGCTCTTGGCTTTTCCGCCTTCTTTGCTAGCGCCACTAACATCACTACCCATACCATCAAGCAATTGTGTTGGGTCAAGCGATCCTAGTGCATTCCCTGTCGCCTCAAGTGGCTGTTCAACAAAGGTTTCCATAGTACCGTCGACAGCCGTTCCAACCATTTCTATAGGCTTTTTAACAGCATCCATTGCGGCCTCACCACCTTCTTTCATGGCCTCCATACCGCCTTCAAAATCTAAGGTAGCAAATTTCATAAGCGCATCCATTGGTTTGCCGACAACGGCATCAACGGCGCTCTTAGTGCCTTCCATGAATTGATTACCAAGCTCTCCAGTGGTATCAACAGCACTATCGACCATGCCCATTGGAGCATCAACTAATAGGTCTTTACCTGCATCAACAGGTGCTTCAAAAGTTGTTTCAACAGCGTTCATGGTGTCTCCGGCAAAATCATTACTCATAGGCATTATCATCTACTCCTTCGTTACTTCATCAGTATCAGTTTTATTATCATTTCTATTATCAACATTATATTGAACACTATAGTTCATATTTGTTGTTTGGTATTGAGGCTGCTCATTTATTGTCGTTGTTGCTTTGGTTTCTTTCGTATCCTCTGTTTTTTCTTCTTTATTTTCTATTTTTTGTTGTTCTGTTAGTTGCTCTGTCGCTGCTGCGCTTCCTGATGCGGCTTGTTCAGCATCTTGTCGCTGTGCTTGTTCGTATTGTGCATATAGCTGATCATAATATTCCGCTAATTGTTGTTTGACTCTCTCTAAAGTTTTTACGCTCGAGGTAATAGGACCAATTACTTCAGACTCCGCTTCTTGAATTTTATTTCTAGCAAATTGCACTAGTTTTTCAGGAAGATCTTTGATATGACCTGGAATATCATTAATAAACTTGAGAATAATCTTTAACTGTTGTTTAGCATCATCGAGTAAGTTATCAAATTTTTGCGGAATATTTTCAATCTTTTTGGCGAGTTTTTCAGATTTATGTAGAATATCTGTGACGCCATCAGTAAATTTAGGGCGTAAGTCTTTTTCAACTTGCAGCGGTAATAAATAATATTGTTGTTGCGCTTCTAAATAGTAATCGATACCAGCTTGAATCTCTAATTGAATATCAGGAATAGTTACTAAGGCATTGCCAACAGTCGATTTTGCTAATTCCTTAAACTTGAGAGGAATGGTATCTAAAATTTGACTACCAGAATCAATATAGACATTAATACTATTCTGAGCATCCTTAACAAAGTCTTCAACTGTGCTAGTAAGCACTTTTGGTAGCGCGGTTGCTAATTGATTAATGGCTTCTAACTCTTGTGTTAATTCATCAACCATTTCTTTATTTTGACCAATAACGATAGGTAATTCTTTGGCAATGTCTTCAAAGCTGATTTTGTCGCTGAATAGAAGTTGATCGGCATTGTCGATTTCTTTAGAAAGCATTTGGTAGACTCGACGTGCTTCAACAGGATCATTAGTTAAGCAATAATTAACGCACTCATCTTCAAACTTAGCGATATCGTCATTGAGTTCTTCGAGGTCTTTCATGAGTTTTTCGCGCTTTTCAGCTTGCGCTTCTGCCTGTTCTTCTTGTTGGCGGAAATAGTTTTCTATATTGATACGAGCTTGTTCGGGCGATTCACTAATTTGGATGGAAACGTCAGGATAGGTTTCGTCATAGACCGCACGCGCAAGAGCAGCTTGTTGCATGTGGTCAATGTGTGTGTTTTCAACCGATGTTGTTTCTGTAACCATCACCTTGTTCCTCATTAAATTTCAATGATAATAACTACTTAGCGGGATAAACCCTACCATGAATATTTAGTCATTACCACGCCAACTTATAGGCTTTCTGGTTTCTGCCAGTTATTATACACCTATTCTTAAATTATGGTAAAAAATATGTCATTAAGCAACATTGATGCCCCTCAAACTGCTGATTTCTATTGTTTTTTTATTTTACACATTACTAGAAGTGTAGCCTAAATTTCCATCTCTACAAGAAAATGTTACTATTGACGCCAATTTTTTGCTGAGGAAGGATAAATACGATGTTAGAAGACATGATTAAACGTGCTCGCGAAGTTCAAGCTAACGCCCATGCGCCATACTCAAGATTCCATGTCGGAGCGTGCTTACGTACAGAGGATGATCAATTGATTACTGGCTGTAATGTAGAGAATGCCGCTTATGGTTCTACCATCTGTGCTGAGGCAACGGCCATTACTCGTATGGTTGCAGCAGGTTTAACCCCAAAAATTAAAGAAATCGTGGTAACACCGTGTCCACCTTGTGGCAACTGTCGTCAGATGCTACGTGAATTCTGTGATGATGATGCGTTAATCCATGTAGTTAATGACAATGATGAAGTCACAACATTGAAGCTTATCGATTATCTACCTAATTCATTCGTTGCTGAACACTTTGTGAAGGAGACTGCCGAATGACTGCTGATGCCAAACTAGCTGTAGCCAAGATCCAACAATTGAAACCGGGCTTTACACCGAAAGCTGCTGTCGTATTAGGTTCAGGTTTAGCAACGCTAGCCGAAAGCTTAACGGATGCCACCGTGATTCCTTATGAAGATTTACCAGGATTTCCGCCTTGTACGGTGCTGGGACATGTTTCACAGTTATGGTTAGGTTACTTGAATGGTGTACCGGTCGCGTGTTTGCAAGGGCGCGTACATTATTACGAAGGCATTAATTACGATGCCATTAAAACCATGATCCGTACTATGAAATTATTAGGTGCAGAAACCTTATTAAGTACTAATGCGTCAGGTTCTATGCAAGTAGCGGCAGGGCCAGGTGAGTTAATGATGATTACTGATCATATTAATTTCCAAGCGGCGAATCCATTGCTAGGGCCAAATGATGAAGAATATGGCGAACGTTTTTTTCCTATGGATAATGCTTACGATAAAGGCTTACAACAATTATTGGCGACGACGGCAGAGGAATTAAATATTGCTTTGCATAAAGGCATTTATATCGGTGTGTTAGGACCAAATTTTGAAACGCCAGCGGAAATTCGTATGTTTAAGCAATGGGGAGCGGATGCTGTCGGAATGTCGACAGTGCCAGAAGTTTTGGTTGCCAATCATTGTGGTATGCGTGTTGCTGTGGTTGCGGCTATTTCAAACTATGCTGCAGGTATGCAGGATGAATCCTTAAACCATGCTGAAACATTGAAGTATGCCGAGAAAGCCGTAGTGAAATTAGCAGAACTGTTTTTGCAAGCAATACCTAAGTTATAGTACCTCGACTATAATTTGTTTATATTTAAAAGCTTATGGCAAGGAGCTATGCAGATGGAAAAGGATTTCAATGCTGATGCGCGACAACGTCTTGATTCTTGGCAGGCAGAGCTTGCCAAGAATGTCTACGCAGATGATCAACTTTATCAACATACCCTGCAATATTACTTCGCTGAAGATTTTCCAGATTTACATAACTTCTTATTAGAGTATGGCAACATTATCGCGAAAACTGAATGTACGGTTATGATCAATAATCAGCGCTCGCATCTACCAAACTTGGTTTCACACAATCCGTTAGGTGAACGTATTAATTATGTTGACCATCATCCGACTTATCTTGATATTGGCGATGCAATCTATGGCGGTAAAATTCTTGAAAACATAGCACAACCAGGCAGGCTATTAGCTGCGACGGCTGTTTTTCATTTGGCATCACAATTAGGTGAAGCCGGACATAACTGTCCATTGGCTTGTACTGCTGGCGTGATTCGCGTTTTTAATCGCGTTAACAATGTTCCTAATAAAGAATTTTATTTAAAGAAAATGACGACGCCATCGTTTCGTAACAATTTTACTGGCGCACAATTCTTAACGGAGATTCAAGGTGGCTGTGATGTCGGCCAGAACGTTGTAGCAGCAAAACAAGATGAAGATGGACAATGGCGTATTCACGGTGAAAAATGGTTTTGTTCGAATGCTAATGCCGATTTATTTTTATTAAGTGCACGCGTTGATAACAGTGATTATGGCACGAAAGGCTTGAGTTTATTTTTAATTCCTGCCAGGCTTGAAAATAATGAAAGCAATAATTTTGCGATTCGACGTTTAAAAGAAAAACTCGGCACCTGTTCGATGGCAACCGGTGAAATAGAATTCCAAGGTGCATTAGCTTATCCCATGGGAGATTTAGCTGACGGCTTTAACATCGCCATGGAAGAGGTTTTGCATATGTCGCGATTATTGAATGCGGTTTGTGTCGTGGGTATGGTGCGCCGTGGTTATGAAATTGCATATCAATATGCAAAAGAACGTTTTGCTTTCGGCCATGAAATTATTGATTACCCTTTAGTACAAGAACATTTGGCGCGTATTCGTGCTGAGAATCTAGCCTTACAAGCCAGTATCTTCGCGGTTATTCATCGTCAGGATATGATTGATACGGGTGATTTAACGGATCCAGAAGAAAAGTTGTTACAACGCTTACTAGTTAATGGCAACAAATATTTTACGGCGCAATGGTCGGTTGAGCATCTTCATCATTGTTTGGATATTTTAGGTGGCAATGGTGTTATTGAAAGTTTCTCATCGTTACCACGATTATTGCGTGATTGTATAGTTTGTGAAAATTGGGAAGGCACGCATAATATTTTGCGTATGCAATTATTGCGTGACCTAGCTAAATTTGATTTAGGTCGTATTTATTTGCAATACATGCAAAGGGCGATACAACAATTACCGGAGCAGGCTCCGCACAAGAGTGTTTTACAAGATCGTGTGGCAAAAGTGCAACAAAATTTACAAGAACTTAGCCAAGCGGATCAAGCCATTCAAACGTTAATGATCAAAGATATTTTTGCGGATATGATGTTAGCCTATACGGCGTTACAATTATTGAAAGAAGGTTTGCATCAGCAGCAACACCAAGGTGAAGCTATCAAGCTGGCTGCATTAGAGTTGTTTGTGCGATATCACTTCAGTGATGCAAATGAGCAATATGATGAGCGCTATTTATCTTTGATTAAGCAAGTTATAAATGGCTAAAAAAGCCCGTAAAGTCGTCAAAGTCCTAAAAACGTGGGAATGATCACGGAATTTCATAAAAAAACGTGGGAATGATCACGGAATTTCGTAAAAAAACGTGATGATCATCACGTTTTTTTATGGCAACATGCTGACTTGGTTATAAGTTACTGATAAACATAATAAAACAAATATAATAACTAACAAGAGCATTAGACACTATTTTATGCGATTGCTAGATGTGTTAAGGAGAATAAAAGTGCGTAAATTAACATCGTTACAGGGGAATTCACAAAAATTAGATGGGGGCGCCATGTTTGGTAATGCGCCGAAAGCATTGTGGAGTCGTTGGGTTAATGTTGATGAACAAAATCGTATTGATTTAACTTGTCGAGCGATGTTAATTCAAGAAGATAATCGCAATATTCTTTTAGAAGCAGGTATCGGTGCGTTTTTCGATCCGAAATTAAAAGAGCGCTATGGCGTGATTGAATCAGAGCATGTTTTGCTGCAATCTTTAGCGGATGTTGGTTTGCAGCATACTGATATTGATATCGTGGTGTTATCGCATTTACATTTTGATCATGCTGGTGGTTTGCTATCGCAATGGCAAGAAAATAAAGAACCGGAATTGTTATTTTCCAATGCACGTTATTTAGTGGGTGAGAAAGCGTGGTTTCGCGCGCAACATCCACATTATCGGGACCGTGCATCGTTTGTTCCTGTGCTGAATAAATTACTGGCGGACTCTGGACGCATGGAAATTGTTGTTGGTGAGCACTCTGCATTATTAGGTGACGATTATCAGTTTCACTATAGTGATGGTCATACACCAGGCTTGATGCTAACGGAAGCCTCCATGCCTGAAGGCCCCGTTGTATTCGCTGGTGACTTGATTCCAGGAACACCATGGGTGCATTTACCGATTACTATGGGTTACGACCGTGCGCCAGAGTTATTAATTGATGAGAAAGAAGCGTTACTGACTAATTTATTGCAACGTAATGGACGCTTGTTTTATACCCATGATGTTGGTACCGCGATTTCTGGATTGACTCGTGATGAGAAGGGGCGATTTACTCCTGTTGATAAGTTGGCAAATATAAAAAGCTTAGAAAAATAAATTTTACGAAACAAAGGAACGCAGAATGGCAAAGGTCATCATTATTACTGGAGCAAGTCGTGGTATAGGTGCTGCAACAGCAATATTAGCCGCAATACAAGGTTACTCAGTTGTTGTGAATTATAAAAGCAACTCACAAGCAGCAAACAATGTTGTCGATACAATTCAAAAAAATGGCGGTCGCGCTCTAGCAATTGCTGCTGATGTTAGCCAAGAAGCAGAGGTAGAGAAACTTTTTAAAACAGCCGATAAAGAGTTAGGAGCAGTCACTGCATTAGTTAATAATGTAGGCATACTTGAAAAACAAATGCGTTTAGATGCAATGGGTGCTGAACGAATTAATCGAATACTAACGACTAATGTTACTAGTTACTTTCTTTGTGCGCGCGAAGCAATAAAACGTATGTCTACGCGTTACAATGGCAAGGGTGGGGCGATAGTAAATGTGTCTTCTGCTGCATCAAGGTTAGGCTCTGCAAATAGTTATATTGACTACGCAGCATCAAAAGGTGCTGTAGATACATTAACACTAGGCTTGGCACAAGAAGTTGCAGATGAAGGTGTTCGGGTTAACTGCGTAAGGCCAGGATTTATTTACACTGATATTCATGAAACCGGTGGTGAGCCTGACAGAGTTGCTCGTATCGAAAAATCATTACCGATGCAACGTGGCGGTACGCCAGAAGAAGTGGCCAATACTATTCTCTGGTTGTTATCTGATGAAGCTTCTTATGTTACCAATACATTTATTGATGTGGCGGGTGGTCGTTAAATGATTATTTTCTGAATTTGGTGATTTTTTTATTATAAGCCGTTACGAATCTTTGCAAATATTCTCTAACGGCTTTTCTTACGTCATCTAATGGGACATATTCATTTTTGAAATGTACGCATTTTTCTAAAACATCGACTAAATCACTATTGTCAGAAAAATATCGAGCGAGTGTGTCTTGACTGTCTGCACTAATAGCTCTTTCTGGTTTAAGTCTTTTGTTTGCCGCGCCCAAAAATCCTTGTGTTGTATAGGCAAAAAAGAGCACATGAATTCTACTGATAGCAAGAATAGCCGCATCCACGTCACCGTAAGCTACATTTGATAAATGTGTATGGATATCTCGAGCTGCGGTGTTTGGCCATTTTGCTTGAGCGATGACATTATCAATAACATCTCTATCAGAATTTTCTTTGTTTTCAGACTTGGTAGAAGGTGATAAGCATGGATGCTGATCTAATTCATCCACGATAAGAGACGCATATTGACATAGAGGTTGTATGTGATTAGTAATTAAGGTTCTATGACTGGGGTAAGAATCGTTAAATATTTTTTCTAATATTCTATCGACACCAAAATCTTTTATAAAATCATGGCAAAAATTGAGAAAGCCAATAACAACATCATCATTAAAAAAAGCACTAACGGGATGAGACTTATTTATGGAGGTGCTGATTCTGCATATGTCCAGATAGAACTTGGCTATACGTTTAATTATAGCGATAACCGAAGTGTCAATTCTATTGTTCATAGCATCGGCAAGTAATTTTATATCTACGTTTAAATTTTCTATACGTTTCCCCCATGGTTCTATAGATGGACGTATTTCTGAAAAGAGTTGCCAAGTGATTCTGCCATGAGGCCAGTAGTATGGACTTAAACTTTCTTCGCTTCTTGGTTCTACGGCTCTTGGTTCTGTATAACCTGCGAAAAGAGTTATTGGTGTTTGGGATTGAGTTCGTGCTGCTTCAGCAAGAAAAGCAGACAATGCTCTACTAGCCTGTTCTGATATTCTCTGTATATCCATGCTACCCTGTTTTCCAGCGCTTGCCTTTTTTTTAACTTCTTGATAACAAATAAGGAGCAACTGTTTTACTTCAGGAATATTTAAGTGTTTTTTTTCAGTTTCTTGTAACTGCCTACATACTTCTGGTGATATGACGAAACTATCTGTTTGCTCTTTTGGAGTTTTAGAATATAAACGACAATATAATTCGTGAAGCTGTCGAATAAAATTTCGGTATTGATATCTATAATCGTTGGCTTCTTTATCTGCTAAATAGTGAATGCTGTCTTCGAGATTTGCAATTAATTTTTCTAATGACCAACTACTGAAATTATAGAGGTCATGATTATGTCTGTTGTTTCTTTTATAGGAGCCCATAGTGCTGTGAACCTTTTCTAGCTGTTGCTGAACTTGCGGCTTCTGGATCTTGAGGGAACGTGTTTTTTTTCTCGGGACTATACATACGACTTAAACTTCTCTACTTCATTAAATTTATATAAAAAAATGTTCTCGTTTATAAAATGAAACAAAATCATAATAGTCAAACATTAACAAAATATTAAGATGTGAACTCTTGATAAAAAAAGAGTGGAAGCTTAACCTTTTGTCCGAATCTTCTTGTTGACACATATATACCTCCATTATTAAACTAAAAAACGAAAATATAACGAATACCGCATTTCTGAATTTTTAATAAGTTTAAGAGTGGCAACATGCCAAAACAAAGCAAGCGTTTACCTGCAATTAATCGAATTGAAATAATTCAACCTTTAGGGATTGAAATGGCTCAACCTTTAGAGTTGGAGAGTGGTGCGTTTCATCAAATAGCACTATGCCGAATTCATTTTGTTGATGAAAGTATTCCTCCTCTGCTTGCAAAAAGAAGTGTTGTTTCTCCACCTGAAGAAGACAATAATATTTTAGCTAAGCCGATTTTCGGCGCTAATCATCCGCATATGTTGCGTCGCTACTTTCATCGCTCTGAAGATGAATTTGAGCCTAATCATGAAGGGCAATTTGACGTCGTATATTACGAACTTTGTCCGTTAGGTGAACTGAGTCAATTTGTATTACTAAGAGAATCGATTCCTCAAGCGTTTGTAGGTATTGTTGCTGCAATTAATTGGATGCATTTAACAATGGGTACAGCGCATTGTGATTTATCTCCAGCAAATATTTTAATGGGCAGTGATAAACGTTTAAAAGTCTGTAACTCTGACCTATTTACTCAAGATTTGCGAAAAGTGAGGCCAACACAGTTACGTTATTCTCCCATAGGCGATTATCATGCTTTTGCGCATGATGCATTTAGTTTGGCTATTCTGTTATTTACTTTATATCGAAGTGCAGTTCCTTTTATGTATTTCCCTTTATCTCTGAGGCATGGCAATAGCTCTTTTACATTAGAGAAAATTCATGAAGATTTTACTGTGAATGCCGCATTCTGGGAGCAATATAGTGATGTTGTAGAGGTTATTAAAGGTTTAACACAAAAAGGTCCTATGGCTAGAATTAAATTTCTACGTGGATTGAATCAACATCGTTATTTGCAAGGTTTACAAGCAGGACCTATTAACGATCCTTTATTTGTAGCTGAGGATTCTGTAACGGCAGTAAGAAGTCATGCATGGCAACAAGAGTTATTATCTCGTCGAATTGCTCAAGAAACATGTGAGACTGTTGAGTCAATAAGAGGGTTGTCAGATGCGTCGCTGGTTGAAAAGTTATGTACGGCTAGAAGTTCACGATTTTTAGCAAAGAGAAATGCAGGTGAAGATTGTGAAACTGAAAGGCGTCAACTCCAAGGATTGGCTATTAGTAAGCTACATAAATTTAGAATGTCATGTTCCATGACTACTGATGACGGTATTCTTTTAGGATTAAAGTTACTAGGTGAGTATGAAGTAGAACTGCATCGCAAAAATAACCGTCAATCTTTAACATTACATGCAGACGTCCGAGCAAACTTAATGAACAATGCGCTTCGTATTCAGATATTTGAAGAGCAGCAAGCACAGAGACGGGAAGCTAGAGATGCTCAGCTGCCTAACTTATTACTGAGGAGCACAGCAAATCGTGCTCAGTCAGTGTTTCAAAAAATTGATGTTCGCTACTACTTACCTACGGTAAACCGCTTTTTAGTTTGGTTGGCGCGAGGCATTACTGAACATGATACAACATTGCTAAACATTGTTAGATGTTTGAGAGAATATCATCAAGATAAACCCAACATTAAAGAGCGTATTCAACGCTTACATGAATTATATAGTCTGATTTTCAGTATCCCTGATTTTAAGAATATTGAAAACGAAGCTTTGTTTAAGCTGTATCGTGCCGTTAAATATGAATTACGCTTGTATGATGCGGGACCATGGTTACGGTTTAATTTTAAAGAGCCAGAAGTAATGCAACCAGTCAATGTGTTCTCTTTATTTGGATTATGGCGACGAGGTGAGCGTGTTAGCATGCCTCACAAAGGTATAAAATTACAACTAGTTGCTGAACCTGAACCAGAAAAGCAATTAGAGGCTATACAGGAAAGAATTGCTGCTATAGAGGTTCAATGTCAAGCTCGTGAATTTAATCTTAAAGAGCAAACTGAATATGAGGATCTACTGGTTGCCATGGAAAGAAATTTGTTGAGACCGAGAATAAGAATATAAAAAAAATCTTGCTGTTTGTCGCAGTATTTTCTATCAACTTGTCTCTTTTAACTCATGTATGCGCGCTTGCAATAAACGAATGCGTCGATTATCAGCATGCAACACATTAAAATCAAAGTTCTCTAATGTTGCTGATTCACCACGCTTCGGTAAATGGCCAAACTTCTGCATGACTAAACCTCCAAGGGTATCAAAGTCTTCATCGCTGAATTTCGTTTTAAAAAATTCATTAAATTCCTCAATCGGAGTGTGAGCTTTAATAATATAAGAACCATCTGCATGGGATTTAATTAAATCTTCTGCATCGATGTCATATTCATCTTCAATCTCACCAACGATTTGCTCTAAAACATCTTCGATGGTAACCAGGCCAGCAATGCCACCATATTCGTCCACGACAATCGCCATATGATTATGCGTATTACGGAATTCTTTAAGTAATACATCGAGTCGTTTACTTTCGGGAACGAATGTCGCTTGGCGTGAAATACTCTGTAGATTAAGTGGTTCAGTGGTCGACGATAAATTCTTCATTAATAAATCTTTGGCTAGCAAAATACCAATTACTTCATCAGGGTTGTCGCCAATAACAGGATAGCGAGAATGCTGTGATTCACGCATTATTGGTAAAAAATCATCGGGATTATCATCTTCTTGAATGACAACCATTTGTGAACGTGGGATCATGATATCGCGAACTTGCATTTGCGAGACTTGCAAAACACCTTCAATCATACTTTGCGCATCACTACTGATAATTTTGTTATCCACGGCTTCACGTAGCATGTTGCGTAGTTGCTCGCCATCTTGTGGATCGCGACTAAAAGCTTGACTAATACGTTCCAACCAACTCCGCTGCGGAGTATCAATGTCATTATCATTCATAGTATTACTTTTTTTCCTCTTCGATATCTGTGATTAATAAGTAAGGATTGCTATATCCCAATGTTGCTAATTTTGCTATTTCTAAATTCTCCATGATGCTAGCATCAACATCACTTTGATGATCATAACCGAGCAAATGCAAAGTGCCGTGGATTACCATGTGCGCCCAATGAGATTGCAATGATTTATTTTGAGTATGGGCTTCTGCTGCAACCACCTCGGCACAGATAATTAAATCGCCAAGCAAAGGCACATCAACGCCCGCAGGTAAATCTACAGGGAAAGATAATACATTGGTTGGACCATTTTTCTTACGATATGTTGCATTTAATTCAGCAATCTCGTCGCGTGAAACAATGCGTATCGACATTTCTTTGTGTGGATGTTTGGGTAAGAGTGCTGCATCGACCCACGTCTGAAAATCGCGAGTAGTTGGTAATTCATTTTCATCACAAGCAACATCTATTTGTAATTGTGTTGCTGGTGGTTTTTGTGAATTATTTGTCATCGTGTTTGTTGCTGTCATTTTCATAAGCTCGTACAATCGTTTGCACTAACGGATGTCGCACTACATCTTTCGCTGTGAAAAATGTAAAAGCGATTTCGTCAACCTCTTTCAAAACTTCAATACTATGGTCCAAACCTGATCGTTGTCCTTTCGGTAAATCATTTTGAGTAATATCACCAGTGATAATAGCCGTGGAGCCAAAACCAATACGAGTTAAAAACATTTTCATTTGTTCGCGTGATGTGTTCTGGGCTTCGTCTAAAATAATAAAAGCATCATTTAAGGTTCGACCTCGCATAAAGGCGAGTGGTGCAATTTCTATAATACTTTTCTCAATTAATCGATTTACCTTTTCAATGCCCATGGTTTCATACAGTGCATCGTAAATAGGGCGAAGATAGGGATCAACTTTCTGGGTTAAATCACCCGGTAAAAACCCGAGTTTCTCACCTGCTTCAACAGCAGGACGCACGAGGATTAAACGTTGTACTAATTCTTGCTCTAATGCCGCAACGGCTGCAGCAACGGCTAAGAAAGTTTTACCTGTTCCAGCTGGGCCAACCCCAAAATTAATTGCATGATGTAAAATACTATTAACATATTGTGCTTGATGATAACCGCGAGGCTTGATGATAAGTAGTGGCGTTTTGATTACTGCCGTTTTTATGGTGCCATGATGGCCGTCTAACTTGTCTTGAAAATCTTTGAGAATGAGATTGATATGTGATGGTGTTAATGCATGGTTATTGGCGGTTTCTTTATAGAGTTTTTCTAAAATCTTTTCAGCTGATTGAATAGCGGTTTGTGCGCCTGATATTTGTAAAGTCCCACCGCGATTAATGATTTCAACATGTAGGCTGTTTTCAATTTGTTGCAAGTTTTCATCACAGTGACCACAAAGATTGACTAGTCGATCATGGTTAGCCGGAGAAAAGGTAATGGTATCTGTTGCTACTTGCTGTTGGTCTATGTTGCTCAAAGCTATTTTTACACCTCATATGATTTTGTTAATTTAAGCATAGCATAAATTCTGAAGATGTTACGATAAGGTCTTCTAATTTCGACAAAATTTATAGCAAACGGCCGCGTAATGAGTTAGGTCGTGCTTCAGTAATGGTAACTTTCACAATTTGGCCCATCAAGGCAGCTGGACCAGCAAAATTTACAACGCGATTATTTTCAGTGCGAGCCTGCAATTCATTGGCATCCTTTTTAGATGGCGCAAGCACGAGAACCGCTTGTGTTGAGCCAACCATGCTTTCGCTGATTGCGGCTGCTTGTTGAATTAAACGTGTTTGTAAAATTTGTAAGCGCTCTTTCTTGGTTTCCATTGTTATCTCATCAGGTAAATCTGATGCTGGAGTGCCAGGGCGCCGACTATAAATAAAGCTAAAAGATGTATCAAAGCCAATTTCTTGAATCAAATTCATCGTGGCTTCAAATTCAGCATCAGTTTCACCAGGAAAACCAATAATGAAATCTGAAGAAATACTAATGTCAGGACGTACTTGGCGTAATTTGCGAATTCTCGATTTATATTCTAATGCTGTGTAGCCGCGTTTCATCATGGCGAGAATGCGATCGGAACCACTTTGTACTGGCAAATGCAAATGATTACAAAGCTCTGGTACTTCGGCATATGCTTGGATTAAGTTATCGCTAAATGCAATTGGGTGTGATGTGGTAAAACGAATGCGCTCAATGCCATCAATCGCTGCTGCGTAATGTATTAGTAAAGCTAAATCAGCAATTTCACCATTATGCATTTGGCCACGATAATCATTAACATTTTGGCCAAGTAAATTAACTTCTTTAACATTTTGTTCAGCTAACGATGCAATTTCAGCAATGACATCATCAAACGGACGACTGATTTCTTCACCGCGTGTATAAGGTACTACACAATAACTACAATATTTGCTACAACCTTCCATAATCGAAACGAAAGCCGTTGGACCTTCAGCTCGAGGCTCAGGCAAGTGGTCAAATTTTTCAATCTCAGGAAAGCTAATATCAACGACAGCCTTATTTGTAGCTTCGGCTTCACGTAACATTTCTGGGATACGGTGTAGAGTTTGTGGACCAAAAATTAAATCGACATAAGGTGCTTGTTTGAGAATGGCGCGACCTTCTTGGCTGGCTACACAACCGCCAACACCTATTAAGGTATTAGGGCGCTTATCTTTATGTTCACGTTTCCAACGACCGAGTTCAGAAAACATTTTATGTTGGGCTTTTTCACGGATTGAACAGGTATTGAGAAGTAATAGATCAGCTTGTTTAGGATCATCGGTTACTTCATAGGCATGAGCTTGGCGCAAAACATCTAACATCTTATTAGAATCATACTCATTCATTTGGCAGCCATGGGTTTTGATAAAGACTTTTTTAGCTGCTTGATTGGTTTGGCTCATTCTGCTTCCTGAAAAGATTATTGGTTGATAAAAGGTGCAATTCTAACTAAAAACTGGGCAGGGGACAATCACAACGGCTTGGTTTTATTGCTTTTAGGCTTTTGACATATGGTGGCGCCTAGAATATCATCCGAAATATTTGCAAATATATTGTTTCTATTACAGTTTTAAGGAAACTTGGGATCATGGAAGAACGCGGCAAAAATCTTATCTTTTTAGGTTGGGCCTTAGTTGTTGGGGCATTGACCGGTTTAATTGGCAGTATTTTTCAACTTGGAATTAAATGGATAGAAGGTGGGCGACATCATTTTATTCATTTCCTTGCCGTAGCGCATATTCCTGCTTGGTTAGTTGCCACTGTTAGCTCTGCATTAATGGTAATGTTGGCAGCCTTTCTTGTACATCGTTTTGCGCCAGAAGCTAGTGGTAGTGGTGTGCAAGAAATCGAAGGTGCATTAATTGATAAACGTCCGGTGCGTTGGAAACGTATTTTACCTGTGAAATTTGTTTCTGGATTATTATCACTGGGTGCTGGTTTGGTTATGGGGCGTGAAGGTCCCACCATTCAAATGGGTGGCGCACTTGGTAAAATGATTGCGGTTTTTACTAAAATGTCATCTAAGCACAGTAAAATTTTATTATGTGCGGGTGCGGGTGCGGGTTTAGCAACCGCATTTAATGCGCCGATTGCGGGTATCTTATTTGTTCTTGAAGAATTACGCGAAGGTTTTTGTAATAATTTTATCGGTGTTAAAGCGGTGATTGTTGCCTGTGTTGCTGCTGATATTGTACTGCGCATATTTATGGGTTCAGGCCCTGATATTTTAGTAAAAGCATTTGCTTTACCTCCTATGCATAATTATATTTTCTTTATTGTGTTTGGTTTTGTTGTTGGTTTTGCAGCGTTAGCTTTTAATCTAGGATTAATGGGTGTTTTACGCGTTTACGACAATCTTCAAAAAAGAATTCACTATCTTATTTTGGCTGGGTTTGTCGGTGGTGTGATTGGTTTGCTCACCGTACTTTTTCCACAAGTAACCGGTGGTGGTTATTCGATTATTGAGAAAGCATTACACCTTAATTTACCGCTCATGTTTTTATTACTTTTATTTGTCTGTCGTTTTGGTACAACTTTAATGAGTTATCCAACGGGTGTTCCAGGTGGTATTTTTGCGCCAATGTTAGCATTAGGGACTTTACTTGGACTGGCATTTGGAAAGTCATGTGTTGGCCTATTTCCTGATGCACACCTTGTTATTGGTGTTTTTGCCGTTGCAGGTATGGGTGCCTTCTTTGCGGCTTCTGTGCGTGCACCAATTACCGGCGTGGTGCTGATTGTTGAAATGACGCAAAACTATTTATTAATTATACCTATTTTGATTACTTGTATTATTGCCACCATGGTTGTCGTGCAGATGGGTAACTTACCAATTTATACGCAGCTCTTAGAACGAACTCTGAAAAAGCAAGAAGAACAAGAGCTTACTGCGACTTAATGATAGTTGTTGGCGGTTTCCGCTTGCGCAAGAATAACAATTGTCGATTTCACGCAAGATGAAACTTCCTTTGTGATTTGCGCAAAATCGACAATTGTTATTCTTGCGTAAGGACGCTAATGGGAAAAATTCAATTTATTGGTCGCCAAGCTGAATCAAGCAGGCTTAATGAATTAACTAAAAAGAAAACTGCTAGCTTAGTTGTTATTAGAGGTCGACGCCGTATTGGAAAAAGTCGCCTTGCCAAAGAGTTTGGTATGCAACATCATTTTTTGCAATTTTCTGGTTTATCTCCTGAATCTAATATTACAGCACAAGATCAACGTGATGAGTTTGCTCAGCTACTTGCCCAACAAACAAGTTTACCTGAAATAAAAACTGATGATTGGAGTAAGCTATTTCTATTGTTACATGAGAAAACCAAAAGCAACAGAGTGGTTATTCTATTTGATGAAATAACTTGGATGGCACATGATGATGCAACCTTTTTAGCAAAATTAAAAAATGCATGGGACTTGTACTTCAGTTTTAATCCAAAATTAATATTAATACTTTGTGGTTCTGTTTCTGCCTGGATTGAAAAAAACATTATGAGTAGTTCAGGATTTTTTGGACGAATATCGGAAAAATTACATTAAATGAATTATCTATTGATCAATGTAATTTGTTATTAGAAATAAATGGCTTTAAACGCTCAGCTTATGAGAGATTTATGCTTTTAACTCTAACGGGTGGGGTGCAATGGTATATCGAACAAATTAAAGCGCGTTATTCTGCCGCTGATAATATTAAGCAATTATGCTTCGTTCCAGATGCTTTATTACTGGATGAGCATCAAAGAATCCATTGTTGATGGATGTTATTAATGACGTTAAAGATAAGATTCAACGTTTAAGTATTCCTCGTGGTTTTTCATGTGTACCAGTACTCATTCATGTGAATGGCGTACAAGAAAAGGTGCTTGATGCGGACTATTTTCTCGAGTGTATTGACTTCAGTGAGTTTCTACAGTCATAAATTATTTAGGTCACAGCAAATGAAATTTAATCTTAATTTGCTGTGACTTGTTACTTAGCGTGCCCATTCTTTTTTCTTTACGGTTGCTTGTCGTTTACGGTTGCTTGTCGTTGCTGTTTATATTCTTTAAGTTGTACTTTTAAGCGAGTAGCCGCTTCTGTACTTGCTTCTGCACCTGAAGATGGTTCCTCTAATCTGCGTAATAATTTTTGCATAGGATCATGTTGGGCTCTCTCGTGTTCAGTAAGATATTCAAATTCAACAGGTATTGCCAATGGATTGAGGCCAAGCTCTAATAAAAATTCGGACCATCGGCCATCGTTATATAGCCAATCGAAATGGAAAACGCTAGGCCACACAAGATCCATTGCTCCTAGTTCATTGAGATTTGCACCTTGCTGGACAAGTTCAGCAAGCTTTTTCTTATTGTTTGTAAGCCAGAGCCAGTATAAAAGCTTGCCTCCATGCCGTTTAATGAATAATGCGATATCAATTTCTCGAACAGACTTTATAACGGGCTCTGTTGCATCTTTAGCTTCTTCATTAGGTTCTGCGCTGGCGGCAATTTCTTGTTGTAGACTATGCTCGATAAGTAGAGCATCTGCTAAACAAATACTATGACTGTGGTAAGTAAAACGTGAATCACCACTTAAGTCTTCTGGATGTTGTTTGTTAACATCGTCCCAATCAACCCAGAGACACTCTAGTGGCTGATTATCTGCTTGTTCCATATTTGCTATCATATCCTCTAAGATGGATGGTTTACTAATATCATATGCATTTACTATGACATTAGAGCTGAATACTCCCGGGAGGCTATAGCGATAAACTTCGGCTATTGGTGCTTGAATATCATCACAATAGTGATTTATATGTTTTGGTAATTGAAAATGACCATAGCCATTACCAGCAGGGTCAGTAGGGCGAACCAATAAAACTCGTTTTTTATTTTTATTTTTCGTAGTTGTATCTCTAACAATAGCAAGTTTGTTTTCTAGTGAAACATTAGAGGCTTGATGCCGTGCTGTTGAATGTTGATGACAAAACTGCTGAACTAAACTTAAATTGACGGCTTCAGCAATCACCTCATCAATGTCTGGAATAGCTTTTTTCTGCATGGCAATGAATGGGTCTGACGTACTTCTAAGGAAATCACTACGTAGAGGGGCTCTGAATGCAAAATTACTGCTTATTCCATCAATTAATCTATATCCAGCTTGATTTAATTTCATTGTTGGGTCAAGTTCCATATCGGGCGTCACAATTAATTTAGCTCCATTTTTTGCAAGCAACGCCATGATCTCCAAGTTCTGCTCTGCTAATGCTGCAATCATTGGGTTGTAACGGTGTCCACTACTGATATCCATTGGTATATTGACTCTATAGGCCTGGTTGAAATTAATAACATGGTTAGTGTCGAGTTTTAAAAGTAACTGGACTAACTTAATGTCTCCTGCAAAAACCAAATAAGTAAGAGCTTTACCCCCAGCATCAGCACTTAATTCAATTTTATGATTTTCTAACAACCAAAGTAAAAAATCTTTTATTTTAAGATGGATATTTTCATTATCAAATCTATTATAAAAACTATAGAATGCAAAAACTTCTGCTACAGCAGTTAATGGCGCATCATTATGAGCAAGAGCAAAGTTTACATCTGCGCCCGCATCGATTAATTTTTTTGCCATAATAAATTTATTGTCTTTAATGAGGCGTTGCAATAAGGTGAATTCTCCAGTAAGAGGTATTGATATTTTCGCATTAGTATCAAGGCCTAACTCAATGAGTAAGTCTAGCCAATCGGTTTTGTCGTCTTTAATGATACTAAGTAAAAAAGTTTCTAATACAAATGGCGACATACAATGAGCACTGAAGCAAGCCTTAAATCCTTCCAATGAACCTTTATTATAATGATAATTTAACTTATATTTCGCGGCTTGAGCCGTTCGCATTTGTTTCTGTAATTTTTTTTTGTTTATTTGCGTTGCATCGATTTCAGTTTTTAATAACGTCATATTACTCGGTTCAATAGCAACACCATTATAATAAGACACGGACTCCCCATGAACTTCACGTGTTTCTATTGATTCGATATCAACCCATATGGCCTCAATAACATCACTTCCTGCAACTAAATCATCATCAAGCTGCGCTGTGTCCTCTAACACCGCTCGGCCGAAATGAAGTCTTTTATAATGATTCATTACCAATTTTTTATAGACAAAGATTTCATCACACTTTACAGCAATGCCCGTTTCCTCCAGGCATTCTCTTGCAGCAGTTGTCATATAGTCTTCATCATGATCTCGCAAACCACCAGGAAACATATAATTACCAAAGGCTTCGCCGTGTGGAGACTGTTTACGTACCATCAAAACTTGTTTTGCTTGGCCTTGTTGTTGTCGAATTACCATAACTGCGGCGGCATATTCCCGTTCAACTGCGTATTCTTCTTGTGTGATTGGCGAGGGTGCTTTTATAAGCTTTTCGTCTTTCTGTTCCAATAACCTCTGAACTTGCTTGTATACGTCTATTTTTTTTCTAATTTCTGCATTTCTATCGTCTTCAGAAATTTGCTCTTGTATTGCAAGCAGCCTATTTGTTAGAGAGTATGCCGTTTCACCATTGTCGTTGCGAATATTGATATCCGTGTATTGAATTAATAAAGCCGCGACGGCATAATTCGCTTCTTGAATAGCGATCATTAATGCTGTATTACCGACTGTATTACAGACATTAAAATTTAAAGCTAGTTTCTTTGCTATTAATTTTTTAATTAATATTAATCCTGGGTCTTCGCCTTCAATCTTTTGCTCAATTAGATACTGCTTACCTCGAGCATTTTCTCTCGCGGCGACCATCAGTACAGTACCGTATTCATGTTGTTGCAAGAGTTTCACTCGATCTGATGTCAAGTTGAGGGCATCAGGAAAGTGCATTAATAGATAATCAATTTGTTCGTCTGAGTCACAGCCACCAAGAAAAGCATCAACAAATACCGCCCAATCAGGTGGTGGTTGTATATTGGCATCCATAAGTGCAACAAATGACATCCAGTTGCCGGTACGTAAAGCAAGACTATGGGCACTTGACTCAGGCACATTTGTCATCCAAAGAAAGCTTGGGCAGTGGTGAATGAGTGGCTGTTGAAGATCTGGAATCCCAGCTATTGCTAACTGCGTATATTCATATAACACATCATTTCTAGCTGTTACTATTATTGTAAAGGCTTTGCCATTTGAGGCAGTGATATCAGCGCCTTTGTTAAAGAGTAATTCAATAATTCTTTTTAGTTTTGGGGTCAGAGCTTTATAGCTAGGTGCACTAGAGGTTATTTTATATTTGAGTTGCTCAAGTGCATAAATCAATAAGGTTGTTTCGCTATGTATGGCATTGATATCGAACTCATTTGCCAGTAACTTTTCCATCTCGATAGCATCTGCTTTCTCAATCGCATTAAATAATGCGAGAAAGAGCTCAGGTTGGTTTGCTAAGTTGCTAACAGTGTGAACATTTGGATGGGCAATGCTAAGCTTACCTGACATCAGTTTCGCTTCGGGATATACATCTGGAGTAAAAAGGTTTGAATAGAGTGCTTGCAAGAGTCCTATTGAACTATTTGCAGCTAATAATTGTTGTTGATATTCTCCTCCAATATAATGAGCTTCTTCCATTGTTTGTAAAAACAAAGCTTCAAATAAACTATCTAAGCCATCTTCTGCACAGAATACATTTTCTTTACAGTCCAATGGGCGTGTTATACTCTCTTTGTCATCTGTATAGTCATAACGAATATGTTGTAGATTATCTTGGAAAAATACTGTACGTCGAGTACTGCCAAAGTAGTTGCTAGGTTCAACTTGCCCCATTAATATAGGGGTATGATGAGTACTAATCCATAAGCTTTTAAATTCAGCATCATCCGATGCTGCTTTTCCTACGTCGGCAACAACCATCTCAGTTTTATCAAGCCAGTAAGTAATTTGTTTATGACCGGTTAAGCCTAATGTGCAATAAACTTGATGTTGTGAAGCACCTTGTTTTCCGGTGTGACGATTTAACACTTTTTTATCGTCTTCTCGAGTGCGTCGATGCAAAGATAATACCGCACCGGTTTGTTCAATCGTCCGTAAATCACGCGTAACGTGTTTAAGGGCAAACTGAGGAGCAACTTTTGTCATCCATTCCTGTTTTAATCGTTCCAGGGTTGCTTCTTCATATAAGCTTGTGACACGCTGGCGAAGAGCTGAGAGGTTTTGTCGAGACTGTTCGCGCAAATCAGCACAGTGTTCTTTTTGATATAACTTATAGCTTGCTTCTAATTCTAATCTAGCCTCGATGGTTGCGACTGAACCTTGCATATTGGAGACCTCGGTATTTTTTGTGAGTGGATGGCGGCAACGTATGTCGAATAATTGTGCCAAAAACAAACCAGTATCGCAATGGCTATGTAGATTTAAAGTGTGACTTTAAATCTACATATGAATGGCAAGCATGGTCTCAACAATTTGAAAGCCTGTATTATTTCTGCAGTAATTTAGGTTACGATAATGATAGTGTCACGTGACTCATAAAGACCGAATAACTAGAAACACAACTTTGTTATTAGATGATTTTGGTATTCATGAAAAATTTCGCGGCACGATTGAGTTATGAATATAGTATTTTTGCTCGAGAATATAACATAAGCGGTAATTCTGGATTCTATGATCGCCAAGGTCATTTTGAGACACATGAATTTTCTTTGGGATTTCTTTATTATTTTGCCTAATCTTTGTCTGTTTTGAACAAGTCTGGCAGAACAAACTGATTAAAATCAAATGGTTATTCTGCCTGACTGGCTACAAATCAAAGCCAGCAATAACACTGAAACTTTATCAAGCCTGCCTAGTAAAACTGTCTTGGATCGTATATGATCTGCGCAATTTTGTTCATGTCTGGTCCAAATAATGCCTGATGGGCAGGATTATGGGGCTCGGACTCATTCATGGGAGATAGGACCTTGTCTAATACTATGACGATGGAATCGCCGGCGATCACTAAAGAGCAACGCAATTCTTGGTTAGCTTGGGTAGTTTGTTTATCTGCTTCCATGTTCTTCTTCTATGAATTTATTCAAATGAATATGTTCAGTGCTATTACTAATGATATTACTCGTGAGTTTGGTTTAGATGGTGCGAAGCTTGGCATGTTATCAGCAACATACTTTTATGCTGATGCGTTATTCTTAATTCCAGCCGGTATGCTTTTAGATCGTTATGCAACACGAACTGTTATTTTAATTTCCATGACTTTATGCGTATTCGCAACGTTGTTATTTGCGATGGCGAGTAATGTTTGGTTTGCGGCAGGATGTCGTTTTTTAACAGGTATTGGTAATGCTTTTGCTTTTTTAGCGTGTATACGTTTAGCGTCACGTTGGTTTCCTCCACGTCGTATGGGATTAGTTGTCGGTGTCGTTGTGACGATTGCAATGCTCGGTGGTGCTGTGGCACAAACACCTTTGACTGTATTAGTCGAAGATATGGGCTGGCGCCATGCGATGATGGTAAATGCCTTTATTGGTGCGATTCTAGTCTTAATGATTTATTTTACTGTGCATGACTATCCTGCTGAAATGCAACAAAATCATGAACAAGAACTGCAAGAAGTGCATGAGCTGGGTATTTGGCGTAGTTTAACCATGACGATTAGCAACTGGCAAAACTGGTTAGCAGGTTTATTTACCAGCTTCTTAAACTTATCGATTTTCATTTTAGGTGCAGTCTGGGGTGCTTTGTATTTACAACAGGCTGAACATTTAACCCCAGCTCAATCAACCAATGTCACGATGATGGTATTTATTGGAACCATTATTGGTGCACCGATTGTAGGTTATGTTTCCGATAAACTAGCGCGGCGACGTATGCCAATGTTAGTGGGTGGTTTCTTATCTCTAATAACAGTTTGTGCAATTATCTATATTCCGCATTTAAGTTATGCTTCTTATATTGCTCTGTTTCTTTTGCTAGGTTTATTTACCAGCACCCAGGTATTGGGTTATCCCGTTATTAGTGAAAGCAATCATGGTGCTGTGACGAGTACAGCAATGGCGCTCGGCTCCATTTTGATTATGGGTGGTGGTGCTGTTTTTCAACCGCTATTTGGTTGGATGTTAGATTATCATTGGATGCATATTTATCATCATCATGAACCATTTTATTCATTACAAAATTTTAACTTTGCTTTAATTATTTTGCCAATTACCTTTGCTTTGGCAATTATGGCGACACTCTGTATTCGTGAAACCTATGCGCGAAATATTGCTTCGCCAGAAGCTGAGTAAACTTTAGTAAAATTCTCAGGACTTACGATAAATGCTAAGATCGAGGCAGTTATGTTATCAAAATAACCGATAGTATATACTCGTCGCATTGTGGTTTTCCAGGAATTAGACAAAGCGATTTTTATTCTATTGGATGTTTAAATTGCCGATAATAGCTAGACTATTGGCAAGTTTGAAACATCCAATAGGGCAAAAAAGAGCAAGTATAAAACTGGAAAACCACAATGTGGCGAGTATATATAATACGTGAGTTTTTTTGAAAGCATAATTAACGAAGAGATTGATGCTTAGTGTAAGTCCTGATTCTGTAAAAAGGTGGCTTGATGACAACTATGACAGATACGATTCCTGTTAATAATAATGTAAGCGAGCATCATGCACTTACACCATGGGTGGTAGTTCTAACTGCCGCACTTTTCTTTTTTTATGAATACATACAGTTAATGATGTTTAACGCGATCAATTTCGATTTGCGAGGCGCCTTTGGTCTTGATGCCGGTCAAGTTGGCTTTTTAGCAGCGGCGTCATTAATCGCGAATGTCGTTCTTTTATTTCCTGCGGGTATGTTGCTCGATCGTTTTTCAACAAAGAAACTGATTGTTGCTACTTTTTCAACTTGTGTGATTGGTACGTTGATGTTTGCGATGGCGCATAGCTTTGCTGTGGCTGCTGTTGCAAGATTTATTACCGGGATTGGTAGTGCCTTCTGTTTTTTAGCGCCGGTGACCTTAGCATCACGTTGGTTTCCAAGTAAACGTTTAGCGCTTATTGTTGGTTTAATTGTGACGATGGCAATGATTGGTGGCATGGTTGCGCAAACACCATTTACATTACTGGTCAATCATTTTGGTTGGCGTCAAGCGGTTTATATTGATGCTGGTGTAGGTGTGGTTATCTTGGCATTAATCTCACTTTTCGTTAAAGATTATCCTGCAAATTATGATCATGCTGCTGCTCAAGCTGAATTAGTTAAAATGGGTTTTTGGGCTAGTCTGCGCAAAGCTTTATTACGTACACAAAATTGGTTAGGTGGAATCTATAGCTGTATTATGAATTTCCCGATAATTTTATTAGGTGCTGTTTGGGGCGCGCCTTACATCGAGCGTGCCGATAAAATGACCGCAACGGATGCTACGATGGTTACGGCGATGATCTTTATTGGCACTATTTTTGGTTCGCCTATTATGGGTTTGTTATCAGATAGGTTAGGGCGGCGGCGTATCCCTATGTTGATTGGTGCTTTGGTTTGTGTGGCGATTGTCAGTGTTATTATTTATGTGCCGCATCAATCTTGGTTAAGCTTGATGATTTTATTTGGTTTGTTAGGTTTTGTTTCTAGCACACAAGTTATTAGCTACCCTATTATTGCCGAAAGTAATCCTGCCGTGATTACGGCAACGGCAATTAGTGTGATTTCATTTACTGTTCAAGGTGGTGGAGCTTTATTCCAACCGATCTTTGGTATCTTTTTAGATAAAGGTTGGCATGGGCAAACGTTACATGGCGTAGCCATTTATTCTGCGCACGATTTTCAACGAGCAATGATTTTATTTCCAATAGGATTTTTACTGGCATTTTTTGTTGCTTACTTTATGCGAGAGACCTACTGCAAATCACAATATGCAGAGAATAATAACAATTCAACCTTAAGGCATTAGGGATAATGAAAAGAGCAATCATTTTAGTTTTAGATTCTTTTGGTATTGGCGCTGCTGAAGATGCTGAAAAGTTTTCTGATCAAGGTAGTGATACCTTTGGCCATATTGTTGAATACTGCCGTGATCAACGCAGCAAAGGACCATTACAGATTCCAAACTTAACGCGTTTAGGATTAATCGCTGCTGCCAATGCTAGCACCGGTCGTACTGAACCTATAACAAATGCAGGCGCAGACTTAGACGGTGCATATGGTTATGCTGTTGAAATAAGCCGTGGAAAAGATACGCCAAGCGGTCATTGGGAAATGGCAGGTCTGCCAGTGCAGTATGATTGGGGTTATTTTCCTCCGGAATATCCAAGTTTCCCCCAAGCTTTATTAGATGAATTGATAAAGCGTGGTAACTTGCCTGGTGTACTCGGCAATAAACATGCTTCAGGTACTGTCATTATTGAAGAGTTAGGCATTGAGCATATCAAAACAGGTAAACCAATTGTTTATACTTCTGCTGATAGTGTTTTTCAAATTGCAGCGCATGAAGAGAGTTTTGGCTTGCAACGCCTTTATGATTTATGTGATCTTGCGCGTGAATTGGTTGATGATTACAATATTGGTCGTGTGATTGCACGTCCATTTATTGGTGCAGAAGGAAATTTTAGTCGTACAGCGAATCGTCGAGATATAGCGACGCCACCACATGCAGCAACTTTACTAGATATCATGTTAGAGAATAAAGGTGAAGTCATTGCTATTGGTAAAATTGCAGATATCTTTGCACATCGGGGTATTAGTCAAACTATTAAAGCTGAGAATAATATGGGCTTCTTTGACGCGACACTTAAAGCGATACCATCCGCTGGAGACAAAACGTTAATATTTACAAATTTTGTCGATTTTGATTCACACTATGGACATAGACGCAATGTTGAAGGCTATGCGAATGCGCTTGAGGAATTTGATGCACGGATACCTGAGTTAGAAGCATTATTAGAAGATGACGATATCGTTATTATGACAGCTGACCATGGTTGTGACCCAACCTGGCCAGGCTCGGATCATACTCGTGAACACATTCCCGTTATTATGTTTGGACCGAAGGTTGAGTCCGGTGAAATAGGGCGTTGTGCAAGCTTTGCGGATATCGGTCAAACTGTTGCGGATCATTTAGAGATGCCAAACTTGGATTTTGGCGCGTCTTTTTTACAGAAGTTTTATCAGAAATAGGTGAGAGAAGAACATGCAAAAACAAAAAATTGTATTAGCGACAGGGAATCAAGGGAAAGTATGGGAATGCCAAGCATTTTTTGCTGATTTGTCATTAGAAATTATACCTATGTCGACTTATTTAGTACCATCTATTGCTGAAACAGGTGAAACCTTTGTTGAAAATGCGATTTTGAAAGCGCGAAATGCGGCAAGACATACGGATTTGCCTGCGATAGCAGATGATTCTGGTTTACAAGTAAAAGCATTGAATGGCGCGCCTGGAATTTATTCCGCGCGCTATGCTGGACCGAATGCAACCGCGGCAAGCAATAACCAACGATTATTAACAGAAATGTCAGAAGTTCCTGAAAGCGAACGTCAAGCAAGTTTTGTTTGTGTGATGGTGTATGTTGAACATGCTACTGATCCAACGCCAATTATCTGTCAAGGTGTTTGGAGTGGACGTGTCTTGCAGGAATTAACCGGAGATAATGGTTTTGGCTATGACCCTGTATTTTGGATAGACGAAGAAAACTGTTCTGCAGCGCAATTATCTGTAGAGCGCAAGAATCAATTGAGTCATCGAGGTCAGGCTTTACAGCTGATGGCCGAGAAACTAAAGCATAATTAATAAAGAGATTGGTGTTTAGCGTAAGTCCATTAAGGAGATTAACAGATGGATTCCGTGCCTACCGTAAAGCATAAAGAAAAGATTATGCAGCTTAGCGCTAACTTGGATATTCCTGGTATCGATTTGTTTGCGGTTTTTATTTATCTACATAATGGTAAGTTTACTTGGGTTTCTAATTTTCCAGAAGCAGCTGATGAATATGCGCAGACAGGTCTCTACCGTGCAGATATTTTACAAGAAAAAAGTTTTCGTAAATTAAATCGTGTCATTTACACTGAAGAATATGCTGAACTTGACCCTGTTCAGTCTAAAATTACTAAGTTTATGGCAGATCGTAATTTTTATCGTATTTATTGTTTATCACGTTTTTGTTCTGATTGTAGTTTATTACTCTGTACTAATCGTTTTGATGAAAAAGAGTCAAATCCTGCAGAATTTTATAATAAAACGGTTGATGCATTTGAAAATTTTAGCTGTTACTTTATAAATAACGCGATGGATATTTTTCTAGAATATTTACCAGAACTTAAAAAAACACGCTTTGGCAGTGATGCTAATTTTCGTAATAATGTTATAAAAAATCGTGCGGACCCACCAACTGAGAAACTTAGCCAAGGTGAAATTGATGTGCTTTATTGGGCTGCTCAAGGAAAGACAGCGGAAGAAACCGCTATCTTATTGGGGCTGACGAAACATACCTTAGAAACCTATCGTAAACGCGCCACCAATAAATTGAATGCTGCTAATATAACCCACGCGGTTTATTTAGCTCAACAGAATCAAATCATTGTTTAAAAACCTAATATCGTTAGGAAAACAAAACTCACAGTCCCAGATCTTGGAATAGTCAATAATCATAAGTTTATTTAAACTAGTCATCAGCATTAACTAACTAGTGAGAGCTTTAATGAATTATAAAAGATTATTTGTCATGTTGAGTACCTGCAGTATGATTTTACTTATTAATCTTGATGCAACAATAGTAAACATGGCAATTCCTAATATCGCTAGATCGTTGGGCGAGTCTATATCTATTGTACAGTGGCTTATTACCGGTTATTTTTTGACGGCAGGTGTGTTTTTCATTATCTGTGGAAAATTGGCGGATATCTTTAATAAAAAGTCGATTATGCTATTTGGGATTAGCTGTTTTCTTATTGCTTCGCTTGGGATCTTTATATATCAAAATGTATGGATGATTATTTCTTTGCGTATGATACAAGGTATCGGTTTTGCTGCCGTATTGAATTTAGCTCTTATGATTAATGCTGAAATTTTCCCACCAGAAAAGCGTGGTTTTATTTTAGGGGTATCAATAACGACTTCAGGTGTTGGTCAGGCTTTTGGCCCGATTATCGCGGGCAATATGCTAATGTATCTTAATTGGCACTACCTGTTTTTAATTAATATTCCTTTGTGTCTATTGGCATTAATAGGAATCAGTGTTTTCTATAGAGAAGCATTAGCCGCCAATGATTCTGTTAAATTAACAAGCCGCAGTGTCTTTACCATAAAGGAATATCCATCATTGCTGCTCGTGCGCGGGAACTTTACTTTGTCTTGGGCAGTATTATTCTTTTGTATTCCTATTTATTTACAGAATTATTTAATGTATTCCGCATTTCATTCTGGAGCTATAATATTCACCATGACGGCAATTTTTGGGATTGTATCAATTGTCGTTGGTTACTATTTAGATATATTTGGTTATAAGAAACTGTTGGTTATTGCAATGCTATTTGGCATCTCTGCGTTTTTCTTAATAATAATAGCCTTAATATCCAATCATATTACTATCTTTTTAATTGGAATAGGCTGCTTTGGTTTTTATTCAGGAATAATGATTCCGACAACGGTCTTTGTTGCTATGAAATTGTTACCAGAACAGCAGAGAGGCTTGGGTATGGGATTGTTTTTTACGATATCGTTTTTGGCTGCTGCTAGCGGCACTTTTATCGCCTCACGTTTTTTGAATACAGGATTTTCAATAGGACATATGTTTGAAGTAATATTAATTGCCTTATTGTTATGCTTTGTTGTATCGATTGGTTTGGGTTTACGAAGACTATTATTAGGATTTACGCAAAATGCTTGATACTTTGTTAAACCTAGGTTAAAGGGTTTATTGTAAGTCCTAATTATTGGGGGAATAAATAAAAAAACGTCCATCAGACATCGCTAATTCTGAACCCGCTATATAAATTTTGGTGATCTATGAGGTATATTAGGAATCCCAATCTAATTATCTGGGCTTTTCACACAACTCCTCAACCCGATCTCCTTACTACCTTACTTGAACGGCTCAGGCATGATGTCTGATGAAGTTATCTTTAATATAGTATGCAATAGGTTTTTCAGCAAGTTCAAATCTTGAACAAGTTTAATATATTTCCTGCTTAATATTTATGGCTTGTAAGATGCTTTTCGAAACGATAAGGTATGGCTTTTTTAACGTAGATGGAAGACCTTATGACGAGTATGGAAACACAATATCAACAAGCAGAAGAGCTATTTAGGCAAGGTAATATTAGTGACGCAGAGAAGCTCTGTGTTGATATTTTAAAGGAAACACCCGATTCACATCATATTTTACATTTACTTGGTATCATTGCTTTCACGCAGAAAAACTATCAACGAGCATTACAATGTTTACAACGAGCGGTTAATTTGAATGAAAATGATCCTGTGTATCATAATCATTTAGGCAATTTATTGCGTGTTGGTGGTGATACAGCTAGCGCGATGGCGCATTATCAACGAGCATTAACAATACAACCCGAGTTTGCTGAAGCAGCAAATAATTTAGGAAATATCTGTTATCAAAATGGTGGTTTTCAAGAAGCATTGAAACACTATCAAACCGCAGTTGAGTTGCAAATGGAATATGTGGATGCTCGTTTAAACATGGCTTATACCTTAGTGAAATTAACAGAAATAGACGCCGCAATAAAACAGTTGAACAAAGTTGTCACTATGTCACAAAATGCAGATTTACTACTCAGCGCTGAATTACTATTAGCAAAATTGTATTACCAACAAAATGAATATCAACAATCAGTGGATCACTGTCAACAAGCATTGAAATTCTCAGCCAATAATTTCGCAACACGGCAGTTATTAGCTCATAACTATTTATTGCTTTGTGATTTTGATAATGCAATTCGTCAATATAGTGTTGTGTTGGAACAAGATGCTACTGATACCTTTGCTCATTACAATATGGGAACGTTATTACTGGGTAAACGTAATTTAGATGCTGCGGCATTTCATTTCCGTCAAGTTTTGCAATATGAGCCAGAACATTTTGACGCGTTGGTTAACTTGGCAGCCATCGATTTAACACAAGGAAAGCAAGTAGCAGCATTGGAGCTATATAATAAAGCGTTATTGTTAAGACCAGATGATGTTAATGTTAAATATACCTTAACAGCATTACAGCAATCGGCTAATCCTAGGCAAGCCCCGGCTGAATATATCAAGCCATTATTTGATAGTTATGCGCATCGTTATGATCAGCATTTACAGCAAGAGCTAGATTATCAAACCCCGCAATTTGTTTATGAGCAAGTTAAGAAAATTTATCAACAGCGTCAGCAACGTTTACGTATTTTAGATCTCGGTTGTGGTACAGGTTTAGCCGGCACACAGTTGACAGAGTTTAGTTCTCATTTAACCGGTGTCGATTTATCACCGCGTATGTTGGAAATAGCACACTATAAAGAATGTTATGATGAACTAATTGAAGATGACATTGAACATTACTTAACAAACTGTGACGATAGCTACGATATTATTATTGCAGCAGATGTTTTTATTTATTTTGGCGAATTAAAAAGTATTTTACCTGCCTGTCAGCAACATTTAACAGCGCAAGGTTCATTGCTATTTTCAGTCGAGAAGCATGTTGAATCTGAAGCGTATCATTTACAAAACACTGGGCGCTATACCCATAGTCGTAATTATCTTGAACAAGTCTTGCAAGAAAGTTCGCTTCTATTACAACATTGCGACGCGGTAAAATTACGTCAACAACAAGAAGAAGAGGTGACGGGTTATTTTGTTATTGCGCAAAAAATAGAAACTACTTAAGAAGCTGGTCAAAAACTGTTGCTAATAATGCTATTCCCGCTTTTTATTTCCCGAAACTTCTTTCCCTGAAAAAACTATGTTATTGTTACGTCTACTTTTTCTGGCTGTTGAAGCGCAGCAGAACAAAGTTTATAACAATAACTCCCACATGGATTAGGAGAGAGAATATGAAAAGTGATAAGGTAATTAAAGCTGGAGGATGGTGTCTCATTATCCTGGCATTATTATGGGTTGGCGGTGTCGTCTTCTTTGATATAGTTTTTGGTTATCCGGCAATGATTTCTCATGACCCGGCAAACTCATTAACCGCTCTTTTATCTCGCGGTGCCTCACTACGAATTTGTTTATTATTTTATGCCTTAACGCCTCTTCTACTTATTCCTGGTAGTATTGGTGCTTTTTGTGCATTGCGTAATGCTGCTGAAGGGGCTGCCCGCACAGCGAAGTCGATTGCTGTCATTGTAGCAATTACAGCAATGTTAGGACTCTTCCTTTGGGGTGGTGTTGCTTGGCATATTGCAACATTTTTAGTTCAAGTACATCAACATGAAACAAGTTTATTATCGATATTATTTGTTTTTATGTACTACTTTGGCTTATTGATTGGAAACTATGTTGCTCAAGGCTGTTTAGCATTTTGGGTGTTACTACAAAGTTATGCCATCATTAAAGATAAAGAGATGCCAAGCTGGTACGGAGTTATTGGTTGGATAGTTGGAATTATTGTTTTGATTGCTATTTTCTTACGTATGGCATCAATCTCAATTTATCCTGATATCTTTATTGAATTAGTACCACTTAATGCATTCTTTATGTTTATCTTTGGTGTGGGTTTATTAGCTCATAAAACAAAGTAATCTAGTCATTTTCAAGAAAAGCCGGAGTATCTCCGGCTTTTTTTTTGCTAGGATTTTACATTATCAACTTTACCAAATGACCTGAAAGAGTCTCTTTACCGATTGTAAGGTGCTTTATTTTTAGTGATGTACTTATGGTATTATGGTTTACATTTGCACATTTTATTATTATGATGGCATAGTTATTCTATCTAGGAGCTTGCCATGTTTACCTTTCCTGGTGCTTTGTTACAGAAAGACCGCTCTTGGGGAGTGCGTAATTTTTTATGCGCACCTTTTAATCTTGAGACTCAGGCTTTGCAAGAAAGATTATCGTTTAAGCGAATAGGCGAAATCATGGATGGTCCCGGAACTGATTTAGATAAGCTAGAGCAGATCTGTGCAATTAAACAGGGTTTAAAAACTGTCGCGACAAAGAATCACCTCGTTATTGGTATATTAAGAATTTTATATGCCAGTCATCAATTTATACCCTCGAAAGAAATTATCGAAGCTCGAGCTCAAGTCCTTGATTATTTTCATGCTATCTTTGCAAAAAATCAACCTACGATAAAGATTTGTTGTTTTTTACAAGTCCAATTAAAGGATGGCGAAAACTCATCTGAAGAATGGGTTGCTAGCTTACAAAAGAAAATGCAACAACGTGTTGCAGAGTTAGATGCAAAAACATCTACAACTGCTGGCGGTGATTTAGTTCCAGAAGAGACTGAAGAACGAGCTAATTGTGGTTCGGTTTTAGAGTTATTAAAGTTATTTACATTATTGCAACAGGAATGCCAAAAAGTGAAGCCTAGAAAGGGCATTACAACGTTAGTTGCAGTGTTTAATAAATTTTTGCAAACGGTTAAAGATGCAAAACAAGAGGCAGACATTGAAAAGGCCTGTGAGCAAATGAAACTGGCCATTATATTTTATACGCAACGTTGGTTTTTGCCTGCTCTAACAACACATAAGCATTATCCGCATAGAGTTAGATATTCAGTATCAAAAGGTGAATTTTGCGTACGACAACATGGTGATGTAAATCCTCATACAGCTTGGTTTTTGCAAGTCATCAGTGAATTAAACAGAGAGTGCGGTTTTGAAGGTAACTTCGATTTAAAATGGCTGAATGGCGTAACAATCAAGCGAGGTTATGTTATTCCAGCTGATGTACGTCATGTTTTGCAGGCAGAATATCTACAACCATTATTGCAGGAACTTCGACAATTAAATGCTGATTATGCTTTAAAACACTCTAACAATATTGTAAAAGTTGTCGTAGCCTTACCGCAATTGCAAGGTGAATCTCAAAGTCAAACAGAACTAGTTGAACATATAACAAGAGGTGAGGACGCGATATACTTTTTGAAAGAAGATGATGATGTCTTATTTTTGAAGTTAGCATTAGCAAGTACTAACTGGGCATTGCAAGCAGTTGCTAATGCATTCAAAAAATTCTATGCAGAAAGATCTGCAGATAATAATGATTATGCTAAAGCCGTACGCGTTAGTGCGGGCTTACAACGTAGGCATAAGGTCTCAGTTGAGCAGCAAAATGCTGTTACAATATTATTCTATGTGGCAGCACAGCTTAATTCTGATTTTAAACTCGATGAAGCTAAGCTCTTAGAGTCAAAGAAGCTCGTAAAATTAGTTGATAAATACACCAGCAAAAAATCTGTTAAGGACTTTTCTGGTCTCGCTACAGCAATACAAGAAGTGTTACAAGAGTTACCGACTATAAAGCTAACTGTGTATCATAATCCTTTGTTTGCTGCATCAGAAGGAAGTCCTAAGCCTGCTGGACGTCAGCGCGCTGAAACAAAAGAGAAAGTTGTATTACCAGAATGGATATTAACAAGTGGTGCTGGTGCTAGTAATCAAAGTGTTAAAGGCGGTAGTCCAGGAACACCAAGACGTAGAGATGAGGCTAAAAAAGGTAGTAGAGTCCCCCCTCGTTCAATTTCTTCTCGCGGGATGAGATATAACCCTGACGTCATAATGTAAACAAATTTAGTTTAATTTCAAAAGTCTAATCAGCAAATATCCACAATATATTGGCTATATCTCCTTGCTGAGATTCGACCAATTGGTAGCTATTTAACTTACCATTAAAGCGCATAAAAATTTTGCAAGTTGTTGTAAAAATGTGTAATATTGGCCAAATTTATTCCTAATAATTATAAAGTAGAGGTTCTATTAAAATGCCTAGAGGTAAGAAGAGAGTTGTGGTGCACGGGAAGCAAGATTCAGGACTTGATAATAGTTCGTTACAAGAAGCTTTAAGAACAACAATGGCGCAATATAATGAGCGAGGACAAGCATCACGTGAGAGTACACAAAAAGAAATATATGTTTCTCGTCAAGTTGATAGTATTGCAAGTTCACTGAAAGCTTTGGAAATTGTCGTTAACAGATTAGTTGGCATGGAAGCGCATAGAACTCGTGATTTTCATGGCATGGCTTCTGATGTCACTGAGCAATTAGTTGATATTGCTCGAGTGCTAGAGCATAAATTTTCTGCAACAGAAGCTGCTGAGTTAGAAGTAAAAGAAGTTTTAACAGGAAAGAAATTACTAGAAAAAGGCGTTCTCGATAACTTTGCAAAAGATATTATAAAAAGATTAGAAGAGCTACATGCTTCGGTATTCAATAAACTCAGTGCTAAAAACTTAAAAGCAAATAATGCCTTAGGAGATATGCAAAGACAAGGTTTGGAAGGTAAGTCAGCCACTTTAAACTTTGCATATCTACTTCTGCAATTGGATACAATTAAAAGACTAAGTGTATTCTGTCAACAACATTTTGTGACAAGAAAATTAAGAAAGAAAGATCCCTTATTTATTTTCTTAAATACAAACTATCAATCTGGTATCAGTAATTGCATACTGAGAATCAGAGAAGATGCGGTTGCATACACAAGGGTATCATTGGGTACGATCACGCGACTCAGGCAGCAACAATTAGAAAATTTTTCGATTGAAACCGGGGATACAATATTCAGCTTAGTACATGACTTGCTTATGCTGGCCGCAACTGAACACTATGAGCATAGTCCGGAGGATTATCAAAAGATGCTTGCTGCATGTGACGTAAGCCTAGAAAGTTTATGGGTGCAATGGCAGGCGGACAAAAGTAATTTACAGATATTATTACATCTAGTACAACTCCTTTATCTGGAAATCAAAATATCATTAGCTCAGCAGCGCATTAGAACAGAAGAATTGCACAAGCTTAAAGACAATCAGCCAGGAGATGAATTAAAATTATCCTTGGAGGCTATATTAGATCGACTGATCGATCTTGGTGAAAAATGGCAAGAGATTATTATTTATGCGCAACAGGTAGAGGAGCTTAGCGATACAGAAAGAAATAAACCTCATGTGTTAGAGTTAAGCAGAATGTTTGATATGACAAAATCGTGGGTCATGCCAAAGTATGTTGAGCAAGTAGGGCAACCTCTGATTGTAAGCATTACTGAAAATATCAAGGCACTATCTTCTGGTGCCCTGGATATGAAGGCTATGTCGGAACAAATAAAACGTGCGATGATTTTTGCTAATGTTGTGCAAATTGAAATGGCGGGTAACCAGTTAAACGTTAGTAGAACGAATCTTCTAGAGATGCGGCCACAACCTGATACATCAAGAAATATTGGCGTACTTACCTCGGCGCAACTTGCTATGCGTGAAGCGATTAAAGGTATTCTTGATGATGCCTATGAAATGTTACTAACAGCATTCCAATTTTTAGTTGATTATATGGTCGAGTATCAATCTGTTGACTTGCAGACTCCCATTATGCAGCAATTGTCAGCATGGCTAATGATGGTGTTTAGTTTAATCGTTGTACCAGACTATCAGCCAAAATGTTTAGCGGAACTTGGTGAGACTGCCAGTGATTTGTATGTTTGTGTGATGCAGCCATTGACAATGATTATTGATGAGTTTAGAAATGCAAAAATCTTAGACTTTAGTTCTGGTATGGCTCGCGAAAAATTTATTTTACAGCAGGATAGATTGCTCGATAGTGCTTTATTTGCGATGAGACATCGTGTTACAAAAATCCATGCTGCTGGCTTGTTAGAATTACGTAGAGTTGCAATGTCAGTTCAAATCCCTGCCCTGATAGGTTTTCTATCACGAGAGTTTATTGAGGTATTATCAGAATACTTTACCAGTGGTGTTGAGTTTGCAACTGCCGCAGAGTGTCGAGCTGCATTTTCTGCTATCGAAATTGAAATTTTAGATGATTTATCATTAGTTGCTAATCTGCAAAAACAAGAAGCAGCAATTCAAAGAGCCTATGAGAAGTATACAAAGCTATTTGTTTTATCAAACATCATTACTTTATTAGAAGCGGTTAATTCAACATTTAAATGTAAACTCAATTTGCCTGGATTTCTAAAGGACATTGATTTAACAATGCTGAAATCAACACTAGCAAAGATTCTTACTGAAACAGATAATAGAATAAAAGTACAAATGGATACGGTGCTGCGTTTAAAACTGACCAGCAATTTAGTTGCTAGCACCGCAACAGATAAAAAGCCCCCAGAACAGGGACATATGTGTATTCTTCTCGCTCAAAAAGCTGTTGTAGAAAGAATGGCTTTTTTCATGGATGAAATCAAAGGACCGTATGAGTTTAGATATCGCTGGTTGGTTTACAAAACTAATTTTCGTCTTGGTGCTCTAGCACAAAAAGAATTTTCTCAAACACACTTAACAACGCAGAAAGAAAATGCACAATTAATACAAGAATACTTAGTCGCGGCTGTTGATGCGTTTATCTGTCTTTGTCGTTTAGTTGCCACTGAGCCAGCTCTATGTGTCATTTACTATGACATGTTATCAGAACAAAGGCATATCTTATTAACAATGTTGGAGAGAGTTAATATTACGGCAATGGGCTATAGTAGTCCTAAAATGCAACATGTTTTTACTGCGGCTAAATCCAGTTTAACTAATGGCGAAGGTATTGATGATGATATAAATGTTTTATTACTTTTAAATCGAATTGAATTATTCAAGATGCTCATTACAGGATGTCCGCCGCGACTTGCTAGCATGTTGACAAGTACTGATAGAATAGACACTAGTGAACGTAAACCGGTAAATATTATTACTGCCATTATTAGCTTAAGAGCTATAACAGAAGAATTTATGCTTCTTGTTAAAGGCAATGCAGATCTCACTCAGAATTTGACGCGAAAGACTTCTATGCAGCAATGTGCCGGACTAATTTGGCAAAGATTCTGCATTGTCTTAAATAGCCTTTTACCGAAAGAACAGCTGTTACCATTAGATGGGTTTAAAGCAGATGCCTTGAAAGCAACGCTTCTCATTAGTGTTGATAAACAGCATAAGTCTTTAGCCGCTAAGTATGCCATTGTAAATAGTATGTTTGAATCAAAGGATAAGCAAAGTAGTTTAGCTGAATTAGCAAAAGAACTATTAGCATATCTTGATGAATGTTATTTGATTTACTTAAGTCTCCAACAAGGGAAAAAATTATTACGTGCATTTAATGGTATTCTCGACGTTATTGATAACCGAGAAAATGTAGGTTTACCTGTGTATGGAGAGACTTATTCATTATTATTAAATATGTCAAGCGTAGAAAATACTGTAAATAATGCTGTAAGTTTTATTATGGGGGCTTTGCAAGGCTTACAACAACAAAGTGTGCTAGAAAGATTAAAGCAGCGTTATCCTGGCTTACCACTTACAGCTTTAGTGGCAAATGGACGTTATTCTTTTCAAGGAATAGCAGCAAGTAGTTCAGAAATTTGTGATGGTACAATAACGGCAATACCGGCTTATACTCGGGCGCAGTTGTTATTATCATCTTGTGGAAATTTATTATCTCATAAAAGACCCTTTCAAGGTGTAGAGAAAAGTGTTTTAGTCGAAGAGCTTGAAGCTTTAGATGTGGCTCTAGCAAATCTCCCTAGTGTTGATTTCAATGCGACTTCACCAGATAGTGTTGGCAAAAAGAAAGATTTGGCAAAGTTCTTTGGACGTTATGTTTATACACTTAATAGTTTGATCGATTCTTTCTTGTTGACTGTTTACAAACATGAGTCAGATACCATTGAGTTAATTAGTTTAGATTTAGATGTTGTCGATAAAGAAATTTTAGAAAGTAAAGTAATGCTACAACATCTTTTAATGCGATTAAGCTTTATTGTCAAAGTCGCTAGAGCATATCTAGCGGTTCATGACATAGCAAATAAACATAGTATTGAAATAAGTTATGGTTTAACTGTTGATGATTTACCTACCTTAATTGCTCAACTTGAGAGTCAGATTGACTGTGTTACTTTTCGATTAAGCGCACTACCTGAAGCGACAGCAGAAGAGGTCGTTACCAGAGCAGAGCCTGATGTCTTAATGTTAGCGGGAGGCTCTACAGAAGCTTTAGCAATACTTCAAGAGGATGCACTTATGAGTGCTGCTGACGCTCAGAGACTATCAAATGATTTATTTGGCAATCTAGAGGCAAGTATACAGCGAGTTGAAGCTGAGCTTGACGTTGAAGTAACTCGAGCTGCCTCAATGCAAAGTGTAAGTGAACTCAGTTTCCAGAGTGTCGATGATATTGTTTTGACGCTGCAGTCATTACTTGATGATATTGATGCAGCACAGTCAGTTAATTTGTTCAGTAATAAAAACATCAATACACCAAAATGCGAAACTCTTCGCGCATTACAGGGACGACTATTAATTCAGATTGAACAAGTTATGTTTAATTGGGCAAGACTAGATCGAGAATCTCGACTTCAAGTTTTAGCAAAAGCACCAATGCAAAATTTAATGTCAATGCTACGAAAACTACATGAACAAATGTTTAATTGCCCTGCGCGTGAATTAATGAGCACTCTTCAACTGCAAGCAGACATTCATATGCAAGCGGTTGCTGCTTCGTTAGCTGCTTTTTCAAGTGGAGCGAATGCAGCAGAGCCCATGTTTGATCTTATGTCAGGTGAGGTTGAGAGTCCTATTCAATCACCACTTAAAAAAGCGATGGAATTACTACGTTTACCTTCAGAATCAAGTTCAGCACAACATCCCGAAACAGATGAGATGGATCTAATGCTGGTAATGCTTGGAGCCACTGCTAAAGTAAATATGCAGATGAATGTTAATGCTCATCTGGCGATGTTATTACAAGTGCTGCGCATGGAAAGTATGGCAGAATATGCTGCTGATGAATTGTCTGTTGTGGAGATGCGGAGTTATCGACTTGACTTAAAAGCTATAGCTGCTGAAGTGGCAGCAAAAAAAGAAACTCTACTTATAGAGCTATGCCGTAGAATGTCAGCAAAAATTGATAGCTATGTTTCAACTGATTCGAAAAGTTCATCGATGTTACTTGCTGAGTTAACAATATATTTACATTATCACCGAATTATTGGTGTCGATCTTGCTATTGATGATGTTAAGAAAGTATATTTGTTTTTATTAAATGATACGCGAGAGTTATCACACAAACCATTATGTTTAGCGAACGTTGCCTATTTTGTTGATATCAATGCAATTACTGATATTGTCTTGCTTGATCATATTATGCATGTCGCTGAAGATGTTCGTCGTCAGCTTGCTGAATTGAAGTCCGCTGATCCTAGTGTCGATTTTAGTAAAGAGCTGAGTTTGTTAGATGAGTTCGATAGGGTCTTTTTGCCGCTCTATTATGACTGTAAATTAAGAGCAGTAAGTCAAGATGCTGGTGACTCTGTTGGCTTATCAGATAGTGATGATACAAGCGTTGAATGTGATCACGCTAGAGCCTTGTTGGATTTAATTTCTTCTGCAGCTAAGTCTGGTGTTTTAAAGAAGCTTAATCAAGGCATGATTTTTGAGGTCAATCTAAATGTCGCTGTAACTCAGCTTAGATTACTTGATTATAGTGATATAAATGCAGCTCAACGATCGTTAATTAATATAGCCGGGATATTAAAACAAGCAGCATCTATTCTTCATGCTAATACATATCTACAAGTTGAAAATAATGTTACGGCTTGTTATGAGGCAATCATGCTTTATATCAATAATATATTGCGTAATGTTATTCTTGTTCAAGGAAAAGGTGCTCAGTTTAAGTTGCTTCCAGCACTTGTTGGGCTTATCAGTTTATTACTAAAAAACATTTCAATGATAATCGATGAAATTCCTGTGTTAGATACAGAGCAAGATGGCGGGTTGCAATATTATCAAGAATTGATTTATCCAATTGTCATGTATTTTAATCGAGTTGTTGTTAATGCTGTTGAGGCATTTCCAAATGAAGAAGCCGCTAAGTTGCAAAGCTATATAAGCATTCATCTGTCTACGATAACTGACGCTATAAAATCTTTAATTGCAAAAGCATCATCTAGCGATGAAAAACAACAACTTGCTGCTGTTTTAGATTTCATGATCAATATATTGCTGTCTCACTTTGAGACACCATTGTTTGCTAAACGTGATGCAGCAGCCACATCTCCAGATATCTATGAAGACTATTTATATTCGCCAGAGCGAATTGGAATGCCCCCTAATTCTGCTGATGAAGAAAAGATGACTGTTAGTCTATGTATCCAACAGTGTGTTGTTTTGCAAGGTATGCTAGCTAGCAGAAATGCTGTTGCAGATATTGTTGAATTCATGAGTAGCGAAGGCATAACTATAGATAGTTTTGCAGAGATAGAACGGCAATCTCCAAGTAGGGTGCAGTTGCAACAAGTTCTTAATAAGGTTCGAGCTGGACTATATAGACATTTCCAAAGATCGCTTATTAAAGAAGTAAAAGATTTCTTTGCTAATATATTTAACAGAATGAGCGAAGATGACGATGTGTCGTCTGGTTTCGAACTTTTAGCTGAGCTCGATGCGATTTCTATAATAAGAGAGCAATTAGCGCCAAGTGATGAATGTTTATGGTTGCTTCTTACCCTTGATTTGCAGTTGTTTTTATTTGGAAACTCCAAAGTAAATGCGCTAATACTTTATCAAGAGATGCTTGATAATGTTGAGCATCTGGTGAGGTTGTTAAATAAAAATCCAATGCTGCTAAGTCAATACCACAATGTCGTTGCTCGCGTTGTCAAAATACAGTCTTTACAGGTATCTGATGTTGATGAAGAGAGCAAGCTTCTTTTTGTTGCTCAAAAAGAAAGAATTGATGAAATGCTATTACCACTCATGGCTATGCATGTATTTGCTGATATGGGGAAAAAATCTACTCAGTTACGTGGAAGTTATGCTGCTATCTATTTAGTTGAATTAGATGTTTCTACCGTTGTGACAACATCTGCATGCGCTGCATTTATGATGTCACACTTAAATGCGATTAGAAAACAGTTACAGTCTGATACAGGATTAAGGTCTAGTGATGAAGATACTGCTTCTTTACATAACAGCATTTTGCCTGCTGCGGTTAAATATTTACGAAACCTTTGTCAAGGTTTTCTGCCTGAAACTAAAAGATTGGAGAGCGGAATAGAACCAAGTGAAGTACTCGTTGCAATGACAGCCGAGCTTAATAACAGACTTATATCGTTGAATAAGCAATTAGACACGGACCCAAGTAAAACTGATGCAGAGTATGATGCTACTGAATTAGAAGACTTTCTAGATTATGTGCAAGCATTATATCAATTTTTACGAGGAGTTCAGTCATGTGGAGATATACTTCTTGAGATTAGTCAGCTATTGACAAAAGACAAAAATAATGAAGTGTTACGAAAAGATGCAACGGCTTTAGTGTCAATGGCAAGCAGCCTCGAAGCATATATTTTACAAAGTATTAAATTTACATTGCCGAATAACGTGCTATCTACAGCTCCGAATAGGGCTATGCTAACTCGCTGCGCTTCTCCTCGAGTAGAGGCGACGGTTTCAGGTAATTTTTATTGCGTAAAACCCGCTAAGGCGGATGTGGCACTAACAAAATCGTTCAACTTCAATATCGCTGAGCGGACATATAGAATTGCTGTATTAATTCGAGATGCTTTTCTTGCTATTGAAAATAGCTATGGTGTAAACGCAGTTATCACAGGAAAAAGTTTAAAGGATACTTTGCAGCATGCAGATATGTTTTTACTTGAATATAGACAGTATCTTGAGGCAAGTCAGCAAAGCTCTGTGTCAGAGCAGTCTGTAGCAATACATGCTCGTAGTCTTGAATATGCCTTGATTGAAATTATGCCGATAGTTAAGCACCTGTTTGCTAAGTTATTTAATAATAGCATGGACTTTGTAAATATAGATGATATCTCTGTTGAGGCTTTTCTTGCGCCTTATTTTGCTGCGAATAATTTTTCTACTCTAAATTCGCTTTTACAAAGAGTTAGTGTATTACAATGTGTTTCAATTTATATTGCTGCTAACTGTAATGCTTTACTCGGAGATGTTCATAATCCCTTTGCTGAGTTTCCTGCTGAGTTGTTTGAGAAACTTGCTGATTTCTCAACGAAGTGTATAGATATATTAACATCTTCTTTGCAATCTTTAGCGCCAACCAGCGTTGAAGACATAAAAGGGCAAGTTTTAATTTTTGTTACTGAGCATCAAAATAATGCAGAAGCAGAAGCAGAAGCAGAAGCAGACGTCAGAGCTGCTGTTGCACTTAATGTGGATGGAGATAAAGCTCAGCATTTTGTTAAGTTAATGGTGCAGATTGATAAACTATGGGCTGGCTGTTCTAAAGATAATGTTAGAGCACAACTTTATGAGTTGTGTCGACAGTTACATAAAACCATGCATGAAGATTTAATTAGAGAAGGGAGCTATAAACATAGTAATGCTTCTGTAGATGAATCTTTGCAAGTAGGCTCTACTCTTATTGAAGCGGCCTTACATAATATTTATTGTCAATTACTCTATTTGCAGCCATCACTTGTAAGTTCTAAAGAGAATACAGCAAATGCCAGAAGATTAATTGCTCAAGCAGAAAGATATTGCAAAGCGTATTGTAATGCTGGTTTTGAAAAGACAACTATTCGCTCGAAAGAAATATACGAGTTGATCATTAATTTTATCGAAGTGAATGCTGAAGAATTAGCTATTAAAGAGAGAATACCTGTAATTGTCACAACGGCCGTTGCAGAAGTTGATACTGCAACTTTACAACGAGTCTGTAGAGTTACGGTAGAGGAACAATTCTCTGTAGATGCGATGAGAGATGCGGTGCTTGCTAAGAGTTTAGCGGCTATTAGAAAAGATGATGTGCTAAAAGCACTTAAAGTTCAGGTTGAAAAAGCAATTAAAGACGCTGTACTGCAAGCATTACGAGACAAATCTAAAGAATCTCTTGACAAGATTGCAAGAAGCGTCGCTCAAACACATGCAAATGAATTTCTTGCAGCACTGGGGCAGAATGGTGTTGCTGTACTTATAAAAATATATATGCAAAATCTAAGCAAAGATTTTGTCGCGGTAGCTGACGTTAGAGATGCTACTGCAATCGCAAGAGCTCAGTTAGTTGTTGATCCCTGCCGGAGTCAAGCTTTTGCTGCATGGTATGAAAATACAACAGCTCATAAAATGTCTGGCGTTATGACGGATGTCAGGCCTAGCCTAAATGCAGCGACGGGTGAGCCAGTGAGTGTTTTGGCAGAGAATATTGAAGCTGGAGTTACGGAAGCTTTAAGCGCTGTTTTTCCTAACTTAGAAAGATCAACAATGCAAGGTGATATTACTACAAAATTAGTGGATACAATACTTGCTGATGATGCGCTTATAACTGTGTTTGATGAAGCTACAGCTGAAGCGCAACGTGCTTTTGAAGAAGAACAAGTAGCTCTCGACGCATTAAAAGAACAAGCAGGAAAAGTCATGGAGGGTGCTTTTTATGCAGAATTAAAAGAAATTCTTGAGCGCTGTGTTACTAATGATAGTGCTTCTAGTATCAAAGCGATAACGACAGAGATACAAGATAGATTATCATCTCAGGCGGGGAAATCGCCAAATAAAGGCGATGTTAGAAAAGCATGGCAGCAAGTTCTTTTACAATCTGTTCTGGATGCTGCTTTACAGAATAAAACGATGACAGATCACGATAGACGTGAAGCGATGCTTGCCGCTATAACGGAATGCTTGCGAGGCCTGTATTCTGAGGATGACACCAAAGCTGTTGATGAAACGCAAAAAGCTCAGGTGGGCCAGGTTGTTGAAGGCTTTAATCAGCTTAGAACTATTATTCAAACTTTTCCAGAATTTGATATTTACTTCAAACGACAAGGTGATGTATCTGCATTTCTTGAAAGTATAGCGTGTCCAAAAACAAGATGTGTTATTGAAACGTATATGGCTGCTGAATGTCAACGTTTGAAAAAGCAATTAAATTTTGAGACAGTTAAAGAAGTACTTCCTGATGTTGCTAAAAAAGTTTTTGATGGTAAGCGTGATGATTTAATTGAAAGTGCAGCTAAAAAAGCTGCTGGCGCTTATTTTAGCTCAAAACCAATGAAAGGAGCAAAAGGGAAAAGAGGTCAAGTTGGTGAAAAACAAGATGAGTATGAAGAAAAAGCAGGCTCTATAGGGGTTGCTGTAAACAGTGCAGTTGATAGGGTGCTCTTGCAAGTTAGCATGACGATGCCGAAGGTTATGCCGGTTAATGCAAAAAAGCATGCCGCAACGTATACTAAAAACAGGGCTAATCGAGATGCAGTATTTGATGCTGCGACATGTGCATTGGTAGCGAAATTAGCTATACAGGATGCTGACCCTGTATCTAAAAAATCGCCACAAGGTCTTTCTAAAGGCGCACAAAAGCAAGCTGTTAGTGAAGGACTCGAGCAATTGTTAACAGTTGTTTTGCGAGCACAATTTGAAGCACTGTTATATCAAGATAGAAGCAGTCTTGTTGCTACTGCCACCTCTGAAATTTCCGCTATAAAAGCTGAACTATCACACCGACATAAAAGTATTTGTGCTGATGTTTTGGCTGCTCAACAAGTTGCTGCAGTTATGCAAGATGTTGATGGCTCTATGGACGCTGATTTTCTGCAAACACAAGTTCGAGCAGCTGTCGTAAGTCGATTACAAAAACTTGACGTGGTAGAGCTACAGACTCTTTGTAGTTCGACAAAGAAAAATGCTTTTGTTGAACTTTATGTTTCTGAGCTAGTAAAAGTAATCGCTGCAGATTTTGTGGAAACAGATAGAAAGTTAAGTGCTGCTCATGCTATAGCCAAAAAGACATGGTTAGAACAAAAAGGACAGGCAACAGCCACTGCAATAATGATTTTCAATGCGAGTGTTAAAGGCGCTGCTGTGACGGCGAAAACAACTGTTGTAACGAGTGTCGTAGCGAAAGCAGAAGAGTCTGTTAAAGACAAACTGGAGGAAGAGGCAATGCAAGCAGAAACTCTGCAAGCTATTGCACTAGAATGTCGACCAGTACTAATTGCAGCGGTGAGTAAATCTGTAATAGAAGATGTTGCGTTTGATGCACAGCAACTGTTTAAAGCTACTATCATTGAATATTTAAAACGAAATAACAGTGCAGCATTAGAAGAGCAGTATCAAAGTGCCGGTGATGCCGCGTTAAATCAGCTGCTTGCAGATTCCGCTACTACCTTGACTATGATGCGAACAGATGTGACACAGCAATGTGCAGAAGTGAGAGCTAGTGAATATGCTAAAGCTTTGCTTGGTCAAGCTGAAGAAACAGGGACTCTAAACACGATAGTGAGTCGTGTTGAAACAGAATTGCAAGTCAGCGTTGCGAGTTTAACTGAACATAGCCTTAAAGAAGCATTACGTACAGCAGCTAATTTAGATCTCCAAGAACGAAAACAGAATGATGCTCATCTTGAGCCTGTTTATACGCAGGTGGCTAATGCAGTTGTGGCTAATGATTCTTTTGTGGTTGCAATTGGTGTTGATGAAAATGTATTAATGACATTAATGAAAAACGTGCGTGCCATGGCTGAATCTAATATAAGTATTACAGCCTTACAGCATGTTGGACAAGCTGTTGCACAAGAGCGAACAGCAGAATTGGTTGCATCAAAACAAGCTGAAAGCTGGCTGACTGAAGGTGCGACAAAACTTCAAGCTCTGAGAAAATCTGCAGCTTCGAATGTAGATATTAGTATTCATCGAGCAGCATTAAAAAGTCATTTGCTTAATATTCTTAAGCCTGAATTGCTAGCAGGACTAAAAGATGCTTTGCTACAAGATAAATCACAACTTGCTGAATATGCTAAAGCAGATTTTGATGCTATTAGGCTCACAATTGCTAACCATGCAGAAGCAAGTGTGGAGACTATGCTTACAGATTTAGACACACAGCTCTCATTGATTAGTGATGATGTTGTGCGAGCTGAAGTGCGTACTCAATTACAAGCATCTGCTAATAGTTTATTTACGATGATTAATCCGACTATCATTAATTCATTGGTTTTAAATATGAGTGAGGCTTCTTTTCTTGCCGAATATAGTGAGACGGTTGCGGAGCAATTGGCAGAAATGTTAACAGACCGTGTATTAGCGGCAGCGGCAGAGCAACAGCAACGTGAACAGCAAAAAGCTGCTAGATCGAGAAGAAAACGAAGAAGTGACAAAGGCACACATGCTCAATTAATGCAAGATGGAGGTGCATTAAATCGTTCACCACCTTCTGCACAACCAGCAGCAATCCCGCCTCAAGGTTATCCTCAGCAAAATGGGCATTATGACTCTCAAATGATGGCGTGGATGCAGCAACAACAGATGCAGCAACAACAGATGCAGCAATATTATGCACAGCATGGTTATCCACCTCAGCAAGGTTATCCTCCGCAAGGTGGTTATCCTCCGCAAGGTGGTTATCCTCAGCAAGGTTATCCTCAGCAAGGTTATTTTCAGCAAGGTGGTTATCCTCAGCAAGGCAGTTATCCTGCAACACTGTTCTATGATGATTCTGGTCAGAATGGTTTTGCTTCTCATGATTTTTCACAGCTACAAACAGTAGATATTCAATCTGCTCGTAATCAAGAACTTATTACGCTTATATGTGCAACACTTAATAAAATAGGTAAAAAGGCTTTTCTTGCTGCTACTGGGTTTGCTTCAATGATCAATAGCACTTATTTACATAATGAAATAGGGCCGCTAATTGCTAATCTAAATGGATTGCAGCATAAACTTGAGTTTCAATGGCGCGATAATGCTGAACAAATAGCTGAAAAAGAAACTATGTTGGCAAATGTAGACACATTGGTAGAAAATATAAGGGCATTAATGGCGGCTGAGGTATCACTTGATTCTTCAACTCTAGCTGGTGGAGTGACGCTTGCTGTCAGTAACTCCAGGATTAAAGGTCAAAGCTAGAGTTTAAAGAATTTCTTGCTGACTAATGTTCTTATCAGCATCAACGAGTAGCATAGTATTCACCGGGATACTATGCCACTCGGCATTAAAGTTATTAAGCTTTTCTGATGCGATAATAATCGTTTCAATCTTATCTTTTGCTGGTGTGATATGACATGCATCTTCTGCATAACAAAATGCCTCACCAGCAGCATAATATAACGTTGGTATCACATCATTTCTATCAGAGGTGTAGTGTAATGCTAGTAATTGTTGATTATCCGTAATCGCTAAGTTTAAGTGAGCATGTCCTTGCTCTGCAAACTCTTGCTGCAGCTCATCTATCTGCATCACCGTTGTTTCCAACGTCTGTGCAAGCGTTTCGATATCTTGTGGAAAATTTTGTTGTTTTAAATTCTGTAAAAATAAAGCAAATAAATGTTCTGAATCCGTTTGGCCTTTAACCCACGCATAAATATCGTCATCGAGTAAGTGGCGCAAATGACGTTTACTTTTTTGGAAGTTAGCAATGCCACCATTATGCATAAAGCAATAACAGCCATAATGAAAAGGGTGACAATTAAATTGACTGACACCACCAAGACTGGCTGCTCGGACATGAGCAAAAAAGCACTGTGTTATGATTTTTTGGGTTAGATAATCTAGATTGCGATCATTCCAGGCGGGTTGAATAGACGTAAATAAAGCCGGTTCTGCATTAATAGTAGTTTGATACCAACCTAAACCGAAGCCATCACCATTAACCGCAATATTTGATTCGCGCGCATGAATACTTTGTCGAATCAAAGAGTTTTTGGGTTTAAATAAAATATCATGAAGTAAAATAGGTTTGCCTAGATAGGCGATGAAACGACACATATTATTAATATCCTTATTAAATATGCATTTCTTATAAAAATAGCAGGCCAAATTCCATTTGGCAAAGTATGAGGACTAAAAAGATATAATCAGCTATTCAGCTTCACCAAAACGTTCTTCAATAAGCGTTAGTAAGTCATTTGTTGCTTCTTGTTCATCTTCACCATCAACAATCAATTCAATTTCACTACCTTTACTGGCTGCCAACATCATGACTCCCATAATGCTCTTGCCATTAACTTTTTTGTTATTGAAATTCACTTCGACTTTACTGCCATATCTACTGGCCACAGATACAAATTTTGCAGCGGCGCGTGCATGTAAGCCTAATTTATTGATAATGGTTGTTTTTGTTCGCATCATATTTAACTCTTTTATTTTAAATTTTATTATTCTTTATCTGATTGTGGTTTATCATCGTCTGGACATTCACAATTTAACACTCCTTCGCGACCGCCACTGAAGGCTTTTTCGCGTAATTCATCGAGGGGCAGGCTAGAATAGTTTAATACCCGAATCAGCATCGGTAGGTTAAGCCCTGCAACGACATGAATAGATCTTTGCTCGCGTAAAGCATTAGACAGATTACTTGGTGTTGAGCCAAACATATCCGTTAACACTAATACGCCATCACCTTGATCCATTTCTTCACAGGTTTTTTGTAAGCGTGGGATCAAAACATCAGGATCAGCATTGCGTTTGATTGATATTGCTCGGCAAGGCATCGGTAAGTTTTCTAAAGTATTTTTGGCGGCATTCAGTAATGCTTTACCGATATTGCCATGTGTAATAATAATAACTGCAACGGTCATGATAAATCTCTATGTCGAACTTGGATATGTTTACGGTGTTGTTGATAATGAGCTGCTAATTTTTCAGCGACATATACTGAACGATGTTGGCCACCGGTACAACCTAGTGCAATGGTTAGATATTGGCGGTTATTTTTTTCGTAATGTGGTAACCAGAGGTCAAGAAAATTTGTTATGTCTGAGACCATTGCAGGTGTTTCCTCGCCTGTTTCTAAGTATTGTTTAATAGCGGGATCTAACCCGGTATATTGGCGTAATTCAGGTTCCCAATAAGGATTTGGCAAACAGCGCACGTCAAAAACGTAGTCGCTTTCTAGCGGTAGTCCGTGTTTAAAGCCAAAGGATAAAAATAAAATCGATAAGCTGGGTAATTGATCATTATTTATTGTAGAGCGAATATTATTACGTAGTTCATGTACTGATAATTGATTAGTTTCAATTTCAGTATCTGCTATTTTCTGTAAAGGATGTAATAATTCATGTTCACGTTGTAATGCTTCATCTAGAGAAATATCATCAGTTGTTAATGGGTGTTTGCGTCGAGTTTCACTAAAACGTTTAATTAGGGTGTTATCATCGGCATTAAGATAGATGATTTCGCAACTTTCACATAAGTCTTTAACATTCGCTAAAACTTTTTTAAATTTTGAAAAATCTCGTGGAAAATTACGTGCGTCGATACTGGTTGCAACTTTATTGTAACCTTGACTTAATTCTTCCACTAAGTTTGGTAGTAGTGTTGTTGGCACGCCATCGACACAATAAAAGCCGAGATCTTCCAGCATATGTAAGGCGACACTTTTCCCTGAACCGGAACGTCCGCTAACAATGATTAATTGCATATATTTATGACCATGTCCAAATTTGCGAACGTCTGATTATACCAGTAATTACTAGAATGCAAACCCCTCAACATGGTTGTGTAACCTACCTTGTAGCAAAGCACTTTACAGTTGAGTGGTTATTTGCCAAATATGTGCATGTTACCATACTATAACTTTTTGCTGCGCTGGTTTCGTTTGAACTATAACTTTGTAATTGTCGATCTAGCTCATGCTTAATAACAGCATGGATTTTATCTGAAAACATAGGCAACTTGTTAAAGAGCTCAAAACAGGTATTGCCAGTTGCAACACTGCAGTTATTGTCATAGCAGGTGGAAGACCAAGTATCATCAACGAATGATATCTGCCTAAAATTTCTTGCTTCTTTCCCATAGTAATTTGATTTAGGAGAGTTAAATTTAAAGTTATCAGAGTAATCTTGTAATTTTCCACCAAATTGACGTGCTGCATTCACGCATGCTCCCTGACCGGATAGAAATATTGCCAGACCTGGTGCTTTAGGGCGATGCTTCAGCGTTGCAAAAGATGCTGAAGAGATGATGAGTAGTATTAAGCCCAATACGAATAAATAGTTTCTTTTCATCTTTCTTTCTTTTCTTCCTAAGATGTGGGATATGAATAAAGTGACAATTAATTTGTGATGCTCAAATTATATCAAAAGCATGTCTGCAGACAAGAAAAATATGAGTATATGAGGTAAAACATTGTTAGGGCTATTTATCCTGAGGATCAGTTTGCATCATCTTACGGTGGCGCTTAATAAAGTCTAAATTAGCATAATAACCTTTGGCGCGAAGTAGTTCATTACGTACAGCACCTTCAACCAGAATTGCGAGATTACGTCCAGGGGAGACCGGAATTGAGACTTCAGGAACCACGACTTTCAGAATTTGGCGTTTACGATGGATGCCATGCAAGCGGTCGGCTGTCTTAAATTCTTCATGAGTAATTTCTAAGAGATTGATGACAAGATGTAAGCGTTTTGCATTTTTCACGGCAATGTCGCCAAACATTTCCCTTATATTTAAGATACCTAGGCCACGAACCTCAAGAAAGTCTTGAAGTACAACAGGGCAGCGTCCCATCAACGTTTCGTCATCAATACGGGTTAATTCCACAGTATCATCAGCAATGAGTCGATGGCTGCGATTAATGAGATTCAGAGCGATTTCACTTTTACCAATGCCACTGTCGCCGGTTAGTAATACACCAAGACCAAAGACATCGAGAAATACGCCGTGCATAACTTTGCTTTTTTGTTCTGACATTCTAACTCATTAAATATTAAGGTTTTAGGATTAGCGTATCTACCGAAACTTGCATTTCGAATTCCGATAGATATATCGCTCGCATTTCGAAATACGAGCGGTATATCACATTATTTTTGTAATTAGATGAGTGAAAGAAATTTCTTCAACACTCGATGTTTTGCTGCTCTTAGTGTTCAGCAATTTTTTCTTTGTGCTTAAGAACTTGCTTATTGAGTTTACTAACTAAATTATCAATGGCTTCATACATATCTTCTGCTTTAGATGTTGCATGAAAGACATTGCCAGGAACACGAACGGTTGCCTCTACACACTGCATAAGATGCTCAACATTGAAGGTAACATCAATGCTTGAAATTCTATCAAAATAGCGGGTTAAGCGTTCAAGCTTTTTGGTAGTGAGATCTTTTAATGAATCGGTGGTTTCTACATTGTGGCCAGTAAAGTTGATTGAAATAGACATAATAACACTCCTATTTATCTGGTTAATTCTGTTCCTTTGACGCCCATTATAACATGTGCGAATTAATTGTTGAATCTTTAGGACTTTCGCAAAACTTTTTACCTGAGCCCTGCCTGTGCCCTTTGGGTATGGGTAGACGAGGCAAAGAGTTTATAGTAAGTCCTGACTTGTTTTCTCCTTATTAATTAATACACTTACGTTCATTCGATGCTGCAATATGTAATGTTTCACGATATTTTGTAATGGTTCTGCGTGCAACATTAATACCATGTTGTTGCTGTAACGTGTTTGTTATTTTTTGGTCACTATAAGGGTGTCGTTTATTTTCTTTAGTAATCAATTCTTGAATTAATGCTTGAATGGCAATAGCCGATACTTCTCCTCCTGACTGTGTATTGACATGGCTACTGAAGAAATATTTTAATTCAAAGCTACCGCGAGGAGAATGCAGATACTTACCATTGGTAATACGTGAAACTGTGGATTCATGTAACCCTGTTGCTTCGGCAATATTATGTAAGATTAATGGTTGCATGGCTTTAGCTCCATGCTCAAAGAAAGCTTGTTGGTGCTTAACAATACATGTTGTCACTTTTAATAAAGTTTCATGGCGACTTTCTAAACTGCTAATAAACCAACGAGCTTCTTGTAAGTAACTCCGCCAGGTTGCATGTTGTTGCGCTGAACCCGCATTAATAATATTGGCGTAAATAGAGTTTATTTGCAGTCTAGGAATGGTATTTTCGTTTAATTGGGTTTGCCAGCCATGACTCTGTTTACTGACAATAACGTCGGGAATAATATAGTTGCTACTCATGGATGTCTTGCTATGCAGAGTGGGATAAGCTTGTAAATGATGCAATAATTCCAAAACAGCAGTAAGCGAGTTTTCATTAAGCTTATATTGACGTTTTATTTTTTGATAATTGCGACTTGCAAGTAAATCGATGTCTTTTGAAATGATTTCTTGTAACTTTCTGTTGATAAGAGTGAGCTCTTGTTGTTGTAATTGAATGAGTAAATATTCTTGTAAATTACGTGAGCCTATTCCTAATGGTTCTAATTGTTGGACAACGTGTAATACTGCTAATACATCTTCAGAATCAACACAGTCATTATCACTGAGCTGTTGATTAACGGTGGAGCTTATTTCTTCAATTGAGTTATTTAAAAAACCTTGTTCGCTTAAACTATCAAGAATTGTTAGCGCAATAAATTTATCAGTCTTGATGAAGTGTGTTAATTCAATTTGCCATTGTAATTGTTCGTGGAGTGTTTGGACTTGTTGTAATTGATCAATATAGTCATTTGACGATGTTGTAGCATTATTACTATTATCATAATTTGTTAGTTTTTCAGCAGCAGTAATAGATGTTTCTGCCGATAATTCTTTTGTCGAGATATTTGTATTATTATGCCAGTCAGTTTGCTGTTCTTCGTCTGCGCGTTCTAATAATGGATTTTTTTCTAAGGTCTCTTCAACTTTGAGTTGTAATTCAAGACTTGTTAATTGTAATAAATAAATAGCTTGCTGTAACTGAGGGGTTAAACGTAGTTGCTGTGTGAGTTGTAATTGTAAGCTTTGGCTTTGCTTCATGCTTATTGTCATTTTACTTGCATTCCATTAAGAGAGACCGCATCGAGAGAATTCGATATAAAATTGATATATATGTGAATCCCTATATTTTATTGTAATAGAAAATGCGATATGCGCCAGTCGCTGTTGTGGTAATGTAATGGCTGAGATGTTGCCGGAGCCACAAGCTACTGAAATATATGAGAATAATAAGCGGGGTGCGAATAAAGGTCTTTGTGAAAGCTTTGCTGTTATAACACAAATTCATCGCCCAAATAGACATCACGGACTTTCTGATCGGCTAATATTTCCTGTGGCGTGCCTTTACATAAAATATGGCCGGTATTAACAATATAAGCATGCTCACAAATATCCAATGTTTCACGAACATTATGATCCGTAATTAAAATGCCGAGTCCACGTTGTTTTAAATGCGTAATAATGCGTTTAATATCGATTACGGAGATAGGATCAATACCTGCAAAAGGTTCATCAAGTAACATAAATTTGGGATCTGAAGCTAGAGCGCGAGCAATCTCAACACGACGACGCTCACCACCGGACAAACTAAACGCCATGTTGTCACGAATATGAGCGATATGAAATTCCTCAAGTAATTCATCAAGAATATCGTGACGTTGTTGCTTGTTTAACTCCGAACGTAATTCAAGTATTGCTAAAATATTTTGTGCGACAGTGAGTTTACGAAAAACGGATGCTTCTTGTGGTAGATAACCAATACCAAGTCGTGCACGCACATGCATGGGTAGATGCGTAATATCTTTGCCATTGAGAATAATATTACCGCGGTCAGCACTGACCAAACCAACAATCATATAAAAACTTGTGGTTTTACCAGCACCATTAGGGCCAAGCAAACCAACAATTTCGCCCGTATTTAGCGTTAGTGATACGTTCTCAACAACCCAACGGTTTTTATATTGTTTGCCAAGATTGTTTGCTTCCAAAGTCGTCGAGCTACTTGTTGTCATTCGTTTTGCCTGTTTTTGGTAATTTATTCGGATAAAGCACGATAGTCGTGCGGTGATGTTGTTGCGCTGAAGAATTAACAGTTTGCGTTTGCGTATTGTAAGTAATGATATCGCCTTTAATTATATTCGGTTTTTGAGAGGCGACAGCATCTTTTAATAAATAAGCTAAATGTTTTTGTGGAAAATATTTTATAGTAATGGCTTGTGCTTTAAAGAGTGGCTGTTTAGGTTTGGGTAACGTAATATAATGCGCGCGCTTTTTTGCGGAGCCGTAGGCAATGAGCTCTTTAACTTTATGCTTTTTGGAGGCATAGATAACCACTTTATTCGCGGTTAAGATAGTTGTTCCTTGTGTGATTTTGACATTACCCGTGAAAACACTTTTACCAATTGAATTATTAAAGTAAGAACTATCCGCAACAATATGTAAAGGCTTTTGTTGATCACTTGCCAATGCATATAGAATTTCAGGAATTGTTAAGCAGAAGATAATAAACGTTATGAAAATAAACTTTTTGCGTAAACTCGGAAGCATAAAATGTGTCATGGTTGTTTTTGCCTCGTTGGTTTTGACTTGGCTGCTTTATTGAAGTCGCTGGGATTATAATAGGCTTTAACATGAGATAAAATACGTAACCAGTGTTTTTGCAAATTTGCCTTCAAACCAACACCTTTTAGTGTTGCTCCATGTTGCATGATGGTAACTGGTTTCTTTGTTTCGGCAATATGTGTGCTTGGCGTCAGCATGATTTCTTCAGTGAGTATTGTCGTAGCATGTGATTTAGGTTTCGCCGCATTTTGATGAATGACAACGTTATCCCATAATTGAATATGTTTGGTGCCATTAATAGCTTTACCTTGATTAGCTGTAATATCCCAAGGTGGTTGTTGTTTCTTACTGTAAACTAAGAAATGCGGTTGTTGCATGAAGGTTATATTATTTTTTGTATAGTGCTGTAAACGCTGAGCTGTAAAATGTAAGTTTACTTTACCAGTTTTATCCATTTGCCAAACTTCGGCTTGTTGTATGACTTGATTCGGTAGGGCATCATTTCGAACTTGCTTGATGACAAGACCTTTAGAAATCGATAGCGCTAACCAACTGCTAAAAATAGCCAATAAGACTAGAACAGTTAGCCATATGATGGTGCGTTTATTTGCGTGATGTTGCATAAATTCAACTAAAGTTGTGCTAAATGTGCTCGATTATAATGGCTTTTATTAGAAAAAGCGATAATTCTATTCTAAATATCTAGCTTGTAAGCCGGTTAATTTATCTTGGGCGGCTAAGATCATTTCACAGACTTCACGGACTGCGCCAAAACCTCCCGATTCTTGAGTAACCCAAGCAGCATGTTGTTTAACGAAATCCGTAGCATTATTGACAGCGATTCCAAATCCGGCGGCCTTAATTAATGGCAAATCAGGTAAGTCGTCACCAACATAAGCAATGTCATCGATTTGTAAATGACATGTAGTTAATAAATCCTGAAAAGCTTTACGCTTATCATGCTGGCCTTGGTAAATATGTTTAATGCCTAATTCTGACATGCGTTTTTCAGTAATATGTGATTGTCTACCGGTAATGATAGCGACATCGATACTGCCCTGCATTAATAACTTGATGCCCATGCCATCCAATGTGTGGAAATTCTTGAGCTCATTGCCACTGTTGTCATAAATAATTTTCCCATCAGTGAACACACCATCAACATCAAAGATCACCATTTTAATAGCGGTAACTTTAGGTAAGAGCTTGGCTGGCAGATTATATTGACTCATAGTTATTTCCTAAACAATGCCTGCACGTAAAATATCATGCAGATGGATGACGCCTAATAAATTATTATCGTTGTCAGTCACGGGTAATGATGTAATTAAATGTTTTTCCATCATTTGCAAAGCTTCGACTGCCATGATTTTTGGTCGCGATGATTTACATGGCGAAGTCATAACGTCTTTCATAGGTAGTTTATGCATATCTTGTGCTTTATCTAAAGCTCGACGTAAATCACCATCGGTGAAAACGCCAATCAACTTATTATTACTATCCGTAATCGTAGTCATACCTAAACGTTTTTCAGTCATGACAATTAAAGCTTCAGCTAAAGAAGTCTCTGGAGTAACTGCAGGTATAGCTTCACCTGAATGAATGAGATCACTAACGCGTAATAATAAGCGCCGCCCTAGATTGCCGCCAGGATGTGACAAAGCAAAGTCTTCAGCAGTAAAACCGCGTGATTCAAGTAATGCAATCGCCAAGGCATCGCCCATGGCTAGCATTGCTGTAGTACTTGAGGTGGGTGCCAAACCCAGAGGACATGCTTCCTTTTCAACGCTGATATCTATATGTATATGAGAATTCTGGGCTAGCTCTGACTTTGGATTGCCAGTTAAACTGATTAATGGCAGGTTAAGAATTTTGATAACCGGTAAAATTTTAATAATTTCTTCCGTTGAGCCTGAGTATGATAGAGCGACGACAACATCTTTATGTGTCAGCATACCAAGATCACCATGACTGGCTTCACCTGGATGAACAAAAAATGCTGGAGTGCCGGTACTCGCAAACGTTGCGGCAATTTTATTGCCAATATGTCCGGATTTACCCATACCTGTGACGACAACACGACCTTCACAATGCAGCATATATTCACAAGCTTTGGCAAATTTATCGTCAATTTGCGATTCCAGCGCTGCAATTGCTTGCGCTTCTGTTGCGATTACGGCTTTACCAAGTTCACAGAACTTTTGTACTTTTACATCCATTTTATGACCTTCTTTTAACCCAAATTGGCGCTATTTTAGCGTAATGTCAGGCCTTTTAGCAAATTATTAACAAGGAATATCATAAGTTATGGCCAGTTTGGCAAGACATTGCTTTTTTGGGTTTTTTAGGTCATTATGGCCACAATTTTTGAAAATAAACTGGTCTAGAAAATGAGTACAACGGAAAATTTGATTACCGTAAACGACTTGCATTTTAGTCGAGGCGAGCGCGTTATATATGAAGGCATTGATATGGCAATACCTAAAGGTAAAGTCATCGCGGTTATGGGGCCAAGTGGTTGTGGTAAAACAACTTTATTACGTTTAATTGGTGCTAAGCTACGCCCACAATCCGGTTCAATTATTGTTGATAATCAGAATGTTTTTAAACTTTCACGTCGCGAATTATATAAAGCTCGTCGTAAAATGGGATTGTTATTTCAGTCTGGAGCGTTATTCACGAGTTTATCTGCTTACGAGAATGTAGCTTTTCCATTACGTGAGCATACCAACCTTCCTGAAACGTTGATTCGACGTATCGTCTTAATGAAATTACAAGCGGTCGGTTTGCGTGGTGCCAGTGAATTGATGCCAAGTGAATTATCCGGTGGTATGGCTCGTCGCGTGGCGTTAGCCCGGGCAATTGCGATGGATCCACAATTAGTTATGTATGACGAACCGTTTACGGGTTTAGATCCGATTGCAATGGGCGTCATCGTGCAATTGATTCGTAAATTAAATGATGCTTTAGGTCTAACAAGTATCGTTGTTACGCATGATGTTCCAGAAGTGATGAGCATTGCAGATTACGTCTATGTTTTAGCGAATGGCAAAGTCATTGGTGAGGGCACACCTGAAGAAGTACGGCAAGATTCTTCACCTTTACTGAAGCAATTTATTCAAGGTTTACCGGATGGTGTTGTTCCTTATCATTATCCAGCGAAAGATTACGCGGAGGATTTATTAGAATGCTAACGCGAATACAAACTTTTGGTCAGAGTGGTATAGAATTTTGTTCGGGCTTCGGCCGTTCGGGCATTTTCCTAGTACGTACTTTGTTACGACGACCACGCACAGTTAGAACTTTTCCGTTGTTGTTACAAGAACTTTATTCTGTCGGTGTCTTATCACTTTTGATTATTGTTGTTTCGGCATTATTTATCGGGATGGTATTAGGTTTACAAGGCTACAATATTCTTGTCGAATTTTCTGCTACTAGTGAATTGGGTACCATGGTAGCCTTAGGAATTGTACGTGAATTAGGTCCGGTAATTACTGCATTATTATTCGCTGGGCGTGCCGGTTCAGCTTTAACAGCAGAAATAGGTTTAATGAAAACTACCGAGCAAATTGATAGTATGGAAATGATTGGGGTTGATCCTCTCTGGCGTATTATTTCACCTCGATTTTGGGCTGGTATTATTTCCATGCCATTATTGTCTATTATTTTTTGTGCTGTTGCTATTTGGGGCGGTTACCTGATTGGCGTTGCCTGGTTAGGTGTTGATAGCGGCGTATTTTGGAACAATATGCAAAGTAATGTCAGCTTTAGCGCGGATGTAGTCAACGGCATTATTAAAAGTATTGTATTTGGTTTTGTAATTGTTTGGATTGCAGTCTTTCAAGGATTCGATGCTAAACCGACAGCTGAAGGCATTAGTCGAGCGACGACACGAACTGTCGTGTATTCGTCGTTAGCTGTATTAGGTTTAGATTTTATATTAACCGCCATGATGATGGGAGGGTGGTAGTTGTGCGTAGTATGCGAGTAGCGGAATTTTCTGTTGGTATTTTAATGATTATTGGCGTTGTTGCTTTTGTGTTTTTGGCTATTCAAGTGAGTGGCTTATCAACAACAACAAGCAGTGATGCATATTTTGTTACGGCAAAATTTAATAATATTGGTGGTTTAAAAGTGAATGCGCCGATTCGTATGGCCGGTGTTAAGGTTGGCAAAGTAACATCAATTACTTTGGACCCAAAAACGTTCCAAGCCGATGTACGCATGGCTATTTATAAAGAAGACAATAATATTCCAGCAGATTCGTCGGCAAGTATTCTAACGGAAGGCTTGCTGGGTGCGAATTACATTGGTATTACTCCAGGTTATGATGAAATTGCGCTAAAGAGTGGTAGTGTGATCGAAGATACGCATCCGGCATTAGTATTAGAAAATCTCATTGGCCAGTTGCTATTTAGCATTAATAAGAAGCCGGCATCAGCCAAAGCTGCAACGGCAGCTCCAGCGGCAAAAGCGACAGCCGCGACTGTTACTCCTGTAGCAGCAACACCGGCAGCAGCAGCGACTGTTACTCCTGTGGCAGCAACACCGGCAGCAACACCGGCAGCAGCAGCGACTGTTACTCCTGTGGCAGCAACACCGGCAGCAGCAGCGACTGTTACTCCGGCGGCAACGACGCAAGCTGCAAAAAAAGCATCTTAATGATTTGTTTTGCTTAAGTTAAGAAAGAGTTAATTGATCACTTAATTTTAATAGGAAGATTGAAATGAAAAAACTAACAAAAGCTTTAATGATTTTTACTTTATTATTTGCCGGTGCGGCTTATGCCGCGGCAACGCCAAATCCAGTAAGTATGTTAAATCAAACTTCACAAAGTATGTTGAGTTCGTTACGGGCCAATAAAGCGCGGATTAAAAATAATCCGAATCAAATATATCTGATTGTGAAGAAAATTTTATTACCGCATGTTGATTTAAATGGCATGTCGCGTTCAGTGTTAGGTCGTTCTGTATGGAATAGCATTTCACCCGCACAGCGCAAAGATTTTGGTGTGCAATTCACGAAGCTAATCGTACGAACTTACTCTTCGGCATTGAGTCAATATAGCGATGAAACAGTGAAATTCTACCCTGTCCGTGGTGGCTTTCAAGGGCGTAGTCGTATTCAAATACAGAGCAAAATTATCCGATCTAATGGGCCAGTTATACCAATAAGCTATCGTTTAATCTTATTGAACGGTCAATGGAAAGTATATGATTTTAGTGTTGAAGGGATTAGCATTATTCGTAACTTTCAATCACAATTTGCTGCACAATTATCGCAAGGTAACTTCCAGCAAGTACTCAATAACTTAAAACAGCATAATCGTAAAAATGGATAATTTAATATTACAACAAGCGGCCGATGATAGCGTGAAGCTCATCGGCCAACTTACTTTTGATAATGCCAAATCTGTTTATCGGCAAGGTAAATCGTTGTTATCGAGAAATGTAAGAACCTTTGATTTGGCAGAATTAACACATAGTGATAGCAGTGGCTTAGCTGTTTTACTTGCTTGGCAGCAGGATGCTGAAAATTTACAGATAGATCTTGAATATCAACATATCCCTAAGCAAATGCAAGCAATGGCAAGTCTTTGCGAAGTAAGTAATATATTAAATATAGCCGAGAAATAACCGATGACCTGTGATGAAATTAAGCAACTTATTGAAAAGAATCTAGTAAATACCCGAGCAGAAGTGGATGGTGATGGTTATCATTTTGAAGTGAATGTTTATGGTAATTGTTTTGCAGATAAAAACGCTGTGCAACAACAGCAACTCGTTTATGCTGCGTTAGGTGATAATATTCAAAATGGCAATATTCACGCAGTCTCGATAAAAACATTTGTCGATTAGTAGCAAGGTAGAAGTAATGGAAAGACTAAGTATTAAAGGCGGCATGCCTCTCAATGGCGAAATTAAAATTTCCGGCGCAAAAAACGCAGCGTTGCCAATTTTAGCCGCGACTATTTTAGCGGAAGAGCCTGTCACTGTTTCTAATGTTCCCCATCTACGCGATGTTACAACGACATTTGAATTGCTCGGTAGTATGGGTATTCGATTTACCTTTAATGAAAATAACTCTATTGAAATTGATGCCTCAGATATCACCAACTGTTCAGCGCCTTATGAATTAGTTAGAACGATGCGTGCTTCAATTTTAGTATTAGGTCCGTTACTAGCACGCTATGGTCAAGCGCAAGTGTCTTTACCTGGTGGTTGCGCTATTGGTGCTCGCCCCGTTGACCTACATATTCGTGCGATGCAAGCCTTAGGTGCGAAGGTTGTTATTGAGGAAGGCTATATTAAAGCATCCACACCAAAAGGCGGTTTAAAAGGTGGCAAAGTCTTTTTTGATATTGTTAGTGTCACTGGTACAGAAAATATTTTAATGGCGGCAGTATTAGCAAAAGGTCAAAGCATTATTAAGAATGCAGCATGTGAGCCTGAGGTGAGTGATTTAGCAAATTTCCTCAACAAAATGGGCGCTAAAATATCTGGTATTGGTACGGATACTTTGATCGTTGACGGTGTCACAAGCTTATCTGGCTGTGAATATAATATTCTACCTGATCGTATTGAAGCTGGAACATTTTTAGCTGCAGTCGCTATGACTGGTGGACATGTGCGCCTAAAACAGATGAGACCTAATATTCTGTCTGGTTGTATCAGTAAATTATGTTCTGCTGGTGCAGATATTATAACGGGTGAAGATTGGATTGAAATTACAATGCAACAACGTCCGCGTGCGGTTAATGTTAGTACCGCACCTTATCCTGGTTTCCCAACAGACATGCAAGCACAAATGATGGCGCTGAATATCATTGCTGAAGGCACCGGAACGATTTCGGAAAATGTATTTGAAAATCGTTTTATGCATGTGCAAGAAATGAAGCGTATGGGCGCTAAAATTGAATTACATGGCAATACCGCGATTTGTCATGGTGTTGAACGCTTAACCGGTGCGCCCGTTATGGCAACCGATTTACGCGCATCAGCTAGTCTAGTATTAGCAGGCTTAGTCGCAGAAGGTGAAACCTTAGTTGACAGAATCTATCATATCGATCGCGGTTATGAATGTATCGAAGAAAAGTTTGCGAGTCTTGGGGCAAGGATTCATCGCTTGGGCGACTAGTTTTTTTTATTATCAATATTCATCTAACAGAAATGTTAAAAGCATTCTCTAGACAGGATATCACTTCCTGGGAATAGCGTTATATTTCAATCAAAATCTACCTTGATATTCAGGACTTACGGTAAATGCCAAGGTCGAGGCTATGAGTGTACCGAAAAAAATTTGCAAATCTTGGCGCGAGAATTTATCTGCCGGGTGGTTTGAATCTTCGTCTATTATTTCTTGACGGTCCTCTAGAATATACCTTGGAATCTCTTGGAGTTCTGGTTTTTTTGCGGCCCCTTTGAGTGTTTACCTCTGGTTCTGCTGCCTTTTCCTCAGGTGTTGTATCCGCAAATATCCACACTCTAGATAGAGCGGTTAAGGATGGCGATTTTACAATAAATGATGGATGTCTTCTTGAACTTTCTCTGGTTGGTGTCGTTGAGCGTGCTGATGTCATTTTAATCATTCCTTTCTTGGCTATATTTTCTAGATTAAAGGCTGAGAATATCTTGATTTCAATCTTTACCCAACACTCTAATCGTACGTTCGGTAAAATTAGAGGCTAACATGTTTTTTTTATAATTAGCAAGAAAATATTCTTATTAATCAATATTTTACCTACCTTTTGATTGGCTTTTTTGATTTTCAAAACTCATGATAAATCCGGTATTAGAGCAAACTAGTTTTTATTTAATGAAAAGCTACCCCTGGGCATAATAAAGAGACTGGTATTTAGCATAAGTTCTAAGAATGATGTTATGACGTGTTTAAAATAATATCTCTATTAGTAAAAATGTTTGTTATAATCCTCGCGTTTCTAATTCTAGTGGAGCTAGGGCTATTGAATGTAGAGTGCTCTAAATATTTTTGAGTAAAAAAAGATAATCATGACAACATTTAAAGACGAAATCGCACGTCGCCGCACGTTTGCGATTATTTCCCATCCTGATGCGGGTAAAACCACACTTACCGAGAAACTACTTTTATTTGGCGGTGCAATTCAGCTGGCTGGTACCGTTAAAGGCCGTAAAGCGGCACGGCATGCAACTTCTGACTGGATGGAGTTAGAGAAGCAACGTGGAATTTCGGTGACAACTTCGGTCATGCAGTTTCCTTATCAAGATTGTATCGTGAATTTATTGGATACCCCTGGACATGAAGATTTCTCTGAAGATACTTATCGTACCTTAACGGCCGTTGACTCCGCATTGATGGTGATTGATGCCGCAAAAGGGGTTGAGGCACGTACTATTAAGCTAATGGATGTGACGCGATTGCGTAAGACTCCGATCATGACTTTGATAAACAAATTTGACCGTGATGGTCGTGAACCGATTGAATTGCTCGATGAAATTGAAGATATTTTAAAAATTCAATGTGCACCGATTACCTGGCCAATTGGTATGGGAAAATTATTCAAAGGTATTTATCATTTGTATGATGATGCCGTATATTTATTTGATAGTAGTAAAGGTGGCAGTAAAATCCCTGAATTTGAATGTATACAAGGACTGGATAATCCACGCTTAGATGAATTATTTGGTAGTCTAGCTGCTGAGTTACGCGATGAAATTGAATTAGTTAAAGGTGCTTCGCATGAGTTTAATCACGAAGCTTATTTGCGTGGGGAATTAACGCCAGTCTTTGCAGGTTCAGCATTAACAAACTTTGGTATTCGTGAATTGCTGGATGGTTTTGTTAAGTATGCTCCTGGCCCTCAGCCAAGTAAAACCGCCACACGCGAAGTATTGCCTAGTGAAGAAAAACTTTCAGGGTTTGTTTTCAAAATTCAAGCCAATATGGATCCAGCGCATCGCGATCGCATTGCTTTTTTACGTGTGTGTTCAGGAAAATACAAAAAAGGAATGAAGATGCGGCAAGTACGTATTGCTCGCGATGTACAAATTAATAATGCTCTAACCTTTATGGCGGGTGAGCGTGGTTTGGTTGAAGAAGCTTATCCAGGTGATATTCTCGGTTTACATAATCACGGTACGATTCAAATCGGTGATGTGTTTACGGAAGGGGAAGTTTTGCAATTTACCGGCATTCCAAACTTCGCGCCAGAATTATTTCGACGCGTACGATTACGCGATCCATTAAGACTAAAAGCACTACAAAAAGGTTTAGTGCAATTATCAGAAGAGGGGGCAACCCAAGTCTTTAAGCCTGCGAATAGTAATGATTTAATCTTAGGCGCTGTGGGTGTACTGCAATTTGATGTGGTAGCGTATCGTTTAAAAAATGAATATAACGTCGAATGTGCTTATGAAAACATACCAATTGTTATGGCGCGCTGGGTTGAGTGCAACGATGCTAAAATGTTGGAAGAATTTAAAAGAAAAGCGCACGATAATATCGCTTTAGATGGCGCTGGACAGTTAACCTATTTGGCTCCATCGCGCGTTAATTTACAGTTAACGGTGGAACGTTGGCCTGATATTAAATTTCATAAAACCCGTGAACACCATATTGTTTAAAGGAGAATTTCATGTCTACATCTACTATTAATTTAACACCAGAGTTATATCACTATTACCATGAGCATTCATTACGTGAACATCCTGTCTTACAAGCATTACGAGAACGTACCCAACAAGAAAAACAAGCTGTCATGCAAATATCGCCTGAGCAAGGGCAGTTTATGACCTTGTTGATGCAATTGATTGGCGCAAAAAAAACTTTAGAGGTAGGAACCTTTACTGGTTATAGTTCATTAGCTGTTGCTTTAGGCTTGCCTGATGATGGACAAGTCATTGCATGTGATATCAGCGATGAGTGGCAAGGCTTGGCAACGGAGCATTGGCAACAAGCAGAGGTTGCCCATAAAATTGATTTGCGTATTGCGCCAGCATTGGATTCATTAAATGCTTTATTAGAGGCTGGTGAGGCAGGAACTTTTGATTTTGCTTTTATTGATGCCGATAAACGTAATCAACTTGCTTATTATGAAAAATCATTAGAATTGGTGCGCCAGGGTGGTTTAATCACGATAGATAATGTTTTATGGAGCGGCAAAGTTGCTGATCCTAGTGTTAGAGATGAAAGTACGCAGGCCATTCGTGAGCTCAATGATTTTATACATAAAGATCAGCGAGTTACTATGAGTATGCTACCTATCGGTGATGGCTTAACTCTCGTTCGAAAATCCTAATAACAAGTGTGCCTTTTTGTGGCATAATTGCTGCTAATCGTTTTGCAACAAGGAAATAGCATGTCATCAAGTACTCAAGAGATTACAGCTAATTCATCCACGTCTATTGCTAGCTCAGAGCAAAGTTGGCGAACCTATTGTGCTTTAATTTTTAATGCACGCATGATGGCAGTGCTGTTATTGGGATTTTCTTCTGGCTTACCTCTAGCGTTAAGCGGCTCAACGTTACAAGCATGGTATACCGTTTCTGGAATTAATTTAGTTGCGATTGGTTCACTGAGTTTGGTTGGTATGCCTTATGTTTGGAAATTTATTTGGGCACCAATATTAGATCGCTATATACCACCTTTTCTAGGTCGACGTAATGGCTGGATGCTGATAGCGCAAGTCGCCATTATTTTTCTTTTAATCTGGATGGCAACACTGCACCCTAAGCATAATGAAATTTTAATGGGTTTTATTGCGCTGGGTATAGCTTTTAGTTCGGCAACGCAAGATACCGCAATTAATGCTTATATGACTGAAATTGTGAAGCCTGAAGAACGCGGTTTATCCGCAGCGATGAATGTTGGTGGTTATCGCATTGCGATGTTGGTTTCAGGCGCATTCGCATTAATTATTGCTGCTTATATAGGTTGGCAAGCCACTTATATCCTCATGGCTGCTTGTATGTCTATTGGTGTTTTGGTTTCTATTTTTGGTCCAAAAATGCAACACGAACCAGACGTTTCGTCATCATTATGGAAGGTAACAGCGAATTCATTTATGGAATTTTTAAAGCGTCGTGGCGCGGTAATGATTTTATTAACTATCGTGTTATATAAAATCGGCGATGCTTTTGCGATGTCGCTTACCTCAACTTTCTTACTACGAGGTTTGCATTTCACATTGATTGAAGTGGGTTTGGTTAGCAAGGTTACTGCGATTACAGGTTCGCTATTAGGTGTGTTTGTCGGTGGTATTTGGATGTCTCGAATTGGACTCTATCGTGCGTTAATGATTTTTGGGATCTTACAATTACTATCAAATTTCACTTACATGGCATTAGCTATGGTAGGTCCACATCTGTATTTCGCAGCTTTTGCGATCTTTTTTGAAAATCTCTGTGGTGGTTTAGCAACAGCAGCTTTTGTTGCTTTCATTATGTCATTGTGTGACTTACGCTTCACAGCAACACAGTTTGCACTCTTTTCGGCATTATCCGCTGTCGGGCGAGTTATCGTTGGCCCGTTTTCAGGTTTAATGGTTGAGCATGTTGGTTGGGTGCAATTTTATTTCTGGACTGTTATTTTTGCTGTGCCTGGATTGGTATTTTTATGGTTGATTCGGCATAATAGCGTTTTCCAAAAAGTACCTAAATAATAATAAAGAAGATTATGCAAAATATTTTAATCGCCAAACTCATTACTATTGGTTTAGTTTTTTTGATAACCATCATTGCTGGTTGGTATCCGTTTCGTAAACGCATTCAATCACCAGAAGGTTATGATTTTCCTATTGGTGAAGCTCTCGCCTGTGGTGTGTTTTTAGGTGTTGGGTTAATTCATCTATTGTCGACAGCAAGTAATGATTTCCTTAAATTAAACATTCATTATCCGTTGGCCTTTGTTATTGCAGGCTTAACCTTTTTAGGTTTACTGTGGTTAGAACATGTTGCCAGCGAGCTTCAACATCATGGCAGTAAAGAAAATGCAACCTTAGTTATTTTAGCGGTTGTCATGTTGTCGGTACATTCACTATTAGCTGGAGCGGCATTAGGGCTGACACGGCATTTTTCCGTTTTTATTATGCTGCTCATCGCGATTCTCGCGCATAAGTGGGCGGCTGGATTTTCGCTAGCTGTTGAGATTAATAAAAGTAAACTCAGCATTAAAGTTGGTATTTTATTGTTTTTCATCTTCGCTTTAATGGTGCCACTAGGCATTGTCTTTGGTACAGCATTACGCCACGTTTTTGCCTCGACTCAAGAGCTTACTGCCATTGTTATGGCATTAGCTGCGGGTACATTTCTTTATTTAGGCACGCTGCATGGATTATGGCGTGCCACGATGCTCAAACATTGTTGCAACCTTAGACATTATAGCTTTGTAGTATTGGGGTTCTTATTGATGGCTCTGGTTGCCATTTGGTTATGAATGATGTTAAGTATTTATTACTATATTTAATTGATAGAGCAACAAGAAATTTTTTGGAGTTATTTTATGCCCCAGCTTACGTTAGGTTTAATAAAGAGGATATACAATAAGAAAATAACAGGCTGCTTATTTCTTGAAGGGCATCCTGATTTTGGTTCACGGATATATGCTGAAGTACAATTCTGGAATAAGTTTCGAGATGCTCTTGAGCATAACGGTCTAATCACAGGATTACATTTATTTAAGATTTCTGAAGGTTTGGCTATAGATATAACTGAGAGAGTATTATTAACGTTACCAAGTAAAATTAACTATCTCCTATTACAGGATATTGATGCTCTTAGCATAGAAAAACTGCTGCCAGCGTTACAATCCCCACTCAGCAAGGTTACTAGGCTTGACATTTGTGAGCTAACAGTTAGTGCGCTAGAAAAATTATTACCCGCCTTGCAAAGCCCTCTAAGTACTATTTCATCACTTGGGTTGAATGGAGAGATTACTATAGAAGTAATGAAAAAATTATTAACAGGGTTACAGGCTAGTCAAAGTAAGGTTACGACACTTCATCTTATTTCTGTGGATAATAGAAGTGTAGAGATCTTATTGCCTGTACTGCAACATCCAGCAAGTAATATCACTATACTTGATCTGTATAAATTAAGTAGCACTGCAGTGCAAACCTTACTGTCAGCATTACAAAACCCAGAAAGTTGCATTACTACACTGGTGCTTTCAACATTAACTGCTGATGCAGTACAAAGTCTACAGCCAATGCTGAAAAATCCACAAAGTAATATTCGTAATATTACTCTAAATAATTTAACTGTTGGAGCTATAGGGAAATTAGCTACTATACTACGAGACCCTAACTGCAATATTACTCAGCTTAGTGTTACTGACCTGAAGCCTTCTGCGCTAAAGAGACTCTTAGGTATATTAACTAATGCAAAATGCAAAATACAAAATTTATCTTTTATGAATGAACTTACAAATGAAAAATTTGAAATAATCTCTGCAGCACTACAAGGAGCTGATAAAAAACTATCAGTAAGTGGGTATCTCTTTCCATTTGGGAAAATAAAATTTATCAATTTAAGTCCAGAGCATACTGTTGGTCAAGGTAACTTAGCTCCATTGACTGGAGTAAGAAATGGCACAACAGAGCCTGATGAGCCTAGAATAAAGCGAGAGGAAGTATCGCCTGATCGTCTATTCTCATCTTTGCAACAGCAGCATGGTAGCTTATTTCTTTCATCTGAGGAGAGAGATAATAGTCGATGTTCTGGTCAATCAACTATAAAGCGCGAAGCTGATGAAAGACCTCATAAGCGCCGTCGTGGAGCGTAAACATAATGATGTTGTAAATTAATAAATCCCTACAAAGAATGTTTTAATTTATTATAGGGATCTATTAACAAGTAAAATATATATTTAATCAATACTCGGCAAATTCAAATCTTGTTCTTTAGCGCATTTAATCGCAATATCATAACCCGCATCAGCATGGCGCATGACACCCGTAGCAGGGTCATTAAACAAGACACGACGTAGACGCTCTTCAGCAGCCTTAGTACCATCACAGACAATCACGAAGCCGGCATGTTGTGAATAACCCATGCCAACGCCACCGCCGTGATGTAAGCTTACCCAAGTAGCGCCACCGACACAGTTCAACATGGCATTGAGTAATGGCCAATCTGATACGGCATCAGAACCATCTTTCATGCCTTCGGTTTCGCGGTTTGGGCTGGCAACCGAACCTGAATCTAAGTGATCCCGACCAATCACAACGGGCGCTTTTAACTCACCATTAGCAACCATTTCATTGAAGGCTAAACCTAAACGATCACGGTCACCTAAACCTACCCAACAAATACGTGAAGGTAAGCCTTGGAATGGAATGCGTTCGCGCGCCATATCGAGCCAGTTATGCAAATGCTTATCATCAGGAATTAATTCTTTTACTTTAGCATCAGTTTTGTAAATATCTTCTGGGTCACCGGATAAAGCGACCCAACGGAATGGCCCGATACCTTTACAGAATAGTGGTCGAATATATGCGGGAACAAAACCTGGGAAATCAAAGGCATTCGCCACACCAACATCTTGCGCCATTTGGCGGATATTATTACCGTAATCGACCGTAGGGATACCTTGATGATAGAAATCTAGCATCGCCTTAACTTGAGTGGCCATCGATTCTTTAGCGGCAACAACGACAGCATCGGGATCTTTTTCACGCATGTCTGCTGCGTGTTCTAAAGTCCAGCCTTGTGGTAAATAACCATTTAATGGATCGTGAGCACTGGTTTGATCGGTAACGAGATCCGGCTTGATACCACGCTTAACAAGTTCAGGATAAATATCTGCAGCATTCCCTAATAGTGCCACAGATTTTGCTTCGCCGTTTTGACAGAATTTATCGATCATTGCTAATGCTTCATCAAGACTTTCAGTTTTATAATCGACATACTTGGTTTCAAGACGACGCTCAATACGATAAGGATCACATTCAACCGCTAAGACACTTGCTCCTGCCATGGTTGCAGCTAATGGCTGTGCACCACCCATACCACCTAAACCTGCTGTTAATAACCAACGGCCTTTTAAGCTGCCATCGAAATGCATATCAGCCATCGAAATAAAGGTTTCATATGTGCCTTGAATAATGCCTTGGCTAGCAATATAGATCCATGAGCCGGCAGTCATCTGGCCATACATCATTAAACCTTTTTTATCGAGCTCATTGAAATGTTCCCAGTTTGCCCATTTTGGTACTAAATTAGAATTAGCAATTAACACACGCGGTGCATCGGTATGTGTTTTGAAAACGCCAACTGGTTTGCCTGATTGTACTAATAAGGTTTCATCGTCATTTAAATTTGTTAGTGTTTCGATAATCTTGTCGTAGCATTCCCAGTTGCGAGCAGCGCGACCGATACCACCATAAACAATTAAATCTGAAGGAATCTCTGCAACATCGGGATCAAGATTATTCATTAGCATGCGTAGAGGCGCTTCAGTCTGCCAACTTTTTGCTGTTAATGTTGTACCGTGAGGGGCTTTGATATGACGATTGGGATCATGACGAGTGTTGCTCATGTTGCTGCTCCTATTTCTTTAAAAAAATCAATCTTCTTTTGATACCTTTCGATATTTCTTGTGATCAAACCAAGAGGCTAATAATGCGATAAAAAATAAACAAACTAGAATCCAAAGATTGCCGATAATGACCCATGGCGTGCTACCTTGCATGGGCGTAATCTTACCGCTTAACACGGCTTTTTGTAAAAATGGTGCAGCATTAATGATGTTACCTTTGGCATCAATCAAGGCAGAAGGGCCACCATTAGTCGCAAAGATTTGGTCGCGACCGGACTGTAGTGAACGGAATTGTGCGATTTGTAAATGTTGGAAACTCGCAATGGAATGACCGAACCAACTGTCGTCACTCGTTGTAACCAAAAAGTGCGCTTGCGGTAACCACGAACGGAGTAAATCCGGAAAAGCAATTTCATAACAAATAAATGGCGCGAAGTAATTACCGTTTATTTGTAGTGGTTTTTGGATTACTGGCCCCGGAACAAAGTTAGACATGGGTATACTAAAGAAGTTAATAATACCTCGTAAGAATGCACCAAAAGGTAAGTACTCACCGAAAGGCACTAAGTGGCGCTTGTAATACACGCCCTGACCATGACCAAGTAACTGTAAGGTATTATAGTAATTTTCATTATCTGGGCTAAGTACGGGCAGACCAATCAATAAGGTTGCATCGTGAGCTTTAGCGGCGGCACTGAGTTGCATTAACAAGCCTTTTACATAACGACGCGGAACAGGGATACTACTTTCAGGCCAAACAATAATATGGCTGCCCCAATGAGTTTTAGTTAAATCCCAATAGACTTTAATATTGTTGAGAATTTCTTGCTGACTCCATTTACGACCTTGTGGAATATTGCCTTGGATAGCGGTTACGGGAATATTTTTGCCACTAGGTTGAGTCCAATTGACTTTCTGGAGTGCTGCGCCACTCAACCAAATCAGTCCGATAACAATGAATAAAATAATTTTAGTTTTTAGATGAAAACGTTTGCTGCAAATAATGCTGAAAACAGCGGCAGTAAAGGCAATGATAAAGCCAACACCATAATTACCAAGAATGGGAATATAACCAGCAAGGGGAGATTGGATTTGACTGTAACCTAATAGTAACCAAGGAAAGCCTGTTAACACCCAGCTGTGTAACCAACCACAAAGAATCCATGCGACTGGAAAGCCGATTAAGCGCTTTAATAAAGAGTCACGCTTGAATAACAGCGATAATACTAAACCACCAACTGCGATGAATAGCGCTAGCGTAATGACAAAGATAGCTGTAAAGATTACTGCTAGCGCAATATTGGTATTGCCGAAGCGATGGATGCTAATAAATACCCAAGAAGCGCCAATTCCAAAGAAGCCAACTCCAAACCAGAGACCGCGCCAGAAAGCTTGGTTTGGTTTTGCATCCATCCAAGCAAAGACAAGTAGAAAAAGTGATAAAATAGCTAATGGAAAAATATTAAAGGGAGCAAAAGCAAATGATAATGGCAAGCCGGCAATTAAGCTGTAAAGCCAGACTGGTCGACGCCATATTGAATGATTGTTTTTGTTTGTCATGTTGATTAAGTTCTCTTTATTGCTTGCTTTGATGCTTTATTCAACCATTGTCATAAAACCTAGCAGTTTTGTATTTTGATTAAGTTCAAATAATTAATCAAGTTGTTTTATTACAGATTGACCAAAGATTTCAAGCTGACATGAAATGTGTAACCAATTGATTATACTTTAGTTATGTGTTTTTTTGTGACCATTAAGCAAATTTAACGATGCTCCAACGCGAACATTATCGATTAAAATTTAACCGGCTTGTTAATAATAATATTAACGGTATGCTTTTCTTGCCGTGGATTAATTACTTTACTCTGCCCGATAAAATCTCCTGTACGCGGTATTGCTTGGCCGCTTTTACTGACTCGCGCAAAAATACGAACTTGCTTATAATCGGATAAGGTTGCAGTTGGTAGCATCGCATTTCTATCATTCAAGATGACATCAAGCGGTAAATTGCTTACTTGTTTACGGATGATCGCTAAAGGCACAACAGGACCTTTGAGTGCTTTCGCATAAATAAACACAACGGTATCTTTATTCGTTTTTGCTTTTAAATCATTAGCAAGACTGACATGTATCTGTAATTGCGGTCCGTTGATATCTGTCTGACTGCCGCCATGCTGTTGTAAATCCTTTTGTGCTTTAGCAATGATTTTTAATAAAGCCGTACCATTCTTGCTGCTAGGTGGAAAGTATTGTAATAGTGACTCCCAAATACGTATGGCTTTAGCGTAATGCTTATCTTGATATTTTTGCATCGCCAAGAAATTTAGTAATACTGGGTTGCGAGGTTGTGTTTGCAATAGTTTATGTAAAATACCACGTGTTTCATTAGTAAATTTACGATGATTGAAAAAATAGCTCATTTCTAAATATTCAAAAGCATAAGCGGGATTATTAGGTTTTAATCGATAAGCTTTTCTTAACGCCATCACCGCAGATGGTAATTGATCTTGATGTGCATAAAGCTTACCAAGTAAATACCAGCCCTTAGCTTGCTTTGGATGGGCATTTAAATAAGTTTGGAAACGTTTGGCAACCGCTGAAATAGGCCCCATTCTTTTCAAATCTTTTTTTGCTAAAACTGTCTGCTGAATTTGATTTTCATAAGCCGCGACGCGCGGACTATCTCCCCAATGAAAATACAACAGGATCACGGCAAGCGGAAATAGTATGGCTAATGCACATAAGGTTTTTTTATTATGGCGATAAACATTGGCTTGTTGATGACTGTCGTTAGTATCTTGCAGTAATGCTTTATCTAAAGCGGTCTTATTTTCTTGGTATTGTCCATTATCAATGCTGCCAACATGTAAATCATTTTCTAATTGCTGGAGCTTTTCTTGGTGCAATGCAATGTTAATCGCTTGCCGTGAAATATTTTTTTTCTTGAGCGTCGATAATAAGGGTGTGGCAATAAAGCACAGAGCTATCAATAATAGAATTGCGATAATAATCCAAAAACTAATCATGATGGCGCGTTATCCTTGTTGAGTAATGCTTGTAAGCGTTGTTGTTCTTCTATTGATAGTTCTGATTTTACTGTCGTCGTACGACGTTGCTTTTTAATTATATAAAACAGAATCATAAAACCAAAGATAAATAAGAGCAATGGTCCAAACCATAAGAGCAGGGTATTGCGTTGTACCGGAGGTTTATATAAAACAAAGTCACCATAGCGTGTGACTAGATAATTTATGATTTGTTTGTTGCTTTGTCCGTTTAATACTTTTTGATAAATATCTTGACGTAGTTGTGCTGCTAGAGCTGCGTCAGATTCTGCAAGATTCTGATTTTGACAGACTAGGCACCGTAGTTGCCATGTCAACTTTTTAAAGCGCTGTGCTTTTACCTGTGATGAAAAAGGGTAAAGTTCTTTGGCAGCCAATTGTGGACTATAGCCCATTATCACGCATGCTAATAAACAAATAAAAAGAGATTTAATAAATACGGCTTTATTTAACATGATGTTATGCTTCTTTTTGTAGTTTTTTAACTAAAGGTAAAATTTGCTGTTGCCAAATCTCTTCGGTTACTGCTCCAATTTGTTTGAAGCGAATCTTACCGTGTTTATCGATAACAAAAGTTTCTGGTGTGCCATAGACACCAAAATCGAGAGCTGCTATGCCTTTCTCATCAAACCCAACTTTTGTATATGGATTGCCAAATTCGCGCAACCAAGTTTCTGCAGCTTTGCGAGTATCCTTATAATCTAAACTATAAAGCGGCACGATATGTTGTGCAGCAATATCCATCAAAATAGGATGCTCCATACGACAAGTCATGCACCAAGATGCCCAGACGTTTAATAACACGACATGATGATGAAAATCTTGATTAGAAAAAGTTTGTTGCGGATGCTCTAAGCTAGCAATACTAAACTGAGGTGCTTTTTTATTAATCAGCACGGATGGGATTTTGTGTGGATTAATATGTAAGCCTTGCCACAGGAATATCGCCAAACCGAGGAAAATAGCGAGAGGGATTAAGTATATAAGTAATTTCAAGGGGTTGCGGTGCATATGTTTTGCCTAAAGTTGATCTTCAAAATTAAATTTAAATCGTTTAGCGTATGTTTTAATGAGGTCGATCGTCGGCAATTTTATGAGTAATGTCAATGACTTTGTCGTAAACTCTGACTCTTAATGCGTTGATTTTAGTCTGTCTTTGGTGGCATTAAATAATCTTGATAATTAAGAATAGAAACATTTTCGGTATAGCCACGACTAATACCATTATAAAGGAGGTAACCTTTATCGTGCTTAGTTGTTATTGCCATAACTTCTTTTAGCATTTGAGGTTTAAACGTTTCTCCTTGTTTAATTTCAATATATTCTTTATATGCTTTACGATCGACAATCAAATCTATTTCAGTACCATTAGATGTTCGATAATAATAACAATTTACATTAGTTGCGGCATGTAATTCTTTTTTTATAATCTCAGCAATCAAATAATTCTCAAATAAACTTCCTGCCATAGGACCTTTTTCATATATTTCCCGACTAGTAATTCCCGTTAGATAAGCTACGAGTCCAGTATCATAGAAATAGACTTTGGGGCTTTTAATAATGCGCTTGCCAAAATTCTCATAAAAGGGTGGTAGTAAAAAGATAATATAGGATACCTCTAAGATAGAAATCCATTTTTTTATTGTATTAACACTAACACCAATGGCATTTGCATAATTTGTTAAATTCAATATTTGCGAGGTATTACTAGCAAGAAGTTGAATAAATCGCTGAAAATCACGCAAATTGCCGATGTTACTAATTTTTCTAACATCTTGATGCAAATATGTTTCTAAATATGAGGCATACCACTGTTGGGAAAACTGATAATTACGTTGAACTAATTCAGGGTATTCGCCACGGTATATAACGCTATCTCGTAAATCTTCTGGTACTTCAGAAAACTCTAAAGGTAATAATGATAGTAAACCAACTCGGCCGGCTAATGATTCTGAGATCTTTTCTAGTAGTGTGAATTGAGCTGATCCGGTAAGAATAAATTTTCCGTAATTTTGTCTATCTTCATCAACAGCTATTTTGATGAAGCTAAATAATTCTGGAACTTTTTGGGCTTCATCAAAGATGACATGATTATTATGCAGACGCATAAAGCGTTCAGGGTCATCATAAAACTCAGCAATAATATTGGGGTTGTCAAATGTTACATATGAATAGTGGGGTAATATTTGTTTAACTAGAGTGCTTTTACCCGATTGTCGTGGACCAGTAATGGCAACAACAGGGAAGTTTTGTATGTATTGCTGTAATTGCTTTTCAATTTCTCGATGAATATAAGCCATAAATTTATCCATGTATATTTTCAGTTGAAATGCAAATATACATGAAAATATGTAATTTGTCTGATTTATCTATGTATATTTGCAGTTGCAATGCAAATATACATAATTTAAAGCGCTATATTTGCTTCTTGCTCATACCCACAACCTCAATAATTTCTTTGATTTTTTTTGCAGGATCAAACTTTATAATGGCTGTTGTAACGAATTCTCCTATAGCAGGTGACTGCCAAGCAAAGTTTATTGCTGTAGATTGTTGTTCTTCATCAGTTATGATCACTAAGGTTTGCATATCCCAAGGATGAGCAACAGCACATGCATTCTGTAGCTGCTGTTTGAGTTCTTCTAATCCAGTTGTGATTAATACGGTATTTTCAATTTTGCAGATCTGATTTGAAAAGAGTGCATCTAATAGATTCTCAGAATCTTTAGCCCAATTATCTTTGCTAACATGTTCATAAAAGAAATATAATTTTTAGAGAGCGTTAACAACTCTGTCTTTAATAACATATTGTTTATATACCCAGCGTAGTTGAAGATGCGAGATCGACTGAAATAAGATACTTTCTAAGCTTGAGACTTTTAGCTGTCAGTAGTGCATTAGATTCGCAATAAATTATAGGGAAAAATGCGGCACATAGTCATTCTATGTAACAATTTTTTCCGTATAATTTGTTGTGAAGATGATGTGCTAATGGCCGGCTAAAAGTCGCATCTTCAACTACGCTGGGTATATATCCTTTATTTATTTTAACTTACGTTTTGATTAGATGAGGTTTTTGTAGCCAACCTTTTAGCAAGTTTATAACGTCGATCGCTTAGCGCAAGAATCCCGCCAAACAGCATTAGCAAACCACCAAGCCATACCCAACGTACAAAAGGTTTATAGTAAAGTCGTAATGACCAACCACCATGGCGTAATGGATCGCCAAGTGAGATATATAAATCACGAAATAATCCAGCATCAATCGCCGCTTCCGTCGTGGCCATATGTTGTACCGGGAATAAACGTTTCTCAGCATTAAGCGTCGTTAAGTAATGGCCATTTTCCTTTACTGTAAACACAGCGGTAACGCCGGTGTAGTTTGGGCCGATTAAAGGTTGGGTACGCATAAAAGTAAATTGATACTGTCCGACTTGCGCAGTATTACCTGGACGCATGCTAACATCTTTTTCAATACTATAAACAGAGGTAACGGTAATACCGATAATACAAACGCCAACACCAAGATGCGCTAAGATCATGCCATAATAATTTCGTGATTGGCGCCAGCCTTGTTGGCGAATGCGTTGTATTAAGCCTATTAATGTTAGAGCAATAATCCATGCTGCTAAAGTTAAACCAACAATAACCATAATATGGATATGGCCGAGTATTTTTACTGTAATGACAACACCAATGACCAATGTAATCAACAAGCCTAACCAAATGCGTTGCCAGATTTTTTTCATCGGCATTTTTTGCCAAAACATGAGAGGGCCAATACCTAATAGAATAAATAAAGGAATCGATAGTGGAATAAACACAGCGTTAAAGTAGGGAGGGCCTACGGAAATTTTACCAGCATGCATGGCATCGATAAACAAAGGATATAAGGTGCCGAGTAAAATCGTTGTCATCATGATGAACAATAAAACATTATTCGATAGTAAGAATGTTTCACGCGACAATGCATTAAATTGGCCGCCACTGTGAATACGATGAGCTCGAAATGCGTAAAGCGTTAATGAACAACCGACAACGATCAATAAAAAGAGTAGCATGTAAACACCGCGAGTTGGATCGAGCGCGAAAGCATGTACTGAGGTTAAAATGCCTGAACGTACTAAGAAGGTGCCGAATAAGCTTAACGAAAAAGCCATAATGGCGAGTAATACAGTCCAACCTTTAAAAGCATTACGCTTTTCACAAACGATTAATGAATGCATTAATGCTGTGCCGACTAACCAAGGTAAAAACGAAGCATTTTCTACTGGATCCCAAGCCCACCAGCCACCCCAGCCGAGTACGCGATAAGACCACCAACTTCCTAGCGTAATGCCGAGCGTTAAAAAACACCACGCTGCAATTGTCCACGGACGTGACCAACGAGCCCAAGCAGCATCTAATCGACCTGATAATAAAGCCGCGATCGCAAAGGCAAAGGCAACGGAGAAACCGACATAGCCCATATAAAGCATCGGCGGATGAATGGCTAAACCTGGATCTTGTAACAGTGGATTTAAATCGCGACCTTGTAATGGAATGTTTGGTAATAAGGTCGCAAAAGGATTCGATGTAGTGATAATAAATAAAATAAAACCAAAACTAATCAAACCGAGTATTGCTAATACTTGTGCGGTTGTTTCTTCTGGTAAGCTGCGACTAAAGAAGGCAACGGCTGCAGTCCAAACACCAAGAATGGTTGTCCATAACAACATTGACCCTTCATGTGCACCCCAAACGGCCGTAATGCGATAGAGTAAAGGCAAATGCGTATTCGAATTAGCGGCAACATACGCCACGAAGAAATCATTATTGATAAAAGCATAAGTGAGTGTTGCATAAGCAAATAATAAAAAGAAAAATTGGCCTAGCGCTAAAGGGCGCGCCATTTGAATCCAGGTGCGATTACCACGATAGGTTCCGAGTAATGGAATAATCGCTTGGGTAACAGCAAAGCATAGCGCAACAACTAAAGCGAAATTACCAAACTCTGGGATCATTGTATTTTCCCTACAGATTTAATATGTTTGTAATGTTTTGCTTCTTTTAATGCGGCACGTACTTCCGGTGGCATATAAGTCGCATCATGTTTTGCTAATACTTGGCTCGCAATAAACACGCCATGATGATTAAGCTGACCATCAACAACGATGCCTTGGCCAGCACGAAATAGATCCGGCAATATGCCTTTATATTTAACTTCAACTTGATTGACTTTATCGGTGACATCAAAACTAACATCTAAGCTATGTGGGATTTGATGAATTGTTCCTGGTTTAACAATGCCGCCGATACGAAACATGTGATGTTTCGGCGCTTGGCCTGTCACAACTTGTGATGGTGAATAAAATAAATTGATATTTTGATTTAATGCATACAAGGCTAAACCGACAGCAATCGCCATGCCAATAACAATGATCAAGACGAATGTTAAGCGTTTGGTTCTTTTAGGATTCATAAATAACTTCTGCTTCTTTAATTGGTTGCGGCTCTTGCAACTCTTGTTGTTTTAGCATTTTAATAATGCGGCGCTTCTTTTGTATCGGTAAAAATATATTTAACACCACGACAATAAAAACAACGCCATAGGCAGACCAAACATAAGGTGCAAAGCCACCCATTAATAAAAAAGCATGGAATGTTTTAAACTGTCCTAACATGATATTAACCTCTGCACCCAACGACTTTGGTTTTCCCAAAGTAGCACTTCATTGCGTGTGCGCATTAATAAAATGGTTGCAAATAATAAACCGAAACCGACAATCATTGCTAATAGCGGATAAAGCATGCTGGGTGAAATAGTGGGTTTAGATAGTAAACTCAAACTTGCACCTTGATGCAAGGTATTCCACCAGTCTACAGAAAAATGAATAATCGGAATATCAACAAAGCCAACTAATAATAAAATAGCGCCAGCTTTTGCAGCGGTTTGGCGATTTGGAATGGCAGTTTGCAAGCCAATAAAACCTAAGTATAAGAAGAGTAATATCAATTCTGACGTTAGCCGCGCATCCCAAACCCAGTAGGTGCCCCACATGGGTTTACCCCAAATTGAACCGGTTGCTAAAGCGGCAAAGGTTATCCATGCCCCAATGACGCTGCTGGCACGTACCATAATATGCGCCATTTTCATGCGCCAAATAAGACCGATAGCAGCAGTAATGGTCATAAATGTATAAATGCCGAGCGACCAAATAGCGCAAGGCACATGAACGTAGATAATCCGAAAGCCATCACCTTGTTGATAATCGGGTGGAGCCAAAATCAAGCCAGCATAAAGCCCATAAATCAATAAGATAGCTGTGGCTAAGATGAACCAAGGCAGCATTTTTCCAGATAGATCGTAGAAATATTTAGGTGATGACAATTTGTGCATGAACTGCCACATAGTCGTCCTTTTATAAAAAAATTCTAAGGTCAGGACTTACGCTAAACGCCAAGGTCGAGGCAACGATGTTTTCTAAAAGCCGATAGTATACGTAATACACGAGGATTTTAGAAAACATGGTTAACAAAGAGATTGGCGTTTAGCGTAAGTCCTGAAGGTGAAAATTGGTGCCATTGTTACACAAATTTGCCTGAACGACAATTTATTCATAGCTTCTGTAGTCCTCAAAATCCAAAATGTGGGCTCAAATGGAGAGAGATGTGACTAACACCAAGTTGGAATTTAATTGAACATTCCGCAGTGTGCTGATATTATACATTTACATCAAAAGCTCATTAATTGAAAAGCAACAGATTAAACCATGCCGATAAAGAAAGTTGAAATAACAGAGTCCTTATTTGCTCATATCAATACTGATGCTTTTTTAGTCGGCTCGGTGGGGCTGGAAGGGCAAGTGTTTGAAAATACTATTAATTATTTAAAACAATATATTCGGCAACTTGAACAACAAGGTGCATTAACGCCCGATGTCGAGCATTTGCTGACAGCTTGTGAGGGGTTGGTAGAACGAGAATCTCAATTAGGGCAATGCGCTTCAGCTGAAGACTTGTCTAGACTTGCTCATAAAATTTATGCTGATATCAGCAAACTTAGTGGGGAGCAATACCTGCTTATGCCGGGTGGCTGGGAATCAAGCACAGGTGGTCATGCTATGATTTATCAGTTTCGACTTGGTGACAATGGCGACCTACTATTTTGTATTAATAACTCAGGTGATGGCCTACAATACCATGAGAAATATTCGACTAAGGATAAAGAGTTATATAATCCTGTTCTAACGTATAAGATCCCTAAAGAGATGCTCACTCATCAGCGAGACTTTGTGCTCTTCATACAGCAGCTTCTTCAGGTAAATGCAAACGTACAAAGAAAAACTAACGCTGATGCTGCGACTCTTTATCTTGGAATCTTTCCAAAATTAAGTCATCTCAAAGGCGTCATCATTGCAGATCGCTCTATTCCACTTAGGCATTGGTATACCGCAGGGCAATTATCAGGAACTTGTGCTCAACGTTCGATACACCAGATGCTAAAAGTAAGATTTAGTAGCTGGGATAAATATCGACGTTTTATTTATGGTTTCAAAGTCTATGCTTTAGATGATTATATTGGTAAATTAAGATCGGATGGTGATGCTAATAATCCAAAATATCTGCAACATGTCATTAAGGCAATTAAGCATAATCTACGCTTATTAAACTTAAAGTCGAACAGCGATCCTAGCAAAAGATTATTCAGTCAGAGTAAGGTTGCCGCAGAACGTGAAAAGCTATGTCGCTATAAAGCAGAGTTAGAAGGCAATGCAACAGACAACGCTGCGATTAAAAAAATGCAATTAGGTTCGCAAATACCACTAGATCATAGCATTGATATTGGCTTAAGCGTTAAAATTGATAATGCTGATGGTGCTAGTACTTGCGTAGAGATGACTATGCGAGAACCATTAACTATTTGTGGTGGTGAACGTTTTTTAATTGAACTTTCGTTACTATTAGAAAGATGTAACGTTTTAAAAGAGGAACGCAATGATTTTGCTTTACTTCAACAGTTAGAATTGTTTTTTTTAACATTGCCATTAGATACGTTAACGCAAGAAAATAAGGTAAACACATATTACGCTGCAGTCATATCTGAAGGTGGTGCGCTTGACTTCTTTTCAATATTGGCGCAACTGCAAAATTTATATTTTGACTGCATTGCTAGGCTCATTAATAAAGAATGCGTTTTACCGCGGATGTATCTAGTTAAACTCAGTATATTTGCAGTAACAGCATATATTAATGGTCGCCTAAGCAAGCTTGATGCTTTTAAAAGCAAAGTAACTGAATATCTGGAGTGTATATTATGTGTGAATGAACGCAGTACTTTTCTCGCAACTAATGAGCCGAATCTTGATGCACGCTTAGCCTTAATTAAAAGACTATACCCAGATTTTCATGGCAATAACCACGATAGTGAACATTTTCATTCTGCGCATGTTAATGCTACATACGTGTTAAAATATTATCAGTCTCTGATACCTGAAGAGTTATTGTCAGATTTTGAGACGGCATATAAGGCAATATCTGAGAATTTAGCTCCTTGTTTGAAAATAATTTTAGATAGATTAAAGCTCGGAGGGATATATTACTTTCTGACTAACTTTCATTTGTATGAAGATGTTATGAAAAGTGAGGGTGAATACGCAGAGCTTGTCAGACGCTTCCAATTGCAATTTAAGATGGAAGCGGTTTATGTTAGTAATCTGAAACTTTTAGCAGGAGAGTCACGCTACGGATATAGAATTGGCGAAGACTCTAGACCATTTATACAAATTGAGGCATTTGAATTAAAGGGATCATCCAATATTTATTTGCGGATAGAGACATACTTCAACTCTGTAGTAGAGATGATCAAGCAATCGAAAGGTTTACAACATGCTAAATATCCGATGAGCGTAGAGTGTGGCGCACGTTACGCTTTAACCTACAATATAAACAAAGGAACACTTCCTAGAACGGATAATAATACTCAACTCGTCGCTAGTTTGGCTGGTCTAAATCAGCATGTCATAGATGCCGCACAAATTGAAGCTCGCGAGCTATTTCATCTTAGGCGTGTTGCCGCAACTCAGATTGTACTTACTATTGAATACTTCAATGTGCATATAGAAAAGCTAAAGCGTGTTGATATGCAGCAATATATTGAAGCAAATCTCATGCAGCCGGAATTATTATTAGCAGCAATTAACGCAACATTATTAGAGCAATTTGATAAGTTTATCGAAAAAGGATTAACGGTTACCAAAAGTAAAGGTAGCCTAAGCCAAAACTCTATTGTTTTTATTCGCCTAAATTGTTTGCTGTATGAGTATATTTATCTTGCTGATGTTAAGCAGTACCAGCTGCATTTGAATGCATTAATCGCCAGATTATTTCAACTGATTGAGATAACACAAGATGAGGATGTACAAACGAGTTTACATCATTATGGTTTGTCTTTATTAGTTACTAAGTCGAGATACAGCAAATTAAGTGAGGCTGAATTTGCACAAGCTTTCTTATCATTCTTTATTATAAATGCTAGAAGGAATCCAGATGAAACATTGAGTCTCGATAGTAAACTCAAGATGAGAGTCATGTTGCATAACTTTAAAACTATTGTTGAAGAATATTCTAAATATATAAATGTAGCATTACTAACGATGGTTCTTCAACAAGCCAACTTGCATCTTGATCTAGCAAAAGCAAATATTGACGGGGGTTTTCCTGAGTACATAATAAAGCTAAACGATAGCAACCAAGTGTATCGCATCCATGTAACTAAAGGGCTGATATACTGCGGCGAACTTATATTAATTAATACGCCACTAAATATTATGAACCATCCTTATTTACAACTAACTGGGTTTGCTAATGCTCGTTCGTGCTTTGTTTCTCAGTCAGGAAATAAATATTTAATTGAACGAGAAAATTTAACTTTACGCATTTCAGTAGATAAATATAATCAGTATATTATAGAAAGAAAATTTCAAAAGAGCGATGCTGCTGAGTCTTGGTATAGTTTAAGACCTTTAACTCAAGCACAGAAATCTATGTTTAGCTTGTCAGGCTATTCTTATCTAGAAGGCGACTTCTCAGTAATTTTAAAGGAGCGCGATAAATCTGCGTGGGTATCTGCGGATCATAATGAAATTATTTTTACCAATAGAGTTGGAACAATTTGTTATCGAGCTCGTAAAAGTAACCTTATGTGGCGAATTACTACCTCGTGCCCAAAAGAGTATATTGCTACTCCTAAGACGGCGGCATTAACACTTTGCTCTAGTATAGAAGGCAGTAAGTTTGTTATTGTAAAGCAGCGCGCTGATAAAACAGAATTTCTGTTGGCGCGTTATGGTTTATCTTTCATGCTGGCAGAAGACGGTCAATATCTGGAATTTGAGTATCAAGGCAAAATATTTAAACAAACGCATAGGCAGCTTAACTTTCGACAAGGTGTGGCTGCGCTTGAATTCTGTTCTGCTACTCAGCGACTTTGTGTGATTGCTGTGCAAGTTTTTTTGAACACAGGAAACCGCCAAGAAGATAGTGAGTATTATCAGTTAGAACATGATCGCTCCGCTAAAGTTTGCCAACATCTTGTCACAACCGTCTTTAATATAGAACCTAACCAACAATTATGGCAATACAGTGGCACTGAACAAGCCTATATTATGAAAATAAAAGGCTCTCAGCCTATACCTGAAACACCTGCTCAGGCACTATATCTTTGTTATGTCTACTTAGCTAGTCGACAACCTGAAAAGGCGTGGAAAATATTAGAGTATTGTGATAAATCACTTGGCGGGTTAACAGGGGCGTATGATGAGCTTCGTTATATAGCTTGGATTTGTAACTGTATACCATATCTTATAAAAGAAGCTGATAGCAAAGCAACTGTTTCAACACCACCATATGTGTCTTGTAAACTAAAGGCAATAGCCTTGCTTACGCGTGCACGTCAACAAAGTATAAATTTTAATATTCCGGATGATGATTTTGAGCTGCAAAATGACAATTTACGTTTTAGACAAGCAGAGATTAGAGCAGTAATGCAGTTTTATGCTGAACTTTCTGCTGAAATTTACCAATTGTTTTCACGCTGGCAATTACTACACCGGGAGCTATATATTGGCTACGAACTAACTGATTTAGAAAAACGAAGTCTACTTAACTACTATTATGAAGGGGCACCGCGTGCCAAAGAAGGAAAGCCCGCACTAGGCGCTTTAGGCTATGCATGGGTACAGTTACACATTTCAATATTAAATAAAGAGTATCTGCAGTTAGTAAGGCTAGAGGCACAACGAGCATTAAGTCAATATGAAAGCATGCGTAAGCAAGCAATTAATGCGTTTATAAACAGCTGTCCAACAATTAAGCGAACAACTTCAAATATAGAGTACGTAAGTATTGATCTCGAACTGCCAGAAGACGTTACAATAAATAAAAGTTTTTATACTAAACAAGAAAAGGAAAAAGCATTTCACTATCGTGACTTCCCGCTAAGGAATCTTGTTGCTGCTATTCCTAATCAACAAGTTGCGTTAGAAGTCTTACATTCAGACTGTAAAGAGGGGGAGTTTATCGATGCTTTTCCTAGTTTACTAACAGTTGCTCTAGATAATAATCATCCTGGCAGAGCAACATTAGTTGATTTTTGTAAAGCTGTATTGCTGGCGAGTAGACATGTTCCTCTTAAAAAACAGCATTCCAATATTCCACTGTTGTGTAATGTATTATATCGAGTTCTTTGTTCACCAGCACAAACGAAAATAAAGGTTGGTAGTAATATACGCAGCTACTCTTATTTGTTTACTCTTGCTAGAGAGCTAAAGACTACACCGATAGCTGTGCCGCAACTGGCGTCCACATTCAATGAGGTTCTTGCTACTTCTCAACAAATGTGGGATGAATTACCTCAGCTGCAACCAGTATCTGCCCCCACAATTACTGCTGATGAGACAGTTGCAATTGACAGCAATAAGTTATTATTTACTGCAAAAGAAAATCAACAATTTTTAGCTAAAGAATCGGCATGGAAAGCTTTGGAATACCAACATAGAACCGGTAAGTTACCAGGTGATACAAAAGAAAAGCTTAGTGAGCAAGATGCCGGGAAAAATAAGTTTACTGCATTATTAGCATTACAAGATTTAGCAACAATAGAGTTTGAGGGTGAAGGTGTACGGGCTGATTTACTTAGTAGTACTGAGACACATTTGGCAGAAATTAAGGTTTCTCAACAACGCCTGTTAGCTCAAATACTAGACCTAGCAGGAGAAGGACCTGAAGACCCTGGTGAAAATCAACAATGGATGCTAGAGATAGATGCTGAGCAGCGTTCACCAGTTATGCTAGACAAATTATTAGCGCTTTATTTGCATGAAAATATGCAGTTATATGCAGAACAAACAGGATTATCATCTGAAAAAATTAATAAACTACATGGTTTGCTTGCACAATATATAGCAGCAACACTGCGTCAACAACAATTATCTAGAATAAGCAACATTTTATTGTTGATTGCAAATGATGTGCAGAGTGAATCTCTGTTACATCAAGCTTGTTATAAACTAGCTCAAGCATTATATGCTGAAAATCTTGTTGATGTTACATGTGATACGGTACTGAGTATTTTTCAATATTATGAAGAAATTTTATTAAGGCCAAAGCAAATAGAATCAATTAAACGATTGCTTGAAACGGATGAGCGTGGCGAGTTTCTTAACTTAGTAATGAAAATTATCATGGGGGGAGGTAAGTCTAAAGTATTTCTGCCAATTGTTGCTCAAAAAATGGCGAGGGGCAATAATTTAGTCGTTATTGAGGTACCAAGAGCATTATTAAAAACTAACTATGTGGATTTAAAGGCTGTCAGCACAAAACTTTTTGCTCAAGCCCCTGTTCTTTTCGATTTTGAAAGATATACAGACTGTTCTCCTCAAGCACTGAGACAATACTTCAATAACCTTGTCAGTGTTATGGTAAATAAAAGCTATTTGGTTACAACGGGAAGAGCTGTGCCATCATTAGAGCTCAAATACTTTGAAGTTTTACTTTTAAAACCAAATAACGAAGAAGAGATTAAAGTTTGGGAAGAACAAGTTTATTGGTTAGATCAACTTGTTAATCTGTTTCAGAATAAAGCTGACCTGGTCATTGATGAAGTGCATCAGGGCTTGTTACTAAAAAATAAACTCAACTATACACTAGGTGAACCCAAAACATTATCGAAAGCATTAATAGAACATAGTGTTAATTTGTATAGATTTTTATACTTGGTAAAGCTAGACAATATTAAAGGTTTGAAAAATTCCGGCTCGCTGACACTCGCAGATATTATAAAAAATAAAAAGCCTTTTAATAATGATGCTCAGTTTCAACAGGCATGTGAGTTATTAGCAAGACAACTAGTCGATAGCAAAGAGAGCCCATTGGCATTTCTATTTAAGGATTTATCTGAAGAAAAAGCATCACAAAAGAAAGCGGCTCTACTTCTATATCTTCAAAATGAAACCGATGTTATCCCTGGTTTTACAAAAAAACTTACTCAAAAGCAGCGCTTAATGCTGCAGCTATATAAGCTTGAAGTTAATAAATTACTTGCATTTACATTAAATAAAAAACATGGTGAAAATTATGGTCCGTCAAAGTCAACTAAACACAGTCCTGCTGTACGTGTTGTAGCAAAGCCTTATTTAGCTAATACCAAACCTAATGAATTTAGTGACTTTGGACATCCTATTGTTGCGACGAATTACACTATTCAGTCATTACTAATCTCCGGGATTCCTACTGACTTGCTCAAAGTTTATGTTGAACAATTACAGGTTAGAGCTCGCGTTGAATTTAACGATATATTTGGCAGCGTAACTGACAAAAGAGATGCATCCATTGATAATGTGCCAGTAGCACTATTCTTTGCAAAGTTGGTAGCTCCAGACAAAATTTTGTTGAGTGAAATTGATGTTAATGATGAAACGCAATTTGCAAGCATAGCTGCGAAACTTAAGTATAAGGAAGAGCTAATATTTCAAATATTAGAAGAACTTGTGCTGAAAAATATTCGTATAGACACGAAAATACTTCATGGTGATGCATATAATCATGTTGATACTGTACATAGTTGTCGTGGTGTTTCTGCAACTCTGGCAAATTATGAAACTTTTCATCAAAAATTGAACTACGATGAAGATAGTAGTATAGGTACGGATGCATATATTATTAATGGTATACGCGACAAACAACCAAATCTTCAAGTATTAGATTTTACAGAGCTTGATGCTTTTATAGCTAAATGTTTTGAGCGTTATTCTGCAGCTGATCAAATAAGAGCAATTATCGATATTAATGCGACATTTCTTGGTGTTAGTAATTTAATAGTTGCTCAAAAGATTGCGTCTTACATCGCTATGAATCCAACAAAGTTTAATCATCCTTGTAAAGTTGAATATGTTTTATTCTTTGATGACCAAGATAGATTAGCAGCGCTGAGTGTAGCTAAAGATGCTGGCGAACAAAAAGTTATTGTATTAAATACATCTGATCCTGAACTGATTAATGAGCGTTTAGACTGTAAGCCTAATGCAAGATTTACCTTCTATGATCAGGCTCATACTATTGGTGCTGATATCAAGCAAACAGAGCAAGCTAAAGCAATTGTATTCATCGATCAAGAGACGCCGTTATCAAGTTTTACGCAAGGCGCTATGCGTATGCGTGATTTGCTAGAAGGTGGACAAAATATTGATATATTTGTGCCAAGCCATTTAGAAGGCAATAGTTTTGATGAGCTAATAGAATTAATGCGTGATTTTGAACTTAAGACATTACAAGCGAATAATTTTGAGGCAGCAATTGCTAAGATGCATGCTGTTATTCGCTTACATCTTAAGCGTCTTATTCTAAAAGCAGATACTGTTAGTGAAAAGCATCGTCTCGGTAGAATATTTCAAGAAGTTTTTATTGATATAAAAACTGAGTCCGACTTTTTGTCGTGTAGCTTATCGAAACAGTCGGTAGCCACAAAAGACATTTTGACGCGGCTTGAGATTCGCTTGTTTAGTCAATGGAATGCTCTGACTAAAGAAGCAGTAGGAACAGCTCCTAAAGATATTACAGCTAAAGTGCGTGATGATTTACATGAGGTTGTTGTTAACGCCTGCCTGCCCGGTGTTTGTGCAGAAGAGCAGCTTTGGCAACAACAAGATAAACAAGCGGATGTTGCTACTCTGGTTGAGGTGGAAGTACAAGTTGAAGTTGAAGTTAAAGAAGAAGTAGAAAAAGAGCTCTTTGATCCGGAGCTCAGGGAATTAAATTTTAAGCTTTATTCTTTAGCAGATTTTCTATCTCAGAAAAAAGTTTCATTAGCAACGCTCAAGAAAATTTGTACAAGTTGTGGAGCTGAAGATGTGCCTGATTTTTCAACAAATATATTAGCATCTCCTAACTTTTTTCAATGTTATAAGTGGCAGGAAAATCATTTAGGCTATTACGCAAAGCCTGTACACGCACTATTGTTTTTTCGCACAGCTCAAGGCTTGCAGTGTATCTTACTTAGTCAACAAGAATGTGACCGGCTTTTGCCAGAGGTTAATCAATATGATAAGGCTTGGATCAGCACAACTCAGCATCACTGTTTAGCTGGTAAGCCTGAAGAACACATTGAACTAGCTCAAGACTATCAATTGATTATAGAGCAGGTCCGGTTTTTTAATGGAGAATTATCTTTACTACTTGAGACAAGTAGTTCTTTATTGTGGCTTGCAGATGATACACAACAAAAAGTAGAATTTTTCCATAATAACTTACTTTGTAGTAGAGAGTGCCATGCTTCACAGCTGCAGCAGCTACTTGTTGCTTTGCAAGGCTGTCAGCAAGTATTTGCGTTCATTGCGATGACTGCAGATATTGATAGAACAGATTTTGATTGGGAGGCTCAGTTTGAAGACTGTGAAGAAGAAGATATTGCAGAGTATAAAAGAGTTGCTGCAGCATTTTATCACGTATCACAAAATTGGTGGAATGAGGCGCAATCTATAGCTGATTTAACTGCTGAATATAATCTCCCTTTACTCGCTAGAGGCCACTTCTCTAGACACGTACAGGCTGTTAACTGTGAGCCTACACATCAATCGTTAAGAGCTTGTGTGGTGGCAACAGAAAACTATTTAACATCGCGGGATAATTCTGACACAACAATAGATGGTGAGACAGATATCGTTAAAGGAATTTTGTTACGTTTATCTGATGCTGGTGATGCTACCGAGAACATGCCATGTTCAGACTCAAATACCATGAAAATGCTAAGTACTAATGGTTATATCTGGCCAAAAGAAGTTGAGCTTTTAATACCCATAGTGACTGCTGCTCACCCAAATATCAGTCTTCCTGAAGTTCGCTATCTAACTCAGTATTGTTTAGATGAACCTTTAGTTGTATTAGGGCTATTATTAAATTCAAGTCTGTATGTCGATGCATATGCTTTAACTAAAGTAGCGGAGCACGATATCGATCGTCAGGCTTTAGTGAAACTATCGGCAAAGCTGCGACTTCCTGAGTCAAGCTTTCTTGCTGTCTTAGTTAGAGCTGAGAGGTTAGAGATCCTGCAGGATATCCTGACTGTTTTAGTTACGACACATGATACAGTAAGGGCTACAATTATTGCTGAACTATGTCAGAGAACAAAAGAATCGAGCACATTACTATATTTTCTACGTCACGCTACGTATATTAAAGATGAAAATGTTCAGCGGGCTATTTTGCAAAACCCTTTTGTTGACGCTGACATGCTTGACTTACTAAGTGTTGTTTGTGATGAGAGCATTATGTTAGAAGTTCTTGCTCATGATTTTGTTTCACAACAAGCACTAGAAAATATTTTTTTAAGAGCTGAGCAGATTGATGTTATAAGTGCAATGGTGTCGAAGCGAGGCAGTTTATTTCTCAGTGAGGAGTTACAAAAAGACTATGTTGGCCGTGATTTTGTTGTAACTGAGGCATTATTAACATTAGCTAGAGTTACAACTTTTAGTTCAGTACTCGCTGCTTTAGCAGATTTTAATGGTATTGACAATATTCCTGAATTACAGAAAGCAATAATTCTAAATCTTCATACACACGCAGATACGGCACAGAGATTATTCAATAAAATTGACTCATTAGTGGTAAATGATATTACTTTTAGTACCTATGAAGACGTATTGCTCATGATTACTAATAATATAACAGAGTGTGCTCAATTATCTTTAATTTTAGCAAACGCTGAAGGTAAAATATCAAAAAAATTACAGATGGCGATTGCTCTACATGACTATGCATCTGAAGAAATATTATCTGGGCTACAAAACTTAGTTAATTTGGATGGTGATGTTCGATTAGTTATAGAACAAAAGTCACATGGGCAGATATTTGCTATTTTTTATCGAGAGCTAGAAGATGCTTTACAGCCTTTTATTACAGAAGAGAGTAAAAATTCAGTTGAAATTGGGGTGGCAGAAGAACTACGCCAAAATATTCTTGCTGCTCACCATATTTACTTTAGTGGTCAAATCAATTTAGAAGCAATGCAAGTCTTTATTCGCAGCTGTGAAGCAGCTATTCATGGCGCTAAGACTAAATTATATCCAGAAAATCGTTGGAGAGTAGTCGATAGCTTCAAAGAGAGGCTATTTGGAGACCCACGCAAGGCTATGCTCCTAGCTTTAGATTCATTCAGTGCGCAATTACAAAATTTCAGAGTAATTACTACTTGTCGGGAGCAGGCTGCTGCGGGCTAAATGTCATCCTCATTTTTCTAAAGAATAAAAAATTATATATTTAGGATTCTTGCAGGAGTTGAGATTATAACTGACAATACTCGGCGAAAAATGAAACCAACACGACATAATTCGCCGAATATTGTTGACAGGTTGGCATTTTTCGTCAAATATTGCTGAATTAATACAAGGTGATAGAAGCATATCGTTGCTAGCTTCACTGCAGATAGGTAAAACTACGCTAATTGCTGGATTATCCGCAGCGCTGAGCATTTCTTTAATTCAGCCTCGACTGCTTCTTTGCTATGGAAAGGATCCATTCATACTAAGTGATGAAGTCGAAGCTAGAGCTGAATCTGTAAGCGAATATACCTTATATTCAACCAACATTAACAACTATAGAGAAATAAAATGCTAAGGATTGCTATACCAAAAGAAAGCTATGAGAATGAAACGCGAGTGGCAGCTTTACCGCAAACTGTAAAACAGTATTGTAACTTAGGCGTAGATGTTTCTGTCGAAAGAGGGCTTGGGCAGAGTGTCAGTATTAGCGATGCAGAGTATCAAGCTGCTGGTGCAAAAATAGTGAGTAGCTACGAACAATTGGCTAGCAATTCAGATGTCATTTTGCAAGTTCGAGCGCCAAATGCAGAGCAAATTGCAAAGTTTCGTAAAGACACAAAGCTGATTAGTTTCTTAGACCCATTTCGACAAACAGAATTATTATCAACCCTAGCAAAGCATAATATTACGGCCATGAGTATGGAAATGATCCCACGAATTACCCGAGCACAAAAAATGGATGCGCTTAGCTCGCAAACTAATTTAGGCGGTTACGTCGCCGTTATTTTAGCTGCGGAATATAGTCAGAAAGCATTCCCAATGATGATGACGGCTGCAGGCACAATTAACCCAGTTAGAGTTTTTGTGATTGGCGTTGGAGTGGCGGGATTACAAGCGATTGCTACAGCTAAGCGGCTTGGTGCGCGTGTTGAAGCGTTTGATACACGTCCCGTTGTTGCTGAACAAGTTAAATCATTGGGGGCAAAGTTTGTTGAAATTGATTTAGGTGAAACGAGTGAAACCAAAGGTGGTTATGCTACAGCCTTAACGCCGGAGCAAGTTGCGAAACAACAACAAGCCATGATAGCGGTTTGTGCTAAATCAGATGTGGTGATTACAACGGCACAAGTTTTCGGAAAACCTGCACCGAAATTAGTGAATCAAGAAATGGTTGCGGCTATGCAGCCTGGAAGTGTGATTATTGATATGGCGATTGAGACCGGTGGCAATGTTGACGGTTCTGTATTACATGAAGTTGTCGATAAAAATGGTGTTAGTATTCTTGGTTTTGCTAATTTGCCTGGCCGCGTTGCATTACATGCCAGTCAAGTGTACGCAAATAATTTATATAATCTATTTGCTGAATATTGGAATAAAGAACAACAATCCTTTAACTTGAATTTAGACGATGAAATTTTACAAGCCTGTGTGGTCGCTCACGCAGGAAATGTCTTATTTGCCATGAAGTGAGAGATATAGAGTATGGAAACCAGTGTGATTTTACTATTATTTATTTTAGTGTTAGCGATTTTTCTTGGTTTTGAATTGATTTCAAAAGTGCCATCAACTTTGCATACGCCATTAATGTCGGGATCCAATGCTATTTCAGGGATAACTATTGTTGGTGCACTAACGGCTGCCGGTGCTGCGCAATATGTAAATGGCTGGGAAAGTATTGCGCTTGGAACGCTTGCTGTGATATTCGCCACAATCAATGTCGTTGGTGGTTATCTTGTTACAGACCGGATGCTGAAAATGTTCAAACACCATAAATCGCAACAAGAGAAATAAAATATGGATATGAAACTTTGGGTTAACCTCGCATATATTATTGCTGCCATTGCATTTATCTTCGGATTAAAAATGTTGAGTTCAGCACGGACAGCACGTCGTGGTAATCTGATTTCAGCATTAGGTATGTTATTAGCTATTATTGTGACCTTATTACAGAAGGATATTATCAGTTACGAATGGATTATTCTTGGTGTGGTTGTTGGTGGCATTATTGGTGCGTCCAGTGCGCGTTTGGTAGCCATGACAGCAATGCCGCAAATGGTTGCCGTGTTTAATGGTTTCGGTGGTATCGCAAGTTTGTTAGTTGGCTGGTCTGAATATCATAATTATCTTGGCATTATCTCGTGGGGAGCATTACTACCTATTTATTTAGCTGTGATCATTGGAGGTATTACTTTTACTGGAAGTTTGGTGGCTTATGGCAAGTTATCTGGGCGTATTACTGGCCGACCGATCTTATTTAGCGGACAACGTTTGGTAAATGCTTTATTTTTATTGTTAATTATTGTTGCCGGTGTTTTTTATATTGGGAAACTAGAACCTCAGTATACTTACTGGATTTTCTTTTCTGCTTTAGGGCTTTCATTACTTATAGGGGTGATGGCAGTTATTCCGATAGGTGGTGCTGATATGCCGGTCGTTATTGCTTTATTAAATAGTTATTCTGGTTTAGCTGCTTGTGCTGCGGGTTTTGTTATTTTAAATAATGTTTTAATTGTTGCTGGAGCTTTAGTTGGTGCCAGCGGGATTATCCTGACAAAAATAATGTGTAAAGCCATGAATCGTTCGCTTGCCAATGTATTATTTAGTGGTTTTGGTGCGGTTAAAGCTAAGCAAGATTCAAGTCAGCAACAGGGTGAAGCAAAACCGATTAGCATTGAAGATTGTTATTATATTTTAGAAGCGGCGCAATCTGTCATTATTGCGCCTGGCTATGGTATGGCCGTTGCACAAGCTCAACATGTAGTGCGAGAGTTAGGCGATTTGTTAACGGCAAATGGCGCTGAAGTGCGCTATGCGATTCATCCTGTAGCAGGGCGTATGCCAGGGCATATGAACGTTTTACTTGCTGAAGCCAATGTTGATTATGATCAACTATCTACCCCAGATGATGTGAATCCTACTATGGATGCCGTCGACGTTTGTGTTGTTATTGGGGCTAATGATGTGGTGAATCCAGCTGCACGTGATGATGAAAATAGTCCAATTTATGGAATGCCAATTATTGACGTTGATCGTGCTCGAAGCGTTATTGTTTTAAAGCGATCGATGGCTGCAGGTTTTGCTGGCATTGATAATCTCTTATTTTTTGCTGATAACACACGAATGTTATTCGGTGATGCAAAGTCATCCGTAGCAGGTCTTGTTGCTGAATTTAAGTCAGTTAACTAACGGTTGTTTACCACAAGTTGTTTTTTTAATGTGCTAATACGCCTTTTTGTTGTAAAAGTATGCCGTCAGACGTGAAATTTATTGACTGTGTTTGCGAAATATCCCAGAATTCAAGTGGTTTTACGATCTAGAGATAATTATTAGAAATTAAACAAGGAAAGGCTTGATGAAATTATTAAATATGAAGGGAATTATTTCCTTAATTGGCGTTGTGGCATTACTAAGCTCAGTTACATGTTTTGCCAACACGGCAAGTACAGACTTATGTTCACAAGTAGATGGTACATGGCATGGTAGTGGCAGTATTGAAGTGACAGTTGCTGGAAAACATCATATTTGCCATATAGCGAACGTTAAGGGAACCTTTGTTGGCCCTGCTCCAGATTTATTACTCGATCAACGTATGAAACATATTATCTGTGAAGATGGTACGGATCTTGGGCCTGCTACTTTTGGTGTTTATGGCATTTGTAAAAATAACCACTATAGTGTAACCGGCTATGACGATCTTAAATCTTATGTTGGTACATTAACCAATGATGGTGCAATGGAATTACATGAAGTCTTTACATTTAGTCATGGTGGTATCGCGGGACAGGGAATTATTCTTTTAAAGAAAGCCTCTTAATTTTCTAATAAAAGAATAGATATAAAAAAGGCTGTTGTATTTATCATTAAATACGATGGCCTTTTTTTATTCCTGGCTAATTCTCAATGCTGCGGCGATCGCCCAAGGTGCAAGCAGTAAACTCACAATAAAGAAACTAGCGAGAAAAGCCAGCTGGCCATTAACATTAATATTTTGTGATGCGAGTGTGACACTGCCTGCACCAAAAATTAGAATTGGAATCAACAGCGGTAATACCAAAATTGTTAATAATACACCGCGATTGCGCATGCCTATTGTCAATGCTGAGCCAACTGCGCCTAACAATATTAATGTCGGTGTACCGAGAAGTAGACTCAGTATTAATACTGTAAAAGTATGCCAGGAAATGTGAAAAAATAAAGCAGCTAGTGGCGTGATAATAATTAATGGCAAAGCAGTTACTAGCCAATGCGCTAAACATTTAATAAAAACTAATAAGCTTAAAGGGTGAGGACTTAATAGCATTTGTTCTAAGCTACCGTCGATGGCATCAGCCCAAAACAATTTATCAATAGAAAGTAACATAGCGAGTAAGGCTGCTATCCAAACAATACCGGGCGCTAATTGATTTAGCCAATGTTGATTGCTGGAAATCGCCAGTGGAAATAAACAGATAATAATTAAAAAAAACCAGAGCGGCTGTAAACTTTCTGCGAGTGCGCGATATGCTAGTAATAATTCATGCTTGAGGACAACATATAAAGTTTTGATTAAGTTATTTTGTGTCATCACAGTTTTACCCTAATCATTTTTGTTTGAGTTAGGTTGACCGCTTGATGTGATGTTAAAACAACGATACCGCCATGTTGGGCATGCTGTAGGATTAATGTTTCTATGGTCTTTATAGCAACGCTATCCAGTGCAGCAAAAGGTTCGTCAAGTAACCACAGTTTGGCATCTAATAATTCTAAACGAGTAAGGGCAACACGACGACGTTGACCGGCTGATAATTGTTTTGCTGGTTTGTGTTGTAAATGTTCAACGCCCAAAGATTGCATCGTTCGCTGGATGTCAGAATGCTGCTTAGCGCGACCTAAGCTTAGGCTTAATTTAATGTTTTCTATAACGGTTAAACCGTCTTTAATTCCTGGAGTATGTCCAATGTGTAAGCGTTCAGATGAGTAATCACTGATTTTTGCATGAATGCATTGTTGGCGCCAGAAAATTTCACCTTGATAATCGCGAATGAGTCCCGCTAAGGTTTTTAGTAAGGTTGTTTTGCCGGAACCATTGGCGCCTTCAACCAATAGAACGGTGCCGGCGGTTAATGCGACACTAAGATTAGTAAATAGAATATTATCTTGTCTACTACATTGTAATTGTTTGAGCGTGAGTAATTCAGTTGGTTTTTGCATAGTATTAAATAGATCTTATCATGATTGTCGCGCAAGCTTTTTACGCAGGCGATTAAAGCGTCGCGATAAACGTAGTCTTAATGGTAGCCGCAATGTTTCGCCTGGACGCTGTTTAAACAACGTATTATGCTGATTAGTGAGCTGTGCTTCAGGCTGACCATTAGTATAATAATATAAAGCCATGGATTTACGCGAACGATCTGCAGGACATTGTAGCGGATCCGGATGGCCATGATAGCTAAAATCTGAGGTGCTGAAAATAACTAAGCGGTTAAATATGGGTAGTACTTTCTGTTCGCACTGACTCATGTCATGATTCCATAATTCGAAATGACCACCGTATTCTTCCAACCAATCTTTATTCAAATAAATTAAGATATTAATACGTCGATCTAAATCGTAATCTTTATGTTTATTAAAATCAGCATGAATACCGAGCTTACCACCACGTTTAATTTGATGTAAGCCGCCTCCAATAAGGCTTGGATCGGGAATTAAGTTTTCAATCCCCGTTAATTGCTGTAGAAATTCAAGAAAGCTTGATGAGTTAAGTGTATACATTAAATAGCGACTGAAAAGGCCAATATCTTTTTCAGAACGCGTGCCGAGCTTAATTTCAAATTTATTAATATTCTCTTTCCAATCAATATCTTTAGGATTGGGAAATTCTTCTAAAACCTTATCTAAAATAGCGGGGTCAAAGAAGTTATCAATAGCGATATGAGAGTAGGGGCTTGCTTGTTGATATTGGCTAGCGGCGCCTTCATCAAGTAATGCTTGCATGCGTTGGAGTGGTAATAATGATTGTTGAAAACTTGTATATTGCTCTAATGACATTGGTTTACGTCCTCTTGCTATAAACGACTAGGGGGTTCTACCTGCGGTGCTACTTTGTCCAATACATACTTACAATCACTTTCAGTAAAAGGTTTGACTAGAAATTCGTTAACGCCACATTCTTGAGACATATGTTTATAGGTCTCATCTTGATGAGCTGTTAAAGCAACTATTGGCATACTTGTATTGGTTTCTCGAATAGTTTGTGCCAAGGTTAAGCCATCAACATCCGGCAAACCTAAGTCAAGAAACATCGTGTCATACTGATTATTGGCTAACAAAGCTAAAGCTTCTTGGCCATTATTAGCAACATCCACGTCACAAGAGAATTGCTTTAATATTATTACTGCTACCTTTTGAGCAATTTGCACATCCTCTACTAGTAATACTTTCGTCTTAGCCATATAAAATCCTTTGTTTACGCAATATAGTTCCGATTATATTTTACGGGACTTACATAATAATTTTAGTCAGTCACGCTTTGCTGTGTTTCAATATGTCCTTCAGCTAATGGTAATTTGAAGGGAATAGTGCAAATAAATTTAGTCCCTTTATTTTCAGTACTCTCAATTTCAACATCACCATCCATCTCTTCCATGAACTGCTTAACAATACGCAGGCCTAAGCCTTGACCTCTATAAGTGCCTTTATTGGCAGATACCAAGCGAGTGAACTTTTCGTACACCATATTTTGTTTTTCTATGGGAATACCGATACCAGAGTCATGGATTATGAATTGCAGTATCACATCACGTTCGGCTCGAGCTCTAACAAGATTTACATACAGATGCACATGTCCTTTTGAAGTGAACTTAATTGCATTGCTAATAAGATTAATTAAAATACGTTTTATTCGGTGTGCATCACCAATTAAAAGCTTTGGTGCTTGGGAATCAATATTGACTTTAAAATCCAACTCTTTAAGTTTTGCCGGCGGCGTTTCCATTTCCTCAATCCTTTTTAGCATGGAATGAAGCTCAAATTTTTTATTAATAACAGGTAATGCTCCTGCTTCTATTTGAGAGAAATCGAGAATATCATTGCAATAGTCTAATAATTCTTTTGCACATGAAGCGATGTCTGTTAGCATTTCTTTTTTATTAGTATCATTTTCTTGCTGAGCCAAAATATTCGCCATACCATGAATGCCGCTGAAAGGCGTGCGAATATCGTGCTCCATATTACGAATAAATTCACTCTTAATATTGTTAGCCGCTTCAGCTTCGTTTTTCGCAATTCTTAGAATATGTTCTTTTTCCTTAATTTCTGTGATATCAGTATAAATAGCTAAAATACCACAAACATTTTGTAGCGCATCTTTTAGGGGAACTTTACTACATAACATTATTCTTTCTGAGCCATCAGCTTGCTTTTGATATTCCTCATAGCCGAGTTTAGGTTTGCCGCTAAACATAATGTCTTGATCATCTGCACGATAAGCTTCACTTTGCTCTTTGGTCCAAGGAAAATCAAAATCTGTTTTTCCCATCACTTCTTCAGGTGAATTAAGGCCGAGTGAGTCAGCAAGCATTTTATTGCAGCCTAAGAAAACGGATTGTCGGTCTTTCCAGAGAATATAGTGAGGAACATGGTTGATGATATTATCTAAGGTCGATTTTAGTTGTGTCTCATTGGCTTTTGATTGATAGTAACTTGTGATATCTTTGCCGATAAGCTGGATATATAGGTTATCTTCATGCTCAAAAGGAATAATATCCCATAGAATCCAACTAACATTATCATTAGAGCTTTTTGCTTCCGAGAAATAATTATTAATGGGGCGCTTACTTTCTAAAGTTTCGAGGGTACTCGCTAGTAATAATGTTGGGCAGCATTGTTTACAAAATGTGATGTAACGTGCGTTATTGTTTTTGTCTCTTAATGGCTGAAGTAAGTATTCGCTGGCTTCATTAAACTGGGTGATTTTATTTTTAGTAACGTCAATAATAATTGAGATGAAGCTTAGTTTATTATCAACATCATCTACCGGAGGTATTAAAATATTATATGGAGTATTGGCGATGTTCATTATTAAAACTTGAGTCCATTTTATTAAAGAGATTTAGTTCTTTTGCGTCCTTGATTAGTAGCAATGCGGCTTGGTTGTATATTACTTGTTTCATCAATGCCGTTGGCTCGAATACCACTTCCTTTTTCTGATTTAGCCGTGGTTGCATATTGTTGCCAATATTTTTCTCTAATGCTAGCTAGGCGCTTGGCATCAGAGCCTTCCATTGGTTTACTTCTTGAATCAGAAGCAATGGCGTCTACAGCACGTTTAGTTTTAGTATATTTCGCGTCATCCATTGCCGCTAAGCGGGTTGTTTCTGTGCTTAAATCTAAGCGATGGTAGGTATCTTTAGCTTCTTCTCTATCTATAGCATTAAAAGTTCTCATAATATCTACACAGCTTAAAGCATCAAAGCGAGTTTCTGGAGCCAGAGCTACTTGCCTCAGCTCATCAGTCTGAGTATGTTTTCTAGATATTCCTAAAGTAACGGCGTTAGAAAAGGTTGGCTTAATATCTGCAACTTCAGCCGCGCTTGTATCGATGTTTACATCATGAGCTTGTGGTCGTGGTAAGGTGGTTTTTAAGTCTCTATTTGCACTTGGCTTAACAGGCGCTCTTAGATTTAATGTTGTTTGTCTTTGTTCATTAATAAGCATCAAGAAAACAGTAACGAGGGCACCACGGATTCTTTCTTGATTGATACCCGTCCGTAACTTTAAGTCTGCAAAAACTTTCTTAAGAGCAGCTCTTAAGCCTGTAATAATAGTTGTATCTTCTGCTGCTGTCCTTATAGCTATTTGGGCACTTGTCGCTGCATCATTCATTTTATGTGGAGCTGTAGCGGTTATCCCTACTGTCGTTGCTCTAACATCTAAATCTTGTCGTTGGTGGTGAGGGCTGGTCGCTGAGTTTAGATCAACTGTGCCATTATTAAGTACGATACCTGTTTGCACTGAACAAACTTCAACATCTTCTTCTGCCAAAACAGGGAAGCGCAGGCTTGCGGCTGCACATATGGCTCGTCCGATATTTAATAGCTCAGCATCTTCTTGTGGACGACCATCAGGTAGCCAGGCTCTGATAGCCTCGGGCAGTACTCGAGCCGTTGTTTGATGTTGGTTGGTTAAGCCTATTGCTTCTGAAGATACTGCATACCATACAAAGTCGTTATCAGCTTTTTGTATCGTTATTGCTGAGCCGTCAGTTGGAAATACGGTCATAGCACTTGGCATATCTGCAATATTTCGGCCTTTTCGTGGTACTTTGACATGAGCAATTAACTTTAAGCGTTTCGTTTTAGCGGCTTGTTTTGCTGTTTTAGCATCATATGCAGAGATGAGTGTATAAAATCTCGAGAAGATAATTTTAAATGCGTAGAGTTTTGCTCGTATATCATCTTCTTCAGATGAGCGTGAAATAAATCCATTTGAAAGCAATGCTCTTTTAATTTGATCCTCTTCTGAAATTGTAGCACTACTAGGATTATTTGCCTCAGCAAACATGGCAAATGCATCCTGCATCCTCGCGATAGCGTCATTTATTCCATCATCTAAATCATAAGTTTTATCTAACTCAACAGGCTCAATAAACCCATGCTTATCAACAAAGCCCCACTTAATGAGAATTTCTGCAATCATCGAGCGTTGCGTTGGTTCAAGTAAGCCACTTTTTTCTAATATGGCATCATTGTCATAGCCCGTTGCTAAATGTACTCTTGTTGCTGCAATAATATTGTGGGTTTGTTTCGGTTCAGGTTCACTAGAGTCGCCTGTCTTTGTGCTTGGCGAGGAGTAAACAACACGATAATTACCGGTACCATCAGGAACAACTTCTTCTACTCTTGCTCCAAAAACAGCCGTTAGCTCATTTTCTTCTTCAGCAGCTTTCAGTTGAGCTTGAAATGATTCTTTAAATGGGCGCCAGTTCATTATTTCTTCACGAACTCGATAAACGCCTTTTACTCTTTTTCCGCGTACTTGTGATTGTATCGCTTCAGGCACTTCTGCTGCATTGATAATAGGTTTAAAAAAGTCATCTGGGTCACCTAAAAACTCATTTGTCTGACCTTCAGGTAAAGGCTTACCGTCTGCATTTTGCTTTGTTAGCTCTTTATAGTAAGCCGCTAGTTGCTCATAGTGTCTAGAAATAGCAGCAAATGATGTTTCGGTGTCTTCTGGTACCACGTAATATACGTATTCTTCTGGTCTTACGTGTTGACGATAATGAGGAGGAAGCTGAGATATCATTCTTAATCTAAACTTACTCGTTTCTAGATCCCTAAAATGAAAACCATTATGTAATCTGCCAGGCTGTGCCATAGTAGATTTCGTCATAATTCCAGGAGCAGAATCTACAATACATACGCTATCCTCTGGATATAAACTTCTTATAGTATTGAAAATCTCAATGCCAGCAATGCCGGCTCCAATAATGACATGGTCAAAATGTTCTGGGGTGTCTAATGCACTTTCGGTAACATAAAGATGTTCAATGCGAGCATCACTTTTAACGTCAGTACCATTTTTAACGCGAGCGCCACTTTCATCGGCCATATCTGAGGGAAGTCTCTGACTTTGTACTTTCGGCTTAACTTTATATAAAATAACACGGTCAGGTGGAGCAGATGGAGCTTGTGCGCGAGGTGATGATGCGCCTGAGCTAGAAGATTGCTTTGGGCCTAGCTCTACTCCTGCATTTCGAGAGCCTGATGAGCTAGAATCAGATGAACGTGTGGCAAGTCTTGTTTTTTCACCAAAAGACATAGACATGGCTGCAAAAGCTTGATCTAGATCAGCTACACTATAGCCTGCGGAGCGATGTTTTCTGCGTGTTCTATTTTTAGGGTCGCCATTCATACGCGTTACTCATAAAGCCAATTCAAAAATACTAATCATCACCTAGCTATAAACTTACAATGAAAAGGAAGTAAGTCTTATAGACAAAAGAGGTGAATACATATTGTTTCTAATTTTTCCACCAACTAGACGGATTATAATGCAAGAATCAAGAGTAGAACAGAAAAATGAGAAAAAAATAGCAAGATACTGATAAATCTAATAGATTTTGAGTTATACCATCTATGCTCTGTGCTTAAAGTGACCGTTTATGTGGCGCAGAGTTAAAACTCATAGCCTCATTTCGTTAAGTAGCTTCTTTTGATTTTGTGGACCGAGCAAAGCATCACTCAACTTACCGTTCGGATTAATGATATATGTCGCAGGTAAGACACTACTATCTTTGATGCCTAATTTTTTAGCTGGATTGCTCGCTAGTAAGATATAATCAATGTGTAACTTTTTAGCCAGCGCTAGTTGTTTTTGTTTTGGTAACTGATCATAGTTAACGCCAATCACAACCACATCTTTTTTATGTTGTTTGTAAAGTTCATTGAGTTCAGGAATTTCAGTGATACAAGGTTTACACCAATCGGCCCAATAATTAATGACAACCCATTTGCCAATGAAGTTTTTGAAACTAATCGGCTTGCCAGTAATGCTATAAGCATCGGGTTGTGAACTACAGCTGACTAGAGCAAACATGCCACAAAGCAAAACTAAGGTGGGAAGCAGTAATCGTAATACTTGTTTAGTCTTCATGGCAATGTTCTCTTATTAGTCTTTAGTTATTATAATTTTTCTTAATGGTTGTAAAGTCACTAATGATACTTTCAGCTTTATGCGGCATTGAGAACAAGGCGTAGAGATGGCCGGTTGGATCGACTAATAAGATAGAACCGCTATGGGTTATATCATAATCATGTGCTTTACCTGTTTTACCAGGAACTTTCATGGCCATAATTCCTAGCTTTTTAGTCATTGCTTTAATAGCTTCAGGCTTACCGGTTAAACCAATAAAATTTTTGTTAAAACCTGTGACATAGTGATTTAAACGCTTAATACTATCGCGCTTTGGATCAATGCTAACTAATATAACATTAACATTATTTGCCATATCTGTTTTTTCTAAGTTTGCATAAACTTTCTTTAATACCGCCATGGTGGTGGGGCATATATATCCACAATGAGTAAATCCAAAAAACATAAAGGTCCAATGATTAGCAAAGTTTTTATTGCTAAAGTGATGGTGATGATTATCCATTAAGTTAAAGGGTGCAATCGTTCGTGGTGTACTAAAAACAAGAGCATTGACGTCGCTTGCTGATTTAGCAAAAGCGCTACTAATGCTACAAGCTAATAAAGCAGTAAATAATAAAGTGATAAGTTTTTTCATAAAGTTCTCCATAACATTTAAAATCTAATTTTGAAAAAGTGATCGACCATTAACAGAATAAATAAGATGAATAAATAAATGATCGAATAACGGAACGTCTTGATCGCGGCATTAGGCTTGGTTGTAAACATTAGAACGCTAGAGTAATAAATAAAACCAATGCCAAGGATGGTTGCGCCAATCGCATAAATTAAACCACTCATTTCGACAACATAAGGTAATAAACTACTCGCAAAGAGTAAAAATGTATATAAAAGGATATTCAGTTTAGTGTAAGGAATACCGTGAGTCACGGGTAGCATTGGCACATTCGCTTTTGCATATTCTTTTTCACGGTGAATTGCTAATGCCCAGAAATGCGGAGGTGTCCACGTGAAAATAATTAATACGAGCAATAAGGCATCAGCATTGAGATGGCCGGTAACCGCTGTCCAACCAAGTAATGGTGGAGCAGCGCCAGCAGCACCACCAATAACAATATTTTGCGGTGTCGCATGTTTTAAAAACATGGTGTAAAAAACGGCATAACCGAGTAACGTAATAAAGCTTAAAATCGCAGTTAATGGGTTAACAAGAAAATACAGGATCGCGATACCTGTAATGCCTAAGCTTAATGAAAAGATAATGGCATTACGCGGTTCTATTTTTCCTGTTGGAATAGGGCGGCGTTCTGTACGACCCATCATGGCGTCAATGCGTCGATCAACTAAATGATTAATTCCTGCAGCGGAACCTGCGGCAAAACCAATTCCCAACATACCAAAAACTAATACTCGCCAAGAAACAAGCCCGGGCGTTGCTAAGTGCATACCGACATAAGCGGTAACCAGCATCAATAAAACAACACGTGGTTTACATAATTCTAAGTAATCACGCCAGCTAACTGCGGGCGCGATATGATTTTCATTAATATCAATAGATGTATTACTCATTAACTATTCTCAGATTTTTTAGCAAATAAACCAAACATAACGGTTACCATCGTGAGTAACAAGAGTGCCGCAACACCATTATGTGCTACCGCGATTTTTAGCGGTAATAAATCAACAACGTTGGCAATGCCAAGACTGACTTGTGCGAGAAGTAAAATGACTAAAACGATACCTAATATTTTGCTATCACGACCTTTATGAGCAATGAAGCAAATGCCGAGGAATAATAAATAAGCAAATGTGAATAATCCCCAGAAACGGTGCATCATTTGAATCGTAGCAAGTCCTGCTTTTACCATATGGCCAACTGGGGTGAGCATGCTAAATGCTGCTGCAAAATCCCATGTCATGGCATGATTAGAAAAGCATAATGGGAAACCTGGGCAAGCAAGTGCTGCATAATTGGTGCTGGTCCAGCCACCAAGAATGATTTGTATGATTAAGATTAACAAACCGAGTAGCGTCCATTTACGTAACTTACTATGTTGGCCAATATTTTGGATAAAAGAGCAATTGCCAAGGCGTAATGCTAATAACCATAAGAGTGCAAGAATGGTGAATCCACCGAGTAAGTGCCCCATAACAACTAGTGGCAATAATTTTTCTGTTACGGTCCACATTCCCAGCAAAGCTTGGAATATAACAAGTAAAACAAGCAGAGATGGAACCAACAAAGGTTGGTAATCTGTTAGTTTACGTTTCGCAATACCTATTAAGAACAAAGCAAGAATTAATATGCCTAAGGTGCCAGCAGCATAGCGATGTACCATCTCTGTCCATGCTTTCGTTTCTTGTACTGGTGTACCAGGAAAAGCTTGATCGGCTTTCTTTATCGCTTGTGGTGTTTCTGGTACGGTCATTTGGCTATAACAACCCGGCCAATCAGGACAGCCTAAGCCGGCATCAGTTAAACGCGTATAAGCGCCTAATAAAACCACACCTAAAGCAAACACTGTTGCAATTAATGCAATATAGAAAAAAACACGATTCTTAGCATGCATTGCCAATCTTCCTTCCAGTAATTATATTTTTATTGTTTGCATCGAGCTAATGCAAACACTCTCCCATGTTTGTTTTTAATGAGAATATTGATATTTACTCATTGAAAAACAAAATTCCTCTACTTATACGCTCTCGCGTTAGCCAATTTGTGAAACCCGCAATAATTTCTTCATGTCTTTTAGAATTTTTGATGAATTAGCATTCGGTGCATAACTCATCATGACATTGCCATGCGGATCAACTAAGTAAAGATAGCCTTGCTTTAATGCCATTTTGGCAGAAGGTAACTTATGTAAAAATTTAGCCGCATTCACTTTTGTTGTTTCTAGTAGCGCTGTACCTGTATAGCCATGAGCAATAGCATCTTCAATAACAATGCGTTGTTGTCGGTCAAGACTAACGAATATGCGAGCAACACGACTTTGGTTTTTACCTAAAGCAATACGGACTTGACGCATTTTGTATAAATTAGAACGACAAACTTTTTCACATCCATTAGGGTTGATATAAAGCATGCGCCATTTTCCTAATAGCATGCGCTTAGTTGCAGCTTTACCATTAACTTGTTTTAACGCTAATTTTTCAATATAGGGTGGCGGCAGAATTAAATGGCCATAATTGCTAGTATCTACATTCGCTAATTCATGTTCTTCATTAAAGAAAGTCCATGCTAAAACAATGGGAATGATGAAAACTAATGCTAAGATAATGGCAACCCAGTATGAAGATTTTTTTGCTTTAGGCGTTTGTGGTTGTTGTTCAATTGTCATCTCTCTCTCCTTGGTCTTCTGGTTTTAGTCGATGGGTATTTACAATAAGATAAATAATAATTAACGCAAAGGCTAGGGCGAACCATTGAAAAGCATAGGCAGTATTCTTCTGCGGATTCAGTCGCAAGGGTGACCATTCACGAACATAACCATACGGTGACTTCGGTGATAAGAGAATCACAAAGTTCTTCAATGGATAACCTAATTTCTTTTCGAGTTTTTTAACATCAACTTTTTGAATTCGCAACGGCCAGCTGAGTTGCGTTTGAGTATTATTGTTTAAAACAAGTTGTGTATTATTAATAGGTTTAATTATACCTGTCAGTGTTACTTTGCCTGCGACTTCGCTAATGTTTGGTAGTTGTTCACGTCTACTTTGTGCGACCACCCAACCACGATTGACTAACACCGCTTGGTTATTGGCAAGTTTAACTGGAGAAATAACTTGATAGCCAACATGACCCTTGTAAGTTTTGTTGTCTAACAAAATAGTATGCTGATTATCAACATGGCCTTTAATAGTAATAGGGCTATAACGATAATCTAAAATATGGCCGCTAATACTTCTTAGAGTAATAGGTTTTGATGTTTGTAGTGCTTGGTAATCGATAATTAAATTTTGTTTTTGTTCTGCACGACTAAGTTGCCAAAAACCTGCCCAGATGGTTAGAAAGAATAAAACAAAGAATGCTAATGTTGGAATGAGACCAGGGGTAAAACTAAAGTTTTTAAAATAGAGCCCTGATTTTTTATTATTCGTCATGATACATTCCCTGTGAGTACGTTTTTTGCTGTGATTTAAAATATGAACATGAAAATTTTGCGTATATTAGCTTATGAAAGTTCATAGTGGAAGTTTTTTGCTTTAAAAATTAATAATATGGATGAAGTTTGTTCGTCATGATAAAAAAAGTTACAAACCTAGAAGATAGGCTGCATTGAAACTTGCTTTTGATACTTTAATCGCGTTATAACAGTTCAACAATTTCAAACAGAACTGCATGTACAGGACTTACATTTGGTATTGGAGAGAGAGAATGGTTTTCAAAATTGTGGTCATTATTGCGATATTCGCCATTATTTTCAGTTTAGGCTCGGGAATGGTGTTTCTATTAAAAGATAAAAGTGGATCAAAGCGTACTGTAAAAGCACTGACTTTTAGAATAGGACTTTCTGTGGCATTGTTTGTGTTATTATTAGTCGCTTTTGCATTAGGGTGGATTACACCGCACGGTGTATGAATAACTTAATATAAGGAAATATAGGTATGGGATTAAGTGGAATAGGACCAGGTTCGCTGATTCTAATTTTAGTTATTGTTGCGTTACTATTTGGCACAAAGCGTTTGCGTAACTTAGGTGGCGATATTGGTGCTGCTGTAAAAAGTTTTCGCAAGGGCGTGAAAGACGAAGATAGCAGCAATCAAGATCAAGAAAGCAATCACTCATCAAGGTAAAACACAATCATGTTTAGCTTTGGCTTTTGGGAAATTTTTGTAATTGTTGTTGTTGCGCTTATTATTTTTGGTCCGAAGCGTCTGCCTGAATTGGCTAACAAAGTTGGTAAATACGTTGCGATCTTACAACGCTCCTGGCAGAGCTTAAAAACAAATGTCGAGCAAGAGCTTGCTGACAGTGACGCAAAAAGTAATAACAAACAGCGTAAGCAAACAACCGATTCTAACGACATGGAATAAGCCTTATGATGATGACGCACCTGTTAGAATTACGGCGCCGTTTACTTATCTGCATAGGTTTTTTTGCCGTTATTTTCTTAGCTTTATTTTTTTATGCTGACAAACTTTATCATTGGTTTGCTATTCCATTATTAAAATATTTACCTGATGGTAGCCATATGATTGCGACAGGTGTTGCTGCACCGTTTTTAGCGCCATTGAAACTGGCGTTAATCATTGCTCTGTTTGTAAGTATTCCTGTTTTGCTTTATCACTTCTGGGCGTTTATTACACCCGCGCTATATAAACATGAAAAGAAACTATTTTTGCCGTTACTGATTGCCAGCATTTTCTTATTTTATCTTGGTAGCTTATTTGCTTATAGCATGGTCTTACCTTTATTTTTACAATTTATGTTGCGTGTATTACCTGTCGGGGTGAAGTTAATGCCTGACATTAGCCAGTATTTAGATTTTACTTTAAAATTACTATTTGCTTTTGGTTTAGCATTCCAAGTTCCAATTGTTGTTTGTGTTTTAATCAAAACCGGCATAAGCAATGTTTCGACACTTTCTAAAAAACGACCTTACATTATTGTTGCTGCATTTATTATAGGTATGTTGTTGACGCCGCCCGATATTATTTCACAAATCATGTTAGCTATTCCAATTTGGCTGCTATATGAAATTGGATTACTGTTTGCGCGTTTTTCATTCGCGAAGCAATCCGAGGACTCTACGATAGAGACTTGATATTGATTAAGTTTTGCTGTAAAAAAAGACCAGGAGTTTTTATAGGGATGTGGGCATGTCTAAAGATCAAGAAATCGATGAAGGTCGTCGTAAATTTTTATTAGGTTCTACTGTAGCTGTTGGCGCAATTGGTGTTGCTACTGCGGCGGTGCCATTTGTTGGTGCGTTACTGCCGTCCGAAGCAGCAAAAGCTGCCGGAGCTCCCGTCAAAGTTGATATCAGTGAATTAAAACCCGGTGAACAAAAAACTGTTATATGGCGTGGCAAACCCATTTGGATCGTGCGCCGCAATAAAGAAATGTTACATAGTCTAGGTGAAGATGCTGAATTATTACGTGATCCAAAATCAGAAGAAGAGCAACAGCCAAAATATGCGCAAAATGAATATCGTTCACGCCGTCCTGATATTTTAGTATTAGTAGGTTTATGCACGCATTTAGGTTGTGTACCAAGCTATCGTCCAGAGAAAGGTGCGGTTACAACGCAATGGCCGGGCGGATTTTATTGTACTTGTCATGGTTCAAAATTTGATTTAGCCGGTCGAGTTTTTAAAGGTGTACCGGCACCAATTAATATGGAAGTGCCTCCCTATAAATTTCTGAGTGACAATGAAATCTTAATTGGTTCTGATAAAGCGGATATCGCTTAACAAAAATAAAAAGATGGAAATGAATAGTTATGGAAAATTCTACTATCAAGGAACAAAAATCATCAGGCCTTATTGGTTGGATTGATGCACGCTTTCCATTCTCAAGTTTTATTACGCATCATTTAAAAGAATACTATGCGCCAAAAAACTTAAACTTCTGGTATGTGTTTGGTGCAATCTCATTACTCGTATTAGTAAATCAAATTGTCACCGGCATTTGGTTAGCAATGTATTACACGCCGACAGCGAAAGGCGCGTTTGCTTCCATTGAATTTATCATGCGTGACGTGCACTTTGGTTGGTTGATTCGTTATATGCATGCTGTCGGTGCTTCAGCATTTTTTGTTGTCGTTTATTTACATATGTATCGTGCTTTGATGTATGGTTCGTATAAGCGGCCACGTGAATTGTTATGGTTATTTGGTATGGTGATCTATTGCATCATGTTGGGAGAAGCATTTACAGGATATGTATTACCGTGGGGGCAAATGTCATATTGGGCATCGCAAGTCATCACGTCTTTATTTGGTGCGATTCCTTATATCGGTCATGATATTACTATCTTTTTGCGTGGTGATTTTAATGTTTCGGGCGTCACCTTGCATCGTTGTTTCTCTTTACACGTCATTTTATTCCCATTAATTTTCTTAGCACTGGTTGCTTTTCACTTAGTTGGCTTACATAAAGTAGGCTCGAATAATCCTGATGGAATTGAAATTCGTAAAGATGTTGATGAAAAAGGTGTACCCAAAGATGGGATTCCATTTCATCCTTACTTTACGCTTAAAGATTTATATTGGTCAGTGATCTTTTTAATTGTATTTGCAGCGATCATTTTCTTTAATCCAAATTTCTGGGGATATTTTATTGAAGGTGCTAATAGCGTTCCTGCTAATCCAATCGTAACACCAGCACATATTGCGCCGATTTGGTATATGACACCGTATTACGCGATTCTGCGAGCAATACCCAATAAACTCGGAGGTGCAATTTTCATGGCCGCATCAATTGCGTTCTTGTTTGTATTGCCATGGCTAGATCGTAGTAAAGTTAAATCAATACGCTACAAAGGTAAATGGTCTAAATGGATGTTAGCAATTTTTGTGATTAGCTTTATCGGTTTAGGTTGGTTAGGTTTATTACCGGTCGATGTTTGGCGCTTATGGCTAGCGCGACTTTTTACGGTTGGTTACTTTGCATTTTTTGTTTTAATGCCGTTTTATACGCGTTGGGAAAATACCAAACCAGAACCCGCTCGTGTTAAGTTTAAAAAGAAATAATAGTTTCAGGATCGTTAAGGAGAACACCTTGTTGCGTAAAAGTGTAATTTTAATAGTATCGGTCATGATGCTTTTGCCTTGGAGCTTAGCCGCTAATGCGGCAGAAAATGGTGTGAGTATTAGCTTGGAACATATCAGTGTTAACTTACATGATACAAAAGCAATTCGTCGCGGCGCAAAGCTTTATGCAACTTATTGTATGGCCTGTCATACAATGAAATATTTACGTTATAATAAATTAGCACAGCAAGAAGGTGTGCTATACAGTAAAATGCCCATTGATCAAAAAGAATGGACTTACCCAACACCGCCACCCGATTTAACGTTAATTGCAAATGTGCGTGGCGCTGATTGGCTATATAATTATTTACATAGTTTTTATCAAGATTCAAAAAGTGCTAGCGGTAGTAATAATTTATTAGTGCCCAATTCATCTATGCCGAATATTTTACAAGGCTTACAAGGTACACAAGTATTGGTGAATGGCCATGTTCGCGGATATTCAAAACCCAGCTTCAGCAAACCGCATTGGTTTGATCGTTTGAAATTAGAAAGCCAAGGTAGCATGACGCCGCAGCAATATAATCAAGCGACCAAAGATCTTGTTAGTTTTCTCGTTTATGCTAGTGATCCTCATCGCATTCAGCGCCAGCATATTGGTTATTGGGTGATTGTTTTCTTAATCATCTTGGCTGCCTTATTATTCTTTTTGAAGAAAGAGTATTGGCGCGATATTAAATAGATAAAGTTTTATCATATATCACCTACATAACATTTTAAAAACTCACATTAAAAACAATGGCTTATGCTCGCGCATTCGATTTTACCTTAAAAATAGCGGAACCTCTATGTTGACAATAGCTGGCTATTTACCTTGAAAATAGCGGGGTTTTTTACTATATTATAGCGGTACAAATACAGGAAGCTGCCAAAATGAACCAAAAACTGTATCCGCGTTGGCAATTTTCTGAAATAAAAGCGATGTTACAAGAAAGGCGGGTGCTAGCTTTAGTTGGAGCTCGTCAATCTGGTAAGACTACATTAGCTGAAGAATTGATTGCTATCGGTGCTATTTATCGAACTTTAGATGATATTACTTTGTTAGAAGCTGCTCGAGAAGATCCTCAAGGCTTTGTGCATCATGGTGATGAGTTGATGATTATTGATGAAGTGCAGCGTGCTCCAGCTTTACTGCAAGCAATTAAACGCGAAGTTGATCAGAATAAAAAAGTAGGTCGCTTTCTTTTGGCAGGCTCTGCAAATATTCAAGCATTACCTGGTGTTAATGAATCGTTAGCTGGACGTATAAGTAAAATAAGGTTACGAACATTAACACAAGCAGAAGTGCATGGGGTTGATAGTCATTTTTTGAAACGAATATTTAAACTCAATATTAATCTACAGCAGAAAAGCACTTATAATAAACAAGCTTATTTAGAGCTAGCTCTGCAAGGTGGTTATCCTGAAGCGATAATGTTTACTAATATTAAACAAAGTCATCGTTGGCATAGAGATTATCTAGATGCTTTATTAGAAAGAGATTTGCAAGATATTGCCAACATTCGTCGACAGCAAAGCATACATGAGCTTATGTATGTTTTATCTGCTTGGTCGAGCAAGTTTATCGACATTTCAGCAATTGGTTCAGGCTTATCGATTACAAGGGAAACAATCAATACATATATCAATGCACTTGAAGCGTTATATATTATTGAACGCCTCAAACCTTGGTCTAAGACAGATTACGATAGAGTTAGCAAACAAGATAAATTATTTGTATCAGATACAGGATTAATGTCAGCAGTATTAGGTTGGCAATTACAGGATGTTGAGTTGAATAGTGATAAGAATGGCAAGTTATTAGAAACCTTTGTTCATAATCAATTGGCTGCACTTGTTGATACACACCAAGGAATATTAAAAATGTATCATTACCGAGATCGTGAAAAGCGTGAGATTGATTTCATCATTGAAAATGATGGAGGAGACCTAATGGGGATTGAGGTGAAGGCGGGTTCTGCATTAACCAAATCAACCTTTAAACACTTGATTTGGTTTAAAGAGAATATAGCTAAAACAAACAATTTTATCGGTGTGGTTTTTTATACTGGCGAAATGCCAGTATCGTTTGGAGAAAATCTATATGCATTACCGATTAGTTTTCTATGGGAAGGAAAATAAAAGAGAGAACTAATGCCAGACCAATAAAATCATCGGCAAGCTAACTAACACCACGAGTATCTCTAAAGGTAAACCTAATCTTATATAATCATAAAATTTATAGCCACCTGGTCCCATCACCAACGTATTATTTTGATGACCAATAGGTGTTAAGAAAGAGCATGAAGCGGCAATTGCAACGGTCATCAAGAAAGGGTCAATACTAATATGTAACGCTTCAGCAAGTTTAATCGCAATCGGTGCCATAACGACAGTTGTCGCTGCATTATTCATAAAGTCAGATAGGGTCATGGTAATAATCATTAATATACCCAAGGTTGCATATAGCGGCAAATGCTTCGCTAAGGGTAAAATTGTATTAACAATTGCTTGGGTAGCCCCCGTGGTTTCTAAAGCACTGCCTAGTGGGATCATCGCGGCTAATAAAACAATAATGGGCCAGTCGATACTGGCATAAATTTTACGAACGGGTATGACTTTGGTGAGCACTAAAGCAACTACGACAACGGTAAACGCAATTTGAATCGGTAGAATATGTAATGTTGCTAAAACAATTGCTGCAAAGAAAAAGCCAAGTGATAAAATGGCATTGCGGGTTGCCGGTTGTGGTTTATCATGTTCTTGCAATGGCAGGAAACCAAGATTAACGGTTGATTCAGCAAGTGTATCAGCATGACCTTGTAGCAATATCACGTCGCCCGCGCATAAGTTGACATGATTAAGTCGCTTCTTAAAGGCTTTACCTTCACGTGAAATCGCTAGCAGATTAATATTGTAGCGAGAGCGTAAACGTAAACCTTGTGAAGACCGACCTTCAGCTCGTGAACCTTGAGGCACAACTGCCTCGATTAATCTGATTTCATCAGAACGTAAATTTTCACTGCTGATTTTATCGTGGACTAAATCTAATTTACCCTTATCGAGTAGTTTCTCTAAATCATCATGTTGTATTTCGATGATCAAAACATCATTACTTTCTAATATTTCATCACGACTAATGACTAAACGCTTTTGTTTGCGGCGAATTAAACCAATAATAATTAACTCACTATCAATAATATCTTCTAAGTCTTTTACTGTTTTGCCAATCATTTTTGATTCTGACGGAACCTTAATTTCGGTAATGTAATCTTGCAGTGGAAATAACTCATCGAGAGACTTTGTACCTTCGCGATCAGCGGGTAACAGACGCCAGCCAATTAAAGCAATAAATAAAATACCAATAATCGCAACGGCTAAGCCGACCGGGGTAAAATCAAACATGGAGAAAGGATGGTTAGTAATTTGTGCACGAAAGCTAGCGATTAATAAGTTGGGTGGTGTACCAATAACTGTGGTTAAACCTCCGAGTGCTGAAGCCAATGCAATTGGCATTAAGACTAATGCCGCAGGGCGTTTGTTTTTTTCTGCGGTTTTAATGGCAACTGGTAGCATTAAAGCTAAAGCGCCAATGTTGTTCATAAAAGCAGATAGTACCGCGGTAATAGAACAAAGCACTAATAAGTGAATATAAATATTACTACTTACTGGGGTAATATATTTAATGAGGTAATCGAGTATTCCTGTTTGACTGATGGCATAACTGATCACCATTACGCAGGCAACAGTAATCACAGCAGGGTTGCCTAAGCCACTAAAAGCACTCTCAAAAGGAACAACACCAACAATGACGCCCAGCAACAAGCCAATCAAGGCGACGATATCATAACGCCAACGGCCCCAGATAAAGAGGATAATGGTGATGAGAAGAATGATTAATAAGCTTGTTATTTGTAGCATGATTGTTGTGACTTTTATTATAGATGCTGCATTAAACCATAGAACGCTAGGCAGTGGCCATTAAAAATAACAAGCTATTTCAATTGGTTACATGCGGCCTATCTTAGGAAGTTGCCATTAGACAAATTTATCTAGTAATGCAAAATGCTTATTGTCAAAGTATGAACAGGAAATGATATTTATCATACGTTATAAGAAAATATCTGTGCCGGAATTTTTATGGCAATTCCAGCACAGCTAGATAATAAGATATAATCTAAAAATTAATCTTCATTAACCGTGACATCTGTAATGGTAATCGCTTCAACCGGTACATCATCATGCATACCGCGTGAACCTGTTTTAACAGCTTTAATTTTCTCAACGACATCCATACCTTCGGTCACACGACCAAACACGCAGTAACCCCAGCCATCCATCGTTGGATTACGGAAGTTTAAAAAAGCGTTATCCGCAACATTAATAAAAAATTGGTTGGTTGCTGAATGTGGATCTGAAGTACGCGCCATTGCCAAAGTACCTTTTAGGTTTTTACCGCCTTTATTCGCTTCATTTTCAATGGGAGCGTTGCTATCTTTTTCACTCATGTCTTCAATCATACCGCCACCTTGGACCATAAAGCCATTAATGACACGATGAAAAATCGTATCTTTATAGGTGCCATCTTTAGCATAGCTAATAAAGTTTGCTGCTGTATTCGGTGTATTCTCGTGATCGAGTTCAACGTGAATATCGCCTAAACTTGTGTGTAGAATAATCATAATTTTTTACATCCAATAAACAAAGATAAATAATAATAACCAAACGACGTCGACAAAATGCCAATACCAAGAGACCGCTTCAAAACCAAATAAATGGTCTTTATCAAAGTGACCTTTCATACAACGAATGGTGATGATAATTAACATGATGGTACCAATGGTTACGTGTAAACCATGGAAACCCGTTAACATAAAGAACGTTGTTCCATAAATACCTGAACCCAAGGTTAAGCCTTGTAGGTTGTAAGCGCGCCAATATTCATGAGACTGTAATGCAAGGAATGCAATACCTAGAGCAACAGTGATCAACATAGAAATAACAACTTGCTTACGACGACTTTTAACGATCGCCCAATGCGCCCACGTAATGGTTAAACCACTGGTTAATAGAACTGCTGTGTTAATGGTTGCGATACCCCAAGCACTCATCGCTTCTGTTAGACCGTGAAAAACGCTTTTACCAGGAGGATTCATCACAGGCCAGACACCATGAAAGTTAGGCCATAATACTAAATTCGTATGTAATGACGCTGCTGTACCATAATCACCACCTAGCCATGGCACAACGATTGCTCGGGTATAAAACAGAGCACCAAAAAATGCGCTAAAGAAGCAAACTTCAGAAAAGATGAACCAGCCCATTCCCCAACGAAAAGAGAGTTCTACTTGATGATTAAAAGTATCATTTAAGCCCTCGTTGATGACGGTGCGAAACCAGCCTAGTTTCATGAAAATTAATACGAGGAAACCAAAACTAAAGAGGTAGGGACCAATAGTATTACCATGAATCCAATTGGCCGCGCCGGTTGTTAAACAGATTAACGCGATACATGCCATTATGGGCCAATGACTTGGTTTAGGTACGTAATACCCGCCGGCTGTGCTTGACATTGTTGAGCTCCTTCGTATTTTTCTAATCGTGCTTTTTTTATGCTCATGCATGCTAAAATATGCTGAATATAATCAAAGCTAGCACTAGTAAATTGGTGCTAATGATATCTTTTATCTAGTAATTCTGCCACCTTTTCTCGCTGTAGGATTCTTTAATTTTGCTAAGTCAAAAATCGTATAAGAGAGAGTGATAACATGGATATTTTTAGGCAGATCTGGGTCGATATGGAATAAAATTGGCATATCCATGGACTTATGTGCGCCTAAAGTTTGTTGCGTAAAGCAGAAGCATTCGGTTTTAAGTAAATACTTTGCTGCATTCCCAGGACTAACACTTGGAATTGCTTGAATTGTCATGGTGTGATCGGAATTGTTTTTAGCATAATAAGTTACGCGTTTATTTTCACCAGGATGTAAGGTGAGTTCTACTTTATTTGGTTTGAAGCTCCAAGGCAGTTTCTCATTGTTCGTTGCTAGAAACTGGATGGTGATATTACGGTTATCACTGATTGCTGTATCAGCTTTACGTATTGAGGTTGTATTGGTTTTACCATTGATACCAAAAGCGCTACAAAAAACATTATAGAGGGGCACGAGGGCAAAACAAAAGCCAAACATAAGAAAGGGCACGATAAATAAAACATAGGTGAATTTATTGCGGCGACGCGGGGTTTTGACTTCAGGCTCTTTCATTTAGATGCTCTCCTAATATAATTCTCTGGTACAGGACTGATACTATCCTCCGAATCTCTTCGTTAATCATATTGTCAAAAAATCTCATGTATTGTGTATACTATCGGTTATTTTGAAAACATGATTGCCTTGACCTTGGGGGCTAATGTCAGTCCTGCTTTATACAAAGTTTTCTACCAACGAAAAAACTTTGTATAAAGAAACTGCCCGAGCAGGGCAGTTTCTAAACTAATTATTAACTATTTAACTTCTGGAGGCGTTTCAAATGAATGGTATGGCGGTGGCGATGGTAATGTCCACTCTAAACCATGCGAGCCTTCCCATACTTCCATTGTTGCTTGTTTGCCTTTGTAACGCGAGTAGATCAAGTTAAAGACAAAGATTAATTGGGTGATTCCAAACACAAAAGCACCAAGACTTGCTATCCAATTAAAGTCAGCAAATTGTAACGCATAATCAGGAATACGACGCGGCATACCTGCTAAGCCTAAAAAGTGCATTGGAAAGAAAGTTACATTCATGGAAATCAATGATAACCAGAAATGCCATTTACCCAAGGCTTCATTGTACATACGTCCTGTCCATTTTGGATACCAGTAATAGACACCAGTAAACAATGCAAACAACGAACCAGAAACTAATACGTAGTGGAAATGCGCCACCACGAAATAGGTATCTTGGTATTGGAAGTCAGCAGGGGCGATAGCCAACATCAAGCCTGAAAAACCGCCAATGGTAAATAAGACGATGAAGGCTAATGCAAATAACATGGGGGTTTCAAATGTTAACGAGCCTTTATACATGGTGCTTACCCAGTTAAAGACTTTAACCCCGGTTGGTACGGCAACTAACATGGTGACATACATAAAAAACAATTCAGCGCTTAATGTAATGCCTGTCGTAAACATGTGATGCGCCCAAACAAGAAATGATAATACTGCAATACAAATGGTTGCATAAATCATCATGTTGCGACCGAACAATGGTTTTCGACTGAAGGTTGGTACCACTTCAGAAACAATCCCGAAGGCGGGTAAAATTAAGATGTACACTTCAGGGTGACCAAAAAACCAAAAGATATGTTGGAATAGTAAGGGATCACCACCACCAGCAGCATTAAAGAAACTTGTTCCAAAATGGCGGTCAGTTAACAGCATGGTAACGGCACCAGCTAAGATAGGCATAACAGCCAGTAATAAAAATGCCGTGATTAACCACGTCCAAACAAAGATTGGCATTTTCATCATTTTCATGCTTGGTGCACGTAAGTTAAGAATCGTTACAATGATATTCAATGAGCCTAAAATGGATGACATCCCCATCATATGTACCGAGAAAATGAAGAAGTCAGTACTAGGCGGACCATAGGTTGATGATAATGGCGCATAGAAAGTCCAACCAAAATCAGGTGCTCCACCTTTCATAAATAATGTGCTGGTTAACAGCGTAAAAGCAAAGGGTAGAATCCAAAAGCTTAAGTTGTTTAAGCGTGGTAGAGCCATATCCGGCGCACCAATCATCATCGGTACCATCCAGTTCGCAAAACCAACGGTTGCTGGCATAATGACCCCGAAAACCATAATCAAACCGTGTAAGGTTGTCATTTGGTTAAAGAAGTGAGGATTAACGATCTGTAAGCCTGGGATCCACAATTCAGCACGGATCACCATTGCCATTGCTCCGGCAACAAAGAACATAAAGCAAGACATCACTAAATATAATGTTCCGATATCTTTATGGTTGGTTGTAAATAACCAACGTGCAATCCAGCCGATAATACCCGGGCGACGATCTGGTCCGTGGTGTGCGTGTACGACAGCCTCAGTCATTATTTCTCTCCTTGTGACGAACTATTTTTTTTCGTTGTAGTATTAGGTTTAGTAATCTTTGCGTTGTGTAATTTCTTCAATTCTTCAGATGTATACATGTGACGTTGTACGGCACGACGTTTAGCAACATCAGAAGGTTCTACAACATCACCGGTATTGTTACTCCACGCATTACGTTCGTAAGTTGTAATCGCAGCGATATCAACATCATTAAGTTGTTTACCAAATGCCTGCATCGCAGTACCTGGTATACCATCGAGAATAATATCAATGTGGCGTGAAATTGGTTTGCCCGTTGCAACCGAACTTCCTGCTAGCGCAGGGAAGGTTGGCGGCATACCACTACCATCAACTTTATGGCAAACCGCACAGTATGTATCGTAACGTTGTTTACCTAGTTTCATTAATTCTTCAGATGTCCATTTCTTTTCAACATCGGTTGTTGTTGCTGTTTTGTGTTCAGATTTTTGTTTTTTCAGCCATGCTTGGTAGTCTTTTTCTGTTTTAGCAATAACGACAATTGGCATGAAGCCATGGTGTATGCCACATAACTCTGCGCATTGGCCACGGTAAATTCCGGGTTTATTAATACGCGCCCATGCTTCATTAATGAATCCTGGCAACGCATCTTTTTTTACGCCAAACGCAGGAACCCACCACGAGTGAATAACGTCATTGGATGTAATAAGAAAACGAATTTTTTTATGAATAGGTACGACAAGAGGATGATCAACTTCTAATAGATACCATTTATTTTTCTTCTGTTTATTATTGATTTCAGAATAAGGGGTAGAAAGATTACTAAAAAAACTAATACCTTCATTTAAGTATTGGTATTCCCATTTCCATTGATACCCTGTAATTTTAATAGTCATAGCAGGATTACTATCATCATACATGCGGTAAAGTACGGTCGTTGCAGGCACGGCCATCACAACTAAAATTAGAAAAGGCACTACAGCCCAAATAATTTCGACCCAAGTATTTTCATGAAACTGTGCTGCTTGATGCCCTCTAGATTTACGATGCATGACCAGAGAATATCCCATTACACCAAAGACAATTACTCCGATCACAACACAGATCCAAAGGATCGTCATGTGTAAATCATAAATATCATGACTCATTGGCGTGACGCCCACAGGCATATTAAGTGATGATTTTGCTAGTGCACTCACAGACAATACTAGTGATGATAGCAATAACAAAGATTGAAATAGTTTGCGCTTCAGCCGCATTAGAGGTTCTCCTTGTTTAGCCTAATAACAAGACTTGGGCTAAAAGTTTGCCGTAAGTCATCGCGATTATGTAATAGGCGAAATTATTATTTTTCCTGCAGCGCAAAGATTACTGCCAGAAGAGCTTCAAGTCAATGATTTCGCTTTAAAAAACAGAAACAACGGTTTGATAAATGAGGGCTTTATTAAAAATTGATAGAGTTTTGTTCGGCTTGAGCGTGAATAAGGCAATATGATTAGGTTGCGTTGACGGGACTTAAGCAAAATGCCAAGGTCGAGGCAGTTATGCTCTCAAAATAACTGATAGTATACAACATAAGATACGTGAGGTTTTTTGAGAGCATAATTAACGAAGAGATTGGTGTTTAGCGGAAGTCCTGATTGAATTTAATAGCGAAGATTATATGTAGAACGCCTGATTTGCTGAACTAGGATGGTTGATTGCGTAAACAATAGTGGTGATATAATTTTACTCTCCATATGTTTGAAAAAAATATGCCTAAACGTATGCGGCCGCTATAAACTCATTTAACTAACAGATAGATAAATCAAGGTTAGAATACCCCAAATAAGTAAGAAGAAGTGAGTTTGTTGTGCTGCTTCAATACCATCTTTATTTCGATACCATTGGCTAGCAATTAATAAGCCAGCCCAGATAGTGATGAAGCCTAATACGGCAATATGGGCAAGCGTATTGGCAAAGCCTCCTGCGACCACACCAAAAATGCCAAGAAATAAAAATAATGCAGCAAGCCACAATAGAACGGCAACAATGATTTCTGCAGTGACTAATCTTCGAAAGAAGCGTTGTTTGGTTTCTAAGTTGATGGTGCGTTGAGTAGATATGTCGTTATCGATTTCAGCAATGCGTTCTTTCGTTTTATCTAAGCTGAGAATACGATCAAACTCATCTTCTTTACATGTGGATTTGTTCCGATGATTACGGATAGCAACCGTTAACCAAAGTGCTTCAAGTGCAACGACTGCTGATTGACAAAATAAAACAATCCATTGATACCATTCCATCATGCTAATCATCCTAGAGTTGATATTATTAAATAAAGTATAGACATCATCTTAGATGACGATGTGAATTTAAGTTTTAAATTTGAGGTGATTTGAAGATATAGAAATAATATTTCAATAAATTAAAAGCTTACCAACAAATAATTTACCTCTACTTCGTTTTAAACATCAAGATAGCTTAATGAGAGGCTGCCTATGATATCAACCCATGTTTCGTTAACTGTTAATTTTTATGAGGTTTTCTTGGAAAATCGAAATTATTGTCTATAATTATGGAGAATATATGATGAAGTATTTTAAATTAGCAACGTTAGTTAGTTTGTTGTTTGTATCAAGTATGGCAATGGCTCATTGGACGCTCACTGTGAAAAATAATACTGGCGAGGATATAAAAATTCATGAGGTCATTCAAAACGGTGTTTACCACGCGTCCGATCTGTACGACCACTATGTAGGTAAAACAATTCCTAATGGAGCTTCGAGTAGGTTTGATGTGCATTGGAAGACCTGTTTCGGTATTGAGTGTCTTGGCAAGATAACAGTCTGTATAAAGGGCAAGAAAAAAGTCTGTAACGTGGCAACATATAATCCTACAGTAAAGACGGTGTCATTTGGTCCTGGAGATCTTTAATTTAAATTCTTTAGAGCCATAAACAAAGAACCGGCGTATAGCCGGTTCTTTGTGAATAACAACGTGTAGCGTTAACTCTGTATTACCAGAGTGAATAATTACCTTTGCTGGTACTATGCTTTAACATGTATTTTGCAGCAGCAAGCACTTCTTTATTCGTACAGTGAGTACAATAACCACGAACATGGTTATCACCTTTACCACGATAAGAAAATTCTAATACTTTAACGATACCTTGATGTTTAATCAGTGTATTCCAAACATCTTTATCGCCAAATTTAGGCGCGTTATGTTTACCGTCTGCATGACACGCTGCGCAAGTAGTATGATAAACTGCTTTACCAACTTTGGGGCTAAGCTTATGGACAGCGGGGATGCTTCCAGGTGCCGTTGGTACGATCATCATCGGTGCTTTGGCCCAACTGGTTAAGCTACGATGAACCATATACTCTACAACAGCACGAATTTGCGCATTCGAGCAGGTCATACAAGTACCTTTAGGCGGCATTTGATTGTAACCGATAATGGCACGCTTAATGATAAGCGGTATGCCTTGGTTCTTAATGCGTAATTCCCAATACGCAGTATCACCTAGTTTCGGTGCACCTAAAACACCATCATCGTGACAGGCAGAACAACTTTTCTCATAGATGTCACGGACTGATGATGATGTGATTTGTTTGGTTTTAGCGGCTTCTGGTTCAACCGCTTTAACGGATTTTAAGTAGGTAGCAATCGCTCGCAAATCTTTGTCGGTTAAATATTTTAAACTATCATGATTGGCTTCAGCCATAGGTCCTAATACTTGGCCTTGATCGCCAAGCAACATACCTTTTTTGAAAACCTGAACTATTTGATCGACGGAATAACCTTTCAATGCGCCAGAGGTAATATTAGGAGCCCAGTAACCTTGTAACAATGCTCCACCTAAGTAATCACTATTATTTGGAATGCCGAGTAGTTGCGATGTATGACACATTGAACAGTGTCCCAAGCCCTTTACTAAATAAGCGCCACGATTCCATGCTGCAGATTTTTTAGGGTTTGGTTTGAATTGACCTTCATTCCAGTAGAAGTACAATATTTTCCAACCATACTGTAATAAACGAACATTGGTTGGAAAAATAAGCTTATTGGCTTTATTTTTTTGATGTGCAGCTGGGATATGATTTAAATAAGCCCTGATAGCGAGTAAATCTTTGGTTGTGATTTTATTAAAGTACATAAAAGGGAAGGCTGGGTAGAGGTTTTCACCTTTAGCACCAATGCCGTGATGCATAGCATTAATAAATTGTTTGTCGGTCCAACTGCCGATACCGTATTTTTTATCCGGAGTAATGTTAGGCGTGAAGAAGGTACCAAATGGAGGTACAACTAAACCTCGTCCACCAGCAAATGGTTTAGCATTGGTTTTTGTTTCGGTATGGCAGGCAATACAGTCGCCAACTTTAGCAAGATATTCACCGCGTTTGATCAGCTTAACATTATCACCGGGTTTTAAGACAAGTTTTGGGTATGTTGGAAATTGCCCTGGGATGAAATCTTTTTTTAGATTTACATAAGCAAAACTCGGCCCGCTAGCTAGAAATAGCACCGACAGAGTAAGAAACATGAGGAGTGTTTTGGTCATTAGAGGCTTATGGAGCTTACTTGTTTTTTTTCGTTCACCAGTAAATATCATTAAATGTCTCTCCCGATCATTAAATTGAGCTTGCGACATTTTAATAAGTATCAGTTATTTTGCAATCAATATTCTTTAAATATATGAATTATTTACTATAAAAAGACAAGAGATGTAGTTAAACAAGGTGTGTTTCTGGTTAAATTTTGTTTTAAAAAAGATATCTTCAAACCGACATTAATCGGTCGGAAGATATCTTTTGCTCTTATTAGCTTTGCTTTGTTTTCTCTTTCAATTCTAACTCTTTCATTTTTTCTTTTTGCAGCTTTTGCTGAATAGGGGCAATAAATATTGCACTTTTTGAGCGGGTCAAGTTTAACTGTTGTGTTTCTTGAGTAATTTGTAGTTCCAAAGCTGATGCAACCGCTAGCTGTCGTTCTTGTAGCATATGCTGTTGATATAGTTCATAGCGAACTTCAGCTAAAAGTTCTACGGTCATGCGCTGTAATTTAGTTGGAGATGCTGTGCTTACTGATTTAAACCATTTATGTGAATTATTACCGCTAATACGACGAGTGGCCATAATTTTATCGAGAGCATCGGGGCTTAAGTGTTGAGTGTCTCGGCCGTTAATTTTTTTAGGTAAACCAACCGTTGTTAAATCTATTTTCTGAACGTTATTTTGGCTGCTTGTTTTCTGAGCTGGTGTGTGTTGCGAATAAATATAAAAAAGTTGATCTAAGCCCGCTGATAAAGCGGCCATATAGTTGCGTAATTCAACACGGTAGCGTTGCATTTTAGGTGTATTGGCATTAGGGTTTTTGTTTGGATTAGGTCCTTCCCCTGACGTAAAAGGAATAGTGGTGCCAGAAACAAAACTAATGAAATTCTTTGCTGCTAATTGTTGTTGTGCAGTGTAGTTATTGTGATTTAGTAATGATGATGCAGAGAAACTCGCATTTTCAGGGATGGTTGTTTTTTTACCGCCGCCGCCGAAAATCGAGTGTTGTTTACTACAATCTGCCGTGAAATCCGAACCACAAAGACTTGCATATTTTTGTATGAACTTGGCTTCATTGCTCGCAGTTAATAATGCTTTTAAATAATTTTGAGCTGACAGCGTCGCTGTTTCATTTGCTGCGGGCTCAACGGTGGAAATCTGCACGTTATTTGTGGCTTGTGTGCCTGCCGCAAATGAATTTGGTTGATAGAGTAGCTTTGCTTTTTCTTTTGTTGCATTTTTAGAAATGGTGGTAACATTTTGATCTAACTTGTTAACTGCCTTAACAACGTCACAAGTAGAGCATTTTGCATAAACTGCAGGTTGTAAGGCAATAAAGCTAATTACTAAGGTGCTTGCAAAGAGAACGCTTCTGAGGTTATGGATTTTACGCATAAGATTTCCTTATATTTTTTAGCTGTTAGTGATTAATAAACAATTGGGCTCTGATTTTGTTGTGTTGGTGGCGTACGGTTTTCTTGTTCTGTTTGTTGATTAGGTGCTTTAGGAGCAAAGATTGTATTGCTTGGCATTTGTTCTGTCGTTGGTGCTGTTTGTTGTTGTGGCACACGCCTGTTTTGTTGATTATTAAACTGCTGTTGTTTGCCAAATTGACTTTGTTGAGGTGCTGATGCACCTGTCATGTTAAATTGGGTATTGACATTTTTAGCCATATTTTTATCTAATTGTTTTGATGCATCACATTGTTGTTGCTGTAACTGATAACAAAAGTTGTGTGCTTTACTGTCTCCTTGATAAGGGGCGCAGTTAGTTTCCATATTCTTACAAGGATCGATAGAAATACTCTGTGCATGAGTAAAGATAGGGTAGCTTGCGGCTAGAATAAAAACGGATACCAATGCAAAAATGGTTTTTTTGGTAAATTTCCGACCCTGTATGGCTGTGGTTTTAATCATGTTCTTCTCCCTCTAATGCTTTCATAACAAGTTCTAATCGTTGTGAGGAAAATACCCGAGATAATAGACGCAAACGTTCGAAAACGATATTACGTCGTAAAAATAGACCGGGAGTATCTTCTGACATTTCACTGGATTCTTCTGCATGTATAAGTAATTTGGATGCGGCTCCTGGACGAGCAGTGTCTAGACATTGCATGAAGCGTAACGCGCGACCAGTTTTTACATTTGTGCATATTGTAATGAAATCATCTTCATTACCTAAATCGATATTATCAATATTTTCCAGGTTCTCACCTAGCTTTTGAATAGCTGCTTCGACTTCAGGCTCTCCATCTTGAACCCAGTCTTCGACTGTTTCCATGAAGCAAATAACTCTATGAATGGAAGGATCTTCATATTCAGCCCAGAATTGATGTACTGCTTGGATACTTAAGTCAGCCATGATGAGTGTATTTCCACAATAAATAAAGTTATATTAGTTTAAATGTAACGTGTCTAGACAAATTCCGCAAGCCATTAAGCCATAATAACGCGAGGGAAGATTGTTGTAAGGTGGTTTTAAAAACTTGTTTATTATGAATAAGATAAACTGGTAAACTTGCATTGATTAACGGATTATGTTGAAATACGTTATTCGCGCATGGATGAAAATTAACCTGGTCAAGGCTGCATGTTTTTTTAGTCAACGACAGTTGTATTGGTTATATTATTAATGAGGTAATAAACATGAAGTTTAGAAAGGCGATGTGGCGTGGAGTAAAGCCTCTTGTTGATGTTCCTAGATGGATGGGCTTGGGACAAATTAAAAAAAATGCTTCATTGATTGGAACCATGGCGAAAGGTGTTTTTACTACTGAAAAAGCGACTCGGGTAGAAACCTTTTCCGAAGCAAGTCGACGACTTAATCTTTCTGAAACTGAACTACAACAACGACAGAAACAATTTCATACTCTTTTTTTTGTTTTTCTTATTGTTGGCATATTGTTAATAATTTATTTTATATATAACCTTATTGCTGGCGAGTTTTTTGCGACCTTGTTTAGCTTCGTGGTTGCTTGTATCGCGTTTGTTGAAGCTTTTCGAAATCACTTTTGGTATACCCAAATGAAAAATCGTAAATTAGGCATGTCATTTAAAAATTGGCTGGCTATGTTTCTGAATAAGAAGGTGTGATAATACGATGAGAAAGGAAACACAGCGGCTTTTATTACTTATTTTAGGGCTTTTGATTATTTCTTTTATTCCAGAACTTGCTGCAGCGCAAAGCTCAGCCGGTGCTGGAACAACCGGTATCCCCAATCTTTTTTCTATTCCTGCGACAGATAAATCAATGCAATATCTTGGGCAAATTTTGGGTTCGGTTGGTAATTTTATTGTAGGCAAAGAAACCATTCTTTCTGCTTTATTCCGTACTTTTAATAGTGCGGTATTAGCTCTTGCTGGGATTATTGTTATTTATACAATTTTTGTATCAACACTTAATACTGCCCATGAAGGTGAAATTCTTGGTCGTAAATGGTCATCAATGTGGATTCCCGTTCGTTCTGCTGCCGGTATTGCTTTGTTAATTCCTGTAAAAGGCTCTAGTTATTCTCTTATCCAAATTTTTATGATGTGGGTTGTTGTTCAAGGAGTTGGGGCTGCCGATAGTTTATGGGATACGGCTCTTAACTTTTTTGATCATGGTGGTAATGTTTATGATCAGAAAGCACCTGATATAGCAAAATATTTACCTTTCATGGGAGGGGTGTTTAAAGCGGCTGTTTGTACTCAATTACTCAAATATTCTTTGGAGCAAGATTACCCTAATCAAGTTTCTTTTCAGAATTATTATATTTTACCTAATGGTATGGGGTTAGAAATACCAGGGATTATTACCGTTAATGGTCGTAGAGTTCCATCTTTAATGGGGGCTTGTGGCAATATGAACTGGGCTGGTTATGTTGGCCAAACAAGTATGCCTGCTGATGCAGTTTCTATTTTTGCTTTAGCGAATACACAGCTCGTTCAATCATTAGTCGCGGCCGTAGCTCCTTGGGCACAAGCTGTGTTCCAATCTAAAGTTAGTGGCTCGGCAGATTGTCAAACCACAGAGCAGTGTTCGCAAGCAGCGCAACAGTTTTTCACTGCTGGAGAGGGGTATCGAGCTTTAGTCAGTCCAATTCTTAATTATCGTCGAATGCACGGACAAAGTACGGGGTTGCAGTTTGTTGCTGCTGCTAAAAAGAAAGGTTGGATTATGGCTGGTTCATATTTCTATGATATATATCAACTGTCAGCTAAAGATTTGAAAAACTCATTTTTTCCACCAGCTTTTGCTACAGGCAGTATGCATTTTGGAAATGAGCTTTTAAAAGAACAAGCAGACAAAATTAGAAATATCGATAAAATGGCGGCTTTTCCAATAAACTATGCTCAGTACCTTGCTCTAGAAGCAGAACAAAGCTCTTCTCAATGGTCAGGCATTCATCTTAGTGGTAATTCTTCAATGCCAGGTCCTTTACAAGATGTCTTAGACATTGTGACACTAGGCCTGGCAAGTGTTGCAAATGATTGGCGACATCTTTTTGCATCGCCAAGCGCAAGCGCTAATTTTGGAACAAATAATCCGGTATCAAAACTTGCACGATTTGGTTCTGAAACACTAAAAACGGTAGATAGTGTGTGGCTTGGTTCAGCTGTTGGTGTCTTTGTATTAGGTTTAGCGGCGGGTATTTTAGGATGTACGTCTGCGGCTCTCAGTGTTGTTGTTGATTGGGTATTGCCAATTGTTGTGATGATAATGGGGGCATTGCTTGTTATGGGAGCAACGCTCGCTTTCTATATTCCGATGATTCCATTTTTGTTGTTTATCTTCGGTGGACTTGGTTGGCTTATTGGTGTTATTGAGGCTTTAGTTGCTGCGCCACTTGTTGCTATAGGGGTCGCTCATCCTGAAGGTCAGCATGAGATCTATGGTAAAGCTGAACCTGCGGTAATGTTAATGGTTAACTTATTTCTGCGTCCATCATTGATGATTATTGGTATGTTAGCTGGTATGACTTTATCTTATGTTGCTCTTAACTTATTAAACGCAGGGTTTGTTGTTGTCTTTAATCAAGTTGTTGATATGGGTGGAACGCATATACTTACAGGGTTTTTCCCACCATTAATGGTTATGGTTATCTATACAGCTATTGTTGTTGTTTTATTACAAAAAACATTTTCATTAATTAATGTTATTCCAGATAAAACCTTAGTCTGGATTGAAGGTGGCGCTGCATATGCATCCAAATTTGGTGAAGAAACGGGTGATATGGAACAAAAAGTTGCTGGTAAAGTCGGTAGTGCAGTCAAAACAGGTTCTGATGCGGGAAGTGGTGCATTAAAGAAAAGTTCTATGGAAGGACTCGGCAAAGGAGCTACTGCAGATGTTGGAACTGGTTTATCAACGGCGAAGAAATTTTCTTCTCAATCTATGAGTATGTCTGGCGGCGGCGGCGGCGGCGGCGGCGGCGGCGGCGGTGCGGCTCGTGGCGGCGGCGGTGGCGGCGGTGGCGGCGGCGGCGGCGGTGGCGGCTTGCTTGGTTCGCTTGGTGGTGGCGGTGGAATTGGTGGCTCAATTGGTGGCGGATAATCTAATTTCCTAAAGCATCGTACTGCAAGACGCGAGACCTACTGAACTGAAATATTGTATAGATTATCCGGCGCTCCGCAGCAAGCTAATTTTTACAGGACTTACGCTAAACACTAATCTCTTTGTTGATTATGTTGTCAAAAAGCCTCACGTATTGCGTATACTATCGGCTATTTTGAAAACATAATTGCCTCGACCTTAGTACTTATCGTAAGTCCTGTTTTATTCAAGATAAGGCTTGTTTGATGAAAATTGGAACGTCGGATTATCAGCTTTTAGCGTCTATTAGAGCGTAAGATTCGTAATAAAATATACGAAAGAATGAAGCGCATAACCATGACTAGATAACGAACTCTTTGTGAATTTTATGATGAAGACTGTGTGCTAATGGAATGTTAATCCTAAATTTCATATTAACATTAAATTTACGATTTATTCAGCTCAGCTTTTAATTTTTGAAATTCAGCAAGGCCAATTTCATTACTAATAGCATGGGCCTCACTAAGTAGCTCATAAGCTTTACGGTGATTTTTGAGTATTTCTCCCCAACCATTATAATAGGCGAGCCCAAGCTTTGCTTTTCCTGCTGGAGAATGTAGAAGAGCCGATTCTTTATAGAGTTCGAGAGCGACCTCCATATTTTTTTCTAGATTACCGACACCGATTTGATAGGCTTCTCCAAGCGCCATTTTGGCATAACCTGAGCCTAAGTTAGATGCGTCTTGAAACAGACTAGCGCCTTTAGTTTCATCTTGAGGTAACCCACCGAGACCTCCTATATAACAATAGCCCAAGCGTACTTTGGCTATAGCATTGTTCAAATCAGCTGCTTTTTGATATAACGCAACGGCTTTATAGATACGTTTACTTTGGTTGCCAAAACCAAATTGGTAAAACATGCCGACATTTGCTATCGCTGCTGGGCTTCCCATCTCTGCTGCTTCTTCAAATAACTCAAGTGCTTTAGCTTCATCTTTAGCAAGGTTGCCCCATCCAAACATATGGGCACAAGCAAGCTGAGTTTCTGCCATGGGGAAACCGCCTTGTTTCTTAGCCTGTTGGAAGAAGTGTATAGCTTTACTAAGGGCTGGAGCTTCGACTGGAGGCCATGCAAAAACATATGCGGTACCAAGTAGTACTTTACCTTCAGCGGTTGCCATTATTGGATGTTCTTCTAATGGTTGTTGCAATGTTTCAGTCATGAGTTTTAAAGCTTGAGTATTACTTTGACGAAATGCGCGAATGATACTCTCTTTTTCCATTATTATTTCCCTCGTGGCAAGCATTAATACGTCAATAATAGCAGTGTTTTTAATCGTAGTCATTAGCAAGATTAAAGCATAAGTTGAAACAAGAAAAACCAATGGGGATAAGAAGTGGTGCAGCCATCATTAATGCAAAAGCAGGAAAAATTTGCATCCACGTAATGGCAAAAATAGAAAAGATGACAATAATACAAGCAAGAATGTTATGAATGGTTTTGCCGGGTCGTCGAAAGTAAGTTTTCTCGCCTGGTGGTAGCATTCCCATGTCGATACGAGCAATGTGCTCAGGTTTTCGTAAACAAAAATAGATAATCAGTATATTAAAGATCACTAGGCTATAGCGACAAATTGTAGAGCCTAGTATTGACGCTATCTGTGAGGTAAATAATGGGGTTATCACTGCTGGTAGAATAGAGGAATGCCAGGCGACATAAGTTAATGACAGCAGGAAAGGGAGCAATAAAATGCCACAAATAAAGGTTCTAATGGAACGTCCTTGAGAAATATAGACTAAAGCCGATGTAATAGTAGGGGTGGCTAAGATCCACCATGCCCAAGAAAAAATAAGCCATTCATGTTGCCAGTTGCCTTGTTGAATGAGTTTAGTTGCTGCTGAGTGAGGAATGGTACGACCATGATGCAACTCGTAGTAGGCAATTAAACTATTTAAAGACACGACTAACATAATAAGAATAAGACTATAAATAAAGATAAACGTGGATATAGGGATTCTTCGCTGACTAATGCTTATTAGTAATTTTTGTATACGTCGCATACGCGTTATCCAGTATAGAAAAAAACCGATAAACAATGTGGCAATAGAATAATATTGTAGTGTCGCCAAATGAAAAAGTTGATTGAGGTCATAAATGATTTGATAAACAGTTAAGCCAATAATAACGCCAATAATAAATAGATTTGATATACGAACTAAGAAATCACAGGCAGGTCCTAATAGCGTTTCAATGACCGTATTAATAAAAATGCCAGCTGCTGTGTCTTTCAATAAACCAGAGGTTTGTTTATTAAAATAGGTATAGCCAATTGACGTGGCAACAATTGCGTAGAGGCACCAAGGAAAAAGTCCCCACTGAAAGGTAACATTGTTCATTAAAAGGTTACTTGCTGCCATAAAATTAATAGTCTTATGAAGCGGTGCGGGTAGTGTTGTAAAAATAATAGAACTAATGCTGATAAATAGAAGTATGCTAACTATTTCAATAGCAAATATTCTCACTAGCCAAGGAATGTAACTGTATACGGGTAGTGTTGATTTTGAGGTAAACTTTGTTTTGCTGTATTTACTTAATAGTAAGAAAACGACCATAAATAATAATAAATAATCTAGAGAGAAGGCGTGTATTAATGCGTTGTTTAAAAAAAAGAATAAAAATAGTGCCGTTATGATAACAGGAATAGCAGTAAGCTTATAAAGCTGACCTTTGAGGAGTGCGTCTTTCATTTATTCTTTAGCCTTTTTACATAAGTCCTATAGAGTTTTATTCTTAACTGCTGCGAGAGCCACGTTCTAATAGCTTATAAGTCCGTTCTGAAATTTGTCCGGCATCAAATTTCTTTTTGGCATCAACAATCATTGGTTGGCCTTTACGATGCAATAGTTCGCGAGTTTTTGCAGTGATGCGATCTAAATCTGAGTCTAATAGTTCATTACGGATGTCTTCATCGAAGACTAAAAATTCTCTTAAAGCTACGCGTTTATCGTCAATAGAAGGCACTAATTGCTGCCAGACAATTAAGCGTGTTGTTTCAAGAATATCAACTGTTCTAGCTTGACGTTCTTCTTTTGGGAAAGCCGTGACTAAGCGTCGAATCGTTTCAGCAACCCCATTCGCATGGACTGTTGTATAAACAGGGTGTCCTGTTAATGCTGCTTCAACCACAGCACTGATAGTTTCAGGATCACGCGATTCACCAACGAGAATTAAATGTGGTTTACGTCGCAGAGCATTACGCACACCGCGCGCAAATGATGGGATATGCCGCGGTACTTCTGATTGACTAACAATAGAAGACGGTTTTTCAATTGAATCAAAAACAAACTCTATTGGCGCTTCATAGGTTAGAATTTTGCGATTACTGTCGGCTTTTTCGGCCAAATCTTTGATCATAGAGGCCAGTAAAGTACTTTTACCGGAGCCTGTGGCACCTGATATATAAACGACACCTTGATAAGGTGCATAGGCTTGTAAAATTTCTGGTTCTAAATTGAGAGTGTCGAGATCTGGTGGCTCATAAGGAATAGAACGCAATGTAATTTGAATAGCTTCATTACCTTCAACCTGACAACCCGTGCCATTAACACGATAGCGATAACGTTCATTACGGTTTGGGCGAAGTTCATAATGCGTATCAACATCCTGACCACTAAGGATTTGAGCGGTACCATTTGGTCCATAAATATAATTAAGAACTTCACCAACTTCAGTATTAGACAGTTTGCGTCGAGTAACTTTTAATAGTTTGCCATAGACTTCAGCAAAAATTGCTTCCCCAGTTTGAATTGTGATATCTGATGCATTTAAATTTTCACAAAACATTAAGACGCGATCGACATCTGCTGGTTTAAAGCGGCTGGGTTCATTTGAAATGAGGTGTTCCATGAGGTATTTTTCCATAGAGTAATAGTTTTCTTATTATATGGTCTTCAGCTGGTAGTTTTACCGCAGGTAGCCATTGATGACTATTTGGATTCAAACGCGGTAATGCTGTAATGCGTAAGACCTGGTCATTGACGCGCATGGCATTGCCTCCACCGGTAACGCCTAAGTTAGATTTTATAACATAGGGAGGGCTAACCATGTGTTCAGCCAATAACTCTCTATATAATATTATACCATTATAGTTGCGACGCAAGCGGGCGACATTCGCGGAGAAAATACTAGTGGCTTGTTCTAAGCCTTGGTGCCAGCCAAGAGTCACGTATTCTTTCCAAACCTTTTGTTCTGCACAACAGCGTGGTAATAAGGCGGGATCTGGGCGGCCAGGCTTAGGAAATGCCATCCATAGGTAGTCTCGCCAAGTTGGTGGTACTGTAACAATTTTTGCTTGTTGCGCTATCCGATAAACTCTTCCGGCTAGACGTAAAGCATCAGTGCCATCTAAGCGCATAGCATTATCTGCGACTGTTAGCACTGGCGGAAGGACGTTGCGATGCATTACTAAAATACTGAAGTTAAAAATTTGATCGAGACTACGCCCATTTTTGTCTAGGAGAGCATCAATTTTTTCAGATTGAACCGCTAATGCTTCTTGAGCGCCAAGTTTTAATGCCGTATCTTGCATTGCTTGCATACGAATGCCACTGCTGCCCGTTGTATGCAGAACTTTATCGGAATTAAGCGTTTGTAGCTGTAATAGTGGATCATTTGGGACACGTGAAGCACAGCCGGTGAGAACACAGCTAATTAAAAAAAGGATTAATCCAGTGACAATTTTTGTTTTCATGTATTAGGTTTTCGCATAGCGTAATTCAACAGTTCTTGAAGCAGGGAATACCACAACATCTGCGTGTTTTTCTGCTTGGTAACCAATGTCCTGTAGTATTTCACCAAGAGGTTTATTATGTTCAACAACGGTTACTAAAATTGGAATGGCAGGAGCTCTACCTAATATCACGAAACGGTAGCCTGTCATGGCGGCAACACGCGAAACAACTTGTTGAATGGGGCCATACCAATCAACGGATGCTTTCATACCCATGCCATAAGTGTCAGGGTTGGGTGGTGGCAGAATTTTTGCTGAGGGATGAATCGCCTGTTCTATTTGCGCTAAGTTATCAAGAGAGTGTGTAGCGGTCGTGGCTGCTTCGCTTAATTTAATACCCGCTAGATAGGGTTGTGATGGTCGATATTTTGCTGGGCTCGAACAGCCCGAAATTAGCATTGGCAGAAGTACAACAAGAATCGCTATTATTATTTTCATCATGCCGGTCTTATTCGTTATTGTTGATTTTGATGATTGATAATATGGACTCTTATCTTACGAATCCAATGTTTACCAATTCCCCCAGATACCCGCTTTTTAAGTTAGGTGAACATTACCTAATAAAGAAAAAAAAATCAATAAATTGTAGCATCTCCTTGGTCGAACTACAGGATTTGCTAGAAAACATAAGAATCCTTTGCTAGCATTCAAATTAGAGGTTATGATTTACCGGATTTAATCTTCTGAGACTTTGGCCATTATCGCAACGTTTCAAGGCATCAAACGAAGAGAGAGTAGAAAAATATGCCAAAAGAAGGCGCACATTGGCGCGATAGCGCAAGAACTCCACGATTTTTCTTTATTGATTCAAGAGCCGCATTTCCATTTTTGCTATTCTTAATGCACATTTCTTGGTGGACTTTATGGATTGCTCTCATTACAGTGAGCTTTTTCTGGATATTAGAACGTTATGGCTTTACGGTGCCTGTATTCTTGCGTTTGGCACGAAGTTATTTAGGCGGGAAACGTAAACAAGCGATTCCATGGTGGAAAAATTAGAGGTAAGACATGGATCTGCAGAAAAAAATGCTATTTATCGTTAAACAGATGCGAGCTAATTTTCAATTAAATGAAAATTCTATTAGTTATCAAGAAGTATTCTCTGAAATGGGACTTTTGCCAGCTATTGCTCGACGCGCTGATCAATTGTGTTCACTGTGTTTAGGTTATGGGATTGGCGTGACCTTTGAAGAAGCCGAAGGCTCTTTGCTTGGCGTCAAAGTTGTATTTGATGAGGTAACGCCTGATTCATTACGTTTGTTATGTATGGCGGATGTCGTCAACGAACTAATTAATTCAGCGCCAACTAAAGACGTTACACCGTTAGATGAGTTGATGTATGATTAAATTTTACTCTAAGTTACTCTTTTTGTAGGACATTATAAAATAAAGCTAGTAATCAATATAATTTCTGGTAATCTAACTGCGATTAATGCCATAGGGACATGGGGCATATCTTACAAGAAATGGTAATAATTGACCGTTTCTTAATTTTTCGTTAAGTTTTGCCAACTATCATTCAAGGAACTACACTAATACTGTATACGTAGTGAACAGCATGTTTGTGCGTCATTACATATAGACATGAAGTCACTGTATTAGGGAGAGGTCAAGGAGAGCTGAATAATAATAAGAATAACAGCGAAAAAGAGATAGAATTATGGCAATACCAACAAAAGATACACAAGATGCTTTAAGAGAGGGCTCGGAGTTAGCCGACAAAGTTCTTAGTGTATTTGATAGAATGCACAAGCATCATTTAGGACAACAGCCGGATGCTGCTAAAGGTTTAATAATTGGCAATACTGCTGATTTACGAAGACCTGGAGGTCGCGGGACAACGCCGACTCCAACTCCAAAGACACCAACAAAACGTTAAAGAATAACGACATCTTTTTAACTGGGAAAGGGAATGGCTGATCAGGATGATAATAAGCGCGGAACTAAATCAACGTATGTAACGAAAACTGTCCGCGTAGAATCCACATCTTTCCTTTCCAGTAAAACCAAACCGGATATTGACGCGCATCTTGCGAAATACGCAAAGAATATTAAAGTCTATCAAGATTTAAAAATCGCTATTCAAGATCTTCAAGCCAGTTATCAAGCGCAATACGGCCGTATTGTGACTAGTGATATCGAAATTAATAAAAAATACATCGACATTTTAGACCATGCCCTAGCGAGTGGAGATTGGCAGGGGGGTATGTTATTTGAAACGGCACGTAAGGATTTACAGAATTTACGCGATCAGATGGTGCAAGAGCTCGAGCTTGGCGATAAGCAAGTAGAGTTATTAGATGCTGGTGAAATATCTGAATTAGCAGAAGATGAAATGGATGTTTATGCGGGATTACATTTATCGACGGGTGCGGTATTGGAAACCTGGGAAACGTCACTCAGAGCATTAGCTAAGATCAGTGTTGGTCGACCCATTTATCGTGAAGAAGCCCACGTCAAAGAGTATTTAAATACTAAAGTTAATAAAAAGCGCGATACCTATGTCGTTGTGCGTATTAAAAAGAGCAATGTCTTAATCCCACGCAATAAAGATTATTATGCATTAGATAAAGCGGGCCATGAATTACTACTCTTACGAGAAGGCGCGTTAAAACCCGAAAATATTCTCAGCTTTGTTTATAATAATAAACCTTGTCTTTTTAAAAATGGTCATGTCATCAAACCTGAAGATAATTAAGCTGCTGGTGATGATTTAGGGCGCATAGTAGATTGATTCGTTGATTGTTGTGTTTGCTGTTGTACGGGTGCTGCCTTTTGGCTTCCTGTGCGGTTACCAAATAATCTGGTCCCAGAAAGTTTCCCCTGTTCTCCCATGGCTTTTGCTACATGCATCGCAGCGGCTTTACCATCAACCGTGGTGTGAGGGTTAGTGTTTGTAAACATGGTCTTAGCAACGCTTGCGGCATTGGTTGAATTTTGTTGTTGATAGCTTGTTTTGGTTGTTGTTTGTTGTGTGTTTACTTTAGCTGTTACATCTGTTTGGATAGATTGAACTGCGTCCGAGCTTAGGCTTGTTGCCGCTGCTTTAGTTGCTGTTGTATTCGTGTTACTCGTTGTTGATGTTGCTGTTTTTATTGCTGCAGCTGCCGCGGCTGAGGTCGCAATGGCAAATTTACCCAAAGCACTGCTTGCTTTAGTCGCGGCCTTTTTGCCTGTGTTCGCTTTGCTTGTTGTTGCCGCTTTAGTTGAAGCTTTATTAGACATAAGAGATTGTGAGCTCGCTAATATGCTTTGTGCCGTGTTACGGACATTATTCCCTGCTCGCGCAAAAAGTTGTTGTGATTCAGGACTATTATTAAATAACCCAAACTTTTTAGATTTTGCTAAACGATCTTTGCGTAACTGCTGTTTATTAACTTCATCTGCAGATACTTTTTTATCTGTCGTCATATCATCAGTATGTTCAAACCAATTATCTGGGTTTACGTCTTCACTGGCAAAAATAGCGGGCTCTTCTTGAGCCGCAAAGCGCTCAAGCCGCAATTCAGGATCACTTATCGTATTATTATCAAGGAAGGCATAGTCATCGACACCTGAGGGGTCACAAGCTTTACAGACTCGTGTAAAATAAGGTTCGGTTGTGCCAGAGGCTGCGTCATTAGCTGACTTAATGATACGGGTATGAATACGAAAGCCTTCTATAAGGGGTTTACCAATACCACAACTCGTACAGACTTGATTGGTTTCATCACAGCTATGGCATAGATAATGCATAACGTCTTCAACTTGGATATATTTCGACAGCTGATCCCAAGTCTTAATTGATTGACAGTTAATGCATTTCTTTGATGTTTCCATACTACTCATTCTCTCATCTCCGCAGATACTTCTCAGTAAGAGGGGTAATTCCTAAAATACTTGTCTATACTCTATTACATAATGTAAGTATAAGAGATTTAAGCGGAAGATTATACCTTGCTATGTAATATTTGAACAATACTATTTCTCTGAAAGTTTGTGCGAGATTATCGATATAAATCGCGAGAGTATTGAGAAAATATATAAAATTGGCTTTATAAATAATAATTGAAAGGGTAGAATGCAAACCGGTGAGAGATTGATAAAACAAGTAAAAACATAAAGTTAAAGGCGACTTAATGGCACAATCCAGTCAACAGCAACAAGATAACTCCTTAGCGGCAATATGGATCATTGCAGGTGCTTTTATTGTTGCTCTTATCATTTGGTACCTTTTCCATGTTGAAATTGTGGCAATAGTTATCAAAATTAGAGAGCTAGAAGTTGCTGCAATTAGTGTTTTCACTAATAAATTAGCTCCTCTACAGCACTCTTTAGTTAATATGGGCCATGCTCCTGGTGATGTGACTATTGAGGAGTTGGTCGAAGTAAGTCGCACTATTGGCTCTTATTTAAGTATCCCATTTGGAATTATTTTAGCGATTCTAGGGATCATGCTGTATATGGGCAATTCCATAAACCGTTATCGTTCGACACTTTCTATGCAGAATCTAGTCGATTCTGAAAAGATAAATTGGTTACAGATAACGCCTGTTGCCAAACTGGATTTAGTTAAGCAAGACATTGATAAAGGCAAATGGGCTATGGCTCAAACGCCAATGCAATTTTGTAAAAAACATCGACTATTTGCTGAAAGCCATGACCCTAGCAAATTTGATCCGCGTATTAAGCAGACAGCGACTGTTTTAACTGAGCAAACACAGGCGGTACTTGCCGGACAAATAGGTCGGCCATGGCAAGATGTCAATGTACTTAGTGTTCATCGTAAAGCTTTGCTTGCCGTTTTTGCGGCTCGTGCTAATGGTGACCGCGACAAAGCAGCAAAATTATTACAGCATATTTCTGCTTCTACTGAGTCTGGACGGTTAAATTTTGAAGGTAGCGAAACCTTATTACAAAAACATCTAAATTCCAGATTGGTACAAACAGTGATTGCTCGTCATGCCTATGAATTAACGGTTCTTGCATCAATGATAGAGTTAGCAAGAACGGATGGGGTATTAGCCACAGCAGACTTTTTATGGTTGAAACCATTAGATAGACCTTTATGGTACATGATGAATTCAGTGGGACGACAGACTCCGTATGTGGAAGTGGGCGGTCCATTTGCGCATTGGTTAGCAGAAAAAGCCTTGGGACGACGTCTAAGTGTGCCTATGGTGGAAGAAGCTGTAAAAGCTGTAGAAGCGGCGATGGAATTAGTTATTTATAACCCTGAAGGGAATGATTAATCCTAGATTAATAAGATAGGCTTGTGATTTTTTAGCTATAATAAGCTAAGAAATTATGAATGCACATGAGAGTTGAGATAATTATGCAATAGCTGAATAATAGCTGTTGCTATGGAGATGGTAAGATGACCCGTGGTTTAGAAGAGCGGCATGAGCAGAAACCCCAGCAGCTGATCCGGGATACCCGGCCAGTTGGTCAAAGGTTCGTGGATTTTTTCAAAAACCCAGCCTATGTCATGATTATTCTATTAACTTTGGCTGCAGCAGGATTCTTTGTACCTTCTTTAGTCGATCTTTTTCTCATTATTGGCGTGGCTAGTTTTGTTTTTTCTTATACGCGTAAAGGCTCATTGCCATTTCGTTTACCACTACGATCTGGTGTAAAAGATTACAATGATTTAATTCCAGGAACGCAGAAGCCGCGCAAAGGGCGAGGTATTTGCTTTTTTGGTAACGATCTGATGACTAACGAAGAGTTGTGGTTCAATAATGACGATATGCGGACTCACGTATTAATCTTTGGTTCCACGGGTAGTGGTAAAACAGAAGCGCTGGTTTCAATAGCGTTTAATGCCTTAGTGCAAGGTAGTGGTTTTATCTATGTGGATGGTAAAGGTGATAATAGTTTATTCGCAAAAATATTCTCTATGTGTCGACGCATGGGACGAGAAGATGATATTTTGCTAATTAATTTTATGACGGGTGCAAAAGATATTGTTGGTCCGCAGTCACACCGGTTATCTAATACCATGAACCCCTTTGCGTCAGGTTCATCCAGTATGTTAAGTCAGCTTGTTGTGAGCATGATGGACTCTTCATCGGCAAGTCCTGATGGTGATATGTGGAAAGGTCGAGCAATTTCTTTTGTTGAAGCTTTAATGCGAGTATTAGTTTATTCGCGTGACCAAGGCTATTTACTTCTTGATGCGAATGCGGTCAGAAATTATTTCCATTTAGATCGCGTTGAGGCATTGGGTGTCGATAAAAAATTAATTCGTGATGGTCAAGAGCCTATAAGTTTAGCTGATGCTCCTGACGTGGTATTGGAACCGATAAAAAACTACATTATCAACTTGCCTGGTTATGAGACCTCAAAGAAAGGTAAACAAAGTTCTCAAGTATTAGAACAACATGGCTTTATTACTATGCAGTTAACGCGGGTGTTTACCTCGCTTGCCGATACCTATGGGCATATCCTTAGAACCAATCTAGCAGAAGTTGATATGAAAGACGTGGTATTAAATCGTCGTATCTTAGTGGTGTTATTACCTGCATTAGAAAAATCGCCGGATGAATTATCGAATTTAGGTAAAGTTATTATTGCGACATTAAAAGCAATGATGGCTGCTGGTTTAGGCTCATCAGTTGAAGGAACTTATCATGAAGTGATTGAGCGCAAACCGACAAATGCGCCAACACCTTATTTATGTATTCTTGATGAATATGGATATTATGCAGTGCCTGGTTTTGCTGTTGTACCGGCGCAAGCACGTTCGCTAGGATTCTCAACTATTTTTGCTGGGCAGGATTTACCCGCATTCCAAAAAGCGTCAAAAGAAGAAGCGGCATCGATTGGTGCAAATACTAATATTAAAATTGCGATGAAATTAGAAGATCCGATTGAAACGTGGGAGTTCTTTTCAAAAACTGCCGGTGAAGCATTTGTAACCAAAGTTGATTCATTTCAAACGCGCCCAGAAAGTTTAGCGATTAACTATCTTGATACGCGTACTGCTTCAGCAGAAAAACGTGCGCGGATTGATTTGTTGGATTTAAAAGATCAGCGTGAAGGTGAAGCTCATGTGTTTTTTAAATCAAGAATTGTGCGGGCAAAAATGTTTTATGCTAACCCTCCTCCAGTTAAGCGTATGCGACTTAATCACTTTTTGAAAGTAGAAAAACCATCAACGGCTGTATTGCGTGAAATTTACGAACAATTTGAACATTTTGAACAAGCCGTGGTGAATGGTGTCCACATTCCTCCGCCGCCACCGAGTGAAGATATTGCCCATTTAGTTGACACCCTTGATGCTAATGCGGCATTAGATCCGATTGAAAAGGGTGTGTCAGCATTATTAGCATTTCATGAATATTCAGAACCTGAATTTGAAGAAGAAATTGAAACTGCCGATGATGAACTTAATATTTTCTTTCGTTCGCCAGTACAGCAATATCGTGAAAAGCTGGGGATTACTGCTGATGCAAGTTTTGATGGCGTTTTGCTTTATAAAGCACCAATACGTAAGCAAATTGATTTGATCGAGCGTTTATCTGGTAAAACTGAACGACATGCAGCCAATATTGCCGAAGAAATTGTTCGTGATATGGAGCATGCAACAAACTATCCTCCTGAAGTAATCGGCCAACCACAAGGATCTGACTTTGCTGAAATCATTGAAGACCTTATTGAAAAAGTGGTTGAGAAAAAACAACAAAACCCTCCTGAGTAATTTTGTTAATTAGCTCTTCTCGAAATATAAATAAATTTCGCACAATTTTTTTTCAGAACATATATTAAGTACTATTAATTTATTGTGCTTATTAACAATAGCAGGTAGCATTGCGAAGTTGTGGGAGAGAGTACATAATGTGCTTTAGTGTCTAAAATAAGAATGGTAGCTACAATATATGCTCAAAGCTCGTTGGCATGTGGGATTGCTTTTTATATTAATATCAATATCGAGTCTTATTTCTGGATGTACTGCTGAATTCCAGCCATTACCTGTCCCAACAAATACTGTACAAAATACAATGATTGGCGTTGTTGGTGGTGCAGGTATCACCGCATTATTTGCGCCGGCAATGTTTATTCCTGCGGGAGCCTTAGTTGGTGGTATTGCTCTTGGGGCATTAGGAAACTACATTGATCGTAATATGACACTAGAACAAAAATTAACACGACAAGGTGTCAGAGTTATTCGTGTTGGTGACAATGTTCGATTGTTTATACCTGTAGATAAATTTTTCTTCCATGATTCGCAGGTTATCAATCCTAAATATTATCCTGTACTAAATATGATTGCATTCTATCTGCGCGAATTTCGTAAAGTCACAATAAAAGTGGCGGGTTATACTGATAATCGGTGTACCCAAAAGCGTAATATTCCTTTTTCTTATCTGCAAGCAGATCACGTTGCAACATATTTATGGCGATGTAAAGTTGATGCCCGTATTATTTATGCGATTGGCTATGGAGATAAATTTCCATTGGCGAATAACACGAATCCACGTGGTCGTGGATTGAATAGACGTATTGTTATTTCATTTCGAGTATTACATTTAGTTTATTAGTTAAGAGTATGTTTTTCTTCTGTATCCGAAGAGTCGTTAAGAAAGAATAATTAATGTAATGAATGAAAAACATACGATAAGAATTAAGGATAAGGTTGATTATCGAACATTTTCTTAAAATAAACAGTTATCGCACTATAAATGTTCATAAAGTTTTTTAACAAAGGGTTTTGCGTAAACTCTATTGATTGATATAATGCCGGCGTTATGCAGCCTAGTGCGGCGAAATCTAGGTTAAAGGGAAAGGGTGAGGACAAGATATGGCAGATGATGCACTTGAAGTCGTAAAGCTACGTAATAATTTTTATCGTGATAATTATCGGCGTGTAGTTTTCATTTTATTACTATCCATAGTTGTAAATGCAATATTATTAGGTTGTCTATGGTGGGTTATTACCAATCCTCGTCCACCAGAATATTTTGCAACAACAGCCGATGGTCGCATTATTCCTTTAAAACCGTTAAGTGAACCCAATATTTCGGAAGCAGCATTATTAGAGTTTGCTGTGCAAGCTGCAACATCACCCTATACTTATAATTTCGTCAATTACCGTAAACGCCTCCAAGAAGCCTCTGCATACTTTACGCCACAAGGTTGGGCAGAATTTCTGAAAATTTTACAAGCATCGAATAACTTAAAAGCAGTGATTGCTAAAAAATTAGTTGTGACGGCGGTGCCAACTGGGGCCCCAGTTGTTGTGCAAAAAGGTATTATTCGTGGGCGTTATGCCTGGAAAGTGCAATTGCCTTTATTGATAACTTATCAAAGTGCGAGTACACAAATACAACAATCTGTATTAGTGACAATGTTGATCACGCGAGTACCGACTCTAAATCAACCTAAAGGTATTGGGGTAGCGCAATTTGTTGCACAAGGTTCATAAACTAATAGGAATTACGATATACCTTTTACCTGTGCCTTTTTAGGTAAACACAGGATAAAGGGTTTTGCGTAAGTCTAATAAGAATTAAGTAAAGCATGAAGAGAATAAATTTGAAGAAAATATTATTGCTGCTAGGCTTGTTGAGCATTATGTCTTTGTGTTTTGGGCAAGGTGCAAACAATGTTGTATTACAGCAATTATCAGAAGCATTGTCGCAGCACCCTAAAGCTAAACCGATGACAAATATTTCATCTGCACATGAATATAAATCTAGTGTTGCGTCGACAACACAAAACAAACCTTTTCATATTGCGCAAAATGAACAATCTCAATTACCATCTTTAATTCAAGATCAACCTAAGCCTCGATCGCTTGCGGAGCAACGACAAGAGCCACGTCGTGAAAACGTTGCTAACCAATCAAACGTAGGTAACCAATCAAACGTCGGTAACCAGTCAAACGTCGGTAACCAGTCAAAGGAAGAAGAAGGCCAAATTACCTTAGGGCAACTATTACGCCAAACATCTATATCGCCAATATTACGGCAAGCGGCATTTAATGAGATTGTTAATCAATATATGCCAATGACACCACAGCAAGTGGTAGAGTTGCGTCGTTTATATAATCGTTCACAACGAGCCGCGGCAACTTGGCCGGGAACACCGCCCAAACCTGTGGCAACATCTTTACAAGTGCACTTAGCCCCGGGTTCAACGCCTCCTGTTATTTCATTAGCCTCAGGTTTTGTGACATCAATGGTCTTTCTTGATGCATCTGGAGCTCCTTGGCCAATTGAATCATATGATCTTGGGAATCCTCGGGCTTTTAATATTCAATGGAATCAGCGCAGCAATACATTATTAATTCAAGCAACATCATTATATACAATGGCAAACCTTGCGGTGAAACTTCGCGGCTTGAATACACCTGTTATGTTGACATTAATTCCAGGTGGACATGTTGTTGATTACCGAGTTGATTTACACATGCCAATGCTTGGACCTAACGCGCGTCCTATTGCTCTTGGCAATGGTTTGCCAAACACAGAAAGCCCATTGTTGATGAATGTTTTAAATGGTGTACCACCTAATAGTAGTAAGGCTTTACAGATTGCTGGTGGTTTAGCTCAAGCATGGTTGATTCTTGGTAATTTATATTTACGCACACGTTCAACGGTGATTTCACCAGGGCCAACAGCCAGTGTGTCAAGCGCGGATGGTATGCATGCTTATGTATTGCCGAAGACACCAATGGTATTGGTGTCTTCTCATGGTAAGCTTGATCAGTTAGCAGTTAAGGGGTATTGAGGCAATGGCAGGTAGATTAAATAACATTGCTGGTCTCATGAAGAATACACGATCGCGATTAATCATTATCGTGACTATAGTGCTCTTGATTGCTTTATCTTTAATTGGTTATTGGCAATTACGTGATACCCGCACGGGTGCTCCAGCAGCAGCAGCAGTTTCGGGTGTTCCGGGAATTGAATCTATTCCCGGCAGTAACACTGCAAATGTCCAATACATCAAAACGCAAGAAGAAGAAAATCGTCAGCAAGCTGAACGTGCTTTAAAAACAGGCAGTAGTGCCATACCTACGATCTTGCGCTCAGAAACATTTGATGAAGGTAGTTTCGGAAAGTTAACTGGCGGTAGTGCCAGTAAAGGCTTTTCTTCTGCGTGTGTAAATTTACAAAATAAATATCCATATTGTTTCGCTGGTGTTGTGCCATCATCTGGAGGATTAAGTTCTAAAATCTTGGCGCAGCTTGCGGCAGCGTGTCGTGCTGGGATGCCGGCAAGTGCTTGTCGAGCAGAATTACAGAAACTCGTTGCTGAAGGTAAACTGACGCCAGAAGAAGCTGCACAGTTATTAGGTGACTATGGTAAAGCTGGACCAGAAACTGCGGGCGAAAAAGAATTAGCTGATTTAATTAAGTCTGCAGGTTTGTCGCCATCACTTGCGGCAGCTATTCAAGAGGCATGTAATAAGAATGCTTCACCTACAGCATGTGCAGATTTACTGAAACGTTTAGTTGCAAAGTGTGAATTAACGGCAGCACAAGCTCGCCGTTTATTAAGTGCATTTGGTAAGCCGGGGGCGAATGAATTACAAGGTGCGGAAGATGTTTGTAAGCTGGTTAAGTCTGGCAAATTAACCGCAGGTTTGGCTGCGGAAATTGCTAAAGCATGTGCGAAAGATGTTCCGAAAAGTGTTTGTGCCGCGTTATTACGTAAATTAGTTGCTGAAGGAAAGTTGTCGCCAGCAGAAGCGCGTAAATTATTACAAGCCTATGGTAAGACTGGTGCTGAATCACCCGCAGCTGCAGAATTGGCTAAGTTAATTGGATCTGGCAATTTAACACCGACTCTTGCGGCTGATATCGCTCGAGCTTGCGCAAAAGGTGTTCCCGCCAGTGTTTGCCAAGCAGAGTTACGGCGCTTAGTTGCTGAAGGTAAGTTAACACCTGCTGAAGCTCGCAAGCTGTTAGGAGAGTATGGCAAAGGGTTAGCTGAAACGCCAGGCGATCAAGAATTAGGACGATTGGTTTCTACTGGGGATATTTCTCCAGCATTAGCAAAAGATATTGCTAATGCTTGTAAAAAAGGTGCGCCACCACAAGCATGCATCGATTTATTAAAACGTTTAGTTGCTGAAGGAAAACTGACACCTGAGCAAGCTCGAAAACTATTGGCTGCATATGGTCGACCGGGTGGTAACGAATTAGGTGCAGCTTCTGAATTAGGTAAATTACTACGGTCTGGTGCAATTACGCCGGCTTTGGCCGATGATATCCGTCGTGAATGTAGCAAAGATGCACCGCCTGGCGCTTGTGCTCGTCTATTACGGCGTTTAGTTGCAGAAGGTAAACTAACACCTGCAGAAGCCCGTAAATTACTTGGTGAGTTTGGTAAGCCAACGCCTGCTGAACTTGCTGGCGCAGGTAAACTTGGTCAACTCGTTAAAGCAGGATTACTTAGCTCTAAAGAAGCGGCAGAATTAGCTAAAGCTTGTAGTGCTGATGCGTCTCCTGACGCTTGTGCTGAGATGCTGAAAAAATTAGTTGAGGAAGGTAAGTTAACGCCTGCACAAGCACGTAAATTATTAGCAGCTTTTGGCAAGCCAGGTGAGGAGCTATTGACGGCTCAAGCTTCGACAACAAGAGAATCTTTTGGACCTGATTCGATTCCAAGTATTGGTGCTGGTGGTGAAGCGGGACAAGACGGTGAGAATAAACGCTTACACCAGATTCTTGCTCAACAAGCTCAATATATTGCGACTCAGCAATTGAAGCAGCAACTTTCTCAGTTAAAACAGGCTATGAATAGTCAAGCATCGGCATTATTTTCTTCATGGAATCCACCGCCGACACAAAATTATGTTGCGGGCGCAGCGCCAGTAAAAGCTAATATAAAAAATGGTGCACAACAAGGTGGTGCAAATGCACGTCGTAATGGCAGTAGTAATCATTCTGCAGATGGTGGCTTAGGTGGTAATCTGCCAGTCGTTAAAGCAGGTAATATTGAGTTTGGTATTTTGATGACAGGTGTGAATAGCGATCAGACTATTACTCCGGTTATGATTCGTATCGTCCATGGTAAATTTAAAGGTGCAAAACTATTAGGTAGCGTGAAACGAGAAGGTGATAAAGTTATACTAACACTTAAACGTATGAACATGCCTTCTTATCCGAAGACGATTAGTGTTAATGCCGTTGCTATTAACCCAACAACAGCACAGGCTGCTTTGGCAAGCAATGTTGACCATCACTATTTAGTTCGTTACGGAACGTTATTTGCTGCTTCCTTTTTAGAAGGTTATTCGCAAGCGATTACACAATCGGGCTCACAAACGACAGTGTCGATTAATGGTATAACGCACACATATCCACAAACGAGCCCTAGGCAAAAGCTTATGATTGCAATGGGTAATACTGGTAGTCGCTTTGCTCAACAGTTGCAACCACTATTTAATATGCCTCCGACAGTAACGGTTAATTCAGGAACTGGCGTAGGAGTATTGTTTTTGAGTGATGTTACTATTCCGAAACTTCGATAATGACACTATTTTAGGATGCTAAATGATGCAAGAAGATGAACAAAACCCAAATCAAGAACATCAGGCTAGTGATGAACAGCAGACTCCTGAGGGTTTACAGCAAGAGCCGTCGCCCGCTGGTGAATATCAATATTCAGGAGGAGAAGAAGACTTTGCTGATTTGTATGGTGGAGCACAAACCGCTGGAGGAAAGAGTGGCAGTTCAGGGTTTAATCGACGACGTTTATTCACGATTATTATTGCTATCGTTGTAATTTTTATTCTTTATAAACTGGCGACGCTCTTTATGGTTGATGATAGTAAGTCAACTAAAGCAGATATTAAATCGAAAGTAACAGCAACAAAAACAGTAACGCCATTATCAGAGATCACCAAAACTGAAAAAGTGAAGTCCTCATCTCACATTGCTAACTTAGCAACCTTACAGACTAATACTCCAGGATTTAATGCGGTACAACAACCAACAACACATCTAAATAATGTGCAAGAGCAAGTAAAAAATATGAGCTCTCAACTCAATCAAATGAATTCGGCGATTACTAATTTAACGAACAGCATGAGTAGTATTACTAATGCGTTAGCGAACATTAGTAATAATTTACAAACAATATCTGAGAAATTAAATCAACGAACAGCAACACGTAAAGTTGCTCCACGGCGACGAGCAACAAAACGACGTCGCGTTCGCCATATCGCTCCAAACTATTATGTACAAGCGTTAATTCCTGGTCGAGCTTGGCTGAAAGGACCTTCCGGCGGTACACTCTCTGTTGGTGTTGGCGATCGAATTCCAGGATTGGGTATCGTCAATGATATTGATGTCCAGCGTGGTGCGATTGTCACGAGTTCCGGTGCGGAAATACGTTATGGTATTCGCGAGAATTAAGATGTCGATACGCAGATGTTGAAATATATAGGACTTACGATAAACTTTTTAGACGAGGCAAATAACTTTTCAAAAAGGTGATAGTATACATAAATATGTGAGGCTTTTTGAAAAGTTATTTAACGAAGTATAGAGAGTTTTGGGTAAGTCTTACATATACTATAATTCGAGTAGTGGATAATATTTTTAAGGTTGAATGAACTATGAACGGTGGCTGGAATATTTCTTGGCCGACAAGCCTAGCACAAATCCTTTCTTCATTAGGATTAAGCCTTCCTTCTGTTGTGGCAATGGCGACAGGGTTGGCCTACCTTATGGGTTTTTGGTTTTTATATCGCGCTGTTTATAAGTTACGAGAATATGGTGAACTACGGACAATGATGTCTAATAATGCGAGTTTAGTCGAACCTTTACTGTTAATGCTAGCCGGTTCACTGCTTATGTTCTTACCGACAGCGATAAATCTTACCGAGTCTACATTTTTTACAAGCTATACCCCTAGTCCAATAGGTTATGCCCCAGTGTCTGCAGATCAACGCTGGAAAGCATTAAAAGAAATCGTTACGATGTTAGTGCGCTTCTTTGGACTAATTGCTTTTATTCGAGGTGTTGCAATGCTGCCAAAAATTAACTCTCAAGGTGGCCAGGGAGGCGGTATAGGAAAATCGTTAACCCATATTGTGGGCGGGGCATTATTGATGAATATTCATACGGTGGTTAGTGTTCTTATGAATACAATTGGTGGCCGTGTTGTTTAATCCGTGATTCTCTATTAATCAGAATCTTTCAACAGCTAAGTTGAAGTCCTATACATTCAGTGCATATTTACTTCTTGATGTTGTCTAAAAAAGGTTAACTTTTGAGGCATTAATATATCATTTCATAATGCATTAATGAATCAAGACTTACAGGTCTTGATTTAGCATAATTTTATCAACGAAATTAAGCTTTTATTTATGAACAGAGCTTGTCTGTGGCTGCATTTCGTGCGATGATTCGCAACATAAAAAAAGAGTTTCTAGGGCTGAAGGAAAATTTTTTTAAGAGTTCCACAAGTCCAAACTTAAACAAGGAGAGAGCACTGTGAAGATGAATCGTACTACCTTTATGAAATTTATTAGATTTGCATTAGGTGTATTAGTAATATTTGCTTTGACCAATATGGATGCTTATGCTGCTTATACTATTGGTAATGTTGCGAGTCAGGTGAAAACTTCTTTTGCAGGCTTAGCTGAACTTATTACTGCTGGTGCATATATAGCCGGTATGGGATTCGGACTTGCTGCTATCTTAAAATTTAAAGCACATAAAGATAATCCAACTCAAATTCCAGTTGGTACGCCAATTGCATTATTATTTATTGCTGCTGCACTTCTCTTTTTACCAACAATATTTAAAGTATCTGGTGGTACATTATTTGGCTCAAGTGGTTCTGTTGGTGGTATTACTGGTGTTACTAGCTTCTAATAATATTAAATGTAAGTATCGCTATTTTTATCATGAGAATAAAGGTAGCGATATTTTATGTGTCTCCTAACATTTAACAATGTTGGCTTATGATAGAATTTAAGCGCCTACAATTAATTATTGAGCCAGGTAATTGGCAGAAATATAATATCCGCAAAAATGATGCTGCCTTCCAGCAATTTCGTGAGAAAGTCTTGCAGCGTGATAGTTTTATTTGTCAATTTTGTGGATTTCAAGCAAAGCAATACCAGGAAGTCATTAACCTCGATAATAATTACAGTAATAATAAATTAAGTAACATGGCAACATCATGCGTGTTTTGCGCGCAATGCCATTTCCTAGAGTCCATTGGTGTTGGTAATTTTGGTGGAGCCTCACTAATTTACTTACCAGAGATTCCTCAGAGCGAATTGAATGCTTTGTGTCATGTCTTATTTTGTGCAATAGCGAATGGTACAAATTATAAAGATACATCATTACAAATTTATCGTGGTCTTAAATTTCGTTCACAATCGGTTGAGGATTATTTTGGAAGTGGGGCAAGCAAACCTTCTGTATTTGGAAGATTGATACTAAGCTCGCTCAACGATCCGCAAGGCTTAAAAGATGTATTAGCAAATTTACGGTTATTGCCATCGCATTCACGTTTCAAAGAACAAATTGATGCCTGGGCGCGAGCGGCACTAGAAGAGTTACCAGCAGAATAATGAGTGTCATAAAATGAGTTTAATCGATCCTGTTATAGATACCATCGATACTTTTATTGCATGGTTGAGTTCGTCACTCAAACAGACTCTTGAGTCCTATTGCGATCTAGAAACAGCAGATGATCACTATACTTTGGTTGCTCATGATGGCTCGCTGATCACGGTGATTCGTATTGATGGCGCAACAGCGTTAATGGGACAAGAAGAATTTACGCGTTTACATCAGGGTTTTTCTGAAAGCTTACAATCAACCATGTCACGTTCAGGGCATTCTATTCAAGTTTATTTTAGTTATGATCGCGATGCGGTTGTTGAACAAATTCGCGACATTTATACGCCAGCCAATGAAACAGCAAAAAAATTGCGACTGGATCTCGATGATTTATTTAAAGAACGACTTAGTTATCTATCACAATTTTGTGCCAAAGAAGATGTGTTTATGGTTTTATGGACGCGGCCTAATTATTTAACAGGCGATCAATTCAAGCGTGCTCGCAAAGCTAAATTGAAAGAATTTCGTGATAATAAAATTCCGCCATTTCGCAATACTCAAAATGTGTTAGCGGCATATAAGAATTTACGTGAAGTGCATGATGCGTTTGTGCGAGCAGTTGTCAATGACCTTTATTCTTTTAATGTAGCTGTCAGCAAACTTGAAGTGCATGATGCGATTTACGAGATTCGTCGCACAGTTGATCCAGGTTTTACTGATTTAGCCTGGCGGCCAGTCTTAGTTGGCGATAAAATTGCAATTAAAGAACCAAAGCAATTCACCGGTGATATCTCCGATATTATGTGGCCATCCCTAGCACGACAAGTGATGCCTCGTGATGCAGAAAATTTAGATTTACGCACGGCACGTTGTGGAGACCAAATTTTTTCTACCGTTTTTATAAATTTATTTCCTAAAGATATTAAAATGTTTTCGCAATTGTTGGCTCGGACAATTCCAACTCAGATACCGTGGCGTATTTCTTTTCTAACAGATAGTAATGGTATGCCTGGGTTAAAATTTAAAGGCGTATTATCAAAAATTTTAAGTTTCTCATCAGTACAAAATCGTTTGTTGAGTGATTCTATAGAATTAATTCACTATTTTAATACCAATACTGATGAAGCGCTAGTGCGTTTTCGTGTCTCGGCAACAACCTGGGCACCCGCTAATGATTTACCGTTATTACGAACACGGACTTCTGAATTAGCAAAAGCGATTCAAGGCTGGGGTGCTGCAGATGTATCAGAGATTTCTGGCGATCCTTTTGGTGGTATCGTTTCCAGTATGTTAGGTGTTTCTGCCCATAGTGATGCAACGCCTTCAATCGCGCCATTGTCTGATACCATTTTTATGCTGCCTTTAACACGACCAGCATCACCTTGGCAGCATGGAGCATTATTATTTCGTTCACCTGATGGCAAACCATGGCCATTTCAACCTGGCTCAAGTCAACAGACAACATGGATTGATTTAATTTATGCGCGTCCTGGTTCTGGTAAGTCGGTTTTATCGAATGCATTAAATTTAGCATTATGTTTATCTGGTGGTTTGCAACGTCTACCTCGCATCGCCATTATTGATGTTGGCCCATCAAGTAGTGGTTTGATTTCATTATTACGAGAAGCTTTACCTGATGGACAGAAACATTATGTTGCTTACCATCGATTACGAATGAGCCCGGATTATTCGATTAACCCATTTGACACGCAATTAGGTTGCCGTTTTCCATCCGCCCAAGAAAGAGGTTTCTTAGTAAACTTTTTAACGTTGTTGGCTACACCTGTAGGTGCAGAAAAACCTTATCATGGTATTACTGATATGGCCGGGATGGTGGTCGATGAACTTTTCAAATCATTTACAGATGGTGCAAATCCCAATATATATACTGCCGGTATCGAACCACTCGTTGATGGTATTCTAGAAGAAATTGGTTTTATTCAAGATGCGCGTACAACGTGGTGGGAAGTGACTGATGCATTATTTTCTGCTGGTTTTACTCATGAAGCCATTTTAGCACAGCGTTTCGCAATGCCATTGATAGCTGATGCAGCATCGATTGTCCGTGGTTCGGCAGTGGAAGATCTCTACGGGAAAATTCAAGCACCAACGGGAGAAGATTTAATTACGGCATTTTCACGTATGATTTCTGCTGGTGTGCGTGAGTATCCTGTGCTATCTCGTGTAACCAGTTTTGATATTGGTGATGCTCGGGTTGTTTCTTTAGATTTAGATGAAGTTGCCAAAGGTGGCGGTGAGGCTGCAGAAAGACAAACTGCTGTTATGTATATGCTGGCGCGCTATGTACTTGCTAAGAATTTTTATATTACAGAAGAAAGTATCAAGGATGTTCCTGAGGCTTATTATGACTACCATTACAATCGCTTTTTAGAAATTAAAGAAGATGCTAAACGTATTGTCTATGATGAATTCCATCGCACAGCGAAGGCGGCAGCGGTACGTGATCAAGTGATCCTTGATATGCGGGAAGGACGTAAATGGAAAGTGCAAGTTGCTCTCGCTTCACAATCAGTGGATGATTTTGATGAGGTGATGATCGACTTTGCTACATCGACATATATTATGGATGCAGGTCCTGAGCAAAGCGTGCGTAAATCCGCAAAAATCTTTGGCTTATCCGATACTGCGCAAGTTGCTTTACGTACTCGAGTACATGGCCCTCGAGAGGGTGGCGGTACATTTTTGGCGCAATTTGCTACAAAACATGGTATGAATACGCAACTATTAACATTAACCTTAGGCCCAATAGAACTCTGGGCATTTAGTACAACGGTGGAAGATGTCGCTATTCGAAATCGTTTATATAAGCGTATGGGCCCAAGTGAAGCGCGACGCGTACTCGCAACGTTATTTCCTTCTGGGAGTATTGCTAAGATTGTTGAACGCCGTTTAGCTGAAGTAAAAGAAACGTCTGGAGTCATTGCAGAAGGTAGTAATACAACAGCAATTGATGAAGTTGCTGATGAAATTATGAAAGCCTATTCTCAAAATCCAAATGTACAAAGCATTTCATTGTAAGATTAAATGCAGATTTTAGGTTTAACTGTAATCATAGCGAATCTGCATCAACATACCTAGATAGGAATCTTGCTCCGTTAATTCAATGAGTGGTGCTTGACTAAGTTCTGGGCTGAGGGCTTTGATGAAGTGTTGGTTGGCATCAATAATAAGTTGGCGCAACACCGTGCTATTGGAATTATTCAGATATACCAAAATAAAACTGCGGTCGTGGGTTTTCTTATCAGGATCGATAATTAATTTACTATTTAATGCAATTTGCGGTTCCATCGAAGCATCTTGCATAATGAGTGCAAAGGCATGCTGGCTAACAACGGCGTCAGTTAATAAATACTCTTGCTCAGAGGCTTGTTCACTGTCCGTATAATGTTGCCAATTTCTAGCTTGCGGCCAACTGAGTATGGGAACATTCTTAAAGGTATTGTTTGAAGACGTAGACTCGAACTCAACACTGAGATTTGGTATAGGCTCTAATCCACGTAATTGGTCTTCTGTCACATTAAAGAAGTCTGCAATAGATTGCAAAGAGCCTTTATGAGGCATTGTTGTGGCACCAGTAACAATGCGATGTACGGTAGGTTGAGGTAATTGAGTACGTCGTGCAAGTTCCGCGGCATTAATTTGCTTATCTGCCATCAGCTGTTTGATTATTTTTGTCAGCTTAACCATTACACTTTGTCTCAAAATAAATATTTTCTGGATAATAAACTATTTGAAATTAAAAAAAAAGCTCTGCTTAATGTATTGAAGTTGACTATTAATTTAAAATGTATTAAATTTGCATTCAAAGTGTATCGGTATTAAAAAACATATATTGTTGCGCATAAAAAAACCGAGTAAGCAAGCTTACTCGGTTTAAATTGGAAGTAGAGGAGATGGCTCGTCCAAGCCATTTACGAGATAAAATTTACCATATACATATAAAAAAAACAGTAGGAGAACGCCCCTTTATCTGTAAGATTTTCGCCCGACTTTTATAATATAAGCTCTATGAGAGGACTTTCGATAAGTTTTTTAACGAAATATACCCGAAGGGCACAGGTAAAGAGTTTTGCGTAAATCCTATATGATAAAAGCAGTTAGGGTTGTTTAAGCGGTTGTAGCAAGCTTAGTTTTCACGTTACCATATCGTGAATATCTGAAGGCTATAAGAGAGAGAAACATATGATACAGCGGTTGTTTTTAAAGAGTTTATTCTTGATATGCATCTTATGTTTAACGATAACGGCGAGTGCGACAGCATTAAGCTGGCAAACATTAGCTCCTGGTTTACAATATTCAAAATATACGCCGCCGAGTAATTCTTGGTTTTCTGGTTCAATTCATATTTTTCGTTTTAATTTAAGGCGTTATAAGCTTGCACTGCTTATGGCACAAGACTACAAGCGCCAGAATGCGCCAGTTGAATACTTTGCTGAGCATAGCGCTGCTTTAGTTGCGGTTAACGGTGGTTTTTTTAGTCCAAGCTTCAAACCTTTAGGATTGAGAGTACAAAATGGTAAAACTAGAACACGATTACGTCAAATCAGCTGGTGGGGTGTGTTTTATACGCGAGGTCAGCATGCTTATGTGGTTGCACAACGTAGTTTCCGGTATCGGCGTGGTATAACGTTTGCGGTACAGAGTGGACCGCGATTACTCGTCAATGGTCGTATTCCGCCACTTAAAAATGGTAAAGCTAATCGAACCGCACTAGGCGTTACGCGTAATGGTTCGGTTGTTTTTGTTGTTACCAAAAACTTGCCGATGACAACGACAGAGCTGGCACAGTTTATGCGTAAATCTACGGCACAAGGTGGCTTAAACTGTATTAATGCGCTTAATATGGATGGTGGGCCATCAAGTCAATTGTATTCGCATATCGGTGATTTTGTTTTAAGTATTCCTAACTTTAATGCGGTGACTGATGCTGTTGTTGTCTTACCGCGTAATAGTTAACATAGGACGTTTGAATGCATCATTATCTAGATTTTGGCATTTAGCGTAAGTCCTATAACATTTCTAGAACTTATTCTATCGAACAGGCTCGACTTGTAAGCGTTTGACTAATCGGTGCTAAACTATTCCATGGTTTTGCCGTTTCTATTTGTTTTGCCAATTGCAATAAAGTTATTTCATTTGCATAGCCAGCTGCAAACTGCACACCAATCGGTAATCCAGATTCACTTGTTGCAAATGGAATTGACATTGCGGGTTGCCCGCTGGCATTAAATAATGCTGTAAAAGGAACAAATGCAAAGATTTTTTCCGAGAACAAGTCAAAAAGCTGTGTTACTAGTTTACGAACAGGAACGGTATTCAATATATTTAAAGCAAATTTCTCTATAGGTTTAGGATTTAATGTGCCAATTTTTAAAGGGGGATTTGCCAAGGTTGGGGTGATTAAAACATCGTATTGCGTGAAAAAGTGTGCGAGTTGTCGAGTAATCATATCAATATCATATACAGCTTGCGCATAAGAAGACGCGGAATAGCTACGTGCCATTTTACATAAGACTCGTGTTGTTAATTCAATATCATGTTTATTAATAGTTTTGCCAGTGAGCCGTTCAGTATTTTTAACAATTGCTTCTGTTTCAGCGGCACTAATGATGATCATAGCTTGAGCTAAAGCTTGCGTATCAATTTTTGGCGTTGCTTCAACAACATCATGCCCTAAGTCTTGACAAAGTTTGACAGCATCATTAACTGCTTGTTTACATTCCTCTGCAACATTCGTTGCAAAGAATGGTTCAACGGTAAATGCAATACGCAATTTTTTCGGTGCTTGTTCTAAGCTTTGTAAAAAACTTTGTGAGGGTTTTGCTAAAGGGAAGGGTGCGCCAAGATCATTACCGCAAGTTGCATCAAGCATCGCGGCACTATCGCGGACAGTTCGTGTTAGAACATGTTCAACAATAAATCCTTGGCTGGCCTTACCATAATCAGGACCCATCGGCGTGCGACCTCGCGAAGGTTTTAGACCGAACAAGCCACAACAAGAAGCTGGAATTCTAATAGAACCGCCGCCATCACTGCCATGAGCTAATGGTACCATCCCTGCAGCAACGGCAGCTGCTGCACCACCACTAGAGCCTCCGGGCGTATGTGCAAGGTTCCAAGGATTATAGCAAGGGCCGTAAAATTCAGACTCTGTTACCGGACTCAAACCAAATTCAGGGAGATTGGTTTTACCTAAGGTGATTAAGCCTGCTTTTCGATAACGTGATATTAGTTCACTGTCATGATCAAAAACCATGTTTTGCAAAGCACGACAGCCTGCAGTTGTGGCTAAACCTTTATAACTCGCAATAATATCTTTTATTAAAAAGGGAACACCGGCAAACAGCGCTTCGTGATTTACTTGTTTAGCATTTGTTAATGCTTCATCATAAATTTTCATGATAACAGCATTTAGTTGCGGATTAAGTTGCTCTACACAATGAATTGCTGTTTCGACGAGCTCGCTAGCCTGAACATCGCCTTGTTGCACAAGTTGAGCTAAGCCTAGAGCATCATATTGTAGATAGTCATTGACTGGAAACATGACTTTAACCCTTTTTTATTTGAATTATAGTTGATTTTTGATTACTGCTGTTGAGTTTAAACGGCGATAGGTTATGTTAAATGCTGCAATAGCGATTGCGGCAGAAATAAAAGAACCTAAAACAATACTTTTACGCGCCATACTCTCATAAGGTGTATTAAAGAAAGCGAGAGAACCTAAGAATAAGCTCATGGTAAAGCCTATACCGGATGCAGCAGCAATACCAAATAGTTGCATCCAATTACTGTCTTCAGGTAGTCGTGCAAAACGTAGTTGCACAAGAATCCAACTTGCCAGGAAAACGCCGAGGGTTTTACCAACGACGAGTCCAAGTATAATGGCAATAGAAACAGGATGTAGTAAATTGCCAAGCTCGACACCTGAAAAGTTAATTCCACCATTAGCAAAGACAAATAACGGTAAGATGAGATAGGCAACCCATGGATGCAATTTGTTTTCTAGGTGGCGTAGTGGCGAAAAAGATGAATTGCGTGTTGATAAAGGAATCGTAAAACCAACTAATACACCTGCAAGTGTGGCATGCACACCAGACTTTAATACACAAATCCAAATGATAATGCCAACAATCATGTAAGGTGCAGTACGTTTAATATTAAATAGATTAAACAGTAATAACAAAGTAATTCCAATAAGAGCTAAAACTAAAGATAAATAGGATAGTTTATTAGTATAGAAAACGGCAATAATAGCAATTGCTAGAATGTCATCGACAATTGACAGAGCCACCAGAAACACTTTTAAACTATTTGGCACACGCTTGCCTAGCAGCGCGATAAGCGCCAGCGCAAATGCTATATCGGTTGTCGTTGCAATTGGCCAGCCTGCTAGAGCCTTGGCATCATGATGATTTAAGGCAAAATAAATGGCGGCGGGTAAGACAATTCCGCCAATCGCAGCAGCAAATGGCAAGATCATTTGCTGGAATGAAGAAAGTTCACCATCGAGCATTTCACGCTTAATTTCCATGGCCAGTAGCATAAAGAAAATTGCCATTAAGCCATCATTAATCCAATGTATAATCGGTTTTTCAAGATTTAAGGTCGCAACACGAATTTGAATTGGCGTATCTAAAAATGCATCGTAGTAATGATATAAACCGCTATTGGCAATGATGAGGGCAAGGATTAAAGCGACAAGTAATAAAATACCACTAGCGGTTTCTAGTTGAACAAATTGTTGAAAACGTTTTGTAAACATCCCTATTCCTAATTAATTATCAGATAAATTGATTAAAGAATTCCGGTATGCGTGTTTCTAACCAATATTCAGGTTTGAGCGGGTTTTTGCCGCCAATAAAACCAACATGGCCGCCATGTTTACTTAATTCAATGCGAACAGTAGAAGATAACTCATTCTTTTCAGGAATAACGTCAGGCGTCATAAACGGATCATCTTTTGAATGAATTACTAAGGTTGGAACGGCTATATCTTTTAAGTAAGGGCGACTACTGGCATTAATATAATAATCTTTCGCGCTCCGAAAACCGTGAATAGGTGCTGTTAATTTGTCATCAAATTCCCAAAATGATTTCGCATCACGAATATTAAGTTTTTCTAATGGAATATTGCGACTATTGAATTTCTGTTCTACAAAGGCGACAAGTTCTTTGAGCATCCACCATTGATAAACTCTCGAAAAGCCTTTGCCAATAGAATGCGCGGCATTATACAATTCAAAAGGAACAGAAATTGCAACGGCGGCTAATAAAGGGTTGTGTTCGCCTGTTTCGCCTAACCATTTCAATAAAACATTGCCACCTAAAGAAACGCCAATTGCACACAAAGGTGTTTCCGGTTCACGATCGCTGAGGATATTGGCAACTAAATTAATATCACCGGTATCGCCAGCATGATAAAAACGAATTAAACGGTTTGGTGTACCACTGGCACCACGAAAGTGCATAAAGGCTGCGCGCCAACCAGCACTATTAATCGCGTTGAGCAATGGTGTCGCATAGTGCGATTCAATCGAGCCACCTAATCCGTGCATGACAAGAATTGTTGGGCCAGAATCAGGGCCAACCCAATCGAGCTCAATAAAATCACCATCAGGTAATTCAATACGCTCACGACGTGGAGCAAGATCGACTTTACGACGCGTTAATTCTGGCCACACTGTTTGTAGATGTGGGCCCGGTAACCACCAAGCAGACTTGAATTTGCTTTCTACTATCATAGACACGCTTAGGCTTCTCAAGAATATTAGTAGGACTGACGATAAATCCTTTCAATGAAGTATTAAAGGATTTTGCGTCAGTCTTAATATTATTAATTATTGATATTGCTGGATATTGTATGCCGAGCGACGCTGACATGCAATTCTGTTTAAAGGTGTTGCGAAGGAGTATTTTACTGGTTTATTAGTTGATTTTGGTTGATGTTTGCTATAACGTCAATAACAGATAAAATATTGCTCAAGTTTTGGAAGAAGAGGTAAACATAGATGGCATTAGGGAAAAATCCTAAGCAGGCGATGGCTCTATCATTTGACTTAGTTATTGATGATAAAACGGGCGAGGTTCGCTTTTTAGAGTTATTAAATACCATGCAGGGTGGCTTGCGTATGAGCAAAGCGTATTATCTTGCTGTACTCCAAGGCTTGTTAAAACATTACGACCATATTTACTTTTTTCTTGCTGATGGGCCAGGAATATTAATATATCCTGAGATAGTGCGGTTTTTTCAAAGGAACTCTGAGCAAATAACCTTAATCAGAACGAAAGCTGAGTTAGTCACAATACTTGCTGGTAAGCGTCACGCCAATAGTATTTTAATCGTTAATGAGCAACGTAATCCTGAAATTGGTACGCCAGCTATAGGTGGGACATTAAAAGCCTCAGATATTCAGCAGTTGCTTAAAGCTCATCACATTGATGATTTGCCGATTTTATCCAGCAGTGAGTGGCCAGTTGCATTAGATCATAAATGGATGTTTCAATTATTTTTTCAAGATACAGGATTATTGCCGCAATCACATTTATGCTTTGCTGGCGATCCAAGCAGTTATACTAACGTTGTTAGTAAGTTTGGTGACAATCAACCTGTCATATTAAAGCCTGTGAATTATGGTAACGGGCGAGGTATTGTATTATTAAAGAATAAAGCACAATTAATAGCTGTACTAGGTTATATCAAGTTGTTAAAGCCACGAGCAAACCAAGCTGAAATACAAGATGAAGTTAATCCTATGGAACTCTTACCGATGGGGATGCAATTTTTTGGTATTCTTGATCCTACTCAATTTTTTGGGTTATACCAGTTAATCAAAATACTCGAGAATGTAAACGCAGGATTTTTAGTTCAAGAGTGGGTGGAACCAACTAAACTATCTATTAAAGAACAGCAGCATAGAACATCATATCGTGCTACAGCATTAATTAGATATGAAGAAGGCCGTGGTGTTCATACAGAGGTTGTTGAAGTGCATCCACAAGTTGCAGGGAAGGCTCGCTCAGCTACTAGTGAGCTTGATCCTTTTGCGGTCGTGACAAACTTACATCCTATCACTAGCGGTTTACCTGATATGCCAGAAGCCGCAGCGCGAAAAATAAGTGTGGCCATCAAGCAACTCGTGGCAACACAAGGGAAGTTACTCTTTGTCTCGACATTTCGACAATGGTTGGCTAAATGTCAGGCAGCTAAAACTGCTACAAGTCTGCAATTATTAAGAGCGCCGAAAAGTCCTCTACAATTATTTTCTGGTGAACTAGATGCAGGTTTCTTATCATACTTAGACAAAGCAAAGTACAAACCTGACTATCGCCTCAGAGTAGTTCTAATGACGCTCTATAATGCTTTATTTACTTATGAATTTTGGCCAATGCCAAATATGATAAGTAACGAACTAGTTAATTGTGTTCTCGACAACATTGATGCCGCACAATCAGATGGTAAACAATATCAAGAAAGCAGAACTGCTGCTCTGAGCCTAGTTTTGGTATTGTTGCGATTACCAAGTCTGCAATCTGATATAAACTATGAACTCTTAATGAAGAAGCTACAAAAATTTCTGCGTAAACAATATCAAATGAATAAAGAGCCGGCGGCAGAGAACTTACTTGGCATGTTTGAACATCTTGAAAGGGTAAGAGCATCAATAGTTCAATATCGACGCGGCAAGCTTACTGGTGATCAGCTTTTTGAGTCACAATTAGCAGAAATAAGGACAGCCTTGGGATTAGTCGCATGTTTTTTCCCGCAAGGCGAAGATAATAACTTTCTGCAAGATTTTATGTTGTCTGGGAAATTTCGTTCAAAAGCAACCGTTACTAAGTTAAATTTGCGAAACCTTCCTAAGATAGCAGGGGTACTGCGTTCCTTAGCTAAAGCCTGTATAGCAACAACAAATTATCGGTTAGCTCTATCTATGCTCGCAATAGAGTGGCAAGTATTGAAAGCAGAGCACAAAAAGCCTGAGAGTTTTCCTAACAAGCTAGGTAAATTAATTCCAGAGCAAGTTAAACAAGTCAGTGATGCTTTACTTGAAATAGCAAAAGCATATCTTCAAAAAGCGCGACAAGCTGCTGAGCAAGGAGATGCTGGAAAACAGGATGTAATGAACAATACTGATGTCGCAAACGAATACTTGAAATTTCTGCGAGAGTTTTTTCAAAATCACCCCGAGTTTGCCAGCGTGCAAGATCCATGTATGCATACATTACATGCAGAGTGTTATAGCTTACGTGGTTCGCCAATGGTGGCTATTGCTATCTTGAGAGCACATCCAATTATTATATCTAAAGCTCAAGTACTTGCTCTCATAATGAAGCCTAAACAACCTTCGTAATTTACAAATTAATATTTGCTATTGCGTGGCAACAATATTCACTAGGCAGGTTTGAATTTGCTGTACCTATCTTCTGACATGTTAAAGCTTCAGTATGCTTTAGCTTTGTTGCGGCAATATTTATTGTATTTTGTATTGTGAAATACACATAAAAGTGTTGCTTTTACCTCATCAGAATGAATTCCCCCGGTCATGTGCTGACAACCGGATGGTTTTTTCAAGTTTTTATACGAATCTCGAGGAATTTTTTGACAAATCTATAAAGCTTAGCCATAACTTAAACAGTATGTAAGCGTTCTGTTGAATTAAGTTAGGAGAACCATCATGAATGGCTCTGGTATACATATGGAAGACTTAGTGACGATCTTGGCGGACCTGCTGAAATAAATTGGGATGAGAGGTTAGTAGATGCTGTTTGTAATGGTGATACCACAACAGTTGAAGAATGTTTAGAACATCATGCTAATCCAAGTCAGTTGTTTGAAGGTATGCCATTATTGATGGATGCTATTTGTTGGGAAGATAACTTGAAAGAGCATAGTTTCGAGATACCTCATAGTGATGTAGATGCGGATTATGCAAGGGTTGCTGAGTTACTTCTTGATGGTGGCGCGGATTGCTATAGCGACTTAAAACCAACTTATCATAGTGTATTTTATACGACTGATTCCAGAGGGGAAGATGCTGGTCCCAGAAGGGAAGGTGGTGGCTGGACTTATGTCTGTGCTGCTGCTCATGCTGGTAATGATAATTTAGTGAGAAGACTTTGTGATGAAAAAGGCTTAGATGTTAATGAGAAGGATAATAGTGGTAATACGCCTCTACATCATGCATTAATGAAGAACCTAACCCCCTCAGGCACGCCAAAGCAACAGCTAATTAGTACTTTAGTAGAGTTAGGAGCAAATCCTACTCTTACAAACCAGAGAGGACAAACTCCAGAACAAGTTAGTTCGCACGCTAGAGATACAGGACATTTACACGCAGCATTGGCTCAAACAAATCAAGCTCCAGATCATGTTAGGTTGCGTTCTTCGGAGCGTCCAGCACCTTAGTTAGTTGCAAAGCGATGACAAGAATAAGACTAATATTTATTTGATTTTGGTAACAGCATCCACATCTGACCATTATTTTTCATGTGCCCAGCAATAAATGCGGCTTTGTTGCCCGCGCCCCAATAAATATCTGCGCGCAAAGGTCCGCGAATAGCACCACCAGTATCTTGTGCCATCATTAAGCGTTGTAATTTTACTGGATGCTTATCAGAGTGGTGTTGTGGCAACGTTGTTGTTAGCCAAATCGGTACACCAAGTGGCACAATATTATTATCAACGGCGATTGAATAACCGGCTGTTAAAGGTACATTCTCAGTGCCTTTAACGTGATTCTGTTTCATGATGCGAAAGAAAATAAAAGATGCATTTTTTTCAAATAATACTTGAGCCTTACCAGGATTTCTACGTAGCCAAGTACGAATCGCTTGCATCGACATTTTATCTTTTGATATTTGCTTCGTTTGAATAAGAATTTTACCGATTGCTGTGTAAGGTGAACCATTTTGTGCAGCATAACCTAATAATAACTTTTTACCGTTAGGTAATACCGCGACGCCAGAACCTTGAATACCTAGAAAAAAACGGTCAGTGCGACTATTGGTCCACATTAAGATTTTAGCTTTACCTTTAAGCGCACCGAAATTAATGGCATCGCGTGGCGTATTATAAGGAATTAGGCGACCATTCTTAATTTTACCAACAAGAGACTGTCCTTGTAGATTAGTATTAAACAAGCCGAGGTTAACGGCAATCAGGTTTTTTGGGCGTGCATAAATCGGAATGGTGTACTTTCCATGCTTATGTAAGCTCGCATGTATCTCTGGCAAGTAATAGCCGGTAAAAAGCGCCTGATTTGTATCTGCAGTTTGCATGCGATAGGGCTGAAACCAATGTTGAAAAAATGCACGGCTGGTTTTCTTATTGATGATGACTTGATTGCTTGCGGCAACACAAACTTTTTCCCATGCCGCAAACTTTAAAGGGACCGTTTGCGTTGCGAAATGTAAAGGTTGTTTGCTATTGAGAAAACGCTGGCAAGAGTATTGTAATGCGATTAACGACTTTGTCAGGTTCGCTTGGCGCCAGCCAGGCAGTTTTCGAAAAGATGTTGCTTTAAGCTGCAGTGGCTGTGACGTTGAGCTTTCTTCTTGTTGTAACAAAACCACGACAGCCGCAATGACAATTAAAACAACAACGAAGATAATACTATAAATGAAAATATTGCGTTTTTGCATCGGCATGTTGTAAATCTCTAAATAATTACTGGTAAATAGCTAATAATTCTTGTACTTGATTATTACGATCAGCACCTTTGCACGTAATAAAACGCTGTACGGGGAAACTCATAATTTCTGCATCTTGATATAATTCTCGCGTAATCGCATTATCATGATTAGATATGATGACAGGAATATTTTTGTCGGCAGCCTGCTTTGCACATTGCAGTAGTTGTTTTTGTTGTTCAGGTCCAAATTCGCCACTGGAGTATAATGTGAAATTTGCTGTGGCACTCCATGGCACATACGGTGGGTCACAATAAATAACATCGCCAGATTTAGCTTTAGCGAAAATTTTAGTGAAATCACCGCAGGTAAACGTTGCTTTATGCGTGACTTCTTGAAAATGTTGTAACCATTTCTCTGGAAAACCAGGGTTATCATGGCGGCCAAATGGCACATTAAATTTGCCTTCACTATTGTAGCGACACAAGCCGTTATAACCGTGGCGATTTAAATAAATGAATAATGCCGCACGTTCCTTTTTTCTCTTACTGCGATTAAAGCGGTCGCGAAAAGCATAATATTTTTCAGCACAGTTATTTTTAGTTGTAAAAAATTTCTTAGCGTAAGTAATAAACGTATCGCTATCATCTTGCTGTAGGATTAAATAGATATTAATAACGTCGGGATTATTATCATTCAAGACATAGTTTTTGTATTTTGAATTTAAAAAGACTGCGCCACTACCAACAAAGGGTTCTAATAAGCGTTTGCCAGCGGGTAAGACAGGAAGAATAGTATCGACTAACCGTTGTTTATTTCCTGGCCATTTTAAAAAAGGCCGAATAATATGTCCTTTAACCATTTACTAAAATCTTACTAGTTTAAAATATGCGCAAGAGTAAAAGATATACTACTGAAAAGCAACCGCTTAGTGTGGAAATTGGCTCCCCGAACAGGACTCGAACCTGTGACCCAATGGTTAACAGCCATTTGCTCTACCAACTGAGCTATCGGGGAACTCTGTAGGGTCGCTATAGTAATCGGCAATAAGACGCAGGTCAATAGTTGCTATGACAAATTATTTAGTAAGTTTATTAACAAAGTCATGTAAACGTGCCATGGCTTTTTCGAGATCATCCATGCTTACCGCGTAAGATAAACGCATACAGCCCGGCATACCAAATGCAGTTCCTGGTACCACAGAAACATTCGCTTCGTTTAATAATTTTTCAGCGAAATCAAAATCGGTTTGAATATGAGGGTTAGTGGCGAGAATCTCGCTAATATCAGGAAAAGTATAAAACGTACCCGATACAGGCTGACAGCGCAAACCTGGAATTTTTTCTAGCGCGTTAAAAACAAATTCATGGCGTTGTTGATAAGCTGCAACCATCTCGTCAACACAGTCCTGTGGTCCCGTTAAGCCCGCCAAAGCAGCAGCTTGCGCAATTGAGCAGGGGTTAGACGTGCTATGTGATTGTACTCGCTTCATGGTGCCAATAAGATCTTTGGGGCCTGCAGCATAACCAATGCGCCAGCCTGTCATCGAATAAACTTTGGAGGCGCCATTAACAATCACGGTACGATCAGCTAATTCAGGACAAACATTGAGAATATTGTGAAAAGGTCGTTGTTCTGGCCAAATAATATGTTCATACATATCATCACTTGCAATATAAACATGTGGATTTGCCATTAATACTTCAGCAAGTTTTTTCAATTCATCAGCATGGTAAATCATACCAGAAGGATTAGATGGACTATTCAATAAGAATAATCGAGTTTTCTTCGTGATTTTATCGGCCAATTGCTCGGCAGTAATTTTATAATGTTGATCAATATTAGTATTAATATAAACAGGCTTAGCATCGGCTAACAATGCCATAGAAGGATAAGACACCCAGTAAGGAGTCGGGATGATTACTTCATCACCAGGATTTAATAATGCTTGATGTAAATTATAAAGCGAATGTTTAGCTCCACAGGAGATCAAGATTTGATCTAAGTCGAAATTTAACTGGTTATCGCGTACAAACTTTTCTTGCACAGCTTGTTTTAACTCTGGCATACCATCGACGGCGGTATATTTAGTTAAACCTTGGCGCATTGCCTCAATCGCTGCTTGTTTGATGTGTTCAGGGGTATCGAAATCTGGTTCGCCAGCAGTAAGGTTAACTACATCGAGACCTTGTGCTTTGAGAGCTTTGGTTTTTGCGGATAATGCTAACGTTATAGATGGTTGGATTTTTGCCGCACGTTGTGCGAAATTTTGACTCATAATGGTATCCTTGCTGCAATTAGATTTGTATTATTGAGATGCTATCCGAATTATAGTTGCTTCGCAAATAGAGGCTTTTAACTGCTTGGACAAAAGCCAGTAAATCTGTAAGATTGGCGCATCAATAATAATTAGGCAATTAAATTAACAATATGGATGCATCAAATATCATAATCAGCTTATTAACATTAACTCTATTAGAGATTGTGTTAGGCGTCGATAATCTTGTTTTTATTGCCATTGCCAGTAATCGGCTCCCACAAGCTAAACAAAAAAGTGCACGGCGCTTTGGTTTGATGCTTGCGTGGGTTACGAGATTATTATTACTTGCGTCTGCCGTTTGGATTGCGAGCTTAACCCAACCATTATTTACCTTATTTCACTTTGCTGCATCAGGACGTGATTTATTATTATTTTCTGGTGGTTTATTTTTATTAGCTAAAGGTACTCATGAAATTCATACTGAGATGGATAGCATTGAAGAAGGTGAGGGAGTACCTAAAAAACATGCCACGATGTTAGCGGTCGTCATTCAAATCGCATTATTTGATATAGTATTTTCATTTGATAGTGTTATTACAGCAGTTGGTTTAACACCACACTTTTGGGTAATGGCAACCGCAATTACTATCGCCATTATAGTTATGATTGTTGCTAGTGAACCACTAGCAGCGTTTATTAACAAACATCCTTCTATAAAAATGTTGGCGCTAAGTTTCTTATTGCTAATTGGTACGGTCTTGATGGCCGATGGCTTGCATTTCCATATTCCTCGCGGCTATATCTATTTTGCCTTAGTATTCTCAATCCTTGTCGAAGCGTTAAATTTTGTAAAAATTCGCAAGCAAAAGACAAGCTCCTGATAATAACGCTTGACGGCATGTCCGAATTCCTCGCTTAAATTTTAACTTTTATGATGCATAAGATGATATATTTGTGTTCGAATTTAAGACAAAACGCTGGGGTGGGAAGTAGATATGGCGTTGGGAAATTTAGCAGCAAGTGGCAGTACAACAAATGATAGTACTATACTGTTTTTCAAAGAGTTGATAGAGGACTTATTTTCAGAAAAAGTCGACCCTAAAGAATGCTGTTTATACACACTCTTAAAAGATGTGGCAAAGAAAGAATTAACAGTAGAGGATTGCCAAGTATTATGGAATGCTGTTTTAGATTGTTTCGCTAAATGGATGTCCTATAAATATAGCTCGGGACATTATGATCAAGCTATCCAGCAGAAAGTTATTAATATATTAACCTGTATTACAAGTTTAGTGCTGACTCCAATTCATAATACTAACAATGAATTCCCCCAATTAAGTTTAACAAAACCAAACGAGGTTTCTTATCTTGGTGCTGTAAATATTAATAAGCTTGTTAGCATAGTTGAAGGTATAACAGATGATATAGCTTTTGCAAAACGTGTTACCAAAATATTATTAAAGCCAGTTTCTCAATTTGTCGATACTTTAGTATTAACTCGAGGTTCTTTTCATACTATAAGGGAAGGTTCCAAGCCTTTTTTTATATCGTTGCTAACAGACTTTTTACAATTATTAGATGCTGAACTACCAATATTATCTTCTTTTCAAGAACACTATATCGAACATCTAATAATACCTGATACATTAAAAAAATTGGCGCAATTTATATTTAAACTGGCTATAGACAATGATGAAAAGAGTTATACATTGCGTAGCTTGTTCATGAGCCTGATTGCAAGATTAAAACCACGATTGCAGAGCAGTAAGCAGGGTGTGCGAATTGTTGGTGAAATTGAAACACTTGAAGGCAAATTAGATGAAGTCTCTACAGCGAGAAGAGTTAAAAGCAAACCAGAATTAATAAGTCTTTATGCGGAAGATATTGATGACTTAGTTGATGCACTGATTGCGGCAGTTTTATATAAATATGATTTTACTTTCTCTGGTAAATTACAGAAGTTTGATTTTTCTGAGCAATGTGAATTTGTCGAGAAAGTAGCGCAAAAATTTTTGCTGCAAATAAAATTCACTAATGACTTTTCAGAACAACTTGAGTTCTATAACAGACTTCATGATTTTTTAGATGCAGCTGAGCGTGAGACCAATGGCGATATTTTATTAAACATGATTTTAAATAGCATTAGAGTTAGCGTTGCTTTAAACTGGACTCACTTTAATACAAAAATGCAACACACGGATGTATTTAAGCCAAATCGAACACAACGTCAGTCTGTATCTGTAATAGATGTATGGGGAGACCTTCTCAACGATATTATTGGGCTTATGAAAAATATAGGAAAAATAGAGTATCCAGGGCTACTTTTGTTATTACGTAGCTTGTTAGTAAATATTTTTTTATTATCGTATCGTGAAGTAATATATTTTTTCACGCTTAATTTTAATTCGCTAGAATATTTAGTAAATAATTTTAATGAAAATGAATTATTCGACGGGATAATTGTTGCGCCAAAAAGTACAGAGGACGTACTATTTTCTTTAGCAGTATCATATTTACGCAGTGACATAGTAAGCTTTTATAACTTACTAGAGACGCATAAAACAAAACTGCAACAAGGTCGATTTTATAACATTGCTTTTTTAGGTTGGTGCTTAACAGTTACAGATAGAGAGCGTTCAAGTAGAGTTCTTCAGAAGTCACGTCATCAAGCAAAAAATGTTCGTGCAGCATTGCGTATGCAAGATAATACTGGAACAGTTAAAACGGATGTTATATTACAAAGCTTGTGGCAACCTTTTCTGGCTAAAAGATTTTTGAGTGCTTGCACAATAGATTTCCTATCTGAATTTATTGAAGCGACTGTCGGCCACACTGATATCTTACAGTTTGGCATAGGTGCTGATTTCATTGGGCAACATGCTACATATGCTGAGTGTGTTTTCACAATCTATAATAAGCTGATTATAGACTATGAGGCATTTATGACTCAAAGTTCAATAATGGATGCCAGATACAAATTATTGATGCTTCAAAAATCAATATTACTGCATTATATTATGTGTTTACCGCCAAGATACATACTTGCAGAACAGCATTGTCAGCATGAAAAACTAAAGCAGCCTAATACAGAGCCAACAATACAAACAGGTTATACAGATCCGTTCATGGCAAACATTTTTATTATGCCAAATTTATTAAGTTCTACGGCAAGGAGACAAGACAGTAGTAAAAGTTCATATCAAAAGAATAATAACGAAATTAAATTAGCGGCCAGTCAAAACAACTATAAAATATGCATGCTATTGCATTGTCGACGATTATTCCAGTTTAGTATCAGCATGGAGGATTTGGCAGAGTTATTACCCGAGGGTGGCATAATGTTTATGCAAATCTTACAGCGAATTAGAAGCATATTATGGGTAACCCCTATTGAGCTAGATATTGATACTATATTAAAACAACTTGATTTGTCAGTGGCGTCATTATCAAATCTAGCCAGATATATTATTTTTCTCGAAATTCTAGCTGGCTTGATTACGGTGGCAGCAGATAAGCTTTGTGATGCTATCGAAAATAAGAATTTTGATCTTGTGGAACTGTTACAAAAGTTGAGTACACAGCTAAGACTTGATGATATGAAGGTAAGCAACTGTGTTGAAGAAGAATATTTGGAGTCAATAGTTAATCTTTGTCAAAGTCTTTGCTTAAGAACCGTGGAAGTTGCCTCACAGATGCCATATTACGGAAGTTCAATTGTTGCTGAAAAGATTCATGATTTTCTCCTTGCTGGATTAATCATGAATATCAAAGCACAGTTATTTTATTGTGATAGAGACATTTTATTACAAGAATTGAAGGGAGTATCTCAATCGAAAAAAGAAGTGCGACTTATGGTGGGTAGACAAACCACTAAACTTACAGCTTTTAGTGTATATGGGCGGTTAGCAGCAGTATTACTAAATGCCTTATATGTATTCAAAGTTGCACATATAAATTCTCGACTTTATGATTACAAACAAAGACTATTATATGTATTCGGCTCTCAAACAATATTGAAGAATTTAATTTTCTTTTATTGTTATCTGGAAGTTCAGAGGCAAAAAGCTCTTTCGCCATATAGATATGACAATATTGTTATTGAATTATTAGTCCTGCTTAAAAAAGAGTTCTATTCTTGTCTAAAGCTTCATAGTAACTCGGAATTGTTAGAAAGTGTTTTACAAGATAAAGACCGAGGTTTGGATTCGGAGCTTTTTAAACATAGTATGTTTGAATATTTTTACGAGCTTGGTCTTGAATTTGTTCCGGTAGACGAGGTTGTTGCAATGTCCAGGGCAATTTTGGTGTCTAATTCTCACAAACGGATAATAGGCTCAAATTGGTTAATGGCGATGTTTTATTCTGTCGCTCGAAGTCATAGATTAAATTTTTTAAAAAAACTTATTGTGATCGTGAATGATTGTTTAAGATTTGATTCTGAACAAAACCCGCACATTAAAGAATTCTTAAATAGGTTAACTGAAGAAATTTTTACGTTTCCTATTCGAAGACAAGCTATGTTAGAGTCTTTTGCTGCTCACATGACATTAATAATTGCATATTCAACAAATCAAGATCGTGATAAATTTTTATGTTTTTTTCGAGCCTACATAGCATCGCTTACAGACTATCATGGTCGTATAGCTGATAAAAGTTATAATTGGCAAGAGGACAGAGCTAGAAGTGAGCAGCTTTTTCAATGTTTAGATATAGCCGATTTGTCAATAGAGCTCTATCATTGTTTGTTACAAGCAAGTGTAGAATCTTCTGTTTATTACAGAATAGAAGATAGTGATTCATCTCTACAATTACCCCACATCAGATTATTGCTCATGGTAAGAAAGTTTTTTTCAACACAGATAAATGTCATAACTGAGTTATATCAAATTCTACAAAATAATAAAGGCACTTTGACCGATGAGACTTCATCGATTATGTTTTTATTAAGTCTGTATACATTTTGGCGAAACAAAGTTGAACAGCCAAGTAAACATCAACAAATGTGTTTGGCTGTAACGGCAGATATAGTTACACAGCAATTCAAAACTTTTTTTTCTATATCTGAAGAGCAGGCGCAGATGTTAGTCGCAATGTTTTCTACATTTAGATTAGGTTTGCAAGGTAGTGTTTCATGTCAATTAAGCTTGGATTATAGACAATGGTTAATGGGCTTAAGAGAAAAGCTTTTTTATAACCCGGAAATATTTAACCCTCTATTGTTTTTATTGTCTCGATTTTATAACAGCCCAGAAATGAGAGTCGAACACGTTTATAATTATTTTTTGCCAACACTGTTAACGCCATTGTTATTCACAAGATTGTTTACCTATAAGAGTAACGCAGTACAAGAGTTTGATGAGCACTTAGGTGCCATTACATTTGGCAAAATCTATAATAAGAGTAGCGTTGACTTTCTTATGTCACTTGCACTTGTAGTCTTGAGGTTTATTGATTTTGCTATAGAAAGCCACGTGGATATCCTAATGCAACTATTAGTATTATTTGCAAATAAGTCTTCCTTTCTATATATGGGTTTTAAACTTTTGACAGAAAATAGAGATGCTCGCTCTCGTGAAGAGTTATTTGATAGCTTGTATCTAAGAAGTAGAATGCCAAATGTGATGTTTCGTTCTGCAGTAAATAACTTTATGATCTTCTTTGATTGCTTTTATAGCTTTAAGGAGCCTCGATTAATCGGAACAAGAGAAAGCAAACACATTTCTCAGCTACCAAAAAGCATGCAACTTTGTGTGATGTTACGTCTTGCAGATGGTTATTCTCTTCCTGATGAAATACTTGGTCATTGTGCAGTTCCAATAGCGACGCTTTGGAGTCAGTCATTATTACCATCTAGTGCGGAAAGGTTTACCCCTTTCTATGTTGATCCTAACTTTCTCAGGAAAATATTTATATTACAGTCATTATTAAAATATGTTCCTTTACAGCAAGCCTTATTACAATTTACTGAGGGAGTGCTTGACCTTAAAACAATGAATGATATGGAACGTTGTATTGTTTATTGGGAGCTTTGGACTTTTGTTTTATATTCTGATGCGATATTACCCTATGGCCACAATAATCAATTAGCTTTATCAGAACAAGATATAAGCATGTTGCTTAACATGACGACTTCTATAGTGCGCATGGCTTGTCAGGGTATTGTAACAGCTGCAGATTTGAGTCAATTTTTTATGATGCTCCATGAGGTACAGCAATGTTATCTAATGCCAAACTCTATATTGGTTGCAGAAAATAATAAAAGGCTATCACAACCTGATGCTGAGAACTGGTCTGGGTTATTTGCTGTTTCTTTAAAAACTGTTCAAGAACAAAATCTATTACTTTTACAAATGTCGCTGAAGGTGTATACACCTTGGTTGCTAATGAAAGAATACATTGATGAGTGTAGAGACTTTGATGATTACCAAATTGCGGTAGTTAAATTTGGCATTGGTACTATTTTAATTAATTATTTTAAAAATTTTGTGAATGAGGATGACAATGCTTTTCTTGAACAATTAACTCTTTCGCAAGCTCAGTTTTGGAAATTATTCAGATGTTTCGCACAATTGCTATTATTTGGTTTGCCAAATGGAAAAGAGGCATTGGGTCTATTCTGCAAAGTGCTTCAATACTATGAAGACAGGGTTTCAGTAGATACAGCACAATTAATAAGGCGAGATACAACAACTTTGCAAGATGTTGTTGAACGAGTTTCAAATCTAAGTAGTTTAGTATATGAAACTTTATCAGGGCCAATTTCAAGCGATGATATCAACTTATTAGCTGATGCGAAAAGCATGTATAGAAGATTAATTGCACTGGGTGATCAGGATGAATATGTTCATTATATAACTGAAGCATTGCAAGGTGTCACCTGTCATTTTACCCTTAAGCCAGATGATTTCATGGAAATGTTGATCTGCATAAGGGCTCGTAAGGAAGGAGATGATCTAGAAATTGTTGAGTTTCTTATCGAGTCTATATCAAATTTATATAAAGATCCTCGCTATACAAAAGACATTCAAGCTTGGTTTGTTAACTTAGTGCTTTATTTTCGTAATAAGGGGTTTGAGACAGGACGATTTTGTTATGATAATCATCGAAGATATTCATTAACGGTATTACACTTATATGTGGCTTTTATTTGGCAGTTAAACTATACGATCAAAGTAGACCTGAATTTTGGTGAGTCCTGTAATGTACAAAGTTTAGGTTTTGTTGCTACTGAATTCTTAGATATTTTGCTTGATATGACAGTATATAAGCGAAAAACAGTTGGTTTTTTTGATGATAATCTTTCGATGGCAGGATTTGTTACAAAGTCTTTTCCGCAATATTTATGTCTTGCTACACTATTAGAACTTGTTCAAGTTTTTGCAATTTACTCTAAGCCAAACTCAAGACTATTCGAACATTTAAATCAGTATTACTCCGCAGAGGAGAATACAAATATTTTTTATGGCTCGACTTATTTAGATACTTTAGATGCTAATCAACGCAGTCTCATTGTTGTATTAAGGCTGTTTGTTTTTACTCATGCTCGAGACTATGCCACACTACTTAACCTTTTAGAACAATACCATGACTGTATAGCTTCAATTCGTGACATGCCTATTGCTTTGCTAGTGTTTTTACATGGGCAAATGTCTAATGAAAAATCTCCAGAACAACCTCCAGAACAATCTGTTGTTTCAATAATGGATTGTATAAATAGCAAATTAAAAGTGCTGTTGATGAGCAGACTTGTAGTGGAGCTAGAGAGGGTGGCAAACGATGAAAGAATATTAAAACAAACTTTGCGTAAGATTCTCTATCAAATAATTTTAAATGTAGAGTTTACTAGAGACTTTATTTTGTTTCTTTGTCACAACAAAATGTTTAGAGTGGATTATTTACCATTACTACCTGGCGCGCTATTGTCAATATATGAAGAATATTCTGCAATTTCTGAGTTATCTCAGTTTGCAGAAAAAGTTTTATTTGTTATACGAAATTATGATAATTGGGTTTGTGAAAGTTCTAATCCGGATGCTGATTATAATTATGATCCATTTATAAGTGCAGACTATATTAGAACAGATTTTAATGAATTTGCTCAATTATATCCTATGGTTGAGTATAGGGTTCGACTATTTAGTTTATTTAGATATTTAACAAGACAAATAAAAATGCTATTTCCGCTTTTGCCAGAACCGGGTGTTGGCTTATCAGCAAAACAAAGGCGAAGTGCCGCTTGTAATTATACTAAATTCATTTTTTTTCATTCGTTTCGTGTGTTTTTATTGGTTGCTTTGAAAAAATCTGTTCCAATAAAACCATTACAAGTATTGTTGAGGCAATATTTGCAAGAAGCTATAACGCTAGAAATAATTAAATCTAAAGATTTTACGACTATTGCTGAAATTCTTCGGCTACCTGTCAGTGCTTTACAAAAAAACACGAGCATAAAAGTAACAACATATAAAGCCACAGCTCTAGATATAGTAGAGGAGATTAATGGTTTGCGAGTTTTAGAGCCTCTAAAACTTCGCGAAGAATTACAGGGGAATGTTTTTGCCAGATTTGATGATGAACTTCCAACTATTACAGTAGCTGAGTGTTTTATCATTATTACAGATGTTTTGTTACATATAATGGATAGAGACGTTGACGCTGTACTGCGTAATAAACTCATTACATTGTTACAGCAACTTTTCAGCTTTATAACGCCTAGAAGAACAGTTGATTCATTGACTGATATTATTAACATTTCCGCTTTTATACAATTATTAAGATTTCAGTTAGAACTAGGTGGCGTGGTTGCACATATGCTTCCAACAACTTTTTTAAATTATCTTAGTGAGCAAATCGACCTATTAGAAGATTGTAGCGTTGAATACTTAAATAACTTTATGCCTAAGTTTGCAGAAAAAGACCCAAGATATACCGCAACTCAGCAATTAGACGTTATTGTTAGTCAATCCACAGAGTTACAAAGTGAAAGTACTGAAGACAGTCTGGATAAACATGAAGATGTGGATGATGATGATACTGAAGTTTATTATTCTGAAACTGTTCCTAAAGATTGGGAGTGTGACTTTACTGGTAATGATAGTGGCGAAGATGACGATGCTAAAGATTTGGCTGGCCAAAATGTTGTGGGTTTGCGTATGGCTAGCCAAGCATTACGCAAAATGGGAGGTTTAGTTGTAGGTGCCGCTAAGAGTATTGGAGCACGTAGTGAAGATGATGGGGTTAATTCAGAAGCAAGTGCTGTTGCGAGGCGAGCTATAGCAGATCAACATTCACGACGGGTTATTTCTCATCGCCACGGGCGGACACATACAAGCTTATATCTACTTTGATATAAAGCAATACGACGACTTTTCTCTAACTGATTGAAATATTTAATAATTTCAGCTTCTCCAATTTAGTTGGTGCATTTTTCAACAGTTGATGCTATCCTTTATGGACTTTTTCTGTCATAAATTCAGGTAAATCAATGAGTAAAGCATTTAAGCTCGAGTCGACATATACACCAGCGGGGGATCAACCAACAGCGATTAAGCAATTAATATCTGGGATTGAGTCTGGTCTATTAAAACAAACTCTATTAGGTGTAACAGGCTCTGGAAAAACATTTACAATGGCGCATGTTATTCAACATTGTCAGCGACCAGCCTTAATTTTAGCACCGAATAAAACATTAGCTGCACAGCTCTATGGAGAGATGAAAGATTTTTTTCCTGATAATGCCGTCGAATACTTTGTCTCTTATTATGATTATTATCAGCCGGAAGCGTATGTGCCAACGAGTGATACCTTTATTGAAAAAGATGCGTCGGTCAATGAGCATATAGAACAAATGCGTTTATCAGCGACCAAAGCCTTACTCGAAAGACGCGATACGATTATTGTTGCGACTGTTTCTGCGATTTATGGTTTAGGTGACCCAGATTCATATCGAAAAATGCGTTTGCATATTAGTCGCGGAGAAATTATTGATCAGCGTGAAATTCTACGTCACTTAACGGAATTACAATATAAGCGTAATGACGTCGCTTTTCAGCGCGGAACCTATCGCGTGCGTGGCGATGTTGTGGATATTTTTCCGGCTGACTCCGATAGGGATGCCGTGCGCGTTGAACTATTTGATGAAGAGATCGAAAATATCTGTATCTTTGATCCTTTGACCGGTGAAATTTTAGAGAAATTACCGCGTATTACGATTTTCCCAAAAACACATTATGTTACACCGCGCGATAAGTTATTACACACAATTGATTTTATTAAAGCAGAGATGAAGCTGCGTGTTGCCGAGTTTCGTGACAATAATAAACTAATTGAAGCGCAACGTATTGAACAGCGTACCCAGTTTGATTTAGAAATGATTTTAGAGATTGGTTATTGCTCTGGAATTGAGAATTATTCACGTTATTTATCTGGCCGTAATCCTGGCGAACCGCCTCCAACTTTAATGGAGTACTTGCCTGAAGATAGTTTGGTTTTTATTGATGAGTCACATGTGACGATTCCGCAATTGGGCGGGATGTATAAAGGCGACAGAGCGCGTAAAACCAATTTAGTTGAATATGGTTTTCGTTTGCCGTCGGCTTTAGATAATCGGCCATTACAATTTGATGAATTTGAACGACTAATGCAGCAAGCAATTTTTGTTTCAGCAACACCCTCAAATTATGAACAGCAATATTCAGATGCGACGGCAGAACAGGTGGTAAGGCCTACAGGCTTAGTCGATCCTGAAATAGAAATACGACCGGTTGCAACACAAGTTGATGACTTATTATCTGAGATTAATATTCGTGTAGCAAAAGAAGAACGCGTGTTAGTGACAACCTTAACCAAGCGTATGTCAGAAGATCTAACAGACTATTTTGCTGAGCATGGAATTAAAGTGCGCTATTTACATTCAGATATTGATACGGTTGAACGCATGGAGATCCTGCGTGATTTACGTTTGGGAACTTTCGATGTGCTAGTCGGTATTAACTTGCTACGCGAAGGTTTGGATATTCCAGAAGTATCATTAGTCGCCATTTTAGATGCTGATAAAGAAGGTTTCTTACGCTCTGAGCGTTCTTTAATTCAGACCATCGGTCGTGCTGCGCGAAATATTAATGGTCGAGCAATTTTATATGCCGATAAAATTACCGGCTCGATGCAACGTGCGATTGATGAAACTGAACGGCGTCGAAATAAACAACTTGAATATAATAAAGATAATAACATCACACCAACAACAATTATAAAACGCATTAGCGATGTGATGGAAGGTGCTTATGCTAGCTCTGCCAAGAAAGGTAAGTATGGCAAAGTAGCAGAGTCGAAAGAAGAGTATCATGTTAATAACCCTCATGATGCAGCGAAGTTAATTAAAAAATTAGAAAAACAAATGTTAACTCATGCGCAAAACTTAGAGTTTGAGCAAGCTGCTGCATTACGTGATGATATCCATCGCTTAAAAGAAGAAGGTTTTATTCAGAGTTAATTAGAACTGATTAGATTAATAGAGTATAGGAAGTAGATATGTCATTTGGAGAAACTGCGCGATTAACAGCGGCAGAAGCAGCACAATTATTTAAACATGACCTTTACGGAGACTGGCAACAGTATGCTTCAAGCGAAGGTTTTGCCGCGCTGTCTGCTCGATTAGAGCTGACAGAACATCTTGTTTTAGTCAACGCTTTAAATTCAATTATTAGTGAATATTATTACCTTGGTCAAAACCAACAACAGAGAGTGTTGAGTTGGTTGCAAGAACTAACTTCAAACCTGGGCGTGGCGGCGCTTGAAGACGCTGTAAATCTTCATCAACTACTTGTTATTCCATGTTTGATTATGCATATGACTGCGAGTTTTTGTTCCGAAGTGCCGCAAATTAAAAAATTTACAGACCAAGAGAGTTTATTTGATTTGCTGATGCTCTGTTTCCAACATGTTGAGAGTAGAGTAGTAGGTAGCTCTAGGCACAGATTCATTAGACCTATGTTGTTGCGTCTGATGCCATATCTCTCCTGTTGTTCAATGACAGATATAAGTGATTTTTCAACAGAATATAATGACGTTGCTATTTATAGTAGTAGAGGTGCTGCACGCTCTTTAGCGTCTCTTAGGTATATGGATAATGAATATAGAGATAGATCGACCCGGGGTTGCGATGGCCGTGTTGTACTTTTCGATTCGTACACAGGTGATACTCAAGAACTTGAGGGAATGCTTGCTAACAGGATTTTTTTCTCAAAAAACACAGCAGCTATAGTTGCAGAATTTGCGCAGACAGCAGAGCAGTGGAGTGATGCGAAGAAGAGCTCAATGCTTAGAGTCCCATTAAGGGCGGAGCTTGTGTGGGTGTTTTTGCATCACGTAAAAGTGCATTTCCCTGAAAAGTATCCGCTTGTAGTGGGCCCAATGGTTTTTAGATTGTTAATACCTCAAATATTATCAGAGTATTCTTTATTAGAAAGTTTAACGTTTAATTCTTCAGATGATTTCCTCGCTTCTATTATGCCACTTATTGATAAGCATGGAGCTCTATCTGTAGATGAGTTGCTCGCTAAACTTGTTGCTGCAAGACATTCCCAACAGGGTTATTTATGCATACTACTTGCTATCGCAGTATTAGCTTGTTCTGATGACTATGATAAGTTACTAAAATTATTATCTGGCATAATCAATGATAAGCGGCTCGAAAACTATTGGCATACTCCATATATCGCCAATGCACTATCATATTGTTTTGATAGATTAATGCGAGCGCCATATTCTATCGCGGAAGAGCAACGTAATAATGATGTTCTACAGTTGTTTGTTGATATTTCGATTGAGTTAGAATCTGTTAAAGATAATGTTGCTGCAGCAATTCGTGCTGAGGTTTTAAAGCCAGGAACATTGTTAAATGTTTATTATACTAAGTTTTCTGTTGAAATATCATTAAAACGTCGACTAATCGAGCCTTCCGCAGAATTAGAGCCGCCTTTTATGGGCTTGATGTTTGCTAGATTCACGAAAAATATCCAAGATAATTCTGTTGGTTTGCAAGAACAATTTGATTCTTTTCTTCTGGATTTCTTAATAGATGCAATACCAGCAGCAACAACCAGTAATGATCATCATCGCGCACTTTGTTTACACCAACTTTTTTTAGCTCTACATTCTCATGTATGTATCAAGTTAGATTCGACTACAGTTCTAGAACTGGTTTGTGACTTTTACAGACTTTATATCGACGTTGATGCTGCAAAAACAGCAAGAGCGCGTTATAAAGCTTTGGATGCTGCTGATGATGATGCAAGAGTAACTGCATATTTAACGACTTTTATGAGTGACTTGCAAAGTGCCGAGCAAGTACCTGTACAGGCAGGAAGTAAACAGAAAATAGCAAAAAGATTCATCGATAATCTCGCTAAACTGCCTGAAATTCTTGCTGATATTGATCCCCGTGATCCGGATAAGCTTGGTAATAAACACTTAATTACAGCGCTAGCTGCAGTATTTTTTCCTGATGAAGATGCAGACTATACAGATATTTTAAATGTCCTCTATTTTGAAATTTTAGCACACTGTATGGCTGCATGTGAAAATAAAAAGGAGCCCATGAGTGAAGAAGACGTTATTCGTATTACTTACATTATCGGTTTATTACCAACATTATTAGACAAAGCTAGAGCTGCGGTTAAGCACTCCTCGATTCTACGCAAATTTAATAGAGAACCTAATGTCTTACCGGTACAGCAACGATATAATTTTATGGTTCAAGCGGGCATAATGCCAATTGCTAATATTAAGGCCGCAATTACGGGAAATATATTCTTAGCGCCTAATGATAGAGTGATGAATGAAGTCACTGATGTTATGCACCTTCAGCTTGCGAGAGCAATAACATCTTTTTTTGAGTGTGATTTTAATTTTTATCTTGCAGATGAATCGCAACCATTACCTCGAGATGTTTTATTACTGATCGAGCTGTTTTTATCTGGTTGGAAGAGACAAGGTCAAGAGAGTTTTATATTTGGCAGGATGTCGCCAGTTATTATTCAAAATTTAAATTTCTTTCTTTATAAGCTTAGAGGCTGTGCCGAGGGAACATTTAAGCATAGGCTATATCTTAAGTGGGATAGATATCTATCATTACATGCCTATTCTATGGATGGACCTTGCGGCTGGAGTGAATATGGTCCACAGTTTGTCGAAGTTTTAAAGCTATATGCACACGGGACTGATAGACAGGCTGTTTATATCGCTAGTTTAAGCTTAGATTCCGTCAGGGCATTAGAATTATGGCGCCATTCTAGAAATGATACTGCGTTTGCAATAGCCAACCCAGCACTATTGGTAGGAGACGAAGAAGCAAAAGCTGTAACAAGTGAGGCGAGTGTAATTGTTGATAGAATTAATGCTACTACTGCCAAAATATTTAAAGAAATAGTAGCAAATGTTGAATTATCGTCAAGACAACGAATAGAATTTTTAATTTGGATACGCAATGCTGTTGTTGATGACTACAACACTCCTCAACTAAAGACTGGCGCTCAGATTTGGCTTACTGCTATTTGGCGAGGCATTAATGCAACAGACTACGATGCTGAAACAGCAGGTCCTTACTATGTTTTGGCTGTCGCATTTGCATTTGCTAGCTTGGATGATGATGTCATTATAGATGGCTTGGTTGCGAGCAAAGTTAAGGCGATGCTCGTAAACAAAGCTGCGAAAATCGTGTGGCAACAAGCAGAGAAACTTGCTGATGCGGCTGATGTTTCTGATGAAAACCTATTATTAATGACAATTGAAAATTTTTGTATGCTGTTTTCTTTACAAATAGGTGCCGCAACGATTCAAGATATTCAAAAATTCATTATGCTACTTAACAAACTTGTAGCCAAAGCTGCAAAAATATCTGAGTCATTTTATCGAAGTGTATCAATATCTATATATTCACAGATGACGACGAAACTAGGACCTCCTTTTGGTTCAGATGGTCAACAACAAGTTGGCGTTTTAGGTTATGCGCTAATGACGGAGTCTGTGGTAAGTCTGCACGACTTTATGGGTTTTGCACCTGTTAACACATTTAATATTGAATCTGTGTCGTTAGGTTGTTGGGTTGACTTCTATTTGATTGTTCACTATCTGTTAAAGAACAATAAATACAAAGATGAATATTCAAGATCTGCTGAAAGCTTGCATAGCTACCATCTGCTAAACCGCTTTATTTCTATTAAAATTGGTTGTGAGAAATCTAGAGAAGCTATTACAAAGCCGGCACTGGCAGAAGCTTTAGCTCAATTATTTAGTGACTATACTTTAGATACAGCGTTACCAGACTTTATTACTTTGCTAAAACGAGTAGTTCACTATATTGAAGACAAATTTAACGATATTGCGCTTCAAGATATAACTAAATCTCGATGTATGGCAGAATTAGTTGCCGATATAGATTTTGCTAACGTGCAAGCTCTCTTGGTAACTGCTGTCTTTGCCATCATTCTAACAGCTAGAACATCAGCCGTCACAAAGGCATCACTAGACTATTTACCAGAATTCTATACCAGTAAAGCATGGCAATTAATATGTGGTAATCCTATTGTTGTATCTGCACTACAAAGTATCGAAGAGTGTTTTTCTGAACAAGCATTAAATGCAATTGGCGTTGTTGAGGGCGAGGCTAGATTACCTTTAGATTTGTTTTTATTAAAAACCTTGTGTCGTGTTAGTCAACAACCACCAGCAGTGTTATTAAAGTTATTAGGTTATATTCAGGAAAAATCACCACGCTTACAATATTTGCTTTTATTGATAGGGAAAGAGGAAAGGTCAAGTTATGTGCAAAAGTTGTTTCGACACTTGGATGCTGTTGAACAGGCTTCATTAAAATTACTTTATGAGGAACATGTTAGTACAAGTTTACATAATATACGGCCAGTTCCTGAGTACAAAGATTTTATAACAGCAGAAATAAACTTTAAATTTACTAATTATTTGGATTTAAAGAGTCTTGCTCGAGAAAATCATGGCAGCTTTTTCTTTGAAGAAGATGAGGTTTTACGTGAGCTACAAGCTGCAGATGATTCAATAGCAAGAATTGCAATCTTACGTGGGCTCGAAGTTATTCCGTTCTTAACTAATTCGAATAATAGAAAGGAACTTATAGATTTTTGGGACGAATTAAGTACTCTCGAAGTTATAATTTGTTTGAATAGAATGTTAAGCCAATGGCAGTTGGTAACTACCGACTCAGACTATAACTATTATATCGCTGTCGCAAATAATCTTATCGCGATAGCAACAGCATATCTTTTACAGCGCCTAATAGATGAACCAACAAATTGCTTTGCTGAAAATCCCGAGCTAGTTGTTGAGATACAAAAATACTGGTCCTCAGTAAATTATTATTCTGAGCATGTAACCGAACAAAGCTTTGCTATAGTTGGAATTGGGCCATTTAAGCCAAGATTAGCAAATGGAGCTGAGCAGCTTTACTGTCGAGAAGTATTAAAAAATGCAGATACTGTGTTACCTGGTATCTTGAGTGAATTATCAGCTGAGTTTCTAATGAAAATACAGTTGCTACATGCAGCATTAAATCAAGGCGTTGATATTTGCGAAAAGTTATTAAGCTCAACTGCTTTTGCTTTGAACTCGATGTCATTGCTTGAACTTAGTATTATTGTTTGGGAAGTTTTTGCTTATATATTAACTGAAAATCCACAGCGCTATAGTGGTGATTTACTTATCAATATTCTAAGGCGGCATATTTTAAGAGACAGCCAATTTATTGCAGAGCTTCCCGCATTTTATGCACGGTATCAAGGTAATCTACCAGGTATCTTTTTTCCTAAAAAAAATGCCCTACTGACGGTTGACGTTAACGGCATCCTAGGAGGGGTAGGCTTTGAATTAGAGTTCGCTTTATTAAAAGCGTTACTAGCGAATCCAGCGATGGTTTCTTTACTTAAGCAAGATGCAGTTCCTGGAGGATTTGTAGACACTTGTTTTGTTATGTTGATGCGTATTATAAAAATCATCGTTAATTCAGCAATAAAAATAACAGAACATTTCAAGGATGAGGAAACAGATTTATTAGATACTTTTATTGAGCTTATTGCTTATATACCATTACCACTATTTGATAGGCAGATACTAGAAAAATTTAAACAGAAGGTTACATCAGAACGACAAGCGCAACAGGTTGTAGGTGAAACTGAGCAGGCATCTAGGTCCACAAGTGATAGTGCTGAAGCTGATCAATCTATTGCTGTGGTTATACCAGAGTTCACACCTGAACAGTGCGTAGTTGAGCTAGCTAGATATTTTGCTGATCCGGCTTTATTTCCGCTTTTGAATATTGAACGTAGTATTAATATACTAAAAAAACTTTATTATGCTTCAAGCTCAATCTATGCATTTCATGCTGCTTTCTCTCAATTTGTTCTTGCACAATTAGCGAATCAAACTACTCGAGAAAAATTTATTATCTGGTTTAAGAGACTGGTTGATTTCTTTAATGCTCGAAAATCTGACATGGACTCATATAAATTTCCTGGTGATGATGTTTTAGCAACAAGCTCAGAGATGGATAATGCAGCGGCTTTGATATTATTAGTACTTGTCTCAGGGTATGTGACAATGAGCTTGCAACCAAATCACATGCAACATTTTAGTAAAAAAGATGATAGAGCAATACAAAAAGTGGTATTCGACTGTCTTGCAAATCATCCACAAGCCTTTTTAATATTTGTAAATTTTGCAGCGACTCCATATAAAATTAAACAAAGAAAAAATATACGTGCATATGGTGTTGCGTTATTTGTGGTGGCAGAAGAAGTTGCATGTGATGTAATGTTAAGCTTGTCAAATCTTACAGCTGAAAACTTACTGAAGGTGTTAAGAAATATCACCGAAAAATCTTTGGCAAATGAAAGTGTTCCACTGTCATTTCTAATGTATATATACCAAAAGGAATATAATCTAGCATATATTATAGATGCAACAAGAAGAGCTTATGTTAATGAGATAAATGCATTACTAAATAAACTTATTACGACTAAAATTCGAGTCTTGTTAGCTTCAGCAAAAGATGATGAGGCTTTTATTTTTCAGATGCTTCTAGATTTATGTGGTAGTTATGAAGCTTTAAAGTTTTTTATTGATGAAGCAGGTAAGCAACCAAAACTTCAAGAGAAATTATCACAAGCTATTTTGTCTGCAATACAATATCTAGAAGAGTTCGCAAGTCGATATCTTTTAAAAGTACTTCCTGAGAGTAATCCAACCGCAAAGTATTGTAGAGCTGCACGCGTAATTTTGAGAAATATGTATGTTTATAATATGATTTGCGAGGTGGTCTATTTAGAGAAAAATATTGGTTCTCGTGAATTGCTAAAAGAAGTAGAAGCTGCGCAGGGAGGGGCACTTACTAATGCAGAGCGTGTTGAGTTATATCAGTATGCGTTAAAAATTCTAGCTGAAAAATTAAATGATAAATATCCATCTGCAACCTATTCGATTAAAGTTGTTAATAGAGTTTCCGATCTTTTAATTAGCATAACTAATTTAGTTGACTTCGCTGCTTCTGCACAGGTGGAATATTTGCCTGATCTATTTGCGCAATTAAATGCACAGCCTTTAATTGATGTTACTACTGTAAGAAATTTCGTTGATCAAGCGACAGAACAATCATATCTTGCTGCAGAGTTAACTACAATTTTAATGCGACCATTATGCAACTATATAGATAGATTTTTACAGTTTGGTAATTTGCATGGCATTATGTTTCAACTTAATGATCGCTCAGATACTAGCAAGCTATACCAAATTTTCAGTCTATTTTTAACGATAATAGTTAGCAAAGATGCCGTTTATAAAGCTGTACGTGAAAAATATGAAGCATTGTTTAGCCGTGATGCGTTAATGTTGCTAAATTTGGCAAGATGCATATTGTTCCATACAAATACTTCTACACAGTCGCGCCAAGATTTAAGAATGTTTATATGTAATATGCGCAGACTAACCATGATAGGTGCAGAAACCTTTCAAGTGCTAGAGCCAATAGAAGCCAGCTTACAAGAAGAGACTTGTAATTTTTCTGCTGCAGTTTTTAAATACACAGCAGTGGAAGCTGTTGCAAACTTCAAACAACGAGTTGAATTTGTATCAAGTGAAGCAGGTTCCCTTAAGCTTGCACATGACCATTTTGCAAATATACAAAATCATCAACAAATGAGATATATTGATTTATTAATTGCAACAGTTAATCAATACCGAGATCAGCCCGCGTTATTTCAGCGAGCATTAAAACTTTTAATTTCATTTTTAGATTTGGATGATAGTGAAAGCCTGTTGATAAAGATCTTTAACGTTAAAATGGTTTGTGCGCTTTTCCTTGATATGAAGGCGGTTCAGATAAGTACTGATAAGCCTGGAGTAATTAAAGCAACATTATTAGAGACAATTACCTTTCTTTTGAAAAATATGCTATATGTATCTTTTACACGTAACAAATTTGAGTTCTGTCACTCTATTTTACCTGTACTTTTTTCTATTAATCTAGTTGAAGCAGGGTTAATTATTCGCTGCGTAACCCAATCAGCTATAAATGGTGAAGAGCAGCTCGAATATCATGGTCACGTGTTTTCTAATGTTCAACACTTTAAAAAACTATTTATATCTGTACTCCAACAATATAAAGTTGAAAAACCAAAAACAGCCAATGAACTAATGGTCGCGTTGTGTGCTGCATACTACAAGAAAGATATGGTCAGCTTTCAAGGCTTACTACTTGTTGGTAAACAGCTATTGATTGAAAGTGAAGTTGTACACGTTAATTTTCTTGCCTGGTGCCTTGATGCTGCAAGTAACGAACACCATTGGACGCATCGCGTGGATGTTGGTGATGAGCTTGATGTAAAAATAAATGTAGGAGACTATTGTAGTCAGTCTAGAGCAATTCTTGAAGCTGTGTGGCAGCAAAAAATCATGCATGTTCTAGCTGCTGGTACGTTGAACGAAAAGAGTTTAAGCGACTTTATCGAAGCAACATTAGCCTTTCCTGAGATTCTACGCTGGGGACTGGCACAAGTAATCGAAAAGCATGGACTTATTAGCACTATTCTTGTGCAAACCATTATTAGAGAGCTAGAGCAAAAATATAGAACTAATACTGTTGATTACTTAAAACCACAATATGAAGAATTATTAAGACAGTTAACAAAAAGTGCAGTATTACATTATCTGCGTTACTTTCCATCTCGGCTTGCTATAGAGAAGGGAGCATCTATAAATGCTAAAGGTAAAGAACCTGTGCCAGATGAACTGGTTGCTGCAGTTGATCCATTCTTTTCAGCGATGTTGTTTTTTCTGCTTAGTGCCGGCTCTCCTTTACTTTTAGATGATGATTTAAGAGCGGCGCAATTCATCTCACAGCAAGAACAGGTTGTATCCGCTGAAGGCTCTGAACTTCCAGCCACAGTGATAAATTATCATTATGCTAGGCTAAGATTATATGAATCGCATTTGACAGAGACTAAAGGCGAGTCTGAAGAAAAGGATGCATTAGAATACGCAAAAGAAACATATTTAAACACGGCTAAATTTAATGACTTTCTAAAAATTCTACGCCTACAAATTCTTGATAATCCAACTCAGCTAGACATAGCTGCTTTATTTAATGCTAGTAATTTTTACCTGACGTCTATATCAGACACACAACGAGTGATTATTTACTTTGAGATATTAACAGGCTTCATCTCAGTTGCTGCATCTACGATCTATAAAGAGACACAACAGAATGGCTATGATGTTTTTGCACACCTTGACACGATTAGTGAATATTTATGTTTAACAGGTTCAGACGCTGCTAAGGCTAGAGAGTCTGCAGCAGGTGATGTTGCACATGCAGGAGTGGTTGATGTTAGGAATGTTATTCCTATCTTGCCGCAACAGTTAGTTAGAATGTCAAAATTCTTGCCGTTCCAACATTCGCAAAATGTTGCGATGGCTATTGTTAATGGCATGGCTACGAAAATGGTTGATCAAGTTACAGAGTATTTATTTGGGTACAGCTCATGTAAATTAATAAAAATATTAGCTATAGCAGATAAAGATGGTGCAGAGTATGTTGCGGCAGTAGGGATGTTGGGTGACTTCTTAAAATTGTGTGCCGATATCATTGAGCAATCAAGTTTGTTTGCTGCTAAACAAATGTTACTAAGTGTTTTGGCTAATCATTCAGTTCTACGTAATTTAATCAGATTGCATTTTTTCTTAAGAGAGCATGCGGTGGGAATGGACATTTCTACTGATGCTGTTAAAGGTATCTTTGTTACTTTACAAAAGATATTTGGTGAGAAAAAAACTTATAAAGAATTTGAAGATAGAGTTGATGGGGTTTTAACTGAGCTCGAACAACCTTCTACAGCAGCTACAGACGATCAAGCTGAAGCGTTGATAACTAGATTAGAATATACTGAAAACACTATAGATGATATTTTACTTGAGTTAGAACATGGGTTAGCAAATTTTACGGAAGAAGAATTAACAACTGAGTGGGCGAAGAAGCTATTTGCTGCAGTAAGCTTAGTTGATATAGCTGATTTCCATAAGCGATTAGTGTCATATATCCAACAATATATGCAGAACTCACAACGCCGTCAAATTATTGTAGGATGGCTAACTAAACTAGTTGATAAACTAATTACTGAACAGACTGGTAAGGTTTATTTTGATTTGTCGAGCGCCTCCATGGCTATAACAATAATAAAGCTTGCATCAGCACTGAGTATTGATTCAGAAAAATGGCACGTTATGTTAACAGGTGTTGGTACTCTGTTAGCTAATCGTGTTGGTCGCCTATTATCTAGCATGGCTAGTTTGTCTCTAGCTGCTCAAGCTCACGGGCCTTCTGTCTCTGAAAGTGATGATAGCTATATTAAAATAAGAGGTGAGTATGCTGAGCTCATGGATGCTGCATATATGATCCATGCTATTGAAAGTGCTCATTCATATGCGACGGGTTTCTTTCTTACAAGCTTTAAAGAGTTAGGACATGGTAGCAGCTTGCCTGAATCGCTTTCTTTTGCGCAGAAACTGTTTGCGGACCTTCCAAATCGTGAAACTAAAGATGCAGGTATAACGCAAGGTTCTCTTAAATTTATCAATGATAATCTTATCGCCTTGAGTAGAGATGAGAAACTGCATCTAGAAGACTTATTAGCAATTTACTTTTACTGGTTACAAAGCGGTAGTCAATTTCAAGATGTCATGAGAAGAACACTTCGCGAGTTAATATCTAAAAGGATTGTTGGCGTTTATAAAGTATCAGAAGTGCAAGCTGAATTAATGATTGATTACATTACACCACCACAAAACATAAATTTACAGACGCATCTGGATAATTTATTTGATGTGCCTATTAATACACTGGCAGATAAATTTCCTGATAGCCTATTTTGGCTAGCTATTCTTATGGTTTCACAAGCTCGCCATGAGCTTGGTGATAAGTTGTCCTATATGTATAAATCTTTTGCTGAATACTTACATCATGATGAATTTATACAGCTCTTTGCATTAGATTCCCTTGGCTTTTTAAATTTGGACCGTGTTCTTACCGTAATGTTGCGAAATAAAATTTATGATAATCAAGATTTAGATGCCACTATTATTCCAATTATTATTAAGCTGCTTCATTTCGCGTTCGTATCTGATATTGAATGTTTATCTAGGCTGGTAAAAGTTCTAACTGATGCTGATAGCTTCTTAAATACATACTTTATTAAGCTGATTGCAATATGTAGACGAGGACTGTTAGCTTCTTACGTAACAGAGTCTATAATTCCTGGACATGTTGAACCAGCTAAAGCTACTGCGAATTTAAATGCATTTTTATCCTTATTTACTGATGATGGACAGTTACAAGTAGAAGCATCTCATGCTGTTGATGCGGAGCAACTTACTGCCAGACCTGGCACTTTAGCAGCATATATTGCATTAATGCATGCAAATCATCCTGAGCTTTTAGCTGATTGTTTTCCTAAGATGTCCCTACATCATGATTATGCTGCCACAAGTATTACTGAACGCTATTGGATGAGACATTTACAGTTTGGTGATAAAAAAGATGTATTTAAAAAACAATACATAAGCTTTTCTCCTGAAAAAGCATTTGAGAGAAAAATTCAACTACTACATTCAGCATTTTTGATGTTGTCGCTTGATGACGCTTTAGCTCTGTTAAACAGTGACGTATTTTCTTTACAAACGATGACATATATTGAGCTTAGTATTATAAGTTTAGAATTATGGGCCTTTATTCTTCATGTCGATACTATCAGAGGTAATAATAAAAATAGTAATGTCCAATATCTAAAAGCTAGTGACGTTAGTGCTGTTCAATCACTAATATCCAAGATTGTTGTGATATTATGTGAAGGTGCCTTTATTGCCGCTAAAGGAACTAGAAGAATTGGTTTACTTGAGATGGGGCAACATCCTTATGGATTTTTAGTGCCTGCTGAAATGCTCGACAGCGAAACTACATATAGAATAAGATCAGGAGCTCCTGCGGCCTGGAGTGGCATTCTTGAGATTTGCGCACAATATCACAGTCAACAGCATTCTATTTATTTGCAGGTTTTACTTACAACCTATATTCCGTTAACTGACCCAATTAGAAATGGAAATCGGTTCTCTATAGGAAATGCGGCGATTAAAGATATTATTCTTTCTGCATTTTCTTCTAAAGACACCATGATATCATTAAAATTGTTACTATTAGATAATCCGAGTTACATTCGTAATTTATGCCGATATATGTTGTCACTTTGTTACACATATGTTGTACCGAATCATGTTCGCACTATGTTTGTTAAGTTCCTTCGTGAAACTATGCGTGATAATCCTTGTGTGGATGTATCAAGTAAGAGGGATTTGGTTCGCGCTACTAACATGATCTGTATTTTAACTCAGGGTAGCAGTAGTTTTCTTGATTCAGAGGAAAGGTCTTTTTGCAGGCAATTTTGTACTGCTAGTGTTGATGAATATATTCATATGCTGCGCAGATCTTTAGATGACTCATCCACAAGAATGGATTTTTCTGCTGAAAATTTATTGAAGATAATTAAAAATATTTCACATTTGCCGGTTGCAAGGAATGCTTTTTCTGCGCTTATGAATGGACTGTTTGTTTTAATCTATGAAATTCGTGATGATCAAGCAAAACTCAATATCCTTCGAGAATGGACGCGAGACCTTTGGCGCTTTATGTCGGTTCATCCTGCTGTTGACAGTGATGCAGTTCAACCAGCTGAGTTTTCAGATTATCAGCTCTATTACTATTGTGCAGTGGTAAATTATTTAGACTATTTTCTGTCAGCGCAGCATATAGTCAGACAGGATATTAATTATGTCAGCATCGACTTACCGTATAGAAGTTTTATGCCTTTGGCAATTGACTTCTGTAAAACTATGCGACCTTTTGAATCTAAAGAAAATGATAAGCGACAGCAACGGCATATAGTTCGTTATCTTTTACCTGATATAATGTGTACTCTTTCGCTAGCGGGCTTAGTCGAGATGATGGCAGGGCTAGAAGATGCTAGTGCTGATGAGACTCAATGGTATCATTCTGTAGTTACACATCGTGATTTTACCGCTCCTCGACGCAATTTTAATCGTCAGTTTGCTTCTGAACAAACCTTAGTGTCACGCAATGACTTGCTCCTGAAGCTGTTTATCTGTGCTCAACAGCAAGATATTGAAGCTTTAGATAATTTATTAGCTAAATTTAAAAATTATTTGTCTGTTAGTAAGCTTAATATCGTGAGTTTGCTTGCTTATATTTATACATTGGTCTCTAAACAGCTATCTCAGGATAACGGTAGCAATGATAAATTGTGTAATCATTTGATACGCTGCAATGCATACTTATCATATATTATTTTTCAACGAATTGAGACAATATTAGAGTCATCCTCAAAAGATACTGCAAATTTGCGCGTAGCACTCTTTAGAATTATTGGTTCAATAATTTTATGTGAAGAACTAATGTATCAATTTATTTCTTTGCTGCAAAGGAATGAGCATTATAAAGAGTACTGCTTGCCATTATTAGAAGAAATTTTAAGGAGTTTTCATTTTAGCTACTCTAGACATGAGGAGTTACAAAAATATGCTGAGAATGTTAATAGCATAATTACTAAGCTCCCTAGATGGCTTAACGCAGCATCTAGTGATAAGAATAGTTATGATCCTTTTGTTAGCAGAAATAATATTGAACCGTTATTAGAAGAATTAAAGGGTTCTAAATACAGTCAGATGTTTCAATGGCAAGTGAGTTCAGTTTTTTCTCATCTTTCATTGAGTATAATGCGGTTATTTCCAAAGCTGCCCGATTTGCAAAGTATAGAGAAACCTTTAAGCGCGAAGCAACAAGTCAGGGCTGCTACGTACTATCAACTATTTATATTTTTACAATCTTTGCGTCAAGTTTTGCTACATAATCTAAAGTTGCGTACCACTGCAGATGTGATTAAAGCACTTATTACTGAAATTCTAAATATATCGATTTTAGAAGGTATGATTGCGATTAGCGAAATTAAAACTATCGCCGATCAATTAGGATTAATGCTGAACTATAATGTTTTAATCGATGATAAGCCTGAAAGCACTGGCAAACTATATACTGATACTACGCTGGCATTCATTGAACAAATGAATGGACTGCTTGTAAAAGAAGATGGTGAGTTAGACGAAATGCTAGCTGATGATGAGTTTACTTGGCTATTATCAGTAGAGGTTTTCGCTGAGCTACCTGTTCAAGAGCAACAAATTATCCTCTATGAAATATTTTTGAACTTACGTGAACTAAATATATCGGAGTTGTTATTTACCCAATTAAATAATTTATTTATTGCGCTAGTAGAAACTATACGTAATCACGACCTCGCATCAATACAGCTGTTAGGGTTGCCAGTCAATGGGTATAAGAGCTTACTTGGTAATTTGTTTTTTGTGCATGGTTTAGACGTTGTTGCTGAGCAAGTTGTTAGCATGGCTATGGCTGGAGTCAACACAAATAGAGAACTGCAGTTTATATTGGATTGCGCTACATATTCAAATCGACAGTTTGAATTTGGCTATAGAGCACTGTTGGATAACTTCAATGAAGTAAATGGTGAAAATGTTGGGAAAGTAAATTTACTTAATAGCTCTCAGAATACGTTAGATGTTTGGAATATTATAAGTTACATACTCAAAGGTGTAGCTCTTGCTATGCAATTAACGCCAATAATTCCTAAAGCAAAAAATAATGTCAATTTAACTTGTGAAGTATTCATGTTTCAGGAACTTCTTTTAGATAAAAGTACGGTAATGTTCATCACGTCTCATTTTGTGTATTTTATAATTGCGAATGATTATTCAACTGAACACCTCATTGAACCCTTCGCACAATTTTTAGAATATGCCTTTAATAAGGGACTCATTAATTTCAAAAGGAAAGAATTAGTTGAAGGTCTATTATTGCGCCTGCAAAGTAATAGTCTTGATGAAAAAGATGATGAGCTAATAGTAAAGATTTTAACGTCTAGCTGTCATTTGGAAGAAGCTGCTGCAAAAGAAATAGTCGAGCGTATGAAGCCAGCTGAGCCTGAACAACAAGCAATGCTTTGTAAAGAAATAGTCGAGCGTATGAAGCCAGCTGAGCCTGAACAACAAGCAATGCTTTGTGATGAGCGTGGAGATGAGTCTGGTGATGATAGCGACGATGACGAAGATAGGTTGTTTATGAGACAAGACTCAGACGAAGAAGAAGTGTCCGGAAGCATGCTAAAAAGTATTGGTGGTGCATTCTGGTCTGGATTTAATGCTTTTCAAGACAGTTTCGGAAGAGCTTTGCGTGGAGGGGCTGGCCCAAGTCCAAAAAGACCTTCTTCAGTAGAACTCGCTGCATTAATAAGGGGTGAAAAACCGGCTCAAAATGTTGCTGATTTTCCTGATAGTGATGCTAGACGGGCTGAGATTGTAAACGCAGCAAGAGAGAATCATGAACGCGCAGCTCAAGATTTCTTTAGATTATAAGTTGATAATGGCTTTGCACGATTATTAATGTATGCTCTCATAACGGTTTCACCTCTAAGGAAGAAGTAAGACTCATTATTGGTAATTCTCCGTTGATTGAGCCACAAACAACAGTGCGTATATTTTATAAACAGAAACAGCCATGGCTTCAAACGTGATTTTCGATTACCATAACAGGCGTTTTTAATGCTTGCTATGGGAGAAAATATGAACAAGGTTGAGACGATTGTCTATCCAAAATGGTTAATTCCTGTTGAATCTAATACGGAAGCGCTATTAGATCATGCAATAGCCGTAAATAATGGCAAAATTGAAGCCATTTTGCCCGCGGCAGAAATGCGCCAACAATATCAAACCGATAACGAAGTTATTTTAGCTGATCACATGTTGATTCCTGGTTTTGTTAATACCCATACGCATACTCCCATGAACTTATTACGTTGTTATGCTGATGATTTAGGCTTAATGGATTGGTTGAATAATCATATCTGGCCAGCTGAACGCAAAGCTTTATCCGAGAATGCTAAAGAATTTATTCAACTCGGTACCTTACACGCCATTGCTGAAATGATAAAAAGCGGTACGACTTGTTTTAATGATATGTATTTTTTTCCAGAACACTCTGCAGAAGTAGCGATTGATGTTGGTATGCGCGCAACATTCTCATTGCCAATTATGAAGTTCCCGATGGTTTGGGCTGAAACCGAAGATGAATATATCAGTAAGGGTAAAGAAGTCTTTCAAGCCTTTCGTGATCAACCTTTATTACGTTTTACTTTTGCTCCGCATTCACTGTATGCAACATCTGATCACGGTGCAGAACAAGCAGCACAATTAGCAGAAGAATTTGATACTCAGATTCATGTGCATATGCACGAGTCTGAAGAAGAGATAAAGCAATCAATGGAAGAAACGGGATTACGTCCATTTGCACGCTTACAAAAAGTCGGCGCAATGAATTCACGTTTAATAGCCGTGCATGTTACCCAATTAAATGATGATGATTGTGCGATGTTAGCTGAAAGCGGGGCGCATGTGGTCACTTGTCCAGAATCAAATTTAAAGCTTGCTAGTGGTTTTTGTGAAACAGCGCGTCTGCACGCAGCGGGTATTAATGTTGCTATTGGTACCGATGGTGCTGCCAGTAATAATAATTTAGACATGATTGAAGAAATGCATATTACTTCGTTATTAGCCAAAGCCGTCTCAAAAGATCCATTAGCATTGGATGCAAATTTAAGTTTGCAAATGGCAACCTTAAATGGCGCCAAAGCATTAGCACGTGATAATGAAATTGGTTCGCTAAAGGTTGGTAAAGCTGCGGATATGGTCGCAATTAACTTGAATAACATTGCTACGCGGCCACAATATAATCCGGTATCTTTATTAGTCTATTCAGCAAGCCGCGAACAAGTTACCGATGTATGGGTAAATGGTAAAGCCATGTTACGCAATCGTGAATTGACTTTCGTGGATGAAAAAGCGTTGTTTGAACGTATTGGCAACTTCAAAATTTAGGAGTAGTAATTATGACGACAATTCAATCGATACACGCGCGTGAAATTCTTGATTCGCGCGGTAATCCAACTTTAGAAGCTGAAATCACTTTAAGTTCTGGTGTCATTGGACGTGCTTGTGTGCCATCTGGCGCATCAACGGGTGCTCGTGAAGCCTTAGAGCTGCGTGACCATGATGCTACACGTTATCTTGGTAAAGGTGTGCAGCAAGCGGTCGCTAATGTTAATGGTGAAATTGCTAAACATGTGCAAGGTATGGATGCCTCACAACAAGCTGATATTGATGCGGCGATGATTGCACTTGATGGTTCGGAAAATAAAGAGCGCTTAGGCGCTAATGCGATTTTAGCGGTATCTCTTGCGGCCGCGCATGCCGCTGCAGCACAAAGCAAGCTGCCATTATACGCTTCTTTGCAACAGCGTGATGAGTACATTATGCCAGTGCCGATGATGAATATTATCAATGGCGGTGCGCATGCGGATAATAGTGTCGACATGCAAGAGTTTCTGATTTTGCCTGTTGGGGCTACAAGTTTTCATGAAAGCTTGCGTTATGGCACGGAAGTATTTCATGCTTTAAAAGCGCGCCTTAAACAAAAAGGTTTAAGCACAGCCGTTGGTGATGAAGGTGGTTTTGCGCCGGATTTGAGGTCAAATCGTGAGGCGGTCGATGTTATTTTAGAGGCTATCAGTGATGCTGGTTTTATTGCTGGTGATGATATTTCTCTTGGCCTCGATGTTGCTAGTTCAGAATTCTATTCGAATGGTGTTTATCACTTAGCGTCAGAAAATAAAAAATTATCGGCAGATGAGTTCGCTGAATTTCTTGGTGACTGGGTAAGTAATTATCCGATCATTAGCATTGAAGATGGTATGGCAGAGGATGACTGGCAAGGTTGGCAAACACTAACTAACGCTATCGGTAATAAAGTCCAGTTAGTGGGTGATGATTTATTCGTAACGAATAAAGCTATCTTAGCTGAAGGTATTGAGCGTGGCATTGCCAATGCGATTTTAATTAAATTTAATCAAATTGGGACATTGACCGAAACCATGCAAGCTATTGCGATGGCTCAACAAGCAAATTATGGCGTGGTTATTTCACATCGTTCCGGTGAAACGGAAGATACCACCATTGCTGATTTAGCAGTTGCTACCAATGCTGGGCAAATTAAAACAGGATCATTGTGTCGTACTGATCGTATTGCTAAATACAATCAACTATTACGTATCGAAGATGCGCTAGCAGGTAAGGCTCGTTATCTTGGCAAAGAAGTTTTTCATGTACGTAGTATAGCTTAAATAGAGGTTGAATTATCCATGGCTAATAAAAGCACAAAAGTTCTATTAGTAGTTTTTATTATTCTATTATTACTATTGCAGTATCAGTTATGGGTTTCGACAAGTGGTATGCGCAGCCTTGTTAAATTACAAGATCAAATTACTGCGCAAAAGCTTGTGAATACTAAGTTGACTAAGCGTAATGCAGTCTTAATTCAACAAGTCAAAGCGTTACAAGTTGGAAAACAAGGTGTGGAAGGTGATGCGCGTAAAGATTTAGGCATGATCAAGCGTGGTGAAAAGTATTATCAATTTGTACACTAAAAATATACCTCTCGCATTTTGGAGTGTGAATGGCATGTATTTTAGAGTATTTTTCTATAAATAAAAATACTGTTATACCCCCAACTCATCAATACTGAGCTTTGAATCATACTCTCGAAATATTCATCCGGTAATTGCTTGGTTGTTGTAATGATACGGCTGCCAGGTTTTAACTGTTGAAACTTCTCTGTTAGTTTATCCCATACGGTTCTATCAAAACAAGTTGCATTAATAAAAACAATATCGGCATTGCTAATATCGACATCAAGAATATCTGCTTCAATGAATTTAATGCTTGGTTTTTTATAGGATAGCTTGACATCATTACCTAACAGCTCTAACAATCGCTGTTGATTTTGCTGACTTAAGGTAACTAGCTTGGGAAGTTTTTCGATACCAACTAACGTGTTAATATCACTCATTAGCGCAGTAGCGATGAGTGTCTTTCCCGCTCCTGAACCTAGATCGTAAAATGTTTCATGAGCTTGAGCTTCGATATGCTCAAGCATAAAGGCGATAGCTGAAAAACTAACTTCTCCATAGGTAAAAGCAGGATCGGTGATCTTTAAACGCTCACGTTCATCTAGTGAAATTTGCATGCTATCTTGATATTGATAGATTTTCTGAAAGATGCTTGCGTAGTGTCGCAGATCTTGTCGCTGCCTAAATTTATTGAAGAGCTGTTTTATGACATTGTACATGGCATTTCTAATGTGTATTATCAGCAAAATATAAAACGCATTATGCAGGAAAAATAGTGAAAATAGCAATTGTTGGAGTTGGCTTATGTGGTCGCTTGCTAGCGCTAGAGCTAATCAAACAAGGTCATGAAATTCACTTGTTCGATAAAGATGATGCGTTTAACCAACAAAGCTGTGGTTATGTTGCTGCCGCAATGTTGTCACCTTATGCGGAAACGGAAACTGGCGCCAGTTTATTGCCACGATTTTTACGTAGTATAGAAATTTGGCAAGATTTGCATAAAGACTTGAACCAGCAATTTAGTCTTAATTTAAATGGCAGTATTGTTGTCAGTCATCGACAAGAACAAGCTGAACTCGATTATTTTGCGCAAACTTTGCAGCAACGTGTTGGCCAGAAGTTACCATTTCAAGCTTTATCTACGACGGAATTGCACGCCAAAGAACCGACTCTCTCGAATGAATTACAACGCGCATATTATCTCCCGGATGAAGGCTTTCTAGACAACTGGCAATTTTATACTGTTGTCGATGCGTTTTTACAAAGACACAGAGTTAAACACTATGTTAATGAAGAAATTAGTAATCTCGCTGCAGGTGTCGTATATTCTCAGGGGCAAAAACTGCAATTTGACTTGGTTTGTGATTGTCGTGGTTTAGGAGCTAAGGCTGATATTTCTGGATTGCGTGGTGTGCGAGGTGAAGTGATTTATGTCGCGGCGCCAGAAGTGAATTTACAGCATGCGATTCGTTTTTTACATCCACGTTATCGAATTTATATTGTACCGCGGCAGCGTAGTTATTACGTTATTGGCGCGAGTGAAATTGAAAGTGAAGATATGAGCCCGCTGAGTGTACGTTCTTGTCTAGAATTATTATCAGCTGCTTATGCTCTGCACAGTGGTTTTGCAGAGGCAAGAATAATAAAAACCATGGTACAATGCCGTCCAGCAATGCCAGATAATTTACCATATCTGCATTATGAGCCTGGCTTGTTACGAATTAATGGTTTGTATCGACATGGATATTTATTAGCTCCAGCATTGATTGAAGAAGCATTAGAGAGAATTGTATCGAATGAATAATGAATTAGTTAACATTAAACTGAATGGCGAGAGCAAAACCCTGACGGGTGAATGTTCATTGCTGCAATTGTTGCAACAGCAAAATTATCAAGGCTCACATTTTGCTGTTGCTGTTAATCAAACTTTTATACCGCGTACACAGCATGATGAATATATTATTTGTAACAATGATGCCATTGATATCGTGGCACCAATGCAAGGTGGATAAATAAACAATGTCTAATTGGAAAATTGCAGATACAGAATTACAAAGCCGTTTATTATTGGGTACTGCGCAATATCCTTCACCTCAGCTTATGTTGGACTCAGTACGCGCATCAGAAACTAATATAGTAACCGTATCATTACGTCGACAAACCGCTACGGGCACAGCTAATAATGAATTTTATGAGTTAATAAAGCAATCAGGCTGCCATACCTTGCCTAATACTGCGGGTTGTCGTACAGCTAAAGAAGCGATTACCACGGCCGAAATGGCGCGTGAAATTTTTGCAACGAATTGGGTGAAGTTAGAAGTTATTGGTAATGATTATACTTTACAGCCAGATCCATTTGCTTTACTTGAAGCTACTCAAGAACTATTAAAACAAGGCTTCGAAGTTTTACCTTATTGCACCGATGATTTAGTTTTGTGTCAGCGACTCGCCGAGTTGGGTTGTAAAATCATTATGCCGTGGGCTTCACCGATTGGTTCGGGACAAGGCTTACTAAATCCTTTTGCATTACGAACATTACGTCATCAACTGCCAGATATTACCTTGATTGTTGATGCTGGGATTGGGGCGCCATCACATGCCGCATTGGCGATGGAATTGGGCTTTGATGCCGTATTATTAAACTCAGCAGTATCGGGTGCGGGTGATCCGGTGTTAATGGCGCGCGCATTTGCTGCTGCTATAAACGCTGGGCGCCAAGCTTATACTGCCGGCATTATGCCAAAACGTGATGTCGCTAAACCATCAACGCCAGTCGTTGGGATGCCATTTTGGTTGCAGGAGAATGCTGATGCATAAAAAACCGATTATTTGGACAATTGCCGGCTCTGATTGTGGCGGTGGTGCAGGAATTCAAGCAGACTTACATGCGATTCAAGCCTTGGGTGGCTTTGGTTGTTCAGCAATAACAGCTTTGACAGCGCAAAATAGTTATACCGTCAATAAAATTGAAGTGGTTTCTGCAACGATGTTGCAAGAACAGTTGGCTGTCTTGCAAGATGACTTACCTGCAAAAGCATTGAAGCTTGGTATGTTGGCAAACCGAGATGTTATGCAAGTTATTGCCGTGTTTTTGCAAGAATATAGAGGTTTTATTATTTGTGATCCCGTTATGCTTGCGGGTTCTGGGGCACACCTATTGCACCATAAAGATGTTGCCTACCTAAGTAAGTATATTTTACCGTTAGCCGATATTGTTACGCCAAATATTCCTGAAGCAGGTATTCTAACAAACATGGATATTAATACTGTCAGTGATGTTGAGGTTGCTGCGCTAAAACTTATTACAATGGGTTGTAAGAGTGTTTTACTTAAAGGCGGACATTCTCAAGATACGCAATTGTGTCAAGATTATTGGACTGATGGCGAACGGCAACTTTGGTTGACACAAACTCGCTGGGATACAAGCCATACTCATGGTAGTGGTTGTACATTGTCAGCAGCTTTAACAACATTGCTGGGGCATGGTTATGGGTTGGATGATGCTTTGGTTATTGCCAAGATGTATACCAGTCAAGGCATTCGATTAGCAGAACAATATGGTGAAGGACCTGGGCCAGTACAGCATTCGGCATGGCCAATGTCGCAACTCGATTTACCATTGTTAACTGATAACGCGAGTGAGGTTGATGATGATTATCAATTTCCGGATTGTGGACCTGAACCGTTGGGTATTTATCCTATTGTGCCAAGTTTAGAATGGCTAGAAAAATTGATTGCGTCTGGTGCTACAACTATGCAATTGCGTATCAAAGACAAAACTGGCGAAGCTTTAGAGCAAGATATTGCTACAGCAATAGCTTTAGCAAAACAACATAATGTTCGATTATTTATTAATGATTTTTGGCAGCTTGCAATCAAGTATGCAGCTTATGGTGTGCATTTAGGTCAAGAAGATTTACAGACTTGTGATTTTATCGCTTTACAAGAAAGTGATTTACGCTTAGGGATCAGCACTCACTGTTATGCAGAAGTGGCACGTGCTCACGCCTTGAATCCTTCATATATGGCGATAGGACCGATTTATCATACTAATTCAAAGCCTATGAAATTTGGGCCGCAGGGTATCGAGCGTTTACAAGAATGGTGTGATATGTTGGAATATCCGCTGGTGGCTATCGGCGGCATTAATGCTGAGCGTATTGCCGATGTTGCGGCGACGGGTGTTTCGGGTGCCGCGATGATTAGTGTTATTACTGAAGCTGATAAGCCATGTGAAAAAGTTAAGCGGCTACAAGAAATATTTTATAATAGCAGCGGTTTACGTGGTGAATCCGCCGTAAAATATTAAATTGTATTTTATGTAAGTCTTGCTTAAATTTTATTTAAGTTAGGTTGCGTAATATGTCATGCTAGATGTTGGAAGTATTGGATAGAATAGAGGTTATTGTGAAAGAATATAAAGGGATTGCTGTTGATGGTGTCCACCAGGGGCATTGGATTAGAGTTCAAATCAATGAAGATGATGCCGGAAGTGTTACCAGTATTAATTATCAGTTCGCGGTGCCTGATAGCACTCGCCCTCAGCATGTTGGAATGTGGCAAGATCTACCTCGTGGTGAAACGCCAACAACACTCGTCGTTCCTCCTATCTTTTCAAAAGATGGCCCAAGTCGCTCGCAACAAGTTTCTGCTTATGTTCAAGGTGCTCGTTTGTTACCATCGCGTTGGAGTGATGCGCACTATGCTGAATGTCAGTTAATTGCATTGCGTGCTAGGCCAAATAGAGCGAAAAAAAACCGAAATATACTAGATATTCATACATTACAAGCTGGTTTTTTCGGCGCTTCAATTGTTCAGCGTACTGTTTCTGTAAACAGTAAATCGGTTACTGATAAAGTCGTTGATGCGACGAGTACTGCTGCTGAGCATCGACAAAGATTACACGCTGCATTGGCACAAACTAAACCTGATTTATTATCAGCAAACCCAGTGTTTGGACAAGAGCTTTTAGATGTTTATGCTCATTGGATTGATGAGTTTAGAGGAGAAATGACAGCGCTTCAGGCAAAGCTTCCTGCTGCTAATTTGGATCAAGCAAAAGGAGTTTTTGATAATTTTATTAGCTGGCAAGAGCAAGCTTTATATGTTTATGCTCTTTTGAAATCTGATGGACAGAGCGCTCCTGATGATACTGTTACGCCGCGGCGCTATGAGCGCCACACTGGACAGTTAGAAATAATGTTGCAAGATAGCTATCAAAAGCAACTCGTGTTATTTGGACAGATAGAGGCAGAGTGTCAGCAGCAATTAGCTGCAGTCACGTCAACAAATCAGGAGCCTGTAAGAGCATATTGTGCTGGCCTAACACTACAAAGTTTTATTGATTTTAGTATTGATGATATGGCAACAGACTTGCTTGCTTTTCATTCTAGAGAAAATGCTGCTGTTATAAATGCCTTGAAACAAACCGTGGTCGCTTTAAATGCTTGTCAAAATCAGTGGCTTGATTTGGATAAAGACATAGCGTCAAGAGGTTTTGATACGGAGCTATTAACCGCTAAAGCAACGGATACCACGTTGCAAAAAGATGTTAGACGGTTGTTAGCAGATGCTGAAAGCATTCTACAAGGCTTGAGTCAGGATGATGCTAGAGCTTATGTTGCTGAACATTTTGAAACTCTGTTATGTCAAGAAGAACATAAAGCTGCTGCATGGCAAGCTTATACTCGAGATCAACGAGCTGAATTACAGCAAGTTCAAGAGGCGTTACGCTCATCACAGTTTTTGTTGGATAATGCAAATCAACCTCCATATGAATTTCTCTCTAATGTAGAACGTTATAGTGAATCGCTTAGTGCAAGAATTCTGGCGATACAGACGCAACTACGAGAAGCGATTGAACATTTAATTTCGAATATTGGCTCCTTAGAAACATTGACTGTGCGAGCTCATGATGCAAGGGACGAGGCTTTGGCTGGGCGTATTACTGCGATTCAAAATGTATTGTTAGCTTCAAGCGAAGAACAGCCGGGCTGTTTACAGCAACTGCGTTCAGCATTAGCTCAGTTCGCTCAACTCAATGTGTCTGTTTGGCAAGATCAAATAGTGCAACGCAAATTTCAACAAGATGCTATTTTGCATGCTCGTCTTCATGTTGAATTATCTCGTGATATTGAAGAGTCTAAAGCTTGGCAGCAGCGTAGTTTTACTGCGAGTGCCGTGGCCCATCTTGATGCAGCTGAAATAAGTAGTCTATTAGCAGAACAGCAACGTCGACGACGAGCACTATCTCACGAATCGTTTCGTGACTCTGGTTTAAGTTATCAGCAAGCTCAAGATGGATTACGTCGCTATGTTGATTATTTTGCATCTCAAGCACAAAAATTTACTTTCGGTAGTACTGAACAAAATGCCTATTTAGAATTACAACGGCAAGCAATGGCGCAGAGTGAAAAATTAAGGTTACTATTGCTGGGCTTATCTAGGGAAATGACGCTCAGTGATATTGAGCGTTTACAAACAGAACATCATGAAACCGAAGCGCGAGCAAGAGGTGCAGATGCGGAGGCTTGGATTGCACCTGCTACTTTAACTCGAATGCAAAGTGATGTTGAGACTTGGAAACGTTATGTGGAATGTTCAGGAACAGCAGCAACGGCGTTTTTAACAGACACAAGAGATACTGTCGAACATCATGATGTCACTTCTGATACCGTGATAGAAGAGACTGTAGCGTTTTATAAAGACACCGTCATTAAAGGAGAGCTAGAGCGTGAATATGATGGCCGTGATATCGCAGCGCCTCTATCAGCAGATAAAACTATTTTTGTGCGTGAAAAAGCATTAGAAGCAATTCGTGAGCAACAACGTGATGTAAAAGAAGCATTAGAGAAATTTTCTGGAAAACCTGATACACACAAAAGTAAAAAACAATTATTAGAGATCCAAGCACAACTTAAAGTACATACTGAGGCTATTGAAAAGCAAGTTAAAAACATTAACGATTTATTAGCATTTGTTCGCGAAAAATTGACGGCAAAACAACGGCTTCAGCAGCGACTCGCGACAGAAGCTACAGTTGCTACGGCTGGTGACAATGATTGGGTTCACGCTATTGCCACACAATTATTATTTCCAACTGTAAGAACAACAACGGCGCCTGTTGAGGACATCCCACTGGAGTTTGATTTTCATCCTTTTGCATTAAGTGATGATGAGTTAGTGCGGGCTGGCCAAGTGGATGGTGTTGAGCAATGGTCAGAAACGGGCTTACGCTTTATGACAAGTTTCGATAAAAGTAAACGCCGTGTTACGTTACAGTTTAAACCAGAAGACTTCCCTGAACCTGCGGAAGATGAAAAGCCTGAGCAACTGCAAAAACGTATTCGACAAGTACTAAAAACAGTATTTAATGCTCTGTTTGAGCTTGTTTATGCTGTTGGTAAAGCTCAAGCGACTGGAGAATTAACCGTTAACTATATAAATTTAAGTTTAGATGGGTGGGTTGGTTACTGTGCCAAACGGTTTATTGATGAAGTTTTGGATGGTAAAGAGCTTCTTGGTTTAGGTGTTATTCGAGTAAAGCAAATCTATTATGCGAATGATTATAAAGGCAAAGATACTGCGGAAGCTAAAGCCGGAGTTGAATTAATCAAAGAAATTAAGCAAAAGAATACACTTGCAGGTGATGATACGCGTTTGAGTGAGTCTATAACGCAGACGTTTTTAACTAAACCAGCTGCTCCTGTAGCTGAAGATGGCGTTGCTGCAGAACATCGCGTCATTCCTCCTCCTAGTGCTAGAGCAGCTGCGGCGTCTTAATCTTTGCATTTCGGAGAGTGCTGAGTATAACTACTGCTAGTTCCACATTTTTACGCTATAATGCCACATCCTTTATTAATATCAAAAATAATTTGAGAGAAGATTACTCATGGCGCGAGCAAAACCACAATTACTCGATTTACCTATCGAGAAACTAGTTCCCGGTCGTTTTCAGCCTCGTAAACACTTTGAACAGTCGCAGTTACAAGAGTTAGCCGACTCAATTAAATCAGCAGGGATTTTGCAACCTATCGTGATTCGAGCGATTAGTGATACACAATATGAAATTGTTGCCGGTGAGCGACGCTGGCGTGCCGCACAATTAACCGGTATGGCTGAAGTGCCATGTTTATTAAATCAATTTGATGATGAACAAGCTGCAGAAGCAACCGCGATTGAAAATGTTATTCGGGTTGATTTAAATCCCATTGAAGAAGCTCATGCCTATCAACGTTTAATTGATGACTTTGGTTATATACACGATGAAGTCGCGGCTGCAGTAGGGAAGTCGCGAGTAAAAGTTACTAATGCGCTACGTTTATTGAAGTTAGATCGTTTGGTGCAAGAATATCTAATCCTGGGCAAATTAAATGAGGGTCATGGTAAAGCTTTAGCTGCATTACCAGCTGCGAATCAAATTTTACTCTCACAAAAAGCTGTTGCTCGCAATTGGAGCGTGCGCAAAATTGAACAAGAAGTTAAGAAGCTACAACAATTGCAGACTCATGATAGTCGGCGCAAAAATGCTGATTTACGTGCTGTTGAAGCTGCATTAGCGGAGCATATTGGCTCTGCAGTGCGTATTGATTTTGATGCTTTAGATGGTAAAGGCAACGTACAAATTGACTTCCATAGTCTCGATATTTTGCAAGGTATCTTAAAGAAAATGGATTTTGAATATGAAAGCTAAAGATAGGTTTGAAAAATATTAATGAAAAATATGACCGTTCTTGAAATGTTTGGCATGGCAGGTCTGTGTCCAAATGAGAAAAAGGTAGCACAACGATGGAGTCGTTTTTTTGATCTCTTGATGCTGTTTGCATTATTCTGGCTACCCATTCAATGGTATTTATATATTCAAGGTGAAATTAATCTCGAAGTGATTACGACGGCAGCGTGGGCTTTATGGTGGCTGTTTTTTCTTGAAACTTTTACCTTAACCTTATTAAGTAAACATAAAGTTATGTATTTAAAACATAACTGGATGAATATCTTAATTATCATTGCCGCATTTCCTCCTATGTGGGCAATTGGATCTGCTTACGCTGTAGCATTACGTTATATTCGTGTCATTATTTTAATTCGCTTAGGAATGCCTGTTTTTAAACGTAGCTTGCGTTTGCTATCACGTAACAGCTTTGGTACGACGCTGATAGTATTTTTTGTAGCGACTATGCTGTGTGGCATTTTAGCTTATTATTTTGACCCTAGTTTTGGTTCACCATGGGAAGGCATTTGGTGGGCGTGGCAAACGGTAACATCGGTTGGCTATGGTGACATTGTACCGCATACGGTTGCCGGAAAAGTTTTTGCGGTATTTCTAATGTTACTTGGAGTGGCATTCTTATCGATAGTAACTGCTAACTTCGCCGCATTTTTGATTGAGCGTGTACGAGAAGAAGAAAAACCAGAGAAACGTATTTTAAAGTATTTGCGCAATGTTGAGAAACGTTTAGTAACTATTGAAAAAGGCCAACTAATGGTGAATGCAAAACTCGATAAAATCATGAAGGCCAAAGCAAAGAGTAGCTCCGAAAGTAAAGTTGAGAATAAAACAGAAAACCATGCTGAACCGAAGCCTGATGCGAACTAAGGGTTATTAGTTCTTTGCGCCTAAGCTTTTTTTATGAACCACTGCAATAATTCCCAGCAAGCTAATTCGGCAGCAAAGCCACGAAGATATTTACTTCGATAGGGTAGCTGTTTTTCTATTCGTTGCGACTTTCCTTTAGATTGGATGGATAAGCTTAGCGTACTTTTAGTTTGTTGCGAGTTTTGATCCCAGTAAGCATAGAGACCATCAAGTTCAATGCAAATGTCGGCTTGATTTAAGGCTGTGCTGTCATGAAATGCAAGCTTAGAATAAACCTCCGGTGTTAGCAAAATAGACTCTAATAAACCGCCACTAATCTTATCAGTGATATGAATACTCTTATTTTCTTGCTGAATATAATCGTAAAGTTGTGAAGAAGCTTTTTGTTTATTGTTGCTGATGAGGTTCGTTTTTATTAAAGGCAGTATTTCTCGTTCGGCTTTTTTAAGTGCTTCTGTATTTGTAGCATGTAATTTAATTTCTAAATATGGCGAGCTAGCGCGATAGCCTAAGGTAACGTCAGGATGCTGCTGAATGATTTTATCGAGTTCGCTGGCAATATGGCCTTCACTAATACCGAGTAATAACCAGCTCCTGCGCTGAATCGGTTTGGCAAAGTTAAGTTTTTGCAAAATCGGTAAGACTTGTTGCTGCATCATGGGTAAACATTCACGAGGAGGACCGGGCAGCATAAAAAGATGTTTATTATTATATTGGAGGTAACAACCAGCAGCGGTGCCATTATGATTTCCTAATATCTCAGCGCCCTGTGAAAACATGGCTTGTTGTTTATTACTCTCTGGTACTGTTAAACCGAGACTTTCAAGCCTCTCAATAATATTGTGCCAACTTTGGTCATCAAATTTTAAAGCTGTTTGACTAACTTTGCTAATTGCGTAACGTGTGCGATCGTCAGAGGTTGGACCTAACCCGCCAATGCTGATGACCGCTTCATGTTGGCTAAGTAAAAATTCTAGACAATATTCAATATCGCTTTGCTCATCTGTTGCGACAAGGTGATTACCAACGATAATATTAGCTTCGACTAATATATTAGCAATGGCTTGGCCATTAGAGTTTACGATATCACCATTAATGACTTCATCACCGGTGGCGAGTAAGGCAACTCGTTGATTTTGTTTGGCCATAATTGTCATCCTCAAAATGAAATGCAGGTATGGATTTAATACTGCTGCAATACATTTCAAAATGCAAATTTCAGGCTGTATCTTGAACGATAATGTGTATACAATTCCTAACTCACAATATAATTATGCAGCTAGAATTGCAGGGAGCCAATATGTGGTTTAAGAATTTACAGATCTTTCAAATAGCAGAACCTATTGCCTATGATGGTGAAGCTTTAGCTGTTCAATTAGAAAACGATAGGCACAAACCTTGCGGTAAATTAGCGCCCATGAGTATTGGTTGGGTGGCGCCTATCGAAACCAGTCCTGATTCACCTTTAGTACATGCGACAAATGGTTTTATGCTGCTGGCTTTAAATATTGAAGAAAAGGTTATTCCTTCGCAAGTATTACGTGAACAAGTCGCATTGCGTGTTGCTGAAATTGCTGAGCGTGAAGGGCGTAAAGTTCGCAAAAAAGAAAAAGATATGTTGAAAGACGAAGTTTATGCTGAGCTGCTTATCAAAGCTTTTACTAAGTCGAGTCGTTTATTTGCTTATATCGATACACAAGAAAATTATTTGATAATCAATGCGGCTAGTCGTAATAAAGCAGAATTATTTTTAGAGTATTTACGTAAATCGCTCAATGACATTAAACTTATTGAACCTGAGTTAGCGAGTCCGGTCGCGACTATGACAAAATGGGTACAGGAACAAAATTATCCAGACAATATTGTGATTGAAGATGTTTGTGTTTTAGAAGATAGCAAAGAAGAAGGTGCTACCATTCGTATTAAAGGCCAAGACTTATTTGCCGATAACGTTCAAGCATTTTTTCAAGATGGTTATTTTGTTAGTCAATTAGGGATGAGCTGGACGGAACAAGTGCGATTTGTTTTGACGGATGGTTTTATTTTTAAATCGTTGAAATTTTTAGAAGCATTGCAGGATCAGGTTAATGATATTGTATCTGAAACCGAACAAGATCGTTTTGATGCTGATTTTTTTATCATGACACAAGTTATTAGAGAATTGTTACAAGAAATGTTTGCTTGTTTTATGGATAGTGACGTAGAAAAAACAGCGAGTATTACGGCTGAAGAGGCTGCTGCTGTTTAATAAATTCTTGTCTTTGCCGAAAGCTTATGCCAAGATAGTGCACTATATTTTGAATAAACTACTGATTATAAAGGTGAAATAATGGCTGAAAAGGAAGATAAAAAACCGCAAGGTGATGTAATTGTTAAAACATTATTTGATGCACGTACAATTATGTTTTATGGCCCTATGGATCAAGATGTTTCTCAGCGTCTATCTGAATCTCTGCTAGCAATGGCGCATAAAAGTGACGATGATATTACACTTTTTGTCAATTCTCCGGGTGGACATGTTGAATCTGGTGATACTATTTTTGATTTAATTCAATTTATTAAACCTCGGGTAAAGATTGTTGGTACAGGCTGTGTTGCGAGTATTGCGTCTCATATCTACCTTTCTACTGATGTTAAAAATCGCTTTAGTTTATCAAACACACGTTATTTATTACATCAACCAAGTGGTGGTTCGCGCGGTCAGGCTTCGGATATCGAAATTCAAGCCGAACAAATTGTTAAAATGAAAAAACGTATCAATGCAATTATTTCTGAACGTACAGGACAACCTATAGAGCGTGTTAACAAAGATGTTGAACGTGATTATTGGATGACTGCTGAAGAAGCTCAAGATTATGGTATGGTGGGTAAAATTATTTCTTCACCTGACGAGCTTTCTTAAGACTTACGTTAGAGCTTTTTTAGGCGCGAACATTTTGTATAGGTAGAGTAAACAAATTGGTGCAACTAGAATCACAATACCGATCGTAAATGTCACTTCATAATGCCAGAAACCACCAACATCGATTTGTGTTGGTGGTTTAAATCCAATGATAATCGTAATAATACAGCCGACGAGTCCAACAAGACAAGTAATGAGTGTACCTAGCTTACCACCAGGAATATGGAATGCCGCAGGTTTAAGCGCTGTTCTATAGACTAAAAATGCAGCCGCACAAAACATAAAAACATACATAAACATATAAAGCTGCGTACTTAGATCCGTTAATAACCAATACGAAGCATTGACATTAGGCATGAATAAAAATGCTAAGCATGCCAGGCTGACAACAAAAGCTTGAGCAATGAGAATACGGCTGGGGACATCATATTTATTTCGATATTGTAAAAACTTTGGTAAATAGCCTAATTCTGCCGCTTGCAAAAGGCCCATCGCGGGTGAGATCAACCAGTTGATCATGCCTCCGAAACCACCAATGAGAATCATCACAACGATAATGGGCATTGACCATGCTAAATGATAAGCGCTTAGAAAGCGTTGAAACGCCTGTACAATGCCATCGACTAAGTTGAGCTGATGGCTGGGAATGATTATGGCAATAGCGAGTGCGCCACAAATCATGGTAATGGCGATGATACCAACTGTTAGCAGCATTGCGCGTGGAAATGTTTTCTGGGCATTATTGACATGATTTACATGAACGGTTGCTAATTCTAAGCCTAAAAAAGACGTCATAATAGCGGTTAATGATATCCAACTATTCGTTTTGTGGACGTTAGGTAGAATATTTTTTACGGTAAAGTGAATTTCTATCGGGTTTTTCAGCAACATCCAGGTCACCGCAAGGCCAATAATTAAAATCATAGGAATAATCATACCAAAGAGCGCACCAAAGCTAGCAATATTAGCCGAAGACTTGATGCCGCGTAAGTTTGCTAAGGTGAGTCCCCAGAAAACAATAAGAATGGCACTAATCATATAAAATTTATTGTTCACGAGTTGGGGGTCAATCAAATACGTTGCTGTCCCTGCAATGAAAGATAACATGGTTGGATACCAAATCATGGTATTGATCCACTGTAACCAAATAGCCAAAACCCCAACTCGTTCACCAAATGCACTTTTCACCCAAATAAAAATACCGCCGCTTTGTGGGTGTTGTGCTGCTAATTCAGCAGAAACCAAAGCGGTAGGGATAAGGAATAAGACGGCTGCTAATATAAAGAAAAATATTAATTGAGTGCCAAATAGAGCGGTGGCGGGTAAATTTCGAATGCTATCAATGGCGCCGGCCATGAGTAAGGTCAGAGGAATTAAGCCAATCTTTTGTATCGCCAGTTTGTCTTTTAACATTATTTTGCCAGCCTTTCCGCACGTCAAACGTTTCAATATACAGATTGTCATTCAAAAAGGAAATTAGAAATTAAGACTTTTATGATTATCACTTCATAACTGGGTGAATATTTTTATAAGCTCGTTATAATGCTCTTACTCAATTTATTTAGGATAAATAGGAAAGAACATGGAAATTCAAAATCAAGCAGCCATTGTGACTGGTGGTGGTTCTGGTATGGGTGCTGAAACTGCGCGTTGGTTGGCAAAAGCAGGTGCCAAGGTAACATTATTAGACGTGAATATTGATGCTGCACGCCACGTTGCTGAAGAAATCAATGGTTATGCTGTTGCTTGTGATGTGAGCTCAGCAAGTGCTGTTGAAGAGGCGGTGGCTGAGGCTCGACAAATTCATGGCTCGGCTCGTATCTGTGTGAATTGTGCAGGTATTGCGCCGGCAAAGCGGGTTGTTGGACGCCAGGGGGCTATGCCGTTAGAAGATTTTCAGAAAGTTATTAGTATTAATCTTATCGGGACCTTTAATGTTTTACGTATTGCTGCGACTGACATGTGCGATATGGAGCCGACAAATGAAGATGGTGAACGTGGTGTAATTATCAATACCGCATCGATTGCAGCTTATGAAGGACAGATTGGCCAGGCTGCGTATAGTGCGTCAAAAGGCGGTGTTGTTGGTATGACCTTACCAATTGCGCGAGAATTAGCACGCAGTGGTATTCGTGTCATGACTATTGCTCCAGGCATTATGCATACGCCAATGATTGCCGCTATGCCTGAAGATGTGCAGGCAAGTTTAGCCGCACAAGTACCTTTCCCTAAACGTTTAGGGTCAACCAGTGAGTATGCACGCATGGCTTTACATATTATTGAAAATGCGATGCTAAATGGCAGTGTTATTAGATTAGATGGTGCTATTCGCATGGCGGGGAAATGATCTTGAATTGATGACCTTGCAGAATATAATCGCCATGATTTTGTTCTTGAATAAAGCGGATGACGGCATTTAAGCTTTGATCGATGTGTTTACTGTCATTACTAACGGTGACGATACCAAGTTCTGCAATTTGCCAAGACTCATTTTTGCCAACCTCTGCTATCGAGACATTAAAGCGATGGTGGATTTTATCCTTTAGCATTTTAATGACGCGACGTTTGTCTTTTAAGCTTTGGCTATAAGGGATATGGATTGTAATTTCACAGGTACCGATGAGCATTGTTTGTTCTCATTACTAGTATTAAAGTATAATTTTCTATAGCATAGCTTATAAGTTCTCATTGTGTTGAAATGGAGTAAGAAAGAGTCATGTCATATTACCGTAAGCACATGTTTTTCTGTATGAATCAGCGAAATGAAGAGCGTAAATGTTGTAATAATGCTGGTGCTTCAGACATTCGCGCGTATACCAAGCAGAAAATCAATGAACTTGGTTTGGCAGGTGAAAATGGTGTTCGGGTCAATATGGCGGGGTGTCTGGGTCGCTGTCAGCAAGGTCCATCACTTGTTATCTATCCAGATGGCACCTGGTATACCTATAAAAATCAAACAGATATCGATGAGATTATTGATCAACACATTCTGCATGGGCACATTGTTGAGCGTCTTTTGATGGATCCGAACCCTATAAACCGCTGATTAAAAGTTGACCCAAAAGAGCTCGTTTAAGTTTCTTGAAGAATGACTTGTATATCACGTTGAACTTGGGTAAAATCTCGGCGCTTTGGACCAGACTATTTCTCTATTGGAGTTATATAACTAATGAAAACGTTTACGGCGACACCGGATACCATTTCTCGTAAATGGCTTTTGGTTGATGCAACAGATAAAACACTAGGCCGCCTAGCGAGTGAAATTGCACTACGCTTGCGTGGTAAGCATAAGCCAATTTTTACACCACACATGGATACTGGCGATTACATCGTAGTAATCAATGCTGAGAAAGTTAGAATGACGGGTAAAAAAACTGAAGATAAAAAGTATTATCATCATAGTCAATATCCCGGTGGCTTGAAAGAAACGAACTTTGCTAAGCTTGTCGAGAAGTCGCCAATTAGGCCTGTTGAGTTAGCAGTGAAAGGCATGTTGCCAAAAGGACCTTTAGGTCGTGACATGTTTCGTAAGTTAAAAGTCTATGCCGGTAGTGAGCATCCTCACACTGCACAACAACCAGAAATCTTAGAAATTGCGGAAGGATAATCATGGCAGCAAAAAAGGCTACAAAAAAGATTAAAGAAATCGAACAATATTACGCAACAGGTCGTCGTAAAACCTCTACAGCACGAGTATTTTTACGTCCAGGTGGCGGTAATATAGTCGTTAATGGTAAATCATTAGAAATTTATTTTGGTCGTGAAACGGCACGTATGGTGGTTATGCAACCATTGCATGCTGTTAATATGCTAACAAATTTTGATTTGTACATCACTGTTGCTGGTGGTGGGATTTCTGGCCAAGCTGGAGCTATTCGTCATGGTATTACCCGTGCATTAATTAAATATGATGATGCAACCACGGTTCCTCTTGTTACTACAGACGAAGAGAGTGGTGATGACGGTGAATCTGGTGGTAGTGATGTCACGTCATTTCGTCGTATTTTACGTGCGAAAGGCTATGTGACCCGTGACCCTCGTCAAGTTGAACGTAAGAAAGTTGGTTTACATAAAGCGCGTCGAGGTACTCAGTACTCAAAACGTTAATTTCTTATTTCATATCAAAATTATTATAAAGAAGGTGACATTGGTCGCCTTTTTTATTTTGTTTATTAAAGAAAATTGTCAGTAATATCAAAACAATAAACAAATTGTTCCCCAAAAGTACAAAAGATATGATACAATGCGGCAATTTTTCGGTAAGCAATAATGTACAGGAGAATTGATCCATTTTTGGAGTTAAATTCAAAAATGGTGTCATATATTTAAGTTGTAGGACTTACGCTAAATTTTTTAAAACGGTCTATTCAAAATAGCATAAAAAGATTTAGCGTAAGTCCTTAATAAAGAGAAACAAGCTGGAGGTATTTAATGGGCACACTTGCGACTAAACGTTCTATCATGACTTTGTATTCTGATCCGGTTGATATTCATAGCCATCGTGTGCGTATTGTATTAGCTGAAAAGGGTGTTGCTGTTGATGTTCTAGATGCACGATCTGAAGAAGTGCCTCAAGAAATCATAGATGTTAATCCTTACAACACGCTGCCAACCTTAGTTGATCGTGAATTAGTGCTGTATAACTCGCTTATTATTATGGAATATTTGGATGAACGTTTTCCTCATCCACCTCTATTGCCAGTATATCCTGTTGCTCGAGCTAAGAATCGTTTGATGATTTATCGCATTGAAAAAGATTGGTATAGCTTGATGCTGCGTATTGAACAAGGTGATGACGTGGCTCGTAAACAATTAGCTGATAGCTTAACTGCATTAGCGCCAGTATTTGCAGAGTTGCCATATTTTTTTAGTGAAGAATTCTCTTTGCTAGATTGCTGCTTAGCACCATTATTGTGGCGTTTACCAGCATTAGATATTGAGTTGCCAAGTCAGGCCGAACCTATTATGCGTTATGCCGAACGTGTTTTTGCACGAGCTTCTTTTCAAGCAAGCTTAACGGAATTAGAACGAGAATTAAGGGAACGAGAAATCGATTATGCATAACGATAATCTTGATGATATTCCTATGAGCTCAAGCAAGCCTTATTTGCTTCGGGCTTTTTACGACTGGATTGTTGATAATAATTGCACGCCTTATATGGTTTTCAATACTGAATTTCCTGATGTGCAAGTACCACAACAATATGTTGAAGACGGTCGCATTATTTTAAATGTAGCTCCCGTTGCAGTGAAAAGTCTTTTAATTAGCAATGATGGTGTACAGTTCAATGCGCGCTTTTCTAGTCGTTTGATGGAGATCTATGCGCCGATTAAATCAGTACTCGCGGTTTATGCACGTGAAAATGGCCGAGGTATGGTTTTTGGTGACGAAGACGAAGATGATGGTGGGGATGAACCACCAACGCCAGGACCAGGTTCTGATATCTCTGGTGATACAAAAAAATCTCGTAAAGGTCGGCCGAATCTGAAAGTCGTTAAGTAAAACACGGCTATTTCGTAAGACATTTTTCTTATATTTTAACCTGGATTCTGCAGTTGGCATCGTAGCGAGAGCGCTTAATATGTTGAAGATAGGCTGAAATTTTGAAAATTAATGTGGACACAGTAGTCACTCTACGGGTGCGCGTTAATTTGCAAAATTTCAGCTTAGATTCAGCATATTAGGCGTTCGCAGTAGATGGCAACTTCGGAATCTAGGTTTAACGAGCGCCTGATAGCAATTATTGTTA
>JAJFKO010000044.1 GCA_021773175.1 Gammaproteobacteria bacterium
TAGCGCTCCAAGGAAGAAGGGAGGCAGCAAGAACAACTGACCAATGGTTTGGGAATCGAAAGGAAGACTTCAACTAACCAGCTGCGGAAACCGGCCAAAGTAATTGTCGCCAAACCGGACAAAGTAATTGACGCGGGACAGATGGCTTTCCATCGCTCGAGCATGTCTGACTGCTTGCAGGCCTGGCAGGTCCCGATCAGAGACGAGAGCGTCGATAGTGACACCGAAGGCTTCGGCAGCTCTATGTGTGACCTTGATTGATCGTCGAGGCGTGGTCTTTTGTACTGCACCTTCTTGAGCAGGAGCCCTTACCTTCCTGCCTGTTGTAGGACGGTATCGAGCATTTCGGAGACAAACCGTTGTCTTGACTTTGGCAGTTTGGAGAGTTTCTCGAGCTGTTGCTGGAGTTTTGGCGTGGGTCCTCTTCTGCGCGGTTTTGGTTTGGCGTCGATGAGCTCTTCGACGGTGACCGCGAGCGTTTTGGCTATGGGCGAGAGGAGGGATGCTGGGACTCTTCTCCTGGCGACTTCGTAGTGGGCTACTTGCTGCTGTGACAGGTCGAGCAGCTCAGCGAGCTGAGTTTGTGTGAGGCCCTGCTCTTTGCGGAGTTTGGCGATGCGCTGCCCGAGCGTGCGGGTGAAGTCTTTGTCGTGCGTGGTCAATGTGTAGCCCTCGAGATTGAGTAGCTGCACGGTACACCTGCTTTCTGGAAGTGGAGTTACGTCTACAACAAAACGTAGTATAGTGGATTCAAGTTAATTCTGCCCGAAGGCCTTGACAGTGTTTTTCTAGGAGACGGCGATGGCACGGATTCCCCAAGAAGAGCTGGAACGACTTAAACGCGAGATCTCAGTGCAGCGGCTGGTGGAAGCGAAGGGAGTGAAGCTTCGCCGTCACGGAAAGGATCTGATCGGCCTGTGCCCACTGCATAACGACACGGAGCCCTCCTTGGTGGTGAGTCCGAAAACGAACCTTTGGAACTGCTTGGGCGCGTGCGGGAAGGGTGGCTCGGTGATCGATTGGGTGATGTGTGCAGAGGGTGTGAGTTTTCGTCACGCGGTGGAGATCTTGCGCGAGGGCGCGCCGGTGGCCGGGTCCTCGTCACCATCGTCGCAGTCTCAGAAGCAGCCGAGTACACAGAAGGTCGACACTTTGGATGCGCAGACGGATGACGCGAGTCTTTTGCGCGACGTCGTCGAGTACTACCACCAGGCCTTGCTCGCGAGTCCTGATGCACTTGGCTACTTGAAGCAACGCGGCCTGGGTGACGAGGAGGCGATTCGCCATTTCCGTTTGGGTTTTGCAAACCGGACCCTTGGTTATCGGTTGCCTCCGAAGAACCGTAAGGCGGGCGCTGAGCTTCGCGGTCGTTTGCAGCAGTTAGGGATTCTGCGAGCGAGCGGGCACGAGCATTTCAATGGGTCATTGGTGATTCCAGTCTTCGATGGCGACGGCCAGGTATCTACGCTTTATGGCCGCAAGACCGGAGAGCGATTGCGCGCGGGTACACCTCTGCATTTGTACTTGGCCGGTGGCGATCGCTGCGTGTGGAATCTCGAGGGATTGACGTCGTCGAAGGAGGTGATCCTTTGCGAGTCGCTGATCGATGCGCTGACGTTTTGGGTGAGTGGATTTACGAACGTGACGACGAGCTATGGGGTGAACGGCTTCTCGCGCGCGCACCTCGAGGCCTTCGAGGCGTACGGGATTGAGCGCGTGCTGATTGCGTACAACCGTGACGAGGCGGGTGAGAAGGCCGCGCAAGCGCATGGCGCTGAGCTTCTTGAGCGCGGGATCGAGTGTCACCGAGTGCACTTTCCCAAAGGCATGGACGCGAACGAGTACGCGCAGAAAGTGCAGCCATCGCAGCAGAGTTTGGATCTGGTGCTGCGCAAGGCAGAGCTGATGGGTGGAGGTGGAAGCTCGCCAACGGTCAACGCCCGGGTAGCTAGCGAAGAGGAAGCGCTGGTCAAGCGAAGGCAGGCAACTAAAGAAGAAGATGGCACGACGTCGCCACGGCTAAGGCGAGCGGGCGTTGCAAAGAGTGCGGCGGTACCGAGCGAGGAGCAGGGGCCTGCTGCGTCGCCATCGGTGCCCATTTCTTCTTTAGCCGCTTGTGCTCGCTTGGCGGGTGCTGCTCGTTTGCCGGAGCCGGAGCGCCAGGCATTGCCGGCCACTTCTGATGAGTCAGTGCTGCCGCAGTCTCCCTCGCTGGAGATTCCCACCGAGATCCGCGAAGCGGAGATCGTGGTGACTCTTGGTGATCGTCGTTATCGAGTGCGTGGCATGGACCGGAACTTGTCTTACGAGACGCTGAAGATCAACTTGGCGGTGTTTCGTGGTGAGGGTTTCCACGTGGATTCATTGGAGCTCTATTCGGCGCGTCAGCGGTCGGCGTTTTTGAAGCAGGCATCGATGGAGCTGGGCGTGGACGTGGAGGTGCTGAAGCGCGATGTGGGTCGCCTATTGCTGAAGCTCGAGGAGCTGCAGGATGCAGCGATCCGCGAGGCGTTGAGTCCGCAAGAAGAAGGGGTGGCGATCAGCGAGCTAGAGCGTGATGAAGCGCTCAGCCTTCTGCGTGATCCGCAGCTGCTCGAGCGGATTGGAGAGGACTTGGGCGCGTGTGGTTTGGTGGGCGAGGAGAGCAACAAGCTGGTGGCTTACTTGGTGTCTTTGTCTCGCAAGCTGGAGCATCCTCTAGCGGTGGTGATCCAGTCGAGCTCGGCTGCTGGGAAGTCGACTCTGATGGATGCAGTGCTAGCGGTGGTGCCGGAGGAAGACCGAGTGAGCTACTCGGCAATGACCGGTCAATCGCTCTACTACCTTGGCGAGAAAGACCTGAAACACAAGGTGCTAGCGGTCGCTGAAGAGGAGGGTGCTGAGCGCGCGAGTTACGCCTTGAAGCTCTTGCAGAGCGAGGGTGAGCTTTCGATTGCGTCGACTGGGAAGGATCCAGTGACGGGTCGTTTGCAGACGCAGGAGTACCACGTGGAAGGGCCGGTTGCCTTGATGCTGACGACGACTGCGATCGAGGTGGACGAGGAGCTATTGAATCGCTGCTTGGTGCTGACAGTGGATGAGGGTAGGTCTCAGACCCGTGCGATTCATGAACGCCAGCGTGAGCGTCGCACGCTTTTTGGCTTGCAGCATGCTCACGAGCGCGTGCGTTTGCGGACACTGCATCAGAACGCTCAGCGTTTGCTCGAGCCCTTGCGCGTGGTGAATCCTTACGCACCTCAGCTTGATTTTTTGGATGTGCAGGCACGCACTCGCAGAGATCATGAGAAGTACTTGACGCTGATCGATGCGATCACCTTTTTGCACCAGCATCAACGCGAACGTGGTGAGGATTCGAGGATAGGTCGTTACGTGGTGACGAGTTTGCGCGACATTGAGCTAGCAAACATCTTGGCGGTTGAAGTTTTGGGTCGTTGTTTGGATGAGCTTCCACCGCAGACGCGTCGTCTCCTTTTAGAACTCGAGGAGCTGGTGGAGAAGCAGTGCCAAGAGCTGAGCACTTCGCGCACGGATTTTCGGTTTACCCGTCGCTTTGTACGCGAGGCTTTGGGCTGGGGAGACACGCAGCTGCGGGTGCATCTTTTGCGACTAGTGGAGCTCGAGTATTTGCTTGTGCACAACGGCAGCCGAGGCCGCAGCTTTGTGTACGAGTTTGCGTGCGAGACGCAAGAGGGCGGTCATCGGCCTGGCGAGGGCCAAGAGCGTGCGGTGTATGTAACGCCTCGTTTGGCCGACGTCGAAGCCATCCGAACGGTCGATCGGGCGGATGTAGGGGATGAGTACGACACGAACCTCGCGGGTCTAAGGAGTGACCTCGCGGCTCAAGAGGGCGACCTCGCGGGGCCAACGCGGCCCCAACGCGGGGCGGTAGCGGGGGGTGCGCGGGGTGAGTTTGAGCCAATGGTGGCGGGGCCTATTGGCCAAAACGGAGCCGATCTTTCTGAGAACGCACATCTGGCCTATCAACAAGAAGAACTCGTCGTAACCGTACGTCGCGCTTCGGACGAAGCGGTGAGCGGCTAAAAGAAAAGAGCCAAGAAGAAAGCTGGAAGAGAATGGAACGAGGGGCGAGCAGCGGCGTGGCGTGCGGCCCATTTGGGCAGCGCTCTTTCGATGTGCTGATCGCTCGCTTTTTCGAGTGGCGCGCGGTGCATCACTTCTCCCAGCGTGCGCGCCGCGCGCAGAGCTCGGATCTGGGGATCTTTTCGCGGTGGTGTTTGGAGCGCGGGATTGTGCGCCCAGATGAAGTGACGCGGCCGGTGCTGGAGCGCTATCAGCGGTGGCTCTTCTACTACCGGCGCAAAGACGGTCGGCCTTTGACGGTGCGCACTCAGCATGCACGCTTGGTGTGTGTGCGGAGCTTCTTTCGGTGGCTGGTGCGCGAGCGCTACTTGCTGTCGAATCCGGCATCAGACTTGGTGCTGCCGAAGCTTCCCATGAAGCTGCCGCTGGATGGGTTTAGGCCTGATGAAGTGGAACAGATTCTGCGGGTGCCGGATGTGCGCGATCCACTTGGTGTGCGCGATCGTGCGATTCTCGAGACGCTGTACTCAACCGGTGTGCGTCGCTCTGAGCTATCAGCGTTTGATCTTTGGGATGTGAACACGGAGAAGGGCTGGGTGAGCGTGCGGCAGGGGAAGGGCCGCAAGGATCGTGTGGTGCCGATTGGTGATCGTGCCTTGGCCTGGGTGGCGCGCTACGTGGAGGATGTGCGGCCGCAGTTTGTTTTGCATGCTGATGAGTGGGCTCTGTTTCTTGCGGCGGAAGGAGGCCGCTTGACGGCCGATGGTTTGGGCAATCGTGTGTCGCAGCTGATCAAGGCGTCAGGGGTGCGTCCTCGATATGGCTCGTGTCATCTGTTTCGCCACGCCATGGCCACCGCGATGCTCGACAACGGTGCAGACATTCGCTACTTGCAAGAGATCCTTGGGCATGCCCGTTTGGACACCACTCAGCTCTACACCAAGGTGTCGATCGAGAAACTCAAAGAGATCCACTCGGCGACGCACCCGGCGAAGATGGTGCGTACAGGCGCTGCCGCGCTGGTCGAGGAAGACGCTCAAGATCCCGAGGATGCTTCTTCGTAGAATGGTCGGGTGAAGGGGACACCCACAATCTTGTTTGGCCGAAGGCTCGCTACTGGCATCGCTGTGCTGGTGGTGAGCCTTTTTGCGTTTGCAGCATCAGCGTCGATTCCGAGCGCGAAGCCGCGGACTCATCTGAAGACTCATCTGGGCGGTCTCAGCGATTTCCTAGCGCCTCCCTCGCTCGTCGACTTTGGGCTTTTTGCAGAGCTTGAAGAGGCGGCGAGGGCTGCGCGCGAAGTCGCGACGAGCAGTGCTCTTGCGCTCGCTGGCGCCCAGGAGAAGGCCTTCGATCTGGGGCTTGGCGATTGCCGGATGGAGGAGCGGTACCAGCTCTTCCCGCGCCCGCCCACGGAGCGTTGCCCCGTGCTTTTCCGAGAAACGCACGTCGCGGGCCTCGACTTAGCGTGCCCACTGCAAACGCCTGGGAAATCAGGGTTTAGCCGGGGAATCGCGGTAGGCAGCTGCAGTTACGCCAAGGTCAATCCAACGAAAAGGGTTCAACGAAAAGGGTTCTATCTTGAGCCCGACTGTCGCAGCGACACAACTTCAAGAGACCGCCTCATGTCGGGTTCGAGATAGAACTGTGTTGAGCGAAGCTGCGGGTGTCACCAGCGATGTTGGCTATGGGTTTTGAAGGCC
>JAJFKO010000045.1 GCA_021773175.1 Gammaproteobacteria bacterium
AATCATCTTCTGAGAGGGTTTGAGTTGTCTTGCTCCGTGGATTATACGAGGTAACGTGAATAGCCTCGTATTGGTTAATGTCAATATGCCCGCTTTCTTCTTCAATCCATTTTCTTGCTGTTTACCCAACACGTTTACTCAACTCAAACCTCAGTGATTTTGAGTTCTTGTCCGAGCTCATATTTGGAATAATAAAATCTACAAACTTTGTGGCTTTTATGTTGTCTCTGTTGATTGTTTTCATGTTAACTCCTGTTGTTAATTTAAATTTATAGAAAATAAAGTTCGGCGTTTTCGTATTATTCTCTTAAACTCTAGCTCACTACTAGATGGGTGTTTTCTGTAATTTGCATGTCGCTTTATATATTGCCGCAATCTCCATGATTGGTTTTTTAATGTATAACTCTGGAACTTTATAAATTCTCTTCATCTGCCAAAACTCGCTCTATTGCTTTAAAAACATGGCCATGCGCCATTAAATGAGCCTCTTCTCTATCTCGTATCTCACCTTCGTTATGGGCAAACTCAGCATCCCGATACACACGTGCAGCAACACGCACAGGTAAACCCCAGGTTTGACATAAGATGATTAAATCTTTGCGCTATCCTTCTTCTTTATAAATCGCTTCTGCTTCAAATTTATAGAGAGCTAAAGCTTGAGGCTCATGCTCATAACATTCCTCCCAAAATCCAGATTTTTGCCAACTCTTTGGGCCCTGAACTATTAAGTTGTTAACTTGATGTATTGTCCAACTACTAGGCAAAACCGATGAAATGATTTTGAATTGGCGAGCATCATATAGTGCTGGTGACTCATCTTCATTATCACCAACCAATCTGTATAGAATATTCTTACCTGGATAACTTTCGATTTCTAAAACAACATATTCTTTGCCAATTGATAACCAACTACTTTCCTTATTTTCTTTGCCGCTGTTATCAAATAATTTTACGCATTTAACTTTCATACTCAGAGTTCCTTATGGTTGAAAATAGTTTGGCGGTTCGTACTGAAAATTCGGTCTTGGCACTACGCTCCAAGTACCTTGCTTTTAAGAAACCCACTCGAAATTTGGATCAATATCCTCTAAAAGCCACATGAGCGCTCCTGCAACCTCTATTGGTTTTTGTTCTAATTGCTTATAAACGTTGATTAAACTTACAACTGAAAACTGTAAAAGCACTTCATCTAAATAAGGCTGAGCAGAAAAATCAACCTCATAACAGCGTAAACAGTTTTTGATTATTTTTTGCTGATCAACTTCTTCTATAATCTCACTAAATATTTCTATATTTGTTGATAAGACATGTGCAGCCCAGTTCGCTTTATCTTTATTTAGCAATTGATTAACTATGTTTTCCCAATATCCTTTGTTCATAATTTTAACTCCCTATCTAGTAAATGTGTTTACAATATGATTTGGCCTCTTAAGTATAATGTTGATTGGTTCTAGATTTTCATCCAAAATAACATGCATATTTTGAATAGGTACATATTTACCTGGCCTTGTTGCATGAGGACTGTGAACTTCGACATTATAATGATCTACTGGTTCCCTATATTTTTTACCAATTGGATGAGCATGTTCGCCAACATCTCTTCTGAAAATCACCTTTGTTCCATCTTTTAATGTTGTTTCAAATTGATTGGTCGTATTGAGTGTTGGTTTTGCATCTTTTAAAGCCCGCAATAATGGATTTAGAGTTTCTTCAGCAGCACCACTAACTGGACTCCGCCCAAAAACAACCCCAAACCGTCTAAAGCCAGCCAACGTATTCTCATACGCTACCCGACTACCCAATCCTACCGTATCACTCGCACTCCGCGCAAATAACGAGGCATGCCGTAATGTTGAGGCGGTTGCGCGTTGAGTACTGCCAATCACTCGCCCAAGTGCCGCACCATCGCTTAAGACACCAACACCTTCTCCGGCAACAATGCCCAAGCCTACAACACCCGTCATGTGGCCCAGCATATACAACTGCATCTGCCAACCCGCATGCGAATAATTTGCATAATCCAGTTTTAATGCTGACCAAGCATGCAGAGCCAATCCAACAGGATGCGTTTCGACAGCAAACATAAAATTATCAAAAGCTGTTACTGTAAGGACAGGATGGCGTACCGCGTCATACAGACCAACCACACTCTGTTCAATCCCCGCATCTAACCCTGAACCAAAGGCATTAATGCCATGCACCACTACAAAGAAATCCACACCAGCATGATGCCAAGCAGAATAAGGATGACGATGCTGACCACCCAGTTGACTCAACACACGCTGATGACTCGAGTTCGCTTGGGATTGTCGCACCATGTGATGCAGTTGTGCCGCTTGCTCGCGTGCCACCGGCCCTAAGACAAATCCCACCGCCGTATCAGCGTTATTGAGTGCTGCCGTCTCTGTTTCCGCCAGACTGTCATATAACGCGTCCCATTTGCTTGATGAGGTTGAAGACGAGGCTGAAGCTGCCGCACTACCCGTAGTCGGTTGTTTCACACGTCGGTGTTGTGCTAAAGGATGGGCTGTCTGATGCCCGAATAGTTGGCGAGGTTTTTTGGGAACCTTCTCACCGCGTGCTCTGTTTCGCGCATCCACGTGATGCGTATCATGATGCAGCGCCGCATCCTCGGCTTGTAACATTACATCGCCCACGTCCGTGCCTAAGAGCTGCACGCCCATCGTCTCAGCACTCAAGGTATGCAAATTACCATGCGCTATCTCGGCATTCAGGACATCCGTTACCGGCGTATCCAGCGTATTCGCCACCGCCGCTTCAGCACGTTGCGATATCCCTGCACTTGCAAGCACACTGTCCGTCTCCGTCGTCACCACACTATCCGCAAGACTCTCGCCAAGCTCTTTGAAGTTCACATGCATTTGTTGATGCAAGGCTAAGCTCATGCCCTGGTTTATCACATCCGCCTCTGAGGCCATCATCAGCGCTTGCGGTAAATCCGTTGCATGACTTAAGGCCGATGGGGCGAGGTCTATCCCTTCTGCTGTGAATAAGCTATCTTCTGCTGCCGCCTCAAGACTCGTCTCAAATAATTCTTTGAACGAGAAACCGCGGCTCAAGCCTAAAGCATCACCCGCACCTTGTTGGGCCGCATCCGTGGCAGCGCCCACAGCCGCACCCGCTATTGCCCAGGCGGCTATCTTACCAAGGCTGGAGATGAGTAAACTCGCAAGACCATCGGTGGCAATGCT
>JAJFKO010000046.1 GCA_021773175.1 Gammaproteobacteria bacterium
CATAATCACTGAATTCACCACCATGTTTTTCAGCCATTACTTTCGTTAATGCTGCTGTTAATGTCGTTTTACCATGATCAACGTGTCCAATTGTACCTACGTTGACATGCGGTTTCGTACGTTCAAATTTTGCCTTTGCCATGGTAAACACCTCTTAAAAATAAATTAAAAATAAAGCAGGAACCCTGCTAACAACCATCAAGCCTACATTCCATTCTTGGATGCGTAGGATTATGGAGCCCATAACCGGATTTGAACCGGTGACCTCTTCCTTACCAAGGAAGTGCTCTACCTACTGAGCTATATGGGCAGCGCAATATCTAAGCCTAAGGCTTATCGTAAGTCCTAAGATCAGTCGGACTTACTATAGAACTACTTAATCTTTTGTAAGTCTTACAAATTTTGGAGCGGGTGATGGGGATCGAACCCACACCATCAGCTTGGAAGGCTGAGGTTCTACCATTGAACTACACCCGCTTCTTCAAAAGCAAAAAAACAGAAAAGAGAAAACAATAATATATAACTTATGCTAAACACCAATCTCTTTGTTAATGACGTTGGCATTTAGCGTAAGTCCTATAATAAATACATTTACTACATTGCTTTCTGTTTTCTGTCTTATTTCTTTTGATTTGGTGGAGGGGGAAGGATTCGAACCTTCGAAGGCGGAGCCGTCAGATTTACAGTCTGATCCCTTTGGCCACTCGGGAACCCCTCCAGACAAAGGCGGGAATTGTGCTTGAATCAGTATCACTTGTCAAGCAAATAGAAAAAGACCCAAGCTATTCAAAGTCGTGCGAATATTGGCTTTGATATGCACGTTTCACTGGCTGAAAACTCATTCGATGGATGATGCTAACACCATGTTGCTGTAGTGCCGCAACATGGGCTTTAGTTGGATAACCTTTATGCCCAGCAAACCCATACTGTGGATAAATGTCATCAAAGTTAATCATCAATTCATCACGCGCCACTTTGGCAATAATTGATGCAGCACTGATAGCGGGTTCGGTCAAATCGCCTTTGATGATTGCTTGTGATGGAATATTGCTCTTTGGACAAAACTTACCGTCGACCAAAATATGCTCAGGTGTAATATTTAAAGCATAAATAGCTCTTTGCATCGCTAATAAACTTGCATGGAAAATATTAATGCGATCTATCTCAACCACATTTGCCGCACCAATAGCCCAAGATAAAGCACGCTCTTTTATGCAAGCCGCTAAAACTTGTCGCTTACGTTCCGTTAACTTTTTAGAATCCGTGAGTCCAGAAATCGGCTGTTGTGGATCAAGAATCACAGCTGCTGCAACGACGGGGCCAGCTAATGGACCACGGCCAACTTCATCAACTCCCGCAACTAAATGCGTATTGACTCTAATCATGTTAATAACTCACTAATGGCCTGTGCTGCTTGCTTACTGGCATCACGTTTTAATGAATGATGTAACGACGTAAATTCATCTAAAACTTGCTGCCATATTTTAGAATCGTGAAGTTGTTGTTCCAAGTTTTTCACCAAAGATTGTGGTGTCACTTCTTCTTGTAATAGTTCAGGAACCAGTCTTTTTTTCGCTAGAATATTCGGTAACGCAATATCTTTTAATTTAACTAAGCGTCGTGCAATTGCCAGTGATAATGCATTGGCTTTATAGGCAACCACCATAGGGCGTTTTATTAACATCGTTTCCAATGTTGCTGTTCCAGAAACAACAAGCACGGCATCAGCAGCGCCTAATATTTCCTGCACTTTACCCTGAATTAATGTAATAGGTAAATTTGCAGCAATCAGTTGAACACGTTTTGCAAAATAGGCTTCAAGCTCTGGTTTAGCCATTGCGGCAACAAACGTTGCTTGTGGATGTTGCGCTTTATATGCTTGCGCCGCTAAAATAAAATCATCAGCAATACGTTTAACTTCACTAAAACGACTTCCAGGTAACAATGCAATAATTTCATTTTTTTGCGACAATGCTAAATTCGAACGACATGTCGATTTATCTGTCTCTAGAGGAATATCATCCGCAAGTGGATGACCAACGAATACGACCGGAACATCATGTTGTTGGTAAATATTATTTTCAAAAGGAAACAACGTTAACATGAGGTCACAGGCACGTTTGATTTTATGGATACGTCGTTGCCGCCATGCCCAGACTGTTGGACTAACATAATGAACGGTTTTGATAGCTTGCTTTTTCAATTCACACTCAACTGATAAATTAAAATCAGGTGCATCAACACCAATAAATATATCAGGTTTATTTTGTAAATAATGCTGAGTGATCGCACGTCGAATACGTAAAATCTTTTTGAGTTTAGGGATTACTTCAAATAAGCCCATGACGTTAATATCTTCGGTAGGAAAAATAGCCTGGCAACCCTGTTCTCGCATTTTGGGCCCAGCGATGCCACTAAAGCTTGCATTAGGAAATAAAGCTTTTAGTGCAGCAATAAGCTGTGCCCCAAGATAATCTCCGGAGATTTCACCAGCAACAATTGCAATATGCGGTGACATACTCACAGCGATTTATCGCACAATACCACGTGATGCTTCTTGCAATGCATCGATGAACGACTGAATTTCTTGGCAATCAGGAACCATTAATTCTAATTCAGCAATAGATTGTTGTACGGTTAGACTTTGACGGAAAATAATTTTATAAGCGCGACGCAACATATTAACCGTTTGATTACTAAAACCTCGACGACGTAAACCAACTGTATTCAAACCACAAACTGTTGGTTCATGTCCAGAAACCATAACATACGGTAGAACATCTTTGGTAATCATCGCTTTTGATAAGAAAGCATAAGCGCCAATGTGACAGTATTGATGTACAGCAGAAAAGCCACCGAAATTCACATAGTCATCAACAATAACATGGCCGGCAAGTGATGCATTATTAGAAAATATAGTATGGTTACCAATAACACAATCATGAGCAACGTGTACGTAAGCCATGAATAAATTATCATTACCAATTTTAGTAATACCACCACCTTGTGCTGTACCGCGATTAATCGTACAACTTTCTCGAAAAATATTATTATCACCAACGATTAGTTGCGTTTCTTCACCTTGATATTTTTTATCTTGTGGGTCTTCACCTATAGAGCTAAATTGGAAAAATTTATTATTATCACCAATTTTTGTCGTGCCTCGAATAACGACATGCGGACCAATCCAACAATCATCGCCAATTTCAACATTGGCACCAATGATTGACCATGGCCCAATAGAAACACCCTTACCAATACGGGCACGAGGATCAACTATCGCGCGTTTATCTATATTATTTTCTATAGATTTTGTGTAACGCGCACCAGATTCAATCACAGTTAATTCTTCAATCATTTGCAAAGTCCCTTCCAATAGTCATCATTTCAGCAGAGCAAGCCAATTCGCCATCAACCGTTGCCCGTCCCTCTGCTTTCAGTAGATCGTGCTTTCTTTTTGTTAATGCGACTTCGATACGTAATTGATCTCCAGGTACAACCATGCGCTTAAAACGTGCATTATTGATCCCTGCAAACAGATACTTATAACTAGGTGATAATTCATTTTCTAAAGATTTGTAGGCTAAAAGACCGCTTGCCTGAGCCATAGCTTCTAAAATAAGAACACCAGGCATAACCGGGCGCCCAGGGAAATGACCTAAAAAGAAAGGCTCATTCATTGTTACATTTTTAATCGCAACCAGCGAATGACCAATATCAATCTCTAGAACATGATCAATCAATAAAAATGGTGGCCGGTGCGGCAAATATTCCATTATGTCAGTAATGCTCATACTCAACATAGTCTTGTCCTCATCTCTCAGACAAATCACGCTTGATTTGTCGAAATTCTTTATCTAAATGTCTAAAACGCACTGCATTTTTGCGCCACTCTCGGCTTGGCAATAATCCTGTACCTGAAGAATACATTCCTGGCTTAGTGATTGCGCTCGTAACCATCGCCATACCAGTAATGATAACATTATCAGTAACTTCGATATGTCCATTGATACAGGCAGCACCGCCTATCATGCAATTTTTGCCGATTATCGCACTACCAGCGATACCAACGCAAGCAGCAATTACTGTATGAGAACCAATCCGCACATTATGTGCAATTTGAATAAGGTTATCTAGCTTGACCCCATCTTCAATAATCGTGTCATCAAGCGCACCTCGATCAATCGTGGTATTGGCTCCAATTTCAACGTCATTGCCAATCCGAACTGTGCCAAGTTGTGGCACTTTAGTCCAGCCCGTAGCTGTTCGGTGATTACCAAAACCATCCGAGCCAAGCACAACACCACTATGCACCATGACACGCTTCGCAATTTGCACACTGTGATAGCAAGCAACATTACCCCAAAAATAACAATCTTCATCAATGACGCAATGATCTTCGATAATACAATTCGGTCCAATATAAACACCTTGCGCAATACAAACATTATCACCAATAAAAGTATTAGGACCGATTGTCACATCAGCAGCAATCTGGCAATCTTTGCCCATTACCACGCTATCATGAATACCGGTTTTACGATGTGTTGCTTGCGATAAAAATTCTGCTAATGCAATAAAGCTTTGATAAGGATCCGCGACAATCAAACAATTCGTATTACACTTATCTTGATCTGACTCTGTTAAGATAACAGCACCAGCCGTCGTGTCTTGAAGATTATTTAAATAACGAGGGTCTTTATAAAAACTTAATTGAGATGAGTCAGCGGTAGCTAAAGAAGCGAGACTAGAAATCATGACATCCGCATCACCGATAAGCGTAGCATTAATTTTCTCTGCTATTTCTTTTAAAGATCGTCGCATGTCTGTCACAATTTTTCTCTTAGGATTCACTCAAAACCCTTTATTTGTGCCCTCTCGCATCAGCTAGAGGTATACCACTCACACGTCAACGTGCGAGTGGTATATACATAATAAAAAACCAGGAGGCTTCGTTGCATAACGAGAGCTTCCTGGTTTTTATTAAATTAAGATACTTGCTTTTTCATTAAGGCAAGAACTTCATTGGTTACATCAAACTGTGGTTGGTAATAAGGAATACCATTGTTCAACATAATCAAGTTGTACCCATCTTTCATTGCAACTTGTTTTACATCTTTATTAATTAAAGTTAAAAAGCCAGCGAAAGCTTTACGCTGAGCAGTATTAGCTTCAATAGAAAAATGTTCTTGCAACATTTGTAGTTGTTGATGGTTCTTCGTAATTTGTTGCTTCAACGTCGCACGTTTACTTGCACTCATAACCGCACCATTTTTGTAAAGGTCACTTGTTTGTTTTTTCAAGGTTACAACTAACGCTTGAATTTGTTGTTCTTTAGGACCAAATTTTGCTTTTATCTCGCTACGGATTTTCACTGCTTGTGGTGATTTCTGCATTAAGTTATGCATATTCAATACACCAATTTTCATGCTTGCAGCTGATGCAACACCAGCAGTTAACAATAGTGCACTTAAAGATGCGCCGATTAACAATTTTTTCATTACTTATCACTCCTATTAACAAAACTTAATTATATCGACGTGCCAACAGTAAACTGCGGAACTTGTCGTATATCACCTCTCTGAGCATTCAGCGGGAATGCAATACTAACAGTAAATGGTCCTATAGGGCTATACCATTGAAAGCCAATACCTGCAGATAATCGGACAGGACCAGAACCACGTCCGCCATTCTTGGCCGACTCAGCTGTTTTAAAGCCAAAAGCATTATTGGTTTGGTAGACATTACCCGCATCGATGAAAGCTGTTGTCCTGAGATTGTATTTATTTAATGGTGTTGGGAAAATCAGCCCAAAACTACCAAAAATCAAGGCATTACCACCAATAGAATCAGATTGTCCATTAGGCGAGAGTATTTGTGGGCCAATGGTGTTATCTCCATAACCACGTATTGTTTTAATGCCACCAGCAAAATAGTTTTCAAAAAATGGTAAGCCTCTATTAGGTCCCGCAAAACTATCACCATAAGCCAAACGCGCTTCACTAGACCAAATAAAACCTGCACCTAACGGATAATACCAATGAATGAAGTAATTTAATTTGTAATAGTACATGGCTGAGCCTGTAACATTACTGTTTAAAGAGCCATTTAAGATAGTATACAGTCCACTTGTTGGAAAAATAGCTCTGTTATAACCATTATAAATCCAACCCGCTGTGAGCATTAGCTGCGTAAAGTGAGCACCTTCGGTACCAACAAAGTTTTTTATGACCACAGGTGTATTGCTACTCGTCAAAATTCTTAAGTTGCGAGCACCATACCCTAGTGAAAAATAACTATTATCACTAATAGGAAAGCCATAATTAACGCTGCCGCCCAATTCATCCATCGTATAGTTGGCTAAATTTTTAATTGCTTCAGGACTGGTACGATTATAGTAAAGACTAATACCACGGCTCACCCCATTAATCGTATAAAACGGATTGGTATAGTTAAAAGAATAACTTTGTTGATACAAACTATGCATCACATGAAACCCAACAACGTCACCTGTTCCTAAAAAGTTATTTTCTTGAATACCCGCATTAATCAAGAATTTTTCAAATGTTGAATAACCAACACCAAACGTAAATTGTCCGGAACGCATTTCTTTAACATGAAAATGCAAATCAACTTGATCTGGCGCATTTGGCACAGGCTCTGTTTTAACATGAACAGTTTTGAAATAACCAAGCAAGTTTAAACGTCGAATTGAACGGCGTATATTTTTCGTATTATATAACGCACCTTCAAATTGACGTAACTGTCGGCGCATCACGACATCTGATGTTCTGTAGTTACCGGTAAAACTTATTTTATGCACATAAACACGATGTCCAGGATTAATCCTAAACGTTAAATGTATTAATCGCGCTTTTTTGTTTAATTGCGGCAAAACATTAATAACGGGATAAGCATAGCCAAGCTCACCAATTTTATCAGCTATAGCGTGAAACGCAGCCATAACTTTTGCTCGCGCAAAAATCTCGCCTTTATGAATATGAATTAAACTTAAGATGACATGACGCGGGTAAATGTAGTGACCCATCACGCCAATACCACTGACTGTATATTTGTGTCCTTCATGAACACGAATCGTCAGGTACACATATTTGCGATCAGGTGTCATCGAAACTTGTGTAGATAACACACGAAACTCAACGTAACCACGGTTAAGATAATACTTCGTTATTGCTTCAACGCTTTTATTTAATTTCTGTTCTGAATATTGATCTTTATGATTCAACCAGGTTAATAAGCCAGGTGTCGTTAACGGAATTACATCAAGTAAATCATCTTCACTAAATACATGGTTGCCAACAATACTGATACCTTTAACCGTTAAAGTTGTACCTTCATATATTTTTATTTTAATCGCCACACGATTACGCGGTAAAGGTAATGCAAGAACTTTAATCTTGGCATTAAAACGTCCTTGAGAAAAATAGGTTTGTTGCAATTCTTCTTGAACAGTTATAAGAATTGAACGATCAAGAATTTGGCCACGTTCTAAGTTTACACTTTTTAATAATGCTTTAATTTTTGTTGTTGGAATTTCACTATTACCTGAGATCTTAATGGAACCAATCGTGGGTCTTTCTTGTAAATTAATTGCTAAAGTATGGTTTCCAAACTTTGCTAGTGTGATGTTTTCAAAAAAACCCGTTTCATAAAGAATATGAATTGTTTTATTCGCTAACGCTGTCGTAAAAACACCGCCAGTATGAAAAGGTAAATAACTTAAGACTGTTGCACGAGACACACGCTGAGTACCTTGCACTCGAATAGTGTTAACAACAAAAGATTGAAATGCCCAAGCCTTTACGCTAATTAAACTTAAGCATAAAAAGATTAAGAAAATATATTTTGTTTTTTTAAAAAAACGCAAATCAGCCTGAAAATCTTTCATGCTAAACATAAACCAATACAAACCTTATAACGTTAAACTTCACTTACTATTTGTATATACCCGTAGCGATTCATTTTAGGATTTTATCGCACCGGGTATATTATTATCAGTGAAGCTAACTATTAGAACTTACCGCAAACCCTTTCTAATTTTTATAACGACTCGTCGCAAGTTCTACATTATTATTTTTTGGCTTTCTATATCTAAATTAGGACTCACATGCCGTCAGGACTTACGATAATTGCCTCGATCTTGGCATTTATCGTAAGTCCTGACAGTATTCATGTAGCAATATTGAATTTAGATTAATGCCCCCAATGTCCTTTTCCCAGTAAACGCAAATTCTTTAAGGATTTTCACAAAACCCTATATTTATTTAATTATTTGCCAAACCACAAGATACCTAAGGTAAACAGAGGTATTGCGGCGGTTAAGCTATCAATTCTGTCAAGTATGCCACCATGGCCAGGTAAAATATAGCCACTATCTTTTACATTACCTTGACGCTTAAACATACTTTCGGTCAAATCTCCTAAGATAGAAGCAAAAATAGCAATAATAGAAATTATAAAAAATACATACCACCACTTAACAGGAATAATAAATGCAAAAATACCAGCAAAAATCATGCCGCATAATACACTGCCAACGAAACCTAACCAAGTTTTGTTTGGACTTACATTTGCAATCAGCTTACGCTTACCCCAACGCTTGCCAATGAAATAAGCCGCTATATCAACAAGCCAAATTAAAACTAAAACATAAAGTAAATAAGAAGAGCCATTAGGTCTATCACGTAAGATGTTGAGAGACACCCAGAATGGTCCCAAGATCAACCAGCCCAAAATCGCATTAAACCATACACATTTAATAAATTGCTTACCGAATTGAAAGCTTAAAACAAGTAGAAATGCATATACCCACCAAACTAAACTAATTCCGAGGATAAAGGTCGCGGGGATCGTTTGACAAACATACAACACGCCGGCTAACACAAGAACATAAAGATATTTGAATCCAGAATGCGGGAGCTGGACAATATTGGTCCATTCCCAGCCAGCAAAAAGAACTATTGCAGCAGTAATCCACGCAAACCAATTTGCGGGTAAGAATAAGATGCCAAGTATTACAAGCACCGCCAGTACGGTTGCTGTCATTATTCTTTGTTTAAGCATATTCTTTCTGTTTAATTTGTTCATTAATACAACCAAATCGACGTTGTCGATTAGCAAAAAATGCTAATGCTTTAGCAAATGTTTCAGCATTAAAATCTGGCCATAATGTATCAGTAAAATAAAGTTCTGTATAGGCCAATTGCCAATTTAAAAAGTTACTAATCCTTTGCTCACCGCTTGTTCGGATAAATAAATCAGGTTCAGGCAAATCAGCTAAACACAATTCTTGAGCAAAATTTTCATGACCGATATCATCTGCTTGCAACTCCCCAGCTGCAACTTTATGGGCTAGTTTACGCGCAGCTTCAAGAATATCCCATTGACCGCCATAATTAACAGCAATGACTAAAACTAAGCCATTATTAGCTTCTGTCAAATTTTCTACCGACGCAATTTTCTCTTTTAAGCGACTATTGAAAGAACTTATATCGCCAATAAAACGTAATTTCACATTATTTTCATGTAATTTTTTTGCTTCACGTTGCAAAGATAATAAAAAAAGTTCCATTAAGGCATTAATTTCTTGTCGTGGTCGGCGCCAGTTTTCCGTGCTAAAAGCAAATAAAGTCAAAACATCAATGCCTTTGCCTAAACAGATCTCAATAAGTTTGCGTACAGCTTCAACACCTGCTTTATGACCGGCATTGCGAGGTAGATGTCGTTTTTTAGCCCAGCGTCCATTGCCATCCATAATGACAGCCACATGCCGAGGTATTTGTTTTTGTGATTCCATCTTCGCCAATGTTCTACTCTTTCAGGAGTTACGATTATTATTTCCTACTACCCTATTGGGTCTGAGTAATAAGGTTTACAGCAAAAATTCCTAACTTAAATTTCCATTAATTCGTTTTCTTTACTCTGTAAAACTTTATCGATTTCTGCGATAAATTGATCAGTAAGCTTTTGTATAGCATCTTGACTGCGATGTTCATCATCTTCTGTAATGTCTTTACTTTTTAACAAATCTTTAATGTGATTATTAGCATCACGTCGAATATTACGTACTGCAACACGCGCATTTTCACCTTCACCTCGTACTGCACGCACCATTTCTTTACGGCGCTCTTCATTTAATGCCGGTAAAGGAATACGAATGTTATCTCCTGAGGTTACTGGATTTAAACCTAAATCAGCAGTCATAATGGCTTTTTCAATATCAGGAATAAGAGGCTTTTCCCATGGGGTTAACAATAATGTTCGAGCATCTGCAACTGAGATCGAAGCGACTTGGCTCAAAGGTGTATCTGTACCGTAATAAGATATCATGACATGTTCCAATAGACTTGGATGAGCACGTCCGGTACGTAATTTGTTTAATTCATGATGCAAAGACTCCGTACTTTTTTGCATACGCTTTTTTGCATCATTTTGAATATCATTAATCATTTTTTTTTCCTACCATGGTTCCTAATGGCTTTCCGAAAATAATATCGTGTAATACGCCATCTTGTTGTAAAGAGAACACCTGTATTGGCATTGCATTTTCTCGACAAAGGCAAAATGCAGTCAAATCCATAACTTGTAAGTTTTTAGCAATCACGTCATCGTAGCTAATAAAGTCATAACGTTCTGCACTTGAATCTTTGTGTGGGTCAGCAGAATACACGCCATCCACATTGGTTGCTTTTAAAATAATATCAGCATTAATTTCAATGGCGCGCAAACTGGCAGCTGTATCAGTAGTAAAAAGTGGATTACCAGTACCGCCGGCAAATAAAACAACATGTTGTTGCTGTAATTTTTCCATGACAACATCTTGTTGGAAGACATCGACAACACCAGAAATTGGTTTAGCCGAAAAAACCGCAGCAGGAACATGCTGACTCAACGCATTCTGCAAAACTAGACTATTGATGATACTTGAGAGCATACCGATTTGATCAGCTTTTACTTTAGGCATGCCACAATGCAAAAGATCAACACCACGAAAAAGATTGCCACCACCAACGACGACAGCAACTTCTACGCCAAGCTTAGCAATTTCAGCAATACGTAATGCAACTTGTTCTAATGCTGATGCCGCAATACCAAATTTATCATTACCTAAAAAGGCTTCACCACTTAGTTTCAGTAAAATCCTTTTGTATATAGGCTTATGTTTATTTGTCATCCTAGTCACACTAATCGCTAACCACATTAAGGAAAACCATATGAGCTTACACAAAACTTCTTAACTTCGTTAGTAAGGAGATTTATTGTAAGTCCTCAGGTTATGGATTCCCTCAAAACAGTATTACGCTCCTTTTGCTTGAGCCATTACTTCAGCAACAAAATCTGATTCTTCTTTCTCAATGCCTTCACCTACTTCAAAACGAATAAAACTTTTCACGGAAGCTTTATCTGCTTTTAATATATCCGCTACAGTTTTACTGGGATCTTTTACAAAGGCTTGACCTAACAAACTTACTTCACTTAAATATTTCTTAATACGTCCATCAATCATTTTCTCAACAATTTCAGCAGGCTTACCACTTTCTAAAGCTTGCGCACGGAAAATATCTTTTTCATTTGCCACTGCATCTGCAGGTACGTCTTCAGGGCTAACAACGATAGGATTACTAGCAGCAATATGCATTGCCAAATCTTTTGCTAATTCTTCACTACCATTAATAACATCGATAATGACAGCGATACGACCGCTATGAACATAACTAGCAACCGTACCTTGACCAGTTATTAATGCCACTCGCCGTACATTAAGATTTTCACCTAATTTAGCAACTAAAGTTTGACGTCGTTGTTCAATTGTTTCATCAGCATTAATCTTCGCTGCTTTTAATTGTTCAACATCAGTAACATTATTGTCTAATGTCACACGAGCTAAATCATTAGCGAAACCAATGAAATCATCATTACGGGCAACAAAGTCAGTTTCAGAATTAACTTCAACTAATGCAATTTGATTATCGCGTTGAACAGCAACAACCAAACCTTCACTCGCCACTCTACTGGCTTTCTTCACAGCTTTTGCTGCACCTTTTTCACGTAGATATTTAACTGCATCATTAATATTGCCTGCAGTTTCATCTAAGGCTTTTTTACAATCCATCATCGGTGCATCTGTTATAGCACGTAATTCTTTGACTAGAGCTGCGCTTACCGCCATGTCTTCTTTACCTCATAAAATTTTAGTTAATACACTTTGCATTTTAAAAGTAACTAGCATGCTAATTACTTTTGATCTCCTTCAGCTGCAGATGGTGCAGCTGCTGGTGCTGGTGCTGCTGCAACTGCTGCAACTGCTGCTGGAGCTTCTTCTGCTGGTTTTTCTTTTTGGGGCGCTTCACTAACAGCTTCTTTCGCCGCTGCTTCTTTTGCTGCAGCTTCTTTCGCTGCTACTTTAGCCGCTTCTTTTTGGGAGGCTTTAGCTTTCGCAGATGAACGCGCTTCCGTAATAATATCTGCGGCCGTTCCAATATATAAATTAATTGCTTTGTAAGCATCATCATTACCAGGAATAAGGTAATCAATATCATTCGGACTGTTATTAGTATCAACAACACCGATAACAGGAATACGTAATTTTTTCGCTTCAGCAATAGCATTTTTCTCAAAACCAGCATCAATAATAAAAATAGCATCAGGCAAACCGCCCATGTTTTTAATACCACCTAAACTAAGTTCTAATTTTGCCATTTCACGTTCTTTCATTAAGGCTTCTTTCTTCGTCATTTTATCGAAGAGACCATTAGCACGCATGCTTTCTAATTCTTTTAAACGTTTAATCGATTGACGTACCGTTTTATAGTTCGTCAACATACCACCTAACCAGCGATGATTTACGTAAGGCATACCACAACGTTCAGCTTGTTCACGCACGATATCGCGAGCAGCACGTTTAGTACCAACAAATAGAACTTTAGAATTATTATCTGCTAAACGTTTAACAAAGCTCATTGCATCATTAAACATAGGCAGCGTTTTTTCGAGATTGATAATATGGATTTTGTCGCGCGAACCAAAAATATATTCCGACATTTTAGGATTCCAGTAACGGGTTTGGTGACCGAAATGCACGCCCGCTTGCAACATATCTAACATAGATACTTTTTTCATGAATAACTCCTTCATGGGTTGTTGTAATTAGCTCGTCATCAAGCTAACAATCTTCCGTTAAGCACATAATCTGAACTCAAAACATTGTAATTAACAATGTTCGAGCACCCCAGAATCTGTTCCACTTAACGTGCTTTCTATGAGGTATAGCTCAAATTTATTGCAAAATAAATCGAACCATAACTCACGATGAATAAACTCAAACAACAAAAATATTGCTAATTTGAGCCAGGCTTTATACCATATATCGACTTAAACGACAATCAATTACACTAAGCATAGCTAACAAATAGGTAAAACATGACTGTAACCATAAAAACAACTGAAGAAATTGAAAAAATGCGCGTTGCTGGCGCCTTAGGTGGCGATGTCCTCGATATGATCACATCTTATGTTAAAGCTGGTGTAACGACTCAAGAATTGAATGATATTTGTCATGATTATATTGTCAATGTACAAAAAGCCATCCCTGCACCATTGAATTATAAAGGATTTCCCAAATCAATCTGTACATCAATTAACCAAGTTATCTGTCATGGTATCCCTGGAGACAAAAAATTAAAAGATGGTGATATTATGAATATCGACATTACTGTCATAAAAGACGGCTACCATGGAGATACTAGCCGAATGTTTCATGTTGGTCAGATCACAGGCCGCGCAGCGTTGCTTAGTCGTATTACCCATGAGGCCATGTGGATTGGCATTAAAATGGTAAAGCCAGGGATTCGGCTCGGCGATATTGGTCATGCGATTCAATCCTATGCAGAAAAACATCAGTTTTCCATAGTTCGCGAATTTTGTGGTCATGGTATCGGCCGAGTCTTTCATGAAGACCCTCAAGTTTTACATTATGGCATGCCTGGCACAGGCATGGTGTTAGAAGAAGGTATGACTTTCACGATTGAACCGATGTTGAATGCTGGTAAACGCCATATGAAAATGTTACCTGATGGCTGGACCGCAATCACCAAAGATAAAAGTTTATCGGCACAATGGGAACATACTATTTTAGTCACGGCTGATGGTGTTGAAATCCTTACTTTGGGTGCGGCTGAACGTGGTTTACCAATTAACCGCTTAGGAGTACTTGCCTAGCACGTGCGGCATCTTCTTTAGAGTATATAACTCCGGTTGGGAAACTTAACGCAGCTTCAACTCGACATACTGCATGATATGCATTGCAAAAAGGCTGTTGCGACAGATCTTGTCCACGCAACTCGACAATCTCAATAGCTAACAGCCATTTCATTGCTGTGAATGTTTTACACATCTCTATTTTTTCTTGGATAACGGCAGCTCGGCTAAGGGGTTTCCTTGAAGTTAAGTTGAATCCTTCCTGAACTGGAAAAGCTATATCTACTTCCAACTTAGCTTGAAGTAAAGCATTGTGTGCTACTGTTTCTGACATATTGCCTGCGTAAAAATAAAAATCTTTGCTGTTAGCAGGCATCTTCGTTAATACTGGTTCGAAAAAATAAAATAATAAATTTTGCTTGTGCGCATCACTAACGTCATCAAAGCGTTCTCTTTCAGGAGCCAAGCTCAGCATTTCTGCAAAGTAATCCATAAAGGCATCATCTGAGAAATGTAGCAAAAGCTCAGAAAGCTTTGTCTGTTGTTCTTCAGGAATAGAATTTAATGTTAATAAGAAAGTACGAAAATCTTCTTTTGATTGAATTAAGCTTTTCAACCAATCAACTAGGACAATCGCTAAGCTAGCATGCTGTGTTTCTGCAACATGACGCAACAATAAACTATAGTGAGCAAGTGATGGTAAGCATGCTGTATTCGCAATCTGTGCCGCAAAACGCAACAGGAAAATATATGCTGCATTAGGGTTAAGTGTATTTAGAAACGAGTTGATAGTCGCAAAATCTATGTTCTCTCCAAGCTTCTCAATGTCTGCATCAGAAAGTATTGCAAGCAATTGCATATGGGAGTTTGGTTGTAACTGTTCATCTGTTGTAAATGCAACTACATTTTCAGTAACACCACATAGGTCCAATACAGCTAGGAACAACTTGATATCCTCTGGTGTCGTTAGCCATTCTTTTATTGGTTCTTTAAGGTCAAGAACCAATACCACGGCCTCATCAGAGCTTAAATGTTGATTAACCATATTTTGCAATAGTGTGAGTGACGTTATTCTATTTTCTAAAATAGAAACCTTTTCTAATCGTTTCTCTGCAGCAATGTTTGCTAACCAGGAAAAGTCTTTACCTAGCTTTATAAAGAACACATCATATTGTAATAGTGCTATGCACAATTCTTCAGGTAATGTATTGAGTAACGCGGCTAACTCTGCCGCTGTAAATTGTTTTAAAAACAGAAAATATAACCGTTCAATACAATATAATGCATGTCGAAAATTTAATAAGAATTCTTTCACTATTGGTAATGTGATTGTTTGATGAGACAGCCCTTGATATAGTATATTGCTCCTTAGCACTTCAAGGCATTCATAATAAGATAGTAGGTTAAGCCAAGTAATGAGGTTTTTATTTGAAAGCTGAAAAAACTGCCTATCCAATATACCCTTTCGTAGTAAAGCAAGTTTTTTCCTTGCCTCAGAAATTGGCCTTTGCATCAGCACTTTATACGTTGTACCTGTTTTATAATCTTGTGTAGAAACTGCTGGAACACAACTAACGGACAATGACTCCGCGGTTTCTTCTTGCATAGAAACCTCAGCACGACAACGCCCTAACACTTTCAATAAAAAATCATATATAGGCGTCAGTCTAAAAGCGCGAAAGCTTTTATGTTCTGCTGAGAAATCTCGTCCACATTTACGCGCTACGTTAGCAACTTCAATGCAATACAATTGCAACAACCTTAATTGAATATCGGCGATTTTATTACAGTCTAATATTGAAAAAGTGCCTCTTTCCTCTCGTAACAAGTTCGGTGCACTTGACGCGCCTCGATTTTTTCTTGTCACTAGATTATACATATTGATTTCAGAAACAATGAATTCTTTAAGTTCTTTTAAACTTATTCTTTGCCCATATCGTTTCATATAGTCAGAGAGCACATGTCTCTGAAGCTGTCGGTCATAAATCTCGATAATAAAACCACGCTGCGCAGATGTCAGCCCCATGAACCTTTCAGGTTGGTCATAAACCTCAAAAAAATCAGCCAAGTCATCAATACTATAAAGCTCCAATAAGTCTTGAGACGAGTGCAAAACTTTAATAAGAGCAATAAGGTCGTTGACCCCTCCAACCAGTCCAGTAACTTTCTCACGGAAACACATCAAGAAAAGCCCCTGTGACTCCCCATCAAGCATTGTTAAAAGCCTAATAATACTCTGTATATTGTTAAGATCATTAGCTTCTTTAACCTCAGCCAATTCGATAAGCTCTTTTTTGAAATACCGTAAAAAATGCCTCTGTGATTTCGCATCAAACATTATTAAGAACGCAGTCATACTACGAATATCTTTTAGCACTGTTTTTTTAAATTCCGCATAAAGATAATCATAAATTAATAATGTATGCAGAGCCGAAACATTAGAGAGCAAGATATAAAGAGCATTCTCTGTCTGATCTTCTGGAATCTCACGGATCTCTTCAAGCAATGTTAGAATCAAGCTCAGCCTAAGACTCGGAATTCCTTCACATGGCCGCAACTGTAGCTGATCGTCATCAATATACTGTAGCATTTCAAATATATAGAAAAGATTTTTCCACTCTCCCGCTATTAACATCGGGAATCTTAATTGCAGCAAGTTAAACAAGTATGCTCGACAATGAAGATGACATATACCCATTAACTCTCGAACTTGTAGAATATTCGTCACCATATCAATATTTAATTCAACAAACTCTTCGATAATAATTTTTTGGGAGTCTGGGCTGTGTTGCCACGCAGATAACATTGCTAATAGCAGTTTAAAACTTACTTTATTTTGTTTCAATTCTTCATCAGTATCAGCTAATTCACTATCGCCATCATCATTAACATTAAATCTTCCCTGATTAACAAAAGCTGTAAACTCAGGCATAAGCTCAGCAACTACCTCAGCTTTATCAGCAGCAAGTTGTGAAAACACATCAGCCATCACATTTAAATTATAATACCAACCTATGGCTTGAAAATAAGCTTCTGGTAATACAGATAATAGTGTTTTACAAACACTTAATGGTAAAGCATTTAGTAGCTTAATGAGTGCCGCAGAGTCTGCTAAATCAGGGAGCTGCTGTAATACAGCAGTATTAATTGGCTCTAAGTCTTTCTTTTCAGCAGGTGTAGAAAACCATCGTAATAAAATTGTTAAATTGGTTGCAGCAAACTCAATATAACTTACTCCTGCAGATAAACTTTCGGTAGCAGATTGTTGGGCCAATTCAGCAGATAAGATTTCTTCTGGTAATAATAGATTAGCTAAACCGCCTGAACGCTGCATCATTGCACGTAAAGAAACGCTAAAAACATCACAACAATCAGAGAATGATTGCAATGGCTGTGACATATCTAATATATGAGGCGCAATTTGTGGCTGACGAAGTAATACGTAGCGTAAGCGCTTTTCTGATTTACCTACAAGTTTTTGCCAATAATAAGAAAATAGCAGCAATATGCTTTTATCACCGAAAATGTCATCACCACTTCCTGTAAATATTTGGGTAACAAACGCTTGAAAGTCTTCATCATTAGCATGGCTTCTACGAAATTCCTGATGTATATACCTCTTAAACGCAGCGAATATTTTTTTATTCAAATCCTGACATACAGTAATAAAAAGGATTAAGGTATCTCTAAGCGCTCTTTGCTCATCCAATGACGCGATATCATCCTTGAGTTGCTCTAACTCTATTCCCGTAAAATATTTTACCAACTCTTGCCTTTTTTGAAGAAGTTGACCCACCTCATGATCTGAAGTTCCTAACATTACTTTCTCCACTCCACTGCTATGATCAATATCATAAATAGAAATGGTAACATATTGGCCACTAAGGCGTCATTCGTAATTATCGTGGATATTCCCCCCTAGTAAATGCTCTTAAATTAGGGTAGTGGCACTATCCAGCTCAACTAGACAGTAAGAAATCTTACAGTTTTACACACCTTAATCGTTCTATTGTAAAGGTGGCATTATTCATAACGCCTAAATGCTTATTAAGACAAAGTCTCGGCTTATCGAGTACCCGATACTGATTTATATAATTAAGATCCACAGCTCTCTACTCCTGCAAATAACTAACGCTGGTGGCATTAGCTACTTGATTGCAGAATTTGTATCCCATGGAGGTACAGCTCGAATATGATTAACTCTGCCTAATAAACATATAGCTAATCAAAGATAAAATTAAAACGATAAAACCACTAATAAACATATCGTGGTAACTGAATTGAAAATTTAACGCGTAAGAGAATATATAGCCAGCAACAAACTGTGAACCAGCATACACTAATGTCATCAATGCCCAATACTGCGCATGACGCGGCATGCCTACAACACTTTCAACAAATAAAGACATCAGTACAACAAGCGCAATCAAATAAAAACCAGTTAGAAAAGCACTGATCGCCACCATCATTATACTATGAGTAAAAGTAATGAGTAATAAACTAACAATCCCTATAGCTGAGGTAAACAATACTGAATAATAGTTGCCAAATTTATTATGAATCCAACCTCCCATAATGGAACCCACGGCACAACCAATCCCTAAAATGGCAAAGAGTAAACTACTAAGTTCAGTGCTTACTCCTAATACACGATGCGCGTAATCGGATAAGAATAGTAAACTCGGCGCCAAGCCAACACCATAAAGTCCATAGCCTGTAACAGCAAAGAAAAGGATACGACGCTTTTTGTTATCTAGTTTATTAGTCTGTATTGCACTTTGTTTGTCAATATTCGACGCCTTAATACATTTAGCACTCGCTAAGAGAGCAAGCAGCAGCGTCATCACAGCTAGGCCTGTCCAAATACTAATAACATTACCCCATTGATTAAAATGCGGAATTAACCAGCTCGTTAGAGCAATACCGATACCAATACCTGAAAACATTATGCCGCTAATAATAGCTTTGCTTTTATCCGCCATATTTTCCAAAATGATGGTCGGTGTTAACACCATAATAATGCCAGCGACAATACCTACAACTAAGCGCCAGATACTCAACCAAATATAACCAAAATTTATCATACAAAGCGTGGATGCGATGACTGAAATAATGAGAACAACGATCATTATTTTTTTAATAGAAAAATAGCGTGTTAGCTTATGTGTACTATAAGCGCCTAAGAAATATCCTAAGAAATTAGCACTGCCGACATAACCACCTTGTGGCGTAGTCAGCCAGTGACTATTGACTAAATAAGGAATAATCGGCGCATAGGAAAAACGATTAATACCCATCGCAATGATGAATAAAGAAAAACCTGCGATACAGGCATAGATGATATGAGCACGGCTATTATTTTGTTGCAATTCGGTGGTATCCTGTTTGTAAGCGAATATACTCGTCGCATTAATAAAGAAGCTATTCTTGCCAAATAACCCTATTCTTCATAGCTAATTTATAATACCTGCTTGATGAATGGAACTGCTAATAACATTTAGCTCTTGCAACAGCCTTCTATGTTATTGATAAACAAACGTTTATCATGAGAGTAATTAAATTGTCAGTTGCATATTCACTAAATCCTTACTATTTTCAAAATTAAGAAATAAATAAAGGAATAAAGTATGAAAACGTTTCTTTCTTGTCTATTTGCATTAAGTCTTTTAAGTATTCCTATGTTAAGTTATGCAACAGATATCCAAACTATATTTAATTACTGTCAGCAACAAGCTAGCAACTCTAGTAGCTGTACTGGTAGTCGCGCTCAAAACTTTATTATCGGTTTTGATAGCAGTAATTGGAGCGATGACACTTCAGGAGAAACAAAGTGTCTAGCTCGCTATAAAATAGCATGTGATAATAATCAGCAATGCATGAAGGTCGCAACAAAATGCTGCCACACTTTTGCAATATGCATGATGTCACAGGAACTTAAAAAAGGTAGTTGGTAATAAACACTATATTATTAAATATATTCTAACACCTGCTTTACAAATGGAATTGTTAATAGTCGTTGTTCTTGTAGTGATGCTTGATCGAGCTTGTTTAAAATCGCAGTCAAGTCATGCATATTACGTGAGTGATGCGTCAGAATGTAATTTGCAACAGCATCTGCTAAATTCATACCACGCAACTTTGCTCGCATTTGTAAGGCTTTGACTTTATTCGCATCATTTAGTTTATTCAATTGAAAGGTCACACCTGATGCTAGACGTGATTGTAAATCAGGAAGCGTTATCTCGAGATTCGTAGGTGCTTTGCTACCAGCAATTAATAATAAAACTTTAGCGGCTTGCAGACGATTAAACAAATGAAACAGGGCTTCTTGCCAAACAGCGTTTCCAACAATGCAATCTATATCATCAATACACACTAATGCTAGATTTTCTAAACCAGCACAAACTTCATTGGCATCGAATTGCTTATATTCTCGTAATGGTAAATAGGCCACCGCTTGTTTGTTTTCGCCGAGTTGATGACAACAAGCTTGCAGCAAATGACTTTTACCTATTCCAGCTTCACCCCATAAATAGACATAGTGCTCGCATGGCTCTTGCACCTGACAAAATGCTTGTAGGTAATTAACAACCTCATTATTTTCCGCCACATAATAATTCGTGAACGTTGTTAAATCATTAAGGGTTACCCCTAGCGTTAATTGTGTCATAAGCGTTTCTATTTGCTATTATGTTTTAGATGATGGCTTGTCAGCCAGTTCTTGATAAAACTCACTGGCAACATAACTCTGCATAAAGTAGCGTAAGAATACCATAATCACCGCGGCAACCGGTAATGCTATGAGGACTCCCACAAAACCAAATAGTTGCCCACCCGCTAACACTGCAAAAATCACCGCAACAGGATGCAAACCAATACGGTCACCAACAAATAATGGTGTTAATACGGTGCTTTCCATCGCCTGTCCAATCATAAAAACTATTAAGACATATAATAATGACCACGCCGTATGGAATTGAAAATAAGCAGCAATGGCTGCTGCGACGATACCGACAACAAAGCCTAGATACGGCACAACACTGGCAAGTCCCGCTAACATACCAATAAGTAATGCCAGTTGTAAGCCAACAATCCACAAACCTACTGAATAAATACAACCTAAGCAGATCATCACCAATAGTTGGCCACGTAAAAATGCACCCAAAACTTCATTTGATTCTTGTGCTAAGCGCATTAATATTGGCTCTATGCTACGTGGCAACATACTTTGCACGGCTGCTACAACTTTTTTCCAATCGCGCATTAAATAAAATGCCACCACTGGAATTAGTAACAAATTGGCTCCCCAAGCAATAATTGTTAAGCCTGATTGAGTAATCGTATTAATAATTAAAGTCAAAACACTAGCACTAGGTTTTAATGTTTTCGCTAAAGATAGTTTGTTAGCACTAAAATTCAATGACGCCATACTACCAAATTTATGTTGCAACCATGGTAATAAAACATTCTGTATCCAATGAATAATAAGAGGCAATTTATTAATAAAATAATTTACTTGGCGTTCTAACATCGGTACTAATATAAAAAGAAGTAAAGTGATAATTAATAGAAACACCACAAAGACAATAATAACACCTAGTGTTCGCGAGACTTTATGACGCCCCAACCAATTAACAATCGGGTCACCCAGATAAGCAAATAAGGCGCCAATAATAAATGGCATAAGCACTGGTAACGTGTAATATAAAAACAAACACGCGATAATAATTCCAAGAGCAATCATCCATTTTTTAAGTACCGTCATCATTATTTCCCTGAGTTAAATAGTATCCCAAACTCTTTTCCAGAAAGGTTTCTGCCGTAACTGGCCTTCACAACGCTTCAATTGCGCATGATAGATCCAAGCAATACGCTGTACGCGATGCGCAACATCAATCAACCAACGTTTGTGTCTATAGGTTCCTCGTTTATAACCTAATAAGCCTTCATGGTAAGCTAGGTATAGTCGAAATGCCTGATATTGTTTGATTCCAAGCTTACGCCGAGCACGTGCAGCAAACCAACCAATAAAATCCGTTGCAGCATGAAAGGCATTACGAGAAGCATCACCATTACCTGTTTGGCGTCTATACAATTTCCACGTTTGATTCACCGCTTGCGAATAACCATAAGCTGATGTTGGTCGAAACCATGGAATCACCCATAAAATGTGTTGCCGTGCTGGTCTTGCTGTTGCATTATAGTGTGACTCTTGATAGATAATCGCCATTTGCACACTGATCGGCACACCCCATTTACGCTGTGCAGCTTCAGCATCCCAATACCAATCATTATACTGTTTGAAAATCAAACAAATATTGTCGAGATGATCTGGCGGCGAACGCGTACAGCTAGTCACTAAACACATAGAACTTAGCATTAACACGATAATCAGAAAAAGCTTTATCGGTCTCAAAATAAATACATCCTATTACTGAATCGAGTCTGGACTTTGTTGCATGGTATGCAGAACAGCATTACCAAATGACGTTCCAAATGACGCCCCCAAGCCGCCAATGATACGAGCGAATGGACTTAGTCGAATTGTATAGTTAATCACTTTCGGCGCTTTAATAATATTTCTAGCGACATAGCCAACACTACCAAAGCCATCTATCAATCCAATTTTTTTCGCGGCGATACCACTCCAGACTAAGCCAGAGAATAAATCTGGGATTTTATGTAAACGTTTGCCTCGACCACGTTCAACATCTTGAATAAAGATTTGATGCACTTGATCTAGCATTTGCTGTGCATGTTGTATATCTGACTCACGTACCGGTTCAAAAGGACTTAGAAAATCTTTATATTTTCCCGCTTTAATCACTCGCGCTTTAATACCTAGCTTTTGCAGGGTATCAACAAAACCAAAGCCATTTAAAATCACACCAATGGAGCCAATAATCGAGGCTTGATTGGCATAAATATCATTTGTTGCTGCAGCAATATAATACGCACCAGAGGCACACACATCAGTACACACAGCATAAATCTTAATCTTTGGATGTTTCTTTCTGAGAACCATAATCTGATTATAAACTTCCGCGGATTGTACTGCACTGCCACCCGGACTATCTAGCTCAACAACCACACCTCTGGTACCTTTGTCTTTAAACGCACTACGTAATGCTCGATTTATTTTATTAGCACTGCTTTTTGAACCCGCCATAATTGGGCCCATCACTTTGATTAAAGCAGTATGTGGTGCTCGCAAACTTACTTGCTCATGATTAGAGCCACGTCCAAAAACAAAATATAATAATAAAAACAACCAAAATAGAAAAAACAATTTAAAGAAAATTCCCCAGCGACGTTTAGCTCGCTGTTCTTTTAACGTAGCATTGGCAAATTTCTGAATCGCTTGTTTTTCCCAACTACTATTTTGTTCTGCCATCTTTTTCCCTCAGTAAATTATAGGACTTATTCAAATGCACTAATACCTGTTATATGCCGTCCGACAATTAAATGATGCACATTGTCAGTACCTTCATAAGTGAAAACGGTTTCCAAATTATTCATATGCCGAATGATATGATATTCCAAGCTAATGCCATTGGCACCTAAAATATTTCGCGCCTGTCGAGCAATGTTCAATGCTTCTCGACAAGCATTCATTTTCGCCATGCTAACCATAACGGCACTGGCTTTATTTTCTTGCTTTAATTTACCTAGCTGTAAATTGAAACATTGCGCTTTAACAATTTCCGTTAACATCTCTGCTAAATCTTTTTGAATGAGTTGGAAAGACGCAATCGGCTTATCAAATTGCTTGCGTTCTAGGCTATACTCTACAGCTTTTTCATAACATGCCATGGCTGCACCTATCGCCCCCCAAGCAATACCATAGCGCGCTTGGTTTAAACAACTTAACGGCGCACCTAAACCACGGTCACTACCGGGCAAATAATTTTCATCCGGCACAAACACATCTTGTAATACTAATTCGCCAGTAGCGGATGCACGTAAAGATAATTTATGTGAAATTTCATTGCAGCTAAAGCCTTTAAATTCTGTCTCAACAATAAAACCACGAATACCTTCTGAAGTTTTTGCCCAAACAATGGCTAAATCCGCAATTGGCGCATTAGTGATCCACATTTTCGTGCCATTTAATAGCCAGCCACCAGCAACTTTCTTGGCAGTGGTTTTCATACTGGCCGGATCAGACCCTGCATCAGGTTCCGTTAAACCAAAACAACCGATAAGTTTAGCTTGAGCCATCTTCTTTAAAAAACGTTGTTTTTGTTGTTCACTACCATAACGAAAAATAGGATACATGCATAAAGAACTTTGCACCGAGACAAAACTACGTAAACCGCTATCGCCGCGTTCTAATTCTTGGCAAGCTAAACCATAGGTAATATAACTTGCTTCACTGCCACCATATTGTTGTGGCAAAGTCATACCTAATAAACCTAAATCGGCTGTTTGTTGAATAAATTCTTTGGGAAAGATTGCTTGTTCGAAAGCATTTGGCATTTTAGGGATCACTTCAGCATCAACCCAACGACGTAGGTTATCACGCAGAATAATCTCATCATCAGCTAATTGATTATCTAATAGTAGGAAGTCTTCCATGGCTTTTTATATCATCCTTAAAATATTTAAATCACAGAGAAAATGTCTGTTTATGAAGCTCTTAGCATGATTCGCACATTGTGAATCGCAACATGTGAAATGTCAATCTCTTCCATATAACCAGGGTTCCTTGGCTAACGAGTACTAGATTATTGAATAAATTAGAGATAATGACTAAAGATATGGAGGGTAGATAAAAGAAATAAGTAAATGCTAGCTAGTGGTCATGCAAGCCCGAACCGAGGTTCAGGTGGGACTCGGCATATCGCTTCAGGCTTCCTGGTTGAGCAAAGCTCCCAGGCATGCACAACGGCGACAGAGACTAAATCCCAATTTAGTGGTGTTGGTCAGGATTTTGCAATGGGTCCACTAGCTGAGCCAAAGTAGTCTAGCACAGCTAGGGAAACGCTGACAAGCTTAAGTTTGGACTTGACTCACCACTTCACGTATTCGACAATGTGGTAATTTTACTGTAATCGTTTAGATTATTTACAGCTTCTGTTTTTTGGTTCTGCTTTTTGCGACTCATGAAAGGAACACACTATTATGGCAACGAACAATAATTTCGAAGAATTCTTTAAAGGGTTTTCGAAACTTGAACGACAAGAACGTTTCAATCGTCTGCGCAAAATGGGTGTATTAAGTAGTGCAGATATTAAATTCCTCAACAATGATGCTCCGCTTGAGCCCGAACTCGCCGAACACTTTATTGAAAATGTTATTGGCTATTTTCAAATGCCACTGGGGGTTGCTACAAATTTTCGCATAGATAACAAAGATTATGTTATTCCCATGGCTGTTGAAGAAACATCGATTATTGCTGCCGCAAGTAAAACGGCAAAATGGATTCGTGACAATGGTGAAATCACTACACACATTGAAGGCAACACCTTAATTGGTCAAATTCAGATTGCCAATGTTAAAGATTTTGCTAACTTTGAAAAAATCATCCTCGCACATAAAGACAAGTTAATCCACATCGCGAATAATGATGTTGCTGCTGCGATGGTACAACGCGGTGGCGGTATAAAAGATTTAACTATACGTCAAGTAGCGCGACTTGATAGCGGCCATATGGCTGTTCTGCATATACATGTTGATACTTGCGATGCTATGGGCGCTAATATCATTAATCAAATCTGTGAATACTTAAAAGAACATATCCAAGAGTTAACTGATGAAACCGTAACCATGTGCATCTTGTCTAACTTAAATGATCGAAAATTAACGCACGCTCGAGTTGTTATTCGTGATATTGAAGAAGATGTTGGCCATGCTATTGCTGAAGCATCGCATTTTGCCGCCTGTGATCCTTATCGAGCCACAACCAACAATAAAGGTGTTGTCAATGCGATTGATGCCATGCTTATCGCAACAGGTAATGATTGGCGTGCTGTTGAATCAGGTATCCATGCCTATGCCGCACATGACGGTCAATATCGTTCAGTTACCCAGTGGCAAGTGCAAGGTAAAGATTTAGTTGGCACCTTTAAAGCACCTTTAGTTGTCGCGACAGTTGGCGGTGTTACCCGCTTACATCCAACTGCAAAACTGTGCTTACGTATGCTCAATGTTGATAGTGCAAATGAATTATCTCGAGTTGTTGCGGCAGTTGGTTTAGTACAAAATCTCGGTGCGATTCGCGCACTAACAAGTGTCGGCATCATTCAAGGTCATATGAAATTACATATCACCAATCTTACTTTGGGATCAGGTGCTGAGCCACATGAAATCCCTATTGTGAAAAAACGTTTAGAACAAATTTTTTCGTTGAAAAATCGTATTTCATTAACTAATGCCATTGATGTCTTGAAAGAAATTCGTGAGCAACGCAGTTAAAACAATTTAAACTAGATGAGAAACCATGTTTACACTTAATCTACCTAGCAAAACATTTTTACTTGGAGAATATCTCGTATTGCATGATGGTCCAGCGCTGGTATTAAATACTGAGCCATGCTTTCAATTACAATGTGCGCCAGGTAATAGCGCATTAAACAATATTCACCCACAATCGCCTGCAGGAAAATTCTACTCTGCGCATCAAGATTTATTTACAGATTGGCAGCTGACATTTACTGACCCTCATCAAAACAAAGGTGGGTTAGGAGCATCAAGTGCACAGTTTGCCGCATTATATTTATTACAAAAGTTGTTTAGCGGTAATATTCGTCAACCGCAACAAACCGATATTAATATATTCATGCAAACATTGAATATTCCACACTTGTTAAAAACTTACCAAAAATATGCCTGGGACCAACAAGGTTATCCACCCAGTGGTGCCGATGTTGTCAGCCAACTCTACGGTGGTATTACTTATTTTGCAAAGTCAGAAAACATGATCGAATCACTGGTTTGGCCATTCCAAGATCTCTCCTTTTGTTTATTACGCACGGGTAAAAAGCTGGCTACTCATGAACATCTAACCAGCCTTAATAATCTTGAAACTGAAACGCTAGATCAGATCGTACAGCAAGGTTCGATTGCATTAGTACAAGCCAATGCCAATGCTTTCTGTGCGGCAATTAATGCTTATGCCGAAGCATTACAAGTCCAAAACTTAGTTGCCGAACATACCCAGCAGATCTTAAATGACTTACAACACTGGCCTGAAGTCAAAGCAGTAAAAGGCTGTGGAGCTCTCGGTGCGGATATTGTGCTGGCGATTTGCGCAGGCGATACTAAAGCATTAAAAGAAAAATTTAGAACGGCCAATTATGACGTGGTTACCTGTAGTCAAGCAGCAACGCTGGGCATTAATATTGATGAAGCTTAACGGGACGCCGGATTGACTATCAACGTACCAGAATACATACCCATCTCACAATTAAATTTATATTCTCCCGCTTGTTGCGGCACAATACTAATACTCTTTGGCTGATTTAACGGTAATTCTTCTGCTATTTCAAAATCAGGGAAGTAAACCATCTGTGCACAACGACTTGGATCGCGACGTACAAAACTTAAGTTAATGGTTTTGCCTGCTGAGGCTTCAATACGATTAGGTTGATAAACAGCATTATCAACAGTAATCGTAATCGCGGGTGCAGCTTTAACTTCAAGAACGCCACGATACATATTCATAGGACATGCAAAAGCAAACTCTCCGATTCTATCAGGCGTTAACTCGATTACTTGTGGCTCACTCTTGGTTAATTCTACACTGCGATCAAAATCAGCAAAAATCACTTTCTTTGCGCAATGCGCATCATCATTTAAAACAAAACGAATGCTAAGCGGCATACCTGCATAAGCGGCAATTCTATCTGGCTTATAAATACCTTTTTCAATTGTTACTATCACCTCACCTGACTCGACAATTTTCGTTGCCTTGGGTTTGTACAACCAAAACCACCAGATAATAAATGCAATGATGACGATAATGATAATATCTAAAATAACAATCATAGATCTTCTCTCTTAATTGGTTTTAATAATTGCAATCGATTGGCATTGGCAATAACGCTTAGCGATGAGCCCGCCATTAATGCGCCAGCTAATATAGGGCTTAGCAATGTATAAAGCAAAGGATAGAAAACACCGGCTGCAATAGGTATACCAATGACATTATATAAAAAGGCACCCGTTAGATTCTGTTTAATATTACGCAGTGCAGATTTCGAAATCACATAGGCATCTAAGAACCCGATTAATGATTTTCGCAAAACTGAAATATCAACATCATCCAATGCATAACCATCTAAACCAACTGTAACACGCATTACCTTGTCATTAAGCCCAAGTTTCTTAAACTCTGAAGCATTCATTAAAACAGCGACATTGCTACCGGCTTGTTGTAAACCATAAATTTTCTTAATCTTATCGTCATCAGATAAATCATAACCGACATATTCAAATATAGATTCATCAATCATTCCGGGGACATCACCTTGCTCAACTAACAGAAACGTTTTCACACCATGTTTTGCAAAAGCTTGTACAACAAGTTTAGTGTCAGGCATAAAATGTGTTAAAACTAAGAAGTTCAACTTAGGTAACTCTGATAAGGTATTACTGTTATGAAAAATATTGCCTGATTGCGCAGCTTTCGAAATCGCGACCGAACAGGAAATGGGAGCAGCTAAACCCAACGCACATGGACAAGCAATTAATAATACCGCCATGAATGTCACCAGCATATAAGCAATAATCGGCTGCGGCCCAAAGTTCATCCAGATAAGCAATGTAATAAATGCAGCAATCAATACGATAGGGGCAAATACCGTAGCAATTTTATCGGCAATCTGACTAATGCTCGGTTTAGAATTTTGCGCCTTGCGTACGCATGCAATAATTTCATTTAACGTGCTATTTTCTGCTAATTTAGTTACCTCAATAATAAGCTCATGTCCTACATTAATACTACCCGCGTACACACTATCCGCTTCATGCTTATTTTGCAGTTGTATTTCACCCGTTAAATTAGCCATGTTAACTTGGCTACTGCCTTTAATAATTTTACCATCAATAGGAATCGTGGCATTGGCCTTAATAATTAATTGGTCGCCTACTTTAATTTCATTACGCGGCATAAGTTTTTGTTCATCACCTTGCAATAAGGTAACGTCTTGCGGAATAGTTTCTTGTGCTTCTGAGATAGCTTGCTCAGCCTTTTCTCCAGCTCGCATCTCAATAGCAGCACCAAGCACGAGTAAACCTATCACCGTCATCGGCGCATCAAAATAGACTTCGCGTGCTAATGCCGGTAATAGACTCGGCCAGATTGCCACTAGCATAGAATAAATCCATGCCGGTCCCGTTGCTAATGCAATTAAGGTGTTCATATTGGCGCTATGCGCTTTAAAGGATGCCCATGCAGCAACGAAGAAATGACCTCCGGCATACCACATAACGACAAAAACAATAATCCCGATAACAATCCAGATGACTTGATCTAAGCCTGACGACACATGGGCATAGCCCAACATACTGACAATAAATAAAGGAACACCAACGATTAAAGCCGCAATGGCTTTGCGAATGAGTTTATTAAATTCTGAGATTTGCTTTTTGGGTTGAGCTCGAGTCTTCACAATGAAACTCCACAGGTTGTTCTTATTCTTGTCTAAAGTATATACTACGAGTGAATTTACAGTAGATAGGCATCCATTTAATATAATAAATTCAAGGCTATGGAGCGTCAACGCTGTTATTCAAATGTTATGTAATAGAGAGTCACCTTTTTCTTTGACGGCAGCTGGATTAAACTATCAATTTTTATCTTTGGTTTTTTTTAGCACTATTGTACAATGTTGCGTGTTATTACACACAGGATATTGGTGCTGACCCTTAAGTTTCTGTAATGTATAAGCACCCTTAAAAACCATAAATGGATGACCAAACGTACCCGCCGGGCCACATGCATCATTAACGTTATATGTTTGGTACACATTATTATCAACATGATAATAACGAAGAATATTAAGTCCGGTGCGTTTATAGGTTTTCCATTGCGACATAATTTCGTCGCCCTTAATTTTCCATGACCCTACGTAAGTTTGACGCGGATTACTGTGCTTTTCAAAATAAAGCTTACCGTTTGGGAAAAAATGCAGTAAATAGGTTGAGCCCGTATGACAGGTTGTTCCAATCATGGTATTGCCAACAACTAGTTACGCAACTGCTGCTCATTCAATGGTTTTCGATCTAATGCAAAACTTTGCGTAGCGAACAAACATGAAAGTGTGAAAAGTACTATTCCAACATAACTAATTCTCATTAACCAACTCCTATTACAAATATTAATATTACGTCTTGGTCCCCAATAACGGAAATAAAATCATATTACGAATTGATGGGTTATCCATAAACAACATCTGCAAGTAATCAATACCAATCCCCTCACCTGCAGTTGGAGGCAAACCATGCTCTAGCGCAGTAATGTAATCATGATCATAACTCATCGCTTCATCATCATCTATTTTTGCTGCTTCCATTTAAGCTTCAAAATGTTCAGCTTGATCTTCAGGGTCATTCAATGTAGAGATGAAAACATAAAGCTCAATATAATCAGTAAGTTATGCCAATGCAGGCATTATTTTATTATGGAAAAAACATATACCGAAGCATTACTATATTTTTAATAGCAAAGCTCTCGATAAACCTTCGCATTTTGAAGTACGAGTGGTATATTCAATAAATTCAAATACCTGGAAGTAGCTCTAATGAAATGGCAGACAACCGCCCCGTCGAACATTGCTCTCATAAAGTATATGGGCAAAACCAACCATGATGTTAACCTTCCAAGTAACGCATCGATATCCTATACCTTAGATGAATTATTAACCTATATTGAATTAGAATTATCTGATACCAGTTCTGATAGCTGGCAGCCATTACAACAAGCCAACATAGAAACGATTAACTTAAGCCAACATGGCCAGCAACGTTTCTTAAAACATTTGGCTGTTCTAAAACAACATTTTAATTATTCCGGAAATTTCATTGTACGCTCAGGCAATAACTTTCCTTCTGATTGTGGCTTAGCCAGTTCAGCATCCAGTTTTGCAGCATTAACAAAATGTGCTGTGCAAGCATTATGTGAATTAACTCAACAAGCAGCACCAAGCATTGAAGAGCAAGCGATGTTATCGCGCCAAGGTTCTGGTTCATCTTGTCGTTCTTTCTTCTCGCCTTGGTCAGTATGGGATGCAACCGGTGCGCATGCTGTTACCTTACCTTTACAACATTTAGAACATCAGGTTGTCATTATTGCAGCAGGACAAAAGAAAATCTCGTCTAGCCAGGCACATAAAATGGTAACCAGTAGTGATTTATTTCCAGGTCGAACGGAACGCGCCACTCAGCGTTTACAAGATTTACTCGAAAATTTAAATAGTGATGGTTGGCCGCGTGCTTATGAGATTGTTTGGCAAGAATTCTGGGATATGCATGCGTTATTCGAAACAGCGACACCTCCATTTGGTTATATGACCGCCGACTCTATTGCGGTTATTAATGTTGCTCGCGATTATTGGGATAAACATCAAGACGGTCCATTAGTCACAATGGATGCCGGACCAAATGTACACTTATTATATCGACCAGAACAAACTTCTTGTATGCAAGAAATTTCTAACTTGATGACCAAGCGAGGCTATCATGTCCGCTGATTTCGTAATTAAAATTTATGGTAAATGTATTTTTGCTGGTGAGCATGCGGCACTACGTGATTGTCCTGTTATTATTTTTCCAGTACGTAGTCGTTACCTTGCGTTAGCTTATACAAAAACAGAAGAGCCTCTTCGTGCCGAATTTAATGGTCAATTCACCAGTGAACCGCAATTATTATTTTGGGCGGTTTTAGAAAAAGCTTTAGAACTAGTCAAACAATCAGATGTCAATTTATGTGGTTTGTTTACCTTAGATAATAATATTCCGATTAGTGCCGGCATGGGCGCTTCTGGCGCGCTGGCTGTTGCAATAGGCCGCTGGTTTATCTGGCAAGGTTGGCTACAAGAAAAGGCATTATTCGAATTTTCTCGTGAATTAGAAAATTTATTTCATGGTGAAAGCAGTGGTGCCGATATTGCTATCGCGATTGCCATGCAAGAAATTCTATTTTCGCGTCAAGATGGTTGGCAAGCAATAACAAGGACGTGGCAACCAAAATGTTATCTTTCTCACTGCGGTAGCATTGGTATTACTTCACAGTGTATCGATAAAGTAAAACGTCTATTTACAACGAACAAAACATTAGCAGAAGGCTTAGATGGTAAAATGCGTGAAGCCGTAAGCTGGATTAATGAAGCGCTAGCCTCTTCTGCTGAGTCAGGCTTTCAACTATTACAACAAGCGTTCGAGCAAGCCAATGATTGCTTTGTACAGTGGGGCTTGGTTGATTCGCATTTAGAGACACATTGTGAAGCACTGCGTCAAGCAGGTGCTGTTGCCGTAAAACCCACGGGATCTGGTGGCGGTGGCTTTGTTTTAAGTTTATGGCAAGAGACTCCTCCGCTGGATCTCGATATAGAATTAATTGAAGTATGACGTTCATCTTCAATAATATAACGGATATAGATTAAAAAATGTCAATAATAGTAGATGACTTCGATTCGGACTTCTCGCCAGCATCAATTCCCGACCATAATAATAACAACAAATTCAGAAAATACCCGCGCGGTGTGTTTGTCATGTTCTTTCTGCAGTTTTTGGGTATGCTGGGCTTCTCTGTGGTTTATGCTTTACTCGTACTTTATGCGACACAGAAACTGGGCTTCACTGACAATCAAGCTTATGCTATTACAGCAGCATTTAATGGTCTTATCTTTGCGCTTTCAGTCTTTGGTGGTTTTTTAGGAGAACAGTTTACTGGTTTTCGCTTTGCCGTGTGGATAAGTATTATTCTGCTGATTGTTGGTTTATTAGTGATGGCCATACCCAGCAAATTTGGTTTAATTACCGGCTTAAGTATTTTTATTCTCGGCAATGCCATTAGCGTTCCGTGTATGTATGTGCTGCTCGGCAGACTTTACCAACCCAATGACCCACGCCGAGCAAGTGGTTTCACTCTTGCTTATATAGGTATGAATTTAGGAAGTTTCATCGCTTCAGCCTTATCTGGCACCATGCAGAAATATCTTGGCTTCCAAATGTCTTTTATTATTGGTGGCCTGGTCACAATCATCATGTTGTTTTATTTTGGCTATTACCAAAAGCTCTTCAAGGAAACCTGGGAACTCGATACTGAAAGCATACGAAAAGCCCCATCATTCAAAAAACGTTTATTTGGTATTATCTTGGTAATCATCGGCATTCCCATAACCATGCTATTAGTAAAATACGCAGACTTTAATAATATCCTATTACTCTTTGTTGGCTGTCTATCTGGTGGTTTAGTCTTATATTATGCTTTCCAAGAACAGGGTAATGCTCGCAAAAAATTATATGTATTTTTGGCTATGAACATAATAGGAGTATTCTTTTGGGCGCTATATTCATTAAGCCCATCGGCATTGATGATTTTTATTGAACACAACGTTAATAAAGATTTGTTTGGTTGGCTGATGCCAACTGCAACCGCATCGGCATTCAATCCCTTTTTTATTATTGCCTTAGGTCCTTTGCTGTCGATACTATGGATGTATCTTGGACGCCGCAATATTAACGTTGCTGTTGCCACGAAATTCGGTTTAGGTACCAGTCTCATGGGCATAGGCTTTTTAGTGCTGATCATTGGGATTCACTTTCATAATCCACAAGGCCAAACCAATTTGTGGTGGATTATTCTTAGTTATTTCTTCCAAACTGCTGGCGAGCTTTTTGTCGGTCCTATCGGTTATGCCATGGTCGGTGAATTAGTGCCACAACGAATTGAAGGTTTAATGATGGGGGTCTGGCAACTTGCCGCCGGTGTGGCAGGCGCATCATCAGAATTTTTGGCGATTTTAACCAGCTCGCCAACTCACAGTATCAATCCCTTAGTCACAAATCCAAATTATAGCACTGCTTTTGCTTGGTTCGGCGGTATTACTCTCGCCGTTGGTTTAGGGACTATACTTGCTGCAATATGGCTGCATGTGCAAAAAAATAATTTAACAACAATGAGTAGTGCACATTAATAATAAGAAAGGTAATCCACAGTGGCTCCTAATTTAATGAATATTGTTGAATTAAACCGTGTGGATATTACTAAATTAACAATCGATGCCATTGTTAATGCTGCAAACACATCATTGCTTGGCGGTGGTGGTGTCGATGGCGCTATTCATCGTGCCGCCGGTCCAGAATTACTAACAGAATGTCGTCGCTTAAATGGTTGTGCCACAGGCCAAGCTAAAATCACTACTGCTTATCAATTACCCGCTAATTATATTATTCATGCTGTTGGTCCAGTATGGTGCGGCGGTCAGCACAATGAAGCAAATTTACTAGCCTCGTGTTATCGAGAGTGTTTAACTTTAACCACTCAATACAAGATTAAAAGTATCGCCTTTCCAGCAATTAGTTGCAGAATTTATCGTTTTCCTGCAGACTTAGCGGCGAACATTGTTAGGCAAGAGATTGAAATTTTTTTAGCATGTGAGCCTATGCTAGATAAAATCGTACTAAGCTGTTTCAATAGTGATGTCTTCAATGCGTATGATAAAATTTTCAAATAACAGGATTTAATATTAGGTGCTTCACTATGCAAAACCAGCAACTCACCATCGCTATTAGTTATTCTGATGCAACCCAACAAGAACGAGCAGCTGCCCTCGCACAAGAATTACATTTACCACTGGCAACAACGGATACTGAGAAAGCAGGTTATAAATTTCTATTAGAGCAATCTGCGCAACACTTAGCAATTCATTGGTACAAAGAAGAAGGAATATTAACCTTTGTTGTTGAGTATTTAACAGGAAGTGCCGCGCATCGGCGACAATTCGGTGGTAGTACACGGCAGTTAATTGCTAGAGCCGTTGGCTTTAAAAAAGATTATCATCCAACAATTATCGATGCCACCGGTGGCTTTGGCCGCGACGGTTTTGTGCTAGCAAGTATTGGTTGCCAGGTTAAATTATTAGAACAATCACCTTTTATTTACGCACTTACCGCCGATGGCATTTCACGTTTAAATGCTGAGGAACCTGATATAAAGCTTAGCGTTGAGCATATTGACGCACTACATTTTCTTCCAACATTACAAGATAATGAAAAACCCGATGTTATTTATCTTGATCCAATGTATCCAGCGCGTAGCAAATCCGCCATGGTAAAAAAAGCTAGTCAGTTTTTACAAGCACTAACCGCAAGCTATCCAATGCATGAACATCAATTATTATTTAGCTCACTTGAACACGCGAAAAAACGTGTTGTGGTGAAACGCCCAAACTGGGCGGGACATCTCGCCAATTTCACACCGAACATTACTTATCAAAGTAAGACTACTCGTTTTGATGTTTATACTTGTGGAAACTAAATTTTCTCAAGTCCAGATTTATTGTGCCCAAATAAGCACTTCACACTTTAATGAATCTACACTAAAATGAAGCGCTAGCCTCCACCTTGCTGTATTCTAAATTTAGAAAATAGCCATTAATTATTCTCTATGTGCCCAACCTTAGCCTAATTAGCTTTAATCGCCGGTGCTGAAGGCCATGTTGGAGCGTCAGCAACATTATCATCATAATGCCCAAATGCCATTTCTGTTGTAAAGTCTAACTTGCCAAGCATAGCATTTATGTTACGAACTAATCCCAGCTCTAGACCGTCAGAATCTAATGCCTCATTATCTAAATATAGTCCTTGTATCGCCATTTCTGGTTTCCCAGCTTTTGGATCCGCATTCAAAGCTGTTTTCAATCGCTGAGCAAAAATAATGACACGATCCATAATTGCGGCGCAGGCTAAATGACTTAGTTCAGCACCTTGGAAAAATTGTAAAGCACCTTGTTCAAAATCAACCTTCATTTGATGTGGTCCTATTTTTACAGCTTCACCCTGCATTAATTTTATTACCGCCAGGTCAGCCGCAACAGTATCAGCATCAGCGTTGGCAAGCCCAATACCATCTCGACTGAAACTCATAGCTGTTTGCAAATGCTGTGCAGTAATATTCGGAATTATCAATGATACTGCAGGCACTGTTGAAAGTTGTGCAGAATCTTCCTCGGCTAGTTGTCCTGGCGCTTTTGCAGCATGTTGTTCCAATGCTGCGTCTTCTTTTGCAGCTCTTTCTGCAGTAAGCTCTTCAGATGGAGCATGCATAGAGTGCACAGCCAAATCTTCCATTGAAGGTGGCGCGGGAGGTCCACCAGCAGCAACGTCATCAGGCTTCCAACTCACATCAGCGGGCTGAGATGTTTGGCTCAACTCAATGTTTGTTGCAGTTAGTATGCCTTGCTGCATCTCTAATTTTTCTAACTGTCCAGCAATCTCTTCATAGCGATCCATTGCATTGCGTATTAAACGCTTAATCATAAACGATTTTCCTGCTAGAGCATCTTTATCCAGTTCTGCAACAGGGTCCTCTACATCATATTTTTTTAACAATCTTGCTAACTCTTTCTGTTTTCTATTTAACTGTTTTATTTCAGCAGTTAATTTCGGACTAACTGCACTAAACTCAGCAGTGAATGCTGTCTTAAATTCTGCTGTCCTTCTATCCGCTGTATTTTTAGAAGTAGAATCAACCAAATGACTCACGCGTTTATTCGTTGCCTTATTTTTCAACCTATCCGTTGCCATATCGGACCAAGCATTGAATTGAAACATCACACTATTCGCAACAGCTTTTAAACCAGAAACATGAAAATTATGTTCGCGTCGTAAAGCCAGTAAACTTTTACCAGCACCCAATAATTTCGTCTTTAATCCTGCTAATGGTTGTTGATGTTTGCTTGTTGCACTTTCTTGTTTTCCTACTCGTTCAACAAATTCAGCACCACTATCTAGTGCAACTTGATAACGCTCTAATTGTGCAGCATGGCTATCCAAACGTGCCGACTGCTCATTGACTGATTTCAAAAAACTTGGCAATGCTCGTTGTATTGCGCTAGCATTTTTAATACTAGGTAAATGCCGTAAAAAGCTTTTCCGTGAAGCGTCTGTTTTAGTTTTTTCACGCTCCAGTGTATTGCTAACAGCTGCGATAGCTTCACCAACATTGTCTATACGCTGGCTGGTTCTAAGATTAGCATCAGCAGTCGTATCATAAACACCCTCTTCCTGTAATACATCAACAGCTTCTTCTGGATCAAAACTACTAACCCCGGCTCGTTGTATTCCGCCATCAACAGTCGGAGCAGACGCTTGTTGTGTTGTTAAATACATCGCAGGGTTTTGTTGGCATCGAGCAACTTGTTGTTGTAAAGCTTGAGCTTGTCCTAAAAGGTCCATACTGTACTGTAAGTTTGACCTATACGTTTTTAATAACATAACGTGATCTAACATATTTCTGTTTTCTGCATCACGCGGAATAGCATTTATTGTAGGCAATTGTGCTAACTGAGCATCAACTTTATCTAAAGCTTGTTGGTAACCCGCTTGATCAAAATGGTATAAGACTGAGCTTACCTGCCGATGAATATGAGCAAGTTCGGCATCGACTTGAGCGGCGTTCTTTTCACTGTAATCACCCGTCAAGAGATCTTGCCATTGTAGATCTATTTTTTGCAGCCATGCTTTAGTCTCTGTTTGTTTTTGCAAATACATGGTTTGCCATTTATAAGCACTCGCTAACTGACTCGTCATTTGCTTCTGAAGTTCACTAATGCGATGAGTTATGGGTTTTGCTGCTTGTTTAATACTGCTAGAGCTTTTATTGCCAGCAACGATGGTATCGACACGATCAGATAGTTGGTTAAGCTCGATACGTGTTGCTTCTAATACTGCGATATTCGATGCTAAGCTACCTAAGCGCGTATCAACATCAAGAATCATTGTCATATCCAATTGTTCAGAGACTGCTTTTTTAGACGCACCGCGCTGATGTATTTCACCACCTAATCTCATCATATCGATACCGACGGCTCTTAAAGGCCCCAAATTTTCTTCTAATACAGCTTCTATTGCTTGCAAGCCTTCTACCGCCGATGTTTTTTGTGTCGCACGTTCTGTCGGTGTTGCTTTTTGTCGATGCAATGCGCCTAAACGAGAACCAAGCTCACGCTTAAGCTTCTTCCCAGAACGAGCTTTGAATTGAAATAAGCTACTGGCTTTAACCTCTGCATCTCTTGATTCATGTCCACGTGATTTCTGTAAAAAATATTCTGTCCGGTTCGTATTATTATCTAATACTTGAGCATCAACAACCCTTACAAAATCCGTAAATTCAGTAGGTGCATAAGCATTTTCTCCTGTTAAAAATTGTTGCTGTTGAGCAACTCTTGCAGTTGTGTGTTTGCCAACAGTATCAAGAGTATTGCCTTCGTCAGCCATAATCAGATCTTTTTTAACATACTGTACAACAGGAACTAAGGCCTGTTTAGCAGAGTTATCATCGACTAGCGCTCGATAGCCAGCCATATTATTATCGGCATTAACTAAAACGTTTAACGTTTCTAATGATGCCAATGCTGTTTCTGACAATCCCGAGTGCGTTGCTTTTAAACGCGTCACAGCCGTGTCTTGCACTGCAGCATAAATAACTAATGCACCTTGAAGATCGCCATTATCAAAACAATCTTGAGCCACGGCAATCCAACGTTCTAAGAAAATTGTGCGCTGCGCGATATCACCACGCAGTAAATCACTCACAATGAAACTTGATAAATGATTACTCCAATCTTCAATAGCAAATAAAGCCGGTACAACACTACGGTCGCCATATTTTGACACAGAAACTAATTCTTGTTCTGTGACCGCAGCAAATAAAGCATGGTCATGATGCATAATTGCTGCAGCAGTATGCGTCGCTAAACTATGATTAATTTCCTGAAACAATTCATAGCTATCCGCTTCCTGCTTTAATAACTCAATAGCCCAAGGCATATGCATAACACTATCAAAACGATCAACGGCTTCAGCAATACGATTCGCACCTATCAGCGCTAGCACTGTATGTAGAACATTCTTTAGATAACCATGGTTGAAATGGGTTTTATCTGCAGTTATCTCTCGAGTAACGGCATCTAAAGCTTCTACTTTAGCAACTTTAGCAAGCATACCATCGCGCATACTCTGCATATTTCGTAAGCCATTTTTCGTAGCAATAACTAAAGGTGAATCTGTTTCTTGCTCATCAACGGCAGCGATATTGGTATTCAGCATTAATTCCACTACTGCTATGTGAGCTTTTTCAACTTGCATTTGCTGAATCTTTAACGACTCTTGTTCTTCCATTAGAACTGATAACGTTTCTTGTAGCGTTAAAGACGCTGAAACTAACGGCATAACGTCTGCTACTTCATCAATTTCAAATTCTTGCATTGCAGCCCGATCTGCTTCATTTAAAGGCTCATTTTGTAACGTTGCAAAAGCACACTTTACAATAAGCTGTAAACGCTCAACATTATCGAGTTGTAATGCAAGTCTAGTTTGACTTGTCCTGTATTGACTGATAGTAGGATTTGCAAAATAACGTTCTTGCAGAGCTTGAAGTGTTGCTTTACGAGCGACATCAAGTTTAGCAGAAAAACCTGTTTGCATTTCTTCTGCATTGCCTTCTAGTTCAGCCAGCATTGCTTGATATTTCGCAGCAGTCTCAGGATGCGCACTAGCTTGTTCAGCTAATACTTCGCGATAAGCCGCAGTCGCCACCAAGAATTCAGCAAGTCTTGCTTGCATATCTGCTGCATAACCATCAGGAATGTTTTCTAATAACGCAGCAAGATCTGTGGCACTACCCGTTTTTGCTTCAAATCGACTCTTTATATTTAACCACTGGCTGCGTAATGTTCCGTACTGTTTAGTAAATTGCATTTTTTCAACAGCAGCGGGAATATTCTCAACGTTGACGACTAAGTCGGTCATATTTAATTTAGTTGCAGCGGCATTAGTATTATCACCAAGGGTCACTTGTAATTGCGCTACAGCATCAGCAACAAACTTGCTACGCCATTCATGTGTGGCAAACTCAGCAAATGCGGCTGTAGTTGTTGGCGCTTGTTGCTGAGGACTTAACAACCCTGACTCAAATAACGGTTCGGCAACATCAATTGCACCATCAATAGCAGCCTGGAAATTTCCAATATCAAAAGTAACGCCATCAGACAGTAATGCATCGACATCAGCTTGGGAATAGTTGCTAACTATTGCTAACACCGTTGCATGGTTTGCAGCAATCTGTTTTTCCGTTGCAGCAAACTGTTGTTGTGCAGCATTAACAGCAACCAGTAAAATATTCGTTAATGCTTGATGATATTCAGGATCAGGCGCCGCGAAATCGCTATCAGCTCGGTGTAAAGCTAAAACTTTTTGCATCGCCGCCAATTGTTGCGCTTGTCGACCATACGTCGCATAGCTTTCTGTGAATTGTTGCAGACGCCCCTCGGCATGTAGATCCTTGAATAATTGCCATTGAAAATTTTGCCAGATACCATCCGCATGCTCTTGCTGGAATGTTTGCGTTGCACTATCAAGCTCTCGAAAAGCAGTTAAAACCTTTGCAGCTTGTTTTAATAAGGCATTATCAGAGTCCAGTAAATCTGACGTTACCTTATCTGAGTCGAAATCTAACGTCGCCGCACAACGGTAAGCTAAATTCTGCAGTTGCTGTTGATAACGCGCAACACGCGCTAAAGCCTGTGCTCGAGTATCGAGATCACTACCATCTGCAACAAACTTTCCTGATTGTAGTAGTTTAGTATCCGCTTTAATTGCAGTAAGGATGGCTTTGAAATCTTCAAGATAAAATACGGTTTTGCGATTAATTTCATCGTATAGAGCGAGCTGCTCAGGTTTCATTTCCGTAGACTTTCTCTTTAGTGCATCATACCTACCTTCATAACCTTTTGAATCTGCAACCATAATAATATCTCCAATCCTGCGTTTTATTGTTTTTTGGTTAGTTAAAACCATAATGTTAGATTAAGTGTAGTTGCGGTATCTTAACGGTTTCTTAAGGTTTTATTAAACAAAACTTAAGGATAGAGGAATGTTTTAGAGAATTGTTTAGTTAAACAGCAGGATGGTTTTTTATTTGAACAGTTGCGTAACTGCTTAATTTAGATTTGAAAAGTAAGCAAGCCAAGAAATTTTGCAAATCTCTTGGCTTGTTGCTTATACATAATTTAGGCGTTAATGAGTTTTATCAATTAGCGACGAACAACACATGCAGGGTTCTCTTTCGCACGATGATATAAGCTTGCATCGTGATGGCTATCTCGAACCGCTTCATCAAGTGTCGCACCAATTACTTTTAAAGCAATAATCGGATATGAGACCGGCAATGTTAATGTAATTAACGCCGCCCATGCTGTTGAAGCAGCAAAGTTAGACACATTATCAAAACTATCGGCATTAAAACCCGTTAATTCAGTGGTCAGTGTTTGACAAGCTCGGCCAGGTGCTTTCTGCCAAAAAGAAGTATACCCTCTTTGTAAAATATTTTGAGTGAATGGATCTCTATTTGACATAACTCTAGCACCCTGACTCCTCCGAGAGTCAGACAACAGAGGCTGAGTTGCATCAGGAGCAGCATCTTCTCTTAAAGCGAGAGCGCCTCGTTTTCCTATTTGGCGAATTCTTCCTTCTCCTTTATAAGGATCGCCTTGCTGCATACCGGCAGAACCCTGATTGTCACTAACATTTGGAACTGACTTTAAACTTTCATCACGACTGTCCCATGAGCCTTGACGCGAAGAACTTTGGCGGCGGCCCTGAGAACCAAAACCTGAGCCAAAACCTCGACTATTGCCACCAAAAGAGAAGCTATCTGAAGAAAGTGCCTCCGTGCTGGCTATTAGATCAGCTAAACCATCCATAAGCTCACCATACTGAGCAACAAATTTTGCATACTCTATATTAACGGACATTTCATCTGCTTCTGTCGTTCCATGGTACATGACCATGGTAGCCACTTGTGTTTGTTGACGCGTAGTTGCCGCGCCACGAGCTAAGTATGGATTATGCTCAAGATTCGTATCAAGCTCTCTGTGAGTGGCTCTTGCTGGAGTCGTTGTTTCAACTCTTACAGATGTTGACGCGGAATCGCCAGCATAGACATCACCCCAACCGCTAGTGGCAGGGCCATCAAAACCACCAGAACCTTGCTCTAAATTTCGCATGGCCGAGCCAAATCCTGCTCCACGTTGATAAGCTAAGTTTGAACTAGAACCTGCAGTACCAGCACCTCTAGATTGATTTCTGAATACACCCGCAGTAACTCTTTGATCTTGATGCTCATAAAGATCTGCATGTTGCGAAGCTTGAATAGAAGAATTACCACGCCCTGCTGTTTGACGAGGATCCGGTCTTCTTGCTTGTCCTTGCTCTAGCCCACCAGCAGCAGCATTGATTATACGAGATTGATCTCTTTGACCACGGCCACGGCCGTGTCCATCACCTTTTCCTGCTTTAGATGTGTCATCAACGGCGGCTGCTGCAGAAGATCGCCCTGTTAATCTTGAAAGCCAAGAACCGCGAGACTTAGCTGCACCACCTTTTTTATCTTTGCTTTTTTTCGAATCTGGGGCAGGAGTTCTTGTCGATTGTGTTGAAGAAGCCACAACTGCAGACGACTCTAAACCATCTAAGATGCTATCTACGTTACCTTCTAGTTCGCCTGCTAATGCTCTTAAATCAGCAAGACTGGTTGATGCTGCTTTCGGACTTGCGGCCTGAACGGTCGTTCTACCGACAGCACGAGTGGAAGCCATCGATTGTTGCATTGCACGAGGATCAGCTGTTGCACGTCTTGTTGCTGCATCAACAGCACCCTGATGTGATTGTTGTTTCATTTCTGCAATGTCTTGGCTTGCATAACGTGCTAAAGCAGCCGTTCGATGATAAATATTTTGATAATCAATACCCTCTCCCATAAGTACAACATCAGCGTCATATATTGGTGCAGAACTAGTTTGACTTTCTGTTACTGACAATAACATTGAATGTGCGGTATTTAAGAATTCGACTAGCTGACCAATCGGCATACGTTCTTCAGGCTTAGTCTTAACACATGCAATGATTAATACATTTAAAATTTGCTGTAATTCAGCAACCTTCTCTGCTCCAAGATTGGGTATTTGTAATTGCTGAGATAATAGTTCGATCATCACAATACCAAGGGTAAAAACATCGGAAGCCTTACCAAAGGCTTGAGTATTGCCAAATGCTTCAGGTGAAGCATAAACTTCTGTGCCACCTAAGCGATCTCGGCTTATCGTTTTGTACTGACCTCTTTCGACACGCTCAACCATACCACAGTCAAGAATAATCGCTTTACCTTCATTGGTAATAAATATGTTAGCAGGTTTTAAATCCATTAATACATATTCAAATTCATCACCAGAACCATCTCGATGTAACATTTTTAATTGTTCCGCAACTTGGCGAACAACACTCAAAATAAATTCTAGGTCTAAAACTTTTCCTGAGGTCAAAATTTCTCGTAAAGTAGCTCCTTGATAGCGCTCCATTGTTGTATGCAATACTTTTTCGGTGCTACCATCTGGTAATAATATTTCACGACCAATAGGACGACGTACATTTTGTTTTAACTTTCGGTGCGCAACATCTTGTTCTTGCAGCGCCATTGGTTGTAAAGTAGACAAGTCCACTTCTCTAGGACCATCTTGCGTTTCAAAAATAAAGCGACGTTCTTTTAATAGTTTTCTTTTCTGTTTTGATGGTTTGCTAGGGTCAGGACTAGCTTCATTAGCACTAATTTTGAATTGATCTTGGCGCCATTTAAATCTTTTAAATAATGGCCAAACATCAGCTTCACCACCTTTACCAATTAATTTGCCGCCGACAGCCGCAAAGGTATATTGTCCTTGTTTGCTTGGGTCGTTGGATTCATAACAAGTAATTTTATGAGACAAAACAATATAATGTACTTCGCCTCGTGCATCTTTAATTTCATAAGGAACACCTGGAAAGAAAATTGGCTCATGACCACGACGAACATATTTTGGAATCAGGGATTGTAAATACTCTAGATTGTTTCCTTCTAGATCTTCGCTAAGATCTAGCTTCTCAGATACCATTAACTTTAAGACAGCCAAAGTCCGTTTAAGATATCGTGCTTCTATAGCACTAATATTCTTTTTTTGATGTGATTGAGCAGTAATAAAACTTTCAATTCCTTGCTCTAAATCAAAAATCTGCTTTGCAGTTAATTGTACGTAGCCATCTTTCTTATCAGTACATACTCGCTCTTGCCTTTGAAAAGCTTTAAACTCAGCTGCATTAATTTGCACACGCTTGCTTACATCAAATACTTCTGGATAATGAACAGGATACGTTGTTGCCATTGCAATTAATGCTGCGACTAAATCATGAATATTTGTTTGGTCATTTGCTTGTCTAACCGCTGCAGCGGATCCCCGAATAAATCCCATTTCACGATTGGAAGCTTCTTCATTTCTTAATGCCGTGAGGATATCTGCTATGATTTCGTGTTTTTTAGTTTTGGTTCTTTTGTGTCGGACTCGACCTTCTTGAGCTTCGCGGTCACCAGCACTTGCTACTGCTTGCGGCGCTCTTGATGCAACTCGAGTACTACCTCTAGTGCTATCCTTGCCCTTACCATCCTTTTTAGTCCCTTTTCCTTTTCTACTAAACATGCTCTCTACCTTCCATATATATTAATAGTAATGCCAATCAAATTTTGTACAAAGTATATACAGCATTCCTTAAAGTAATCTTAACACTACATTTTTTATTTATTTTTCAATGTGATAACTAGGTCCATTACATTACTACCGGTCGGTCCGGTTGTGATAACGTCATGAGTTTTCAACAAAAATGAACCGCTGTCTGCCCGCTTTAAGTGATCGTCTAACTGTAATTTTTGAGCCTCACCTCGTGCTTTCGTGTCACTATCCACCAATGCTCCCGCTTCATGACAAGAGCCATCACTGCCATCGGTGCCAGCCGCTAAAACATAACAATTGGGCATTTCTGCTAAGGCATTCGCTGCCGCTAACGCCAAATGTTGGTTACGGCCACCACGTCCTGGTTGTTCTGGTAAGGTCACTGTGGTTTCGCCACCATAGATGAATATGCCTGATTCGCGTTGCTGTAAATCTTTAATAATCTGTCCTGCTGTTTGTTCAGCATCGCTCGTCAAAATTTCTTCAACGAGGTGTACTTCATAACCCAATTGCTCGGCATGCAAACGCGCAGCTAGCATCGCTTGTTGAATGTCGGCAACGATACGCGTACTAACTTTGGCATCAGATTGATTATGTAATAATGGCCTTACAGTCTCTTGCTGAAATAATTGCGTAAATGCGACAGGTAATTCGAGCTGCGGCCAAGCACAACGCGCTTGCTGGAACAATAAGCCAGAACCAAGCTGTGTTATATCGCCATCCGGAATATCGAGTATTGCCAACTGTAATATCGTTTGCTGCTGGAAATAATGCAATAAACCACCTTGCTTAATCAATGAAACATTGCTGCGTAGTTGGTTAATAACGTTAATTGGCAATCCTGATGCGAGTAACCAGCGATTAATCTGCTGCAAATCATCGAGGTCCATTTCTTCTGGCAATATTTCTACTAATGATGATGCTCCACCTGACAATAGAAATAACACCATAGCATCATGCGGCAAACTGCGAATAAACATTAGTAATTCTTCACCAGCACGTAAACTACTTTCATCAGGAATCGGATGCGCAGCCTCGATACAGGTAAAGGGTAGATCGGCAGCATAACCTTGCTTCGTTATCACCAAACCATCATAGATAGCATTGCCCAAGACATCGACAGCACCTTGCGCCATTGCAACAGCAGCTTTGCCAATTGATATTAAATAAATGGGTTCGACCATGGGTTGTGCACTCAAATAATCGCGCACGCAAGTACGACCATGCACAGCTTGTAACCCAGCTTGATAGATATCGAGTAAGTCTTGACGAGATGGGTCGTCTTGTACAAATTGAAATTGCATTATTAAACCTTCTTTACGAGTAAGCAGCCTTAAACTTCAACGCTACAGTTAAGTTCCCGTCTTTATCCTTATTATGCCTAGCTTAACTAGCATGCCAGCGCAAAATCCCTTATTATCCTAGATTCCGCAGTTAGCATCTACTGCGAACGCCTCAGATGCTGAATCTAAACTAAAATTTTGCAAATTAACGCGTACCCGTAGAGTGACTACTGTGTCCACATTAGTTTTCAAAATTTCAGCCTATCTTCAACATCTTAAGCATTCTCGCTACGATGCCAACTGCGGAATCTAGGATTATTTCAGCCATCATGACTTAACTACTTAACCAACCAGAAGGATAGCAAGATTATGGCAAAAATGAACGCTTTTTATGCGCAATCAGGTGGCGTGACTGCCGTTATCAATGCCACAGCATGTGGACTTATTGAAACCGCACGCCAACACAGTGACAAGATTGGCACAGTCTATGCCGGTTTAAATGGCATTATTGGGGCATTGCGTGAAGAATTAATCGATACCAGCCAAGAATCGCCTGAATTTATTCGTAATTTGATTCATACCCCTGCCGGCGCTTTCGGTTCATGTCGTCATAAATTAAAAGGCATTGAAGAAAGTCGCGCTGAATATGAGCGCTTACTTGAAGTCTTTAAAGCGCACAATATTGGTTACTTCTTTTATAACGGTGGTGGTGATTCCCAAGATACCGCTAATAAGATTGCGGAACTAAGTGCTCAAGTCGATTACCCTCTAACTTGTATTGGTGTTCCAAAAACCATTGATAACGATTTACCGTTTACTGATAACTGTCCTGGCTTTGGTTCTGTCGCGAAATATGTTGCCGTATCAACACGCGAGTGTGGTATGGATGTTGCCTCGATGGCCGCAACATCAACAAAAGTATTTATTTTAGAAGTCATGGGCCGGCATGCTGGTTGGATTGCCGCGGCCAGTGGCATTGCCAGTGAAAGTGCAGGCGAACCACCGCATATTATTTTATTCCCAGAAATTGCATTCAATAAAGAAACGTTCATCAGTAAAGTTAAAGCCTATGAAGAGAAGTATGGTTACTGCGTGATTGTGGTTTCAGAAGGCGTTCGCGATGAAGAGGGTAAGTTTTTATCTGATAGTGGCTTGCGCGATGCCTTTGGTCATGCGCAATTAGGTGGTGTTGCTCCTGCAATTGCCGCAATGGTGAAAGAAGAATTAGGATTAAAGTATCATTGGGCAGTATCAGATTATCTACAACGTTCTGCGCGTCATATTGCTTCGCAGACAGATGTTGATCAAGCTTATGCTCTAGGTAAAGCTGCTGTTGAATTTGCTGTGAGTGGTAAGAATGCAGTAATGCCGATCGTTGTTCGTGAAAGCACACAACCTTATCGTTGGACAATCGGTGAAGTGCCGCTTGCTGATGTTGCTAATATTGAGAAAACAATGCCTCCCTCATTCATTAGTGACGATGGTTTTGGTATTACTCAAGAATGTCGCGATTACATTCAACCATTAACCTATGGAGAAGCTTATCCTCCATATAAAGATGGCTTGCCACAATATGTAAGATTGAAAAATGTTTTAGTTGAAAAGAAATTAGAGCATGCTTTTGAGGTTTAGGTTTTATATTTTGGGGATATTACGTGAGTATTATAATTACTTTATAATGCTCACTTTCCTTTAACCTTCTAGCTTCTCTTTTATTTTTAATAATTCATCCATTGAAATATTCATACCGCTAGAAATTTTTTCTAAATCAAGACCTTCTTGCAACATTACAATAATACCCTGCTCTCGACCCTGCTCTCGACCCTGTTGTCGATATTGTTCCGTTAGTGTCATCGCCATTAATTCATCTCCTAAGTCGCTAATGAATACATCATGATAAATTGTATCAAGTTCTTTCCTATCAATTTTAGCTTCATCTGCAATATATTCAAGCATTAAATTGAAATATGTCTCTTGCCCGCATAATTTAATTTCATGCATCATATAAAATATATCATACAGAAATTGTTTTACATTTTTTTCGTGAATATGCTTCATAATTAGTGCCGCACAGCCATAATAAATACTTTCTCGCAATTCAGTATCAGCAATTTTAGAAACATCAATAAGTTGGAATGGTTTTAAAAAGTATTCGTCAACAATTTCTCTTGGAAAATCCACCAAGCTATTAATATCATTTGAGTACTTATACTTTCGTTCACCATGATAAAATACCATAGGCAATACAAACGGAACTTTATCTTTACCAATATTAGTATTCAAATGCTTCTGAATAATTTGTAGCGTATATTGAATTATGCGTAGAGGCATAAACTTATCTGGTGTTGATTGATGCTCAACAATAATATATAAATAACATTCTTCATTATTATCTAGAGTAAATGTTTTATATAACACATCAACTAACAGCCTCTCTTTCTGTAAACCAATAAATTCTGTAGGTTCAGGTTCGAGCCTATTTAAATCAATATTCTGTAAAATTTCTTTAGGTACATTACATTCTAAAAACTCTCGAAATGCTCGCGGATTCGCCGACATTTCTTTAAAGAGTTTATCATGTGGATTATTAACTGCTGCCATAGTATTAGTCTCAGTATTATTATCAGAATTCGAATGAATTCGTTTAATTAATATTACTGAAACTTGGCTGTGACATTATATGCGTGATTCAATATAAATTGCTACGGAGATTACTCCTTAACTTTGAACCACGTTAAGAATTAATTTTTTTTATTCCCATTCAATCGTTGCTGGTGGCTTACCGCAAATATCATAAACCACTCGCGAGATTCCTGGAATTTCATTGACGATACGATTAGCCACCAAACCTAAAAAGTCATGATCCAAGTGAGCCCAATGTGCCGTCATGAAATCTTTGGTTTCCACGGCGCGCAACGCAACAACATAATCATATTTTCTCGCATCGCCCATAACACCAACAGATTTTACCGGTAAGAATACTGCGAAAGCTTGGCTGACTTCATCATATAAATTGTAATGACGTAATTCTGAAATAAAAATATCATCGGCGCGTTGTAATAACTCAACAAACTCTGGTTTTATCTCACCAAGAATACGTACAGCCAAACCTGGTCCAGGGAATGGGTGCCGCTGTACTAGTTCCGAAGGCAAGCCTAATTCCAAACCAATCTCGCGCACTTCATCTTTAAATAATTCGCGTAATGGCTCTACTAGTTTTAATGTCATGTCTTCTGGCAAGCCACCAACATTATGATGCGATTTAATGACATGCGCTTTTCCGGTTTTACTGCCAGCAGATTCAATGACATCAGGATAAATTGTGCCTTGTGCTAACCACTTAGCATCTTTAATCTTATCCGCTTCCTCCTGAAAGATTTCAACAAACACACGTCCTGCAATTTTACGTTTTTTCTCAGGGTCTGCTTCGCCAGCCAACTCATCATAAAAGCGTTGTTGCGCATTAACTTGAATCACTTTAACACCCATGTGTTTAGCAAAGGTTGCCATGACTTGATCGGCTTCATTTAATCGCATTAAACCATTGTCGATAAACACACAAGTAAGTTGATCAGCTATCGCTTCATGCAATAGTGCCGCAACAACGGAAGAATCAACACCACCCGATAAACCCAAAATTACATGGTCGCTACCAACTTGCTCACGCACTTGCGCGATACTATCTTGAATAATATTGCTTGCAGTCCATAGCATATCACATTGACAAATATCCAAAACAAAACGCTGCAACATACGCAAACCTTGTTTAGTATGCGTGACTTCTGGATGAAACTGTAAACCATAATAATGGCGTGCTTCATCAGCAATCGCCGCATGTGGCGCATTAACCGTTGCCGCTATATTCACAAAACCTTCTGGTAATGTTGTAACATGATCGCCATGACTCATCCACACATCTAAAGTAGCATTACCATCATCTAAGCGATGGTCTTCAATGCCGCGCAATAATTCACTATCATTACAAACTTTCACTGCGGCATAACCAAACTCGCGTTCATCAGCATTACCAACGCTGCCACCTAACTGTGACACCATGGTTTGCATGCCATAACAAATTCCTAGTACCGGACAACCTGAACTAAACACAGCATCAGGCGCACGTGGCGTTGTCGTCATAGTTACACTTTCAGGACCACCCGATAAAATAATACCGCTGGGTTTAAATGCTTTGATTTCATCATCCGCCATATCAAAAGCGCGAATTTCACAATAAACACCAATTTCGCGTATGCGCCGTGCAATCAATTGTGTGTACTGTGAACCAAAATCTAAAATTAAAATACGCTGTGCGTGAATATCTTGTTGCATATTATTCACCTCCCCCAATTTGATAATTTGGTGGCGCTTTCGCAACTTCGACATCATGCGCATGACTTTCGCGCATACCCGCTCCGGTGATCTGTACGAATTCAGCTTTGCTGCGTAAGCTGGCAATATCGCCACAACCGGTATAACCCATTGCTGAACGTAAACCACCGAGTAATTGAACTAATACATTAAACATACTGCCTTTATAAGCCACCCGTCCTTCAACACCTTCTGGCACCAATTTTTCACGGCCCATCGTCACGTCTTGGAAGTAACGATCGCTCGAACCGTCTTGTTGTGACATTGCACCAAGTGAGCCCATGCCGCGATACGTTTTATAAGAACGACCTTGGTATAATTCAACTTCACCAGGTGCTTCATCTGTTCCAGCAAATAAACTACCTATCATCACTGCATGTGCACCAGCAGCAATGGCTTTACTAATGTCACCTGAAAAACGCACCCCACCATCGGCAATCACCGGAATTTTATGTTTTGCTAATGCTTTAGCAACATTGGCAATCGCTGTCACTTGTGGCACACCAACACCAGTGACAATACGCGTCGTACAAATTGAACCAGGACCAATACCCACTTTTACCGCATCGGCACCGGCATCTTTCATAGCAAGTGCGGCATCGGCTGTTGCAATATTGCCGCCAACCACTTGCACATCAGGAAAGTTTTTCTTAACCCACTTCACACGTTGTAAGACACCTTGCGAATGACCATGCGCTGTATCTACAAATAACACGTCAACACCTGCTTCGCATAATGCCGCAATACGTTCTTCTTCTTTAGCACTGGTGCCAACAGCCGCTGCAACTTGTAAACGACCATGTTCATCTTTGGAAGCAAAAGGACGTTCTTCTGCTTGAAGAATATCGCGAACGGTGATTAAGCCACGCAAATGAAAATCATTATTAACGACTAGAATCTTTTCGATGCGATGCTGGCGCAATAAGCTAATGACTTCATCACGATCAGCACCCTCTTTAACCGTTACCAGCTTTTCTTTTGGTGTCATCACGGATGCAACGGTTTGATCAGGCTCAACAATAAAACGAACATCGCGACTTGTGACGATCCCAACAACTTGATTGCCTTCTACTACTGGCATGCCATAAAAACCATAACGCTTACCATGCTCAAGAATACTGCGTACTGTTGCATTCGGTGTTGTTGTAATCGGATCTTTGACCACACCGCTTTCGAATTTCTTCACTAGTCGCACTTGCGTCGCTTGTTCAGCTATCGGCATGTTTTTATGAATCACCCCCATGCCACCTTCTTGCGCCATAGCGATCGCCATCGATGCTTCAGTAACGGTATCCATTGCTGCAGAAACTAACGGTGTATTTAGACTAATTTTTTTCGTGAGTTGCGTGCGCAGAGTGACTTCTTTCGGTAACACTTTTGATTCGGCAGGCAAGAGTAAAACATCATCAAAAGTGAGGGCTTGTTGAACGATACGTAGCATGGCGCGATCCTCCAGTACATGAGCATTATTTATTGGTTTTATGGCGATTGAATAAAATTTTCGGATTGTACCACAAGAGGACTTAATTTAGGGAGGTTTTTATGGACGACTTTAAAACTAATTAAGCAGTAGAGCGCCGCACAAGTTGTGGAGGAGCATAGGTTAAATGATCGCCGCCATCAGCACGTTTGCGGGTTTTTATGCGTTGCTGCCCGACACAAGCTCCCCCTCGTTTACTTTGCTTTCGAGATAGCTCGCCTATTTGTGCAGCGCGCTCTGCTGTGTAGACTTGGACTGGCGTCCATTGACCTACTCCTGCAACCATTGCATTAACTGCAGCTTTTTGACCTGCGTCTTTAGCTGATGATGGCACTCCTCTTTCTCGCGGTGGAGAAACACTTAATCTTGTTGGAGCAGGAACAAACCCAAAAATTCCAGAGCCTCCTGTTGGTGTTGCAGGAGGCGCGGGCTGCCCTGAGATTCCAATGGGACTACCTTCACTACCAATGCCTGAACCGCCGGGCGAACCTGAACTTGTTAATCCATAACCACCAGAGCCACCGACTGGACTTCCTGTTTCACTTCTAGGTGACATAGACGATACTGAGTCTGTCCCATCATGAGCAACCCGTCTAGGAGCACTTTTTGCGGAGCGTGGTGACTCAGGTGACGAAGCAACAACAGTCGTATAAGATACAGTCTGCGGCTCTTTACCTAATATTGCAGTTGTATCAGACACCACTGAGCCAACGCCAACCATTGTCGCATCAGTATAGCCTTCTGCATAACCTTGCACACCAACACCCATGGCATCTGCATAGCCAGCGTCTGCTTCGCCATAACCTTGCACACCAACACCCATGGCATCTGCATAGCTAGCATCCACTCCAGTGTGCCCAACACCCATGGTATCAGCATATATACCAGCACCACGAAAAGCTCCATCAACAGCTTGGCAAGCATCTGTATCAACATACTCTTTTTGTCTACAGACACCGCGCATACTCGCGCTAACGCTAGCACCAGCAGCATTTACATCTTGGTATTGCCCCATGACACCTCCACCCGCAAAAGCAGCCTTAGATTGTCCTGCAGCTTCACCGGATTTACCAGCCCTCAAGTTCACTAATATTGCCTGGTGATCGCCAGCAGTAGCAGGCTCAATACAACGATAAGGCCTTAACGCTTCTTTAATATATTTTTTTGATGTCAACTCAGCAATTCTTGTACGTACTTTCCTCACTGCCGCTAATGATTTATTTAATCTATCAACACCAACAAACTGTTTGTTTCGACCTTCTCCAACAAAACCAACAAAGCGCTTATCATTCACCATTGCATGAATGCCATTCATTGCGTCTTTAATACTTTCAAGCATGATTTTGATTTCACTAATCTTGCGAAGCAACATATCTGCTCCCGGGAATGATTGCATTGTTGTTTCTAACGCAAGTAGATATTCTTGAGCACTACCTAACAGTACTGCGATCTTCCTTTTGATATCAATATTGATATTTTGAATCATCTTAATAAGATGCTCACATTTAGCTTGATCTTCTAAACTATTCTTGAGCTCATCATAGGCAGATTCAAATCTCTGAACATCAACAAAGAGATCTCTCTCAATTCTTGTCGCAACATCACGCACAGAATTTATAGTATTATCCAGTTGTAACATCGCTTGAATGTATAGATTATAGGTTTGCTCTCGTGCTGATAATGATGGATGGTTTCTTGGCTGAGCACCATCCCTAACAACTTCTCGAATTTTTATTAATACTCTTTCATCAAGAACTTGTTTTGCATCATCATAGTTTTTACGAAGCTCTGTATTTTCTGGCTCAATACATAATTGCTGCTCAAGCGCTATCAAAGCCAAATAGTTTTCAATAAAGCGTGTTCGATAACTAACTTGGAAGTTTTCCCAAACACTTGATAAACAAGACGTTCCCATACCAATACCATGTAAACCAAATATAGTATCGTTGGTAAAACCATTTCCTTTGACTAAAGCTAGCAAATCAGTATCTGATGGAACAGCAACTTGATGGCCACAAGCTGATAGCGTTTGTGCTCTAACTTGGTTTACTGCTTGTTCGTATTGTTGCTTAGCAACAGCAAGAGCCTGCTCTGCTGCCTGACGATGTACGCGTATAGCCGTTTTGGCAATATTATTCCGCTCGTCTGCTGCAAGATACGCTGCTTTTAAGCTCAACAACCCTTGAATATCAACGTTACCGACGTTACTAAGCGATCCTAGTTTATCAAAAGCTTCCAAAGCATCAGCAAAGCTCTTTGCATCTAGCCCAATCGCACAAAGAAAAAGAAAATTCTGATCTTGTTGTGCAGCTGCTGCAGGCTCCTCAGCAAAAGAAGCTAATGCTTCTCGCAATGCATTGATAAGAGCAGTGCGCTCTTCAACACAGTCTACCTTTCTAGTAGCATATTTTTCTTTATCAACCGAATCACTGGCTACAGCAACATTAAACTCTAGTTTTTTCTCTGCACTAATATTCGCTACGACGTCAGCAAGTTTTTCTTGAATATCTGCAGCGTTTGTCGCACCTTCTGGCAAGTGATGATGCAATAATGGTGCTAGTTGCTCTAGACCTTTATCATCAAGTAATCTACATAATTTCAATAAATCTGTATTTACTAGCATTTTACGCAATGCAAAAACATGCTGGGCAACACGTTGCACTTCAGCATAAATAAGTTGAGATAATTCTTGGTTATCCAGAGACGTTAACAACACAAATGTATTTTGAGGTCCAAGTTGCCCCCATGGCATAGTTACAAAATCACGAGCACCTGGGTTAGCAGCACAAAAATCGGCATAAAGGGTTCCTTGCTGTTGTTGTAATCCTGCTAATGCCTGTCTCGCAGTAGGTAGTATTGTATACTGAACATCCTTAGCAGGCTTTGTCACAGCAAATTTCCGATCAGTTTCTAACGTTGCAAACATGGTTGTTACATCATGCACTACATCTGCATGCAGAACAGACTTTGTCTTCAAAATAGCTCTAGCTTGAGCCAACTTCACTCTTTGCTCTTGCAATGCTCGATGATACTCGTGCCCATAGCATATAAATGTCACAAGCTTCTCATGTAAGCGCATATTTTGAGGCTTATTACTTGCCTCATCATCCTGTAGCCAAGACTCCGAGTGTAAATATTGCTTAACACCTTTTTTATCATAGACAAATAAGTACATGGTGTCATAAATAGGATCGTATTCTAAAAAGAAAGAACCTGTTTTCGTCTCACTTAAATTATCACCTTTTTCAAAGTAGTAAAGCATGAAGCAAGTCTGACTAACCGGCGCAACCAGCAAGTTAGGCTGACAGGGTACAGCCTTTAGAAGGTTCAATGCCATTGCCTGAGCTGCCACTAGATCAACAGCTTGTAATGCATCGCCTTTTCTCAACCCTAAGTCGATCAGCCCAGGCATTGTTTGGCTTGCAGCTTCAAGCCGCAGCTGTACCGCGCGGGAGTATCGAAGAACATTTTCTTGAGGTAAACTAAATGTCGCACATGGTTTTTCTTTTGGAACAGATGTAGCAACCTCATGACCCAAATGCTGTTTTAAATGACTTCCAACATATTTTCTGGCATCGGCGGGGCTAACTGCAATTTCAACGCCCTCGCCTACATTCAGTGTTAATTCATAAGATTGATCTTTTGGAACACAGACTTGTAGTCGACCACGGTAATCTGCTTTTTGAGTAACTTGTAAAGCTTTAGTAGCCGAATGGCGCAGATACATTTTTGTTGCGTTAACAACATTGACTTGAGTTCTTTGAAAAAAGTCAAGACACTCATACGTCAAGGCTTTAAGCTCTACTTGAGCAGCACTTCGTAATGCTTTCTCATTATCAAAAACACGGGTACCTGTTGACTTCAACCAAGCAACAGCTTGTTCGCACGTTAGCTCAAATTTACGATTAGTTTTCTCATCAACAAGATGAAGCTTGGTATTCTTGTTTACCTTGGGATCTGGCAACACTACCGCTTGACCAAACGCGGAATGTTGCACAACTAGAAAAGTAAAGCCTGGCTTTTTCTTTTGCTTTTTTAAGAGGAGCCTGCTTGTTGCCATCTCAAGATGAAACGTCCTCTCAACAGGAACATCCCAAAAATCTTGCGTAGCAACCGTATCTTTCGAAGTATGCGCGACAGGTCCAACAACACGCGCAAATTCAACATCTCTACCTGAGTAAAGTTCTCGATAAAAGAGACTTGCCGTCATTTTCCATGCTTCTTCATAGGAAACATCACGCATATGTTTCCCATCTCGACTCAATAAATAATATTTCTGTTCAGGTAAAACAAGCTGTCGGTCACCACTAGGCAACAGCGTCCATTCAAGTTCTTGACCTTTTTTAGAGGCTTTCAGTAAAGAACCGTCCTTCGCACAAACTTGAATCACGTCACTAGCTGTGATGCTACGTTCACTATTCATAACAGCTCTAACTGCAGGTAACATTGCACCGGCGTCGTTAGTATTAGGCATCATCGGTGTATATTGATAGGGTTGCTCATGACAAGCTCGAGCATAATGCTGACTATAGCGTGTATGTAATGCCTCTAATTTTTTATAAACATCTAGACGTGATGTTGTAAAATAATGGCTAGCGGCAAACTCACGTAAAAAAGCGACATAAAGACTATTCTCACAAACTGTGGCAAAAAAATCTGCAGGTGAAACTCTAACACCTTTGTCCGATAACAACCGTCCTACTGTATCACTTAATCTAGATAGCACTTGCTCTGTGGAATTTATTCCTGGAGCTAATACTTCAAATGCACCGGTAACACTTCTTTGATTAACACAGCTTGTTTGGGAATTTAATTTTTCAATTATCTCTAAAAGTTTTGTAAGCATATCGTCAATAGAAAAGCTTTTACCAATTGCCTGTTTTATCTTAGCTTGAAGTGCAGACAAACCGGCACCAAAACTAACGAGATTACTACTCAACTGAAAATCAAAATTATCAACTTGTTGAGCAATTCCATTCGAAATATTGCGTAGCTCTGTTAAAACAACTGAAAAAGCAACATTGGGATATTGATTTTTGATATAGCGATATAATGCTCTTTTGAAATCATCTGGCTGACCTAGCTTCTGAAAAGCGGCATTGATGGTTAAATGCCTATGCTCAATGAGTTGCTGCAATATTTCATGTAAAACACGAATTCTTGGAATAACATTGGCAATCGTTCTAGAAGGGTCTATCGACTCAATACATAACTTGTAGAAGTTTGCTGCTCGATCGCTGCTTTTATCCGGATCAAACATTACTTGAAAAGCGGTAATGCGTTTATCCGCTTGCATAAAAAGTTTGAGCAGATTTTCGAATGTTGCAATGAAAGGACTATCAATGCCACCAGCATGCTCAATGATAAAGGCTTTTAAATTTTTGAGTAAGCTTTCACTAGGACTCTCCAATTGTGAAGCAGCTATGTCTAAAGCTTCGCCGATTGTTTGATTGTTATCTTGGGACGTGGCGACTTGTTGTTTTAGCTCACGTAACTTGGCAAATAGTTTCTTTAACTGCACCGCCCGTTGTTGCAATGCAGCACCAACGCTTGTAGCTTCAGCAGGAATATAGAGCGTCGCAATAAAAAGAAGAATGCGTTGCTCTTCTTCTGATACATTGATATGACTTGTTGAATCTCTTAGGCCCTGCATAGCGGTATCCTTTATTATTCTTTCACTGTCCTACTAGCCAAAAAACTGTCAAGATATTATACATATATTATTGATGTTTGAAAACGTCTAACTTTGATATTCACCCCAAATATCCAAATAAATTTCCCTAAAAATCGTTTTATAACGACTATATTTTGACAGGTTGTCGTTCACTTGGCTTATCTAATAAGACATCTACAGAGAATTCGTTGAAAACCACACAGCAAACAAACGCTGATAACAACGTTTTTTATCAGCAAAAACAATCGCTTACAACGAAACCTCACTTGACAATACTGACTTGTTCATCTATTAATGGTAAATCTTCAGACAGATTTTTTTTACATTTCGATAAAGGAAAGCACTATGAACACAATAAATAAAATATTAATAGTCATCACCATCAGTCTTAGCCTATTTTTTGGTATCAGCTATGCGAGTCAAAACAGTTCGACATTACAAAAGAAATCTTTGCAGCCGACACAAGCTAATAAAAATGCAAAACTTCTTTTTGTTTTATCAGCCAAACATGCACACATCACTAAAAGTACTAATGGTATTGGCCAATACAAATTAACATTAACAGGCGTAAATCATCGAGTCATTTCTTTTACTGATCGACCTATGCGAGTAACCAGTAAAGTCAAAACAAAAAGATTTATTCAAGCTTGGACTAATGGTGATTTTAAAACAAACCCACCGAATGCTGTCATGCAAGCGATTCAAGTTAAAAATATGCATAAAGTGAAATCCACTAACTTCGCAGTAGAGTTACAAAATCCAAAATATGATGTATCAACTAATACTTTGACTTTTGATGTTACATCTCTAAAGGGCGAGAAGTCATTACTGCCTCGAGTTGCAAAATCGGATTATGTTGCACTATTTGTTGATGCATATGGCTGCACAGGTCTTAGTTGCTGGTAAGACCTCGTTTATTAAATTTTTATAGCTTTTAAAGGAATAAGGGTTATGTCAACGCATAACCCTTATTTTTTGGAGAAAAAAAAGTGTCAAGATTTTTAAAACATCAAACTGGCGTTATTGCTGTAGATGAAATTGCAGAGATTAAGTCTAACTTAAGTGCTCTGAATACAGCGCTCTGTCGATTTTATTCTCTCCCCGTTACAGAACGAAAGCCGCAAGAGTTAGCCACACTGCTAGGCAAGCTATTTGTGTTCTGGGAACAGCTAATCGATGCTCCAAAACAGTATGTCAAAAGATTTAAACCTATAACAATGACTTTACGCATACTTTTTGACACCCATTGCCACTTACTAAATAACTTTGAAGATTTGCACAGCCTAAACCCTTATCTTGCAGCAATGCTAAAAGTCTTCTTTGATAATATTGGAGCTGTAATTCGAGGTGACTATCAATATAGCGATAATCTGTTTGATCATTTCTCTTTCCTGGTTGCCACTGATGTCGCTGCAATTCTAGCAACACAAAGCCAACAACTAAGCTCTATCGTTGATACGTTTTTATATTTGCCTAGCCTCTCACTTAGTAAGATTAAAAGTGGTCTTAATGACTTACTTATGGATAGTGATACCAGCACCGATGCAGTGTCGATGCTCGTTTTGCTTGATAATTTTTTGCGACATATCAACACCATGGCTGTTGAGAAGCAACGTTATAATATCGAAGCTATAAAAGCCATCAGTCAGCTTATTAGTGATAATTTATCAAGAATTATTAATTCTTTAAAAGAAAAGTTCGATTCTACGCATTACCAACAAATTGAAACTTTATTGGTAACAATACAAGGCGTAGTTTCATCACTAGAGGCAGCACCTGACACAACAGAAATGATTTTTGAAGATCATGAGACTCTAATAGCAGTTATTGATGCTAATACCAATGCAATGAACTTACCACCAGCCTCAGGCGAACTTATAGAGGCTTGTGATGCTGCAGACTTCCCAGTAAGCACAAGTATCCATCCAGAAGAAAACACGCATTTATTCCAATTATTCATGAAAATAGTACTGCAATGTCACACGGTGATTATGTACAGCGATTCAAGCAAAGAAGAACCCGCACAGGTCTCTCCAGAAAATTATAATTTACTAAAAGAACTCTTATATTTTTTACAAACGCATATTCATTATTATCGACAATACATTCAACAATGTTCGCGCGTTTACGATAATAGGTTAACACCTAGTTTATATAGAAACCTAGAGAAGGTTTTAAGCTTTTTAGAGCAAGCTAGCCTTGATGAAATGTTTACTTGCAGATATTCAGAAGGACAAGTTTCTGTTATAAACGTATATCTCCAACTTGCGAAAATAATTCATTCTGCTGCTACCGCAATTCAACGTCAAATTAAATATAAACAACAAGTGGTTGGCGATACGGCACCTTTATTAGGTGAAAACTCCACATTACTAGAACAGGTGCGTTTATTGGAAGGAGATATTTACAGAGATTTCAGTGGAACTAAAGCTTATGCTCAAAATGCGGCTATAGCTTTTCATCGAGATCCTGGCGTTGCAACTCACCTAAAAGTTATGAGAAAAGCATCTGAACTGAACAGCTTATTTTTCAACAGTGTTTATCCTTACGTCAATGGTTTGATGCCACTTGTCTATCAACGAATTTCAACTAATGCAGTTCGCGTTGCTTATCAAACCACAACACCACCAACACAAGCGCTGAGAGCTATCATTGACAGTGCCGGCGGTGTATTTTTCCTAAGTACATTTCTCGCGACTTACGCTCAAAATAATAAAGCTTTGCTTGATGAATTGCGTCGTCTCATTGAGGCAAGTATCGATGATAAGTATACTAAAAAAACACTTGTCGATCTTATTTCTACTCTTGATATGCTACTAGTGGCTTTGCATAAAGGAATCAATACAACGGTTGTTGTTGCTGTTCTTTACACTGCATTAATGGATAACATTAGCGCCATCTATGAGCTTATAAACAAAGCCACAGGAGCAACATTAAATGACTCAGAAACAATATCCGTATTAATTGGTGTGGTACCTATTGCTTTCTTAGCTTTTGCATTTTTAAAAATTAATTTCATCGACATTCCAAAGTCAGCTGAGCGCGCACAAACTTGGCAAACAGAACACTTCAGCTATTTGCCTGAAGAACTTCAAGATGTCTGGCATAAGTTTTGGCAAATGATTTATAATGTTTCTACAACAAAAAAAGGGCGAATGACAAGACCGGTTGCTGCTTTATTGCAAGATTTTCTACGCCATATCCTTTATACATTTTTGTTTACATTCCCTGCCTTAGCTGTCAAAGATTTCGTTAATCTGTTTGTTTCCATGTCTTATTCAACTGAAAAATTGATTACTTTAGCAATATACGCAGTCGCTTTTGTTATGCCAACAACGCCAGTGAACGTGGTAATGGCTACACTACGTTCTGATGGCATAATACCGAGATTAATAGATGTTTTACAAAGTATGATGCTTGATAAAGCTGCATTGCAGAGAGCTCGTCACCAGCATGACTCAATTGATCGTACACTTAGCATATATAATTTTACTGCAGCTAGAATTTCACGACTGCGTCAACAATTTAATTTGCCACCTATTGATGGTAAAGCAGTGGAAACAGCAGTTGTTGATATGTTAGGACAATCTTTGCCTGCATTGTTATTAGATACAGGTAATTTGATTAATGTAGTTAATTTTATGTTGATGCTTTATTTCAAAAATCAATTAACTTTTGAAGATGCCTATTATAACTTGCCATTCCTCTTTGCTGCAATTTCACTACCTTTTGCAGCCAGACTACTGCTATGGACTCTGCGTATGACAACTACTTGCCTTATAAGTCGTGCAGAACAAAGTCCGGCATTACATGAAGGACATTCTTCAATAGATAATTGCGGTAGTAATAGACTTGACGCTGATACTTTTGAAAGTAATAAAAGTTATGAGCCTGGCTCGACAGAACTATCACGAGTTGAACGTTGGCAGCAAGATCAAACAGCTGGTGCTACAGAACTCGTTCCAACCTTAGCGCGTACCAATATTTCCGCAGCTCGAAAGCGAGCTTATCGCAAAAAGCCTCACCGAACTTCTACAACGCCAGCATTCCGAGAGACGCTCCGCTTTTAGCAAGCCATTAATACATTCACCGGCTTACACCAGAGACAATATTTCTTGATATCCCGAGCAAAAAGTGGTAATTTTGCGGACAATGCTTATTGACGTCAACAACAATCAAAAGGGGATAAATATGGCTGGTGGATATGGTTTAAGTCAAGATAATGGATTTGCCGCACGAGCAACGCCAGCATACTCATTAAATGTCTTTGGTGATCAGTTTGATGTGAACCCAGCAGCAAGCGCTCTATCCGCTCCAAATGCTATTTACCTAGACCCAATCACGGCTTTCACAGTTGTTAGAGACGGTACTACAGACAGTGAAATTGGTCAGTATAACGTAGGAATTACTGCACCAACACTTTCTGGCGGCATAACACGTGATGCTGGTGCCGCAGCACCTAATAAATTCATATCGATGGGTACCAATAGTGCTGTCCTTATTCAGCAAAGTGGCACAACATCTCCTGTTGCTCTGCAAGCTGAATACTGGGATCCATCGGTTGGCAGTTTTCCCGCTGATGCCGGCACCTTTACGTATTTAGTCAGTCTTGTTGATGGTGCTGAAGGCGCGGAACAGGGTGCTGATGCCAATCATGCAACAGTTTTATTTTTTGATGAAGATGGTGGTAATCGCACAACTAAAGCAATAACAGTTGACTTTACCAATAAAAATAGTCCTGTACTCGTCGGTGGTTCTGAAGTTGTCCTTGATAACCTCTGTAATAATTCTACTGATTCTGCAGCTCTCGCAGCGCAGTCAACTGCAAAAACCAGTGCAACTAAATTTACCCGAATCTGGTCTGAAGGTGATTGTGCAGACTCTATTCCAAGAACTGTACGTATTCAAAATTATGATGTTGCTACGACAGGTGCTGCCCTTGTCGTTCGAGGTACAGAAACAACTCTTAGTCCTTTAAATGCTGGTTTTTCTATGCAAAGACCAAGCATTGCAGCGGTAAATGGTAGTTCAGATGATAGTATTGTCATTGTTTCTCATGAAGTATCCCCATCAGGAAATAGTACTGAAGTTGTTGCGCAGCGCTTAACGCGTAACGGTAGTGATACTTATGTTGTTAGTGGCCTCCCCGTCTCACTTGGGTCGGTGATGGATCTTGCGGGTAATGGAACTAGCATAGATCCACTTAGTACCCATGTTACACCGATGGCAGATGGCCAGTTACTAGTAACGATGGCATTAAACAATGTGACAGATGGTTCAGTTATACAAAGAAAAATTGATGCAAGAAATGCGGCTGGCCTAGAACTTGCTCCTGAAGTATTGCAAGTAGCTAGTAGCACTAATCAAGTAAACCAAGTTAATGTTGCAGCTTCAACAAATGGAATGCAGGCATTAGTTTCTTGGACAGACAATGCAGCAACAACTGTTGTAAAAGGTCAACAGGTACAAGTGCAAGAAGTTGTTACTGGTTCATCATCATCAAGCACAACTGGCTTAGTAGATGTTGGCGCAGCTGGTTCCGTTAGACCACATGAAGCTTACCAGCTCCTTTTAGGTTATCTTGCAACCCCTAACAATGTGCAAGCAGCAATGCAAAGCCTTTATAGCGCTGTTGTAAATATTTTTGCTGACATCAATAATTACTTAGTAAGTAATGCTGCAGCTGTATTAGCAAATATCCAAGCAGAAGCTTTCGCAAATCTTTTTGCTTTAATGCAATCAAATACTGTGACGGTTAATGAGGTAACAACTTTAGAAAAGAAGACTTTAAAGAAAGTTGATATTTGGCTACATCATCCAAATTACCGCGTTCAAGCAGAATCTCTTGATGCTGCTGCAGCGTGGAACGACAGAAACCCTAAGCGAACAACAAAAGGTTATTACCGTGGTATAGGCCCAATGCCAAGTAAAGACGTTGCAGCAGAACTACCTGATCTTACTGAGTTGGCTGGATATGTTGGCGGTAAAGTTTGGGGAATGACAAAAAGTGCAGCAAGGACACTAACGTCTTTTTCTATGCTTGGATGCCCTGCTCCAGAATCAGGTCCTGATGCGCTTATTGACCGACCTTCAGCAGGTGCAGCTGCAGCAGTGAAACCACAACAAAGTCGTTAAGCTATAAACTAATAGTGAGCTGACGAAACAGCTCACTATTAGAAAATAAAGTCTGTTGCTTCTAATTGTGTTGAGTCAACACCGACTAATTTAATCGTATCGTCGACGCCAGCAATCTCGATAATAGTATTATTACTATCGAGTGGATCCACCTTAATGTTCGATATATCATTAAAGCCATTAGCAAATTGATAACTACTTAAATCTATTTTATCAATACCATCTTGGAAATCAGTAATCACATCATCATCATTTTGGTTTAAAGCATTAAAGACAAAGACATTATTACCGCCATTACCCGTTAACATATCATTGCCATCGCCACCAGAAATCATCTCACCAGATAAGCTACCAATAATCGTGTCATCAGCTTGTCCACCAATGACAGACTCAATCCCTGATACACTGATAGAACCAACTTGATTATCAATTTGCAGTAAGCCTTGGCCTAAATCAATAGTAATAGAGATATTAGTATCAGCCATGGTCAATGTATCTTCCAAACCATCCCCGCCATCAATACTTGAACCAAGGGTTAAAATTGATAAATCACCATCCGTAGTATCATTAAAAGAAATACTTATTGTATCTTTGCCTTCACCAGCATCTATTTGCATGTTAAATAAATTTATTTCTGCATCACCACCAGAAAGATTACGAGCAGAACCAGCTTGTGCATCAAAATCTAATGAAATATTGTCGTCACCAATATCCGTATCAATTTCTACATTTGAAACCTCTATTTTAGCATTTGCACCAACTGCAGATTGCTTTCCTGATGGTCCCAAGTCACCCACAGAAACACTTAAACCACCTAATCCGCCATCACCGGTATCTCCCGCTATTGCTTGCAGTGAAATAGAAACATCATCATTACCAGCACCAGTAAGAATATCCGTGTTTTTGATGCTCACTTCAGCATCACCACCAATACCACCATCAGCACCAGTGCCACCAAAACTATTCTCCCCAACAAATGCTCCAAGCGGCACAAATGGTATTAATTCAGGAGGTAAATCAAGCGTGTTACTACCGTTATTTAATACCGGATTAACTGCATTACCGATACCACCAGCGCCACCGTTGCCACCTTGACCACCAGAGGCTTCAATATTAATAGTCACAACATCATTTGCATCACCAAACTCTAATGTTGAATTTGATAATGCACTCGTTGCTTCACCACCATTGCCACCATTGCCGCCACGGCCTCCAGCAGAACCAGAAACAAGACTTTCACCGAAATAAGGTGCACCGGGGGGTAAAAATACTAAGTTACCATTAAGAAAAACAGCAAAGCCTTTACCACTATCGCCGCCTTCACCACCTATACCGCCAGTAGCAGCAGTTGCTTGCAGATTAATATCAACAGTATTAGTGTCGCCAGCTGTGCTACCTTGAGCATCTTCAGATAAGTTTAGATTATTAATACTACTTTCAGCATTATAACCTTGGCCACCCGCTAAACCGGCATTCCCAAGATTTCCAGGAAACGAACTATTGCCAACAAAGCCATATTCATTGGGAAGCGCAGCGGCTTTCCCCATATTAAGTTCAGCACCACTCGTTGCAGTACCTTGCATATCAATTGAGATATCATCATTACCAGAACCAAAACTAATATTGGCATCGTTGACTTGATTCGTTGCAGCACCAATGGTTGGATTGGCATCTGCATCAATATCAATACTGTCATCACCATCTTGGGTGTCAAGATTTAGATTATTTAATATGTTTTGATCAGCGGCCAAATCATAGTTAACATCATCATTTTGTGCGCCACCACTATTATTATCGCTCCCCACGACTGTGACAGAAACCGTCGCCGTACTTTCTACGCCGCTGTCATCTTCAATAGTATAAGTAAACGTATCAACAATGCTTTGACCAGCACTAAGATTATTTAATGTTGCATTCTGTGTTGGGTCATAGGAAAACGTGTTGGTATTACTATCAAATATAACATCACCTAAGGTACCACTGGTATCAACGCTTTTGAAACTAATACTATCTCCACTATCCGGATCGCTATCATTGGCAAATACGTCTAGTGATGTAATGCTATTACCTTTACCCGTTGCCGCAAAATCAGCTTGCGCATCAGGTTTATCATTAACGCCATTAATTGTAATACTTGCCGTTTGTTGGACTGAGCCACCATGGCCATCATTAATGGTGTAATTATATTTAATGATTTCACTATCGCCTGCTGCGAGGTTGTTATAGCTGTTTGGGTCTATCGACAGAATATTACCATTTTGTGTCACACCGCTAACATCACCGTTATCCAGAGTAAAATTACTAATACTTAATTGACCTTGGTCATTGTTATCAACATCACTCGCACCCTGTAATAAATCTATTGCAAATCCCACATCATCTTCTGTTGCCGTTTGTGCAATCGCTGCCGCCACGGTTGGATCATCATTTGCGCCGTTTACCGTCACAATGACAGTCGCGGTATCGGTACCGCCCTTGCCATCTGAAACAGTATATTCAAATGTATCCGTTGCACTCTGTCCTGCGCCTAATGATTCAAATTGACCATCAGCATCATAACTGACTTTATTGTTATTAATACTGATGCTACCAGTTGTATTGCTGCTATCAAGGCTCTGCAGTGTTAGCTGGTCATTATCTGCATCACTGTCATTGACTAACACATCAATATCGGTGCCTGACGTATCTTCACTGACACTGGCCACGTCACTAGCAGCAGATGGCGCTTGATTAGGCGCTGGTGGGTTGGTTTCGCCATTAATCGTAATGGTTGCCGTTTGTTGCACGCTACCACCATGCGCGTCATTAATCGTGTAGCTATATTCAATAATTTCGCTTTCACCATTATCCAGACTGCTATATTGGCTTGGATCAACCACTAAAATATTACCATTCTGTGTGACACCACTCGCATCACCGTTGGTCACCACGAGATTACTAATGCTTAATTGACCCTGGTCATTGTTATCAACATCACTTGCTCCGGCTAACAAATCAATAGCAAACGCATTGGCACTTTCAGTCGCCGTTTCTGCCAAGGAACCTGATACCAACGGATCATCATTTTCCCCTTCAATGGTTATCAACGCTGCAGCTGTCGCACTCCCACCATTGCCATCTGAA
>JAJFKO010000047.1 GCA_021773175.1 Gammaproteobacteria bacterium
CATAATCACTGAATTCACCACCATGTTTTTCAGCCATTACTTTCGTTAATGCTGCTGTTAATGTCGTTTTACCATGATCAACGTGTCCAATTGTACCTACGTTGACATGCGGTTTCGTACGTTCAAATTTTGCCTTTGCCACAGCTCATACCTCTTCTTAATATTAAGATTTGTTAATAATATCTTCTGCAATATTTGCAGGCGCTTCACTATACTTTAAAAATTCCATTGAATATGTTGCTCGCCCCTGACTTAATGAACGCACGTCAGTTGCGTAACCAAACATTTCCGATAATGGCACTTCAGCTCTTAGTGTTTTGCCAAGAACACCATCTTCCATACCTTGCAAGATACCTCTACGTCGATTTAAATCGCCCATCACGTCACCCATGTAATCTTCAGGTGTAATGACTTCAACCTTCATCATTGGCTCAAGTACAACAGGTTTTGCTTTTTTAGCACCTTCTTTAAAGCCCATAGAACCAGCAATTTTAAATGCCATTTCATTCGAATCGACATCATGATATGAACCATCGTAAAGTGTTACTTTAACATCAACAACTGGATATCCAGCAATAACACCATTTTCCATTTGTTCTTGAATACCTTTATCAACAGCAGGAATATATTCTCTTGGAATCACACCACCAACGATGGCATTAACAAATTCATAACCAGCACCAGGTTCTTGTGGTTCTAATTTAATATAGACATGTCCATATTGACCACGACCACCAGATTGACGTACAAATTTCGATTCTTGTTCAACAACAGCACGAATAGTTTCGCGATAAGCAACCTGAGGCTTACCAACATTTGCTTCAACGGTAAACTCACGTTTCATACGATCAACAATAATCTCTAAATGCAGTTCGCCCATACCTGCAATAATGGTTTGACCAGATTCTTGATCTGTGTGAACCCGGAAAGAAGGATCTTCTTGTGCTAATTTGCCCAGAGCAATACCCATTTTCTCTTGATCTGCTTTAGTCTTTGGTTCTACAGCAACAGAAATAACCGGTTCAGGAAATTCCATACGTTCAAGTGTAATAATTTGTTTTAAGTCACACATCGTGTCACCAGTTGTCATTGTTTTCAGTCCAACTGCTGCAGCAATATCACCAGCACGCACTTGTCTGATTTCTTCTCGTGAATTTGAATGCATTTGTAATAAACGACCAACACGCTCACGCTTGGTTTTCACAGGATTATAAATAGTGTCTCCAGAGTTTAATACGCCAGAATAAACGCGGAAATATGTTAATGCACCAACATATGGATCTGTTGCAATTTTGAATGCTAGCGCTGCGAATGGTTCATCATCTATAGGATGACGTACGCCATCTGAGCCAGCAGCATCATCAAGTATCCCTTTGATTGCAGGAACGTCTGTTGGTGATGGTAGATAATAAATAACTGCATCTAATAAAGCTTGAACGCCTTTATTTTTGAATGCTGTACCGCAAAGCACAACAACGACTTCATTGCTTAATGTTCTAGCACGTAGACCTTCACGAATTTCGTCAATAGATAGCTCACCGTTCTCAAGATATTTTTCCATAAGCGCTTCATTGGCTTCAGCAGCGGCTTCAATCATTGTTTCACGCCATGCTTGACATTCTTCAAGCATATCAGCAGGAATTTCTTCCGCTTTATAAGTCGTTCCTTTATTCTCTTCATCCCAATAGATTGCTTGCATACGCAGTAAATCAACAACACCTTTGAAGTGCTCTTCAGCACCGATTGGAAGCTGTACAGGAATAGCATTAGAACCAAGCCGTACTTTAATGTGCTCAACAACATTTAAAAAGTCAGCTCCAGCACGATCCATTTTATTAACAAAGGCCATACGAGGCACTTCATATTTATTCGCTTGACGCCATACTGTTTCTGACTGTGGCTCGACACCAGATACAGCACAGAATACACCGACGGCACCATCAAGAACACGTAAAGAACGTTCCACTTCAATCGTGAAATCAACGTGTCCCGGGGTATCAATAATATTAATTCGATGTTGAGGAAACTGTTTATCCATACCAGACCAAAAACAGGTCGTCGCAGCCGAGGTAATCGTAATACCACGCTCTTGCTCTTGAGCCATCCAATCCATTGTTGCCGCGCCATCATGCACTTCACCAATTTTATGAGACACACCGGTATAATAGAGAATACGCTCTGTTGTTGTTGTTTTACCCGCATCAATGTGAGCCATAATACCTATATTTCGATATAGCTCAATTGGGGTTATACGTGAGTCGCTCACAATTTAGGTCCTTATAATATATCTGTTACCAACGAAAATGCGCAAATGCTTGGTTTGCTTTCGCCATGCGATGAGTATCATCGCGTTTTTTCACTGCAGTACCTTTATTTTCAAAGGCATCCATAACTTCACCGGCTAAGCGTAAAACCATCGTCTTTTCACTACGCTTTTTTGCAGCCTCTACAAGCCAGCGCATTGCTAAAGCAATACTGCGAGCAGGACGTACTTCAACAGGAACTTGATAAGTAGATCCACCAACACGACGAGATTTTACTTCAACTGTTGGTTTAACATTCTCGAGCGCTTGCTTAAATAGATCGAGAGCAGCTATATGCACACCCGTTCCACCACTAGAGCTAGAGCCACTTTCGCCACCAGTATCTTCATCAGCATGCTTTGCTGCGGCACTGCCTTTACGACTACGTTCCCACACAGCATCTAAAGCACCATACACAATTCGTTCTGCTAATGACTTTTTGCCGTCAACCATAATATGGTTAACAAATTTAGCCAATAGTTCATCCCCATATTTGGGATCAGGCAAAACTTCACGTTTTGCTACTACTCTTCTTCTAGGCATTGTTAGGTATTCCTACTTAACCATCATACCCGTAGTGTTTCATTTGAATAAAAATCTAAAATGAATCGCTACGGATATATACGTTTATTACTTTTTACCATCATCTTTAGGTCGTTTCGCACCATATTTAGAACGACCGCGGCGACGAGCAGGTACACCTGCTGTATCTAAGCTACCGCGAACGATATGATAGCGCACACCAGGTAAATCTTTTACCCGTCCACCGCGCACTAACACCACCGAATGTTCCTGCAGGTTATGCCCTTCACCACCAATATAGGCAGCAACTTCATAACCATTGGTCAAACGAACCCTTGCTACTTTACGTAACGCAGAATTTGGTTTCTTTGGGGTTGTCGTATATACACGAGTACAAACCCCTCTTTTAAACGGACAGCCCTCTAGTGCAGGTCTATCACTTTTCTTAGTTTTTCGCTTACGCGACTTTCTAATTAATTGATTTATTGTCGGCATCAAATAACTCCAAAATGACAAAAAGAAGCCAACCACTCCTCATGCGAGGCGCAATTCTAAATATAGTGAACAAGGTTGTCAAGCTTTTCTCCAATAGTATTAATACTAATTAACACTAAAGAAGAATGTGAATTTTCAAGAAGTTAATATACTCAATGTACCCGAAGGAACAAAGCGCATAGCTTCCCTGTTTTGAGCTCAAAAAGTCCAAAACAGGGAGGCAGCATTACTACTGTCGAGAATTCAGTGCTTCAGACAATGCACTTTCAATATCAGAAGCAGTAATAGTGCCAGTGCCACTTTCATCTTCTTCTTCAACTAGACGTGCATTATGCCGTTCACGATGATATACCAAACCACTGCCAGCCGGTATTAAACGGCCAACAATGACATTTTCTTTCAAGCCACGTAAAGGATCAACCTTGCCACAAACAGCAGCTTCAGTTAATACTCGCGTGGTTTCTTGGAAAGATGCAGCAGAAATAAAAGATCTCGTCGCTAGCGAGGCTTTAGTGATACCCAGTAAAACTGACTCACATTTAGCCAACGCTTTGCTTTCTTCTTCCATTATTTCATTCTGCTTACGTACGAAACTACGTTCTGTTTGCTCGCCAACTAAAAAGCTTGTTTCACCTGATTCGGTAATTATAACTTTACGTAACATTTGACGAACAATAACTTCAATATGCTTATCGTTAATCTTTACGCCTTGTAAACGATAAACATCTTGAATTTCATTAACAATATAGGCAGCAAGCTCATTAGTTCCAAGCAAGCGCAAGATATCATGAGGGTTTGGCGCCCCATCAACGATAACATCACCACGCTCAATTTGCTCACCCTCAAAGACAGTAATATGACGCCATTTTGGAATAAGCTCTTCATGAGCTTCGCCATCAGGGCCATTGATAATTAAACGGCGTTTACCTTTTGTTTCCTTACCGAAGCTGATAACACCAGAAATCTCAGCAAGGACAAATGGATCTTTTGGTTTACGCGCTTCAAACAAGTCAGCAACGCGAGGCAAACCACCAGTAATATCACGTGTTTTTGATGTTTCTTGTGGTATCCGAGCCAAGACATCCCCAACTCGCACTTCAGCGCCATCTTCAACATTCACCACCGCACCTTCTGGTAAGAAGTAATGCGCAGGAACGGTTGTACCACCCAAGAAAATATCTTTACCTTTCTTATCAACCAACTTCAACATTGGTTTTAAATCTTTACTACCGGTACCACGATGTTTTGAATCCGTAATAACAATACTACTCAATCCTGTTACTTCATCGACTTGACGGTTTATACTAACACCATCCAACATATCGATAAATTTAATTGTTCCCGTTTCGTCTGTCACAATTGGGTGACTATGTGGATCCCACGTTGCAACAATAGAACCAGCATCAACTTTACTTTCATCAGCAACTGTTAAGTTTGCACCATAAGGTATTTTATAACGTTCACGCTCACTACCATTGTCATCGACAACAGTTAATTCACCAGAGCGAGATACAGCAATATAATTACCACTCGCATTTTTCAATAAACGCATATTGTGTAATTTAATATGTCCAGTATTTTTCAACTGTACGTTATTCGCAGCCGTCGTTCTTGATGCAGCACCACCAATATGGAAAGTACGCATAGTTAACTGTGTTCCTGGCTCACCAATAGATTGAGCCGCAATCACACCAACAGCTTCACCACTGTTAACCACGTGACCGCGCGCTAAATCGCGTCCATAACATAATGAACATAAACCATACTCAGTATCACACGTAATTGCAGAACGAACTTCAACTTCATGAACACCAAGATGTTCCAATTTATCGACTAAACTTTCATCGAGAAGTGTATTTCTTGGTATCGCGATACTGCCACCATCTTTAACCATCACGTCTTTTACTAAGACACGACCTAATACACGTTCACGTAAGGATTCAACAACATCACCACCTTCAATTAACGGTGTTAATGTAAGACCTTTCTCAGAACCACAATCAACTTCAGTAATAACTAAATCTTGAGCAACATCAACAAGACGTCGAGTTAAATAACCCGAGTTTGCAGTTTTTAATGCAGTATCCGCTAAACCTTTACGCGCACCATGAGTTGAAATAAAGTATTGGAATACGTTCAAACCTTCACGGAAGTTGGTAGTAATAGGTGTTTCGATAATACTGCCATCTGGACGCGCCATCAGACCCCGCATACCAGCAAGCTGACGAATCTGTGCAGCGGAACCCCGCGCACCGGAATCAGCCATCATATAAATCGAATTAAACGATTCTTGCTCGAAGTCTTTACCTTCAGCATCTTTAACAACTTCTTTCGATAATTTGTTCATCATCGCTTTAGCAATCAAATCATTAGTATGAGACCAAATATCAACAACTTTATTGTAGCGCTCTCCATGAGTAACTAAACCAGAAGCATATTGTCTTTCAATCTCTTTCACTTCAGTCTCTGAGCGTTCAATAATTGCTGGCTTCTCATCAGGAATAACTAAGTCATTAATACCAATTGAAACACCTGATAATGTTGCATAATGAAAACCGGTATACATTAAAGTATCGGCTAACAATACTGTTGCTTTCAAACCAAATTGTCGATAACTCGTATTAATAAGACTAGACACAACTTTTTTTGTCAGAGCTTTATCAATCATCTCAAAAGGCACATTCTCTGGCAACATATCGTATAACAGAACTCGGCCGACAGTTGTTGCAACCATCTTCTCAGTTATTTGCCTATCACCACTTTCGCTGATAGTGACATCTTTAATCCGCACTTTAATTTTTGCGTGAATATGTACACAGTCGGCACCGTAAGCTCGACGCAATTCTGCCACATCCGCAAAGACCATACCTTCGCCTAACTTATTCACGGCTTCCCGTGTCATATAGTAAAGGCCTAATACGACATCTTGAGACGGCACAATAATAGGTTCACCACTTGCAGGCGACAACACATTATTAGTCGACATCATTAACGAACGTGCTTCTAATTGCGCTTCAATTGTCAACGGCACATGCACAGCCATTTGATCACCATCAAAATCCGCGTTATACGCGGTACAAACTAATGGATGTAATTGAATAGCTTTACCCTCAATTAACATGGGCTCGAATGCTTGAATACCTAATCTATGTAAGGTCGGTGCACGGTTTAATAAAATAGGATGTTCACGAATCACTTCTTCTAAAATATCCCAGACCTCGCCTCGCTCTAATTCAACTAATTTTTTAGCGGCTTTAATTGTTGTTGCCAAACCACGTAACTCAAGCTTATGGAAAATAAAAGGCTTGAATAATTCCAATGCCATTTTTTTCGGTATACCACATTGATGGAGTTTTAAGGTTGGACCTACAACAATCACGGAACGACCGGAATAATCAACACGCTTACCTAACAGATTCTGACGAAAACGACCTTGCTTACCTTTAATCATATCAGCAAGTGATTTTAATGGGCGTTTATTTGAACCTGTAATTGCACGACCACGTCGGCCATTATCAAGTAAGGCATCCACGGCTTCTTGCAACATACGTTTTTCATTACGCACAATAATGTCTGGAGCACTCAAATCCAAAAGACGTTTGAGACGATTATTACGGTTAATCACACGACGATAGAGATCGTTCAAATCAGAGGTTGCAAAACGACCACCATCTAATGGCACTAAAGGTCGTAAATCTGGTGGTAAAACAGGTAATACCGACATAATCATCCATTCAGGATTATTACCAGAACCAATGAATGATTCGATGAGTTTCAAGCGTTTCACTAACTTTTTACTCTTCGTTTCTGAAGTTGTGATGCTCAATTCTTCACGCAAATTTTTTGCTTCTGTAGGCATATCAATAGAATTTAATATCGCTTTAATAGCTTCAGCACCCATACGAGCATCAAATTCATCACCATACTGCTCTAATGCTTCTAAATACGCTTCATCATTCATTAATTGACCGGCTTGAAGAGGCGTCATGCCAGGCTCAATAACAACAAAAGCTTCAAAATATAAAATACGTTCAATATCACGTAAGGTCATATCTAGTAATAAACCAATACGTGACGGCAATGATTTTAAAAACCATATATGTGCAACAGGGCTTGCTAATTCAATATGCCCCATACGATCACGTCGCACTTTGCTTAGCGTGACTTCTACACCACACTTTTCACAAACAACACCACGGTGTTTCAGGCGCTTATACTTACCACATAAGCATTCATAATCTTTGATCGGACCAAAGATTTTCGCACAAAACAAACCATCGCGTTCTGGTTTAAAGGTACGATAATTAATGGTTTCAGGCTTTTTCACCTCACCGAAAGACCACGAACGAATATCTTCTGGCGAAGCCAAACAAATTCGAATAGCATCAAAGTCATCTGCCTGAGCTCGCTGCTTGAAAAGATTTAGTAAATCTTTCAAGATATTACTCCTCTGTAAAAGTAAAAAACTTATAGGATTTACGCAAAACCCTTTACACTTCGTCTAAAGGATTTATCGTAAGTCCTAACTTAAAACTAATCTTCTGCTGCCCCTGTAATCTTATATGCATTGCAGAAGATTAGTTTAAACCATTAATAACTACGATTTTTTGTCAACATCGATACGAGCCAACTCAATATTGAGGCCCAATGATCGAATTTCTTTGACTAACACGTTGAATGATTCTGGCATACCCGGCTCCATACGGTGATCACCATCAACAATGTTTTTATACATTTTGGTACGACCAACAACATCATCCGATTTTACTGTTAACATTTCACGTAGGGTATACGCAGCACCATATGCTTCTAATGCCCATACTTCCATCTCACCAAAACGTTGTCCACCAAACTGTGCTTTACCACCAAGTGGCTGCTGTGTTACTAAGCTATAAGAACCTGTTGAACGCGCATGCATTTTATCATCAACTAAGTGATTCAATTTCAATATATACATATAGCCAACAGTAACAGGCCTTTCAAAAGCAAGACCAGTACGACCATTATACAACGTCGTTTGGCCGCTATCTGGCAATCCAGCTAAGCGCAACATACGTTTAATTTCACTTTCTTCGGCACCATCAAAAACGTGTGTAGCCATCGGCACACCATCAATAAGATTTTTTGAAAGTTGCATGATTTCAGTATCGTTTAAGGTATCGAGATCAATCGTTTTAGCACTCTCTTCATTATAGATTTGCCCTAAAAACTCGCGCATCTCGGCAACTTTCTTTTGTGCTTCTAGCATTTCATTAATTTTATGCCCTAAGCCTTTTGCTGCCCAGCCCAAATGGGTTTCAAGTACCTGTCCGATATTCATCCGCGACGGTACACCTAATGGATTGAGAACAATATCAATGGGAGTGCCATCTTCGAGATAAGGCATATCTTCTCTTGGTACAATATTCGAAATAACACCTTTATTTCCGTGACGACCAGCCATTTTATCACCAGGCTGAATACGACGTTTCACCGCCAAATAAACTTTTACAATCTTCAAAACACCAGGAGCGAGATCATCTCCTTGAGTAATTTTACGACGCTGAATATCGTAACGCTCTTCATTCTCTTTCACTAATTGTTGTAACTGCTCAGCAATTTTTTCTAGTTGTTGATTTGATTCGTCATCTTTCAAACGAATATCAAACCAGTTACCACGAGCTGTTTTTTCCAAATAATCTTGCGTGACTTTACTGCCTGCTTTTAAGTCATTGGGACCACCAGCAGCCGTTTTATTCATTAAGATCTTTTCAGCACGTTGATAAGCATCGTTTTGACGAATACGTAATTCATCGTGTAAATCTTTACGAACTTTAATTAACTCTGCTTCTTCGATAGCAATAGCACGCTGATCTTTCTCAACACCTTCGCGCATGAAAACCTGTACATCAATAACGGTTCCTACCGTACCTGTTGATACACGTAATGAAGTATCTTTTACATCAGAAGCTTTCTCGCCAAAAATAGCTCTTAATAGTTTTTCTTCTGGTGTTAATTGTGTTTCACCTTTTGGTGTCACTTTACCAACAAGAATATCACCAGAGGTAACTTCTGCGCCTACATAAACAATGCCAGACTCGTCAAGCTTCGCTAATGCATTCTCACCTACATTGGGAATATCGGCACTGACTTCTTCCGGTCCAAGCTTAGTATCTCTAGCAACACACGTTAATTCTTCAATATGAATAGACGTGAATATATCTTCTTTAACAACATTTTCAGAAATTAAGATGGAATCCTCAAAGTTATATCCATTCCAGGGCATAAATGCGACCAGTAAATTTTTACCAAGAGCTAATTCACCCATATCTGTTGAAGGACCATCGGCAAGAACATCACCTTGAGCAATGCTATCACCGTCAACCACTAAAGGACGCTGGTTGATACAAGTATTCGCATTCGAGCGGGTATATTTAATTAAGTTATAAACATCAACCCCGGTTTCCCCTGCAGCTGTTTCAGCATCGTTAACACGAATAACAATACGTGAAGCATCAACAGAATCAACTATACCACCACGTCGAGCAACAACGGTTACTCCAGAATCAATCGCAACTATTCGTTCTACCCCTGTACCGACTAATGGTTTTTCTGCCTTCATCGTAGGTACCGCTTGACGTTGCATATTTGAACCCATTAACGCGCGGTTTGCATCATCATGCTCTAAAAATGGAATCAACGATGCCGCAACCGATACAACCTGCTTTGGTGACACATCCATACAATCCACTTTATCCGGTGTCGTAAAGGTAAATTCACCGTTATTACGACAAGGAACTAATTC
>JAJFKO010000048.1 GCA_021773175.1 Gammaproteobacteria bacterium
GCATTGCGGGAGCAGTTAGGACAACAACTACCGAGTCATATGGTTCCGCATGTGTTTCAATCATTATATACTATTCCGCTAACACGTCATGGCAAAGTTGATTATCAACGATTACCTGAAATAGAAAAAATTATAGATATAGATAACTATATTGCAGCAAGAAATAATTTAGAAAAGCGCTTAATTGAAATATGGACATCACTATTAAATATTAACAGTATTGGGATCCGTGATAACTTTTTTAAATTAGGAGGGGATTCAATATTAACGATCCAGATGGTATCTAAAGCTCGACGAGATGGTATTGATTTTAGCATTCGTGATGTAATTGAATATGCAACAATAGAAGGGTTAGCCAATATAGCTGGTCAGCGTGAACTTTGTAAATCTATTGAGACAATAATTCCAGATGAAGCTTTCCACTTCACACCGATACAAAAATGGTTTTTTAGCCAAAACAGTATTGATAAACAACATTGGAACCAAGCTATGTTATTTAGTTTGGCAGATAATGTAGACATTCAAAATCTATCAGCGGCTCTTGCAAGTATTATTAATACTCATGAGGAGTTCACATTACGTTTTTTAAAAGAAGATGAACAATGGATGCAATGTTATACAAGCCAAGATACTAAGCTATATATTGAAGAATATAGTTTAAATAATTGGGGGCAAGACTTTTCTGAATATTGTTATAAACGTCAAGCGTGTTTAAATATTGTTACAGGTCCGCTGTTCTCGTTGACTATTATTGATGGCCACCCTGATAGTAAAAAACGATTACTTTGGGTGATTCACCACCTGATTGTTGATGGGGTTTCATGGCGAATATTAATAGAGGAATTACAGCAAACATATGATCTACTTGTTGCAGAAAAACCTGTGAAACAACAAGAAAAGACTGCTAGTTATTGGCAGTGGTATCAAGGTTTGCAGCAATATTTACAAGATATTAATGTTTCTGAGCATGAAACTTACTGGAAAAAGCATTGTCAACAGCATCCGCAGAATCATTATTGTTTTAAAGATTATCAACAAAGATCTTTTGCTATTGGTAGACAGCAGCTTGATGTTTTATTAAAAAATTCTCGTGAAATATATAATATAGATCTTTATGTGGTGTTGTTATCGCTGTTTTTATTAAGCACACAAAAAAGCTTTAATAATAATTTAATTGCGGTTGATTTAGAACGACATGGTAGAGAGCAAAATATTAATGTTGATGTATCTAAAACACTTGGTTGGTTTACAACTTTGATTCCGCAGCGTTTTAATATGAAATCTTTTGTGGATAATAATAAATTACAATGGAGAGAGCTTTTTAGTAATATAAGCATTCAATTAGAAAAAATTCCGGACAAAGGTCTTTCTTTTGGTTTAGTGCAGGGATTACCTACAGTTAAAACACTTTATAATAATCCAATTTGTTTTAACTATTTAGGACAGTTTACTGCTGAAAATCATGTTATATCAATGATGGCGGATTGTGTCCCTGGATGTGTAAGTGACAATAATACATGGCCATATTCACTTGAAATGAATTGTCATGTTATCAACAAAGAATTGATTGTTGAAATGTCTTTTTGTAAAAAACTATATACAGATAAACAAATTTCAATATTACAAGATTGCTTTGTGAATCTAATGAAACAGCTCGTAGAAAGTTTACAACAAGAAGATATAGAGAAATATCGTAATGTAAACCATGACATGGTGGAACTAACTCAAGTTGAGTTAGATGAAATACTTACTGATACTGATGTGATAACAAAGCAGGTAACTGAGGAATTCTAGAATGCATCAAGAAAGCATAGCTAATAAGCTACTAGCAGAATTACAAGAGCAAGGTTTTAAAGTAACAAAACAGGAAAATAAAATTCAATGTGTTGCTAACTCTGGCCAACAGTTATCAGCTGCAATGCGAGAAAGAATAAAAGAATATAAACAGGATTTATTGAAAATATTACCTGAAAAGACAAAAACTACGGTTAGTGGTATATATCCATTAATGCCATTACAAGAAGGCTTACTCTACCATAGCCAACATTCTCCTGATTCAGATCAATATTTAGTCCAACTTAAATGGACTATTAATAAATCGCTTAATATTGAATTAGTCAAAAGGGTTTGGCAAGAAACATTAAATAATCATATGACTTTGCGAGCACGATTTATCTGGCAAAAATCAAAACAACCAGTACAAGCTATTCATGAAAATGTTGAATTAAATTGGCAGTTTATCAACATTGAAAATAAAGCTAATCAGGAACAATTTATTAAATCGCTTTTGGCAGAAGATCGAAACAATATTTTTGATTTGTCAGTTCCGAGTCCTATGCGTATTATTTGTATAAAATTATCAATAGAAAAATATATTTTCATATGGACACATCATCATATATTAATTGATGGTTGGAGTGTGTTTCAAATATTAGAACAGATTAGTCTGTTATATCAGGCGTATATTAATAATGAGAAATATTCGTTTGCATTAAAACCACTGATGGAAGATTTTCTTGCTTGGCAAAAGCGTCGTGATAAACAGGATGCTATCCAATTCTGGCAAAAGGAGTTATTGGAGCTCAATCAAATAACGTTGCCGCCTTTAATGAGTAAACACAAGAAGTATGATCAGAATAAATCAATTATAGATTCCGAGATATATGAAAAAATGTTTTCTGCGCAACAAACTAAGCAATTAAACTGTTATGCTCATAACTTATCAGTTAGTTTAAATAGCTTAATGCAATTTGCCTGGGCATATGTTTTATACCGTTTAACAGGGTATTCTGAAGATGTTGTGTATGGTACGACAGTCTCAGGACGCAGTAATAATTTTGTCGATATTGAAAATGTTGTTGGCTTATTAATCCAGACGGTACCCATAAGAGTAAAGTTCGATAAAAACCTTACTGGAGATGAACAGGTTTTTGCTTTTCATCAACGTTTAAGAGAGATTGATTTTTATAGTTATCTTGCTCCCCAGCAACTACAGTCCTTTAGTGATATAAGAGGCGATAGTGCCTTATTCTCTAGTTTATTTGTATTTGAAAACTATGCGGTTAATTCAACACTATTTGATAGTAACAGCGTAATGCCTATTACTGATTTTTCTGGAGTTGAAAAAACACATTATCCATTGATGCTTATGGTTTTACCAGGAGAAGAAATCACGTTTCGTATGCAGTATGATAAAGATTATTACTCTACAGCAATAATAACAAGAATTTTTAATTACTATCAGCATTTTTTACTACAGCTATGTACGGCGACAAAGCAAACATTATTAGCAGACATTTCTTTTCTAAGTATTGTAGAACAGCAGAAAATGAAAATGTTTGGTAGAGCTGAATATACTAAACCTCAATATCAGCTATTACATGAATGGTTTGAGCAGCAAGCTATATTGACACCTGATAATATCGCAATAAATAGTTTTGATGGCTGTGTAACTTATAAAGGATTAAATGCAAAAGCAAATGCTCTTGCTCATCATATTTTAAAAATGAGCAAAGATAATATTAAAAATGCTATCGTGGGGATACATATTGGCCGCAGTGTTACAGCAATAACGGCGATGCTAGCTATTTTAAAATGCGGTGTTAGTTTTGTTAATTTTGGTTTATGCACACCAAAAAAACGTCGTGAATATATTGCTAGGCAAACTAACATGTCTTTATTGCTTGTAGATGCAAAAGATCAATGTTGTGATAATAGTAGCATTAAGACTTATTCGGTTGACTATGCAAAATTAGAGCGAGAAGATAATCTCAACTTACCTATTCATACTGATTTTTGTGCATATGTTTTATTTACATCTGGTTCGACAGGCAATCCAAAGGGTGTCAAAGTTACTCATGCAAATGTTACAACTAGAATGCAATGGATGCGACAAGCTTTCCCTCTTTGTGGCAAAGATAAAATCTTGCAAATGGCTGCACTAACATTTGATGTTAGTATTGCTGAAATATTTTGGCCACTGTCTTTAGGCGCATGTATTGTAATTGCTCCTAAAGATAAACAACAAGATATAGCGCAGCTACCAGATTTTGTTTTGCAACAAGCTATTACAGTTTTATCTTTTGTACCTTCAGTGATAGCAACTTTTTTAAAAAGTACAACTATTATATTTGAGAAAATAAAATATGTGTTATGTGCCGGCGAGGCATTGTCATCACAGCTATCCAATGAGATTATTAAAGCTTGTCCGAGCACTCGAGTATTTAATCTGTATGGTCCAACCGAAGCAACAATTTTCTCAAGCTTGTTTGAATGTGCGCAGCAACGTTATCAAGGTTGGGAGTGGGAATCTATCGGTAGACCGATCTCAAATACAAGTTTTCTGGTATTGAATAAACAACAACAGCTATGTCCTATTGGGGTGGCGGGGGAATTATATATCTGTGGTGATGGTGTTGCGCATAGCTATTTAAATCAACCTGAATTATCTGCTCGTAGCTTTAGTAAATCATTAATGGATATTGATGAGCCTTGTTATGCTTCAGGAGATCTTGTCTGTTGGGATGCTTCAGAAAACTTACGATATAGTGGGCGTATTGACCATCAAATAAAGTTTAATGGTTTTCGTATTGAGCTAGGTGAAATTGAAAGCGTATTGCTTAATATAGATGGAGTGGAGAATGCATTAGTAACCATTTATGAACATAACAACCAGAAATCATTGTTAGCGTTTATTTTAAACACGAAACAATCAGCTGATATCGATAAGATCAAAATAATACTTACCGAAAAATTACCTGCTTATATGGTACCTAAGCGTATTGAGAAATTACAAGAATTCCCATATTTGCCGTCAGGAAAAGTAGACAGAAATAAATTAGTTGCTGAGAATTCCAAACTTACTCATGAGGATAACAGTTTAGTAGTGAATAAGTTGCAAGCAACACTGTTACAATTATGGTCTGAAGTATTTAGTTATAATATTACTAATATAGAAAGTGATTTTTTTTATTTGGGTGGCCATTCTCTCATTGCTTCTCGTATCGTGGCAAAACTTCGAGAATTTTTTAAAGTAGATATCTCCTTCAAAGAGTTTTATCAGCATAGCAACATTAAAGATTTAGCACGCTTTATAGAACAACAACAAGCTTTATATAATTATAATGTCGCTACAATGAGTCATGTGGCACGAACATCCAATATGCCATTGTCTATGGCTGAAAAACGCTTATGGTTACTTACGCAAATTGAGCAAAGTGAGCTGCCACTTTATCAGATTCCTTTAGCTTTTGTATTGACCGGTGAGATTGATATTGAGCGATTAAAAAAATCGATACAATTGCTTTATGAGCGTCATGAAATTTTGCGAACAACTTATCAGACACAAGGATGTAATGTCACTCGAATTATTGCACCGAAAGATACAGTCACATTATCAATTAAATCAATAGACACTGACACAATTGATAATGTAGCTAATGAATGTGTTAATGAAATATTATCACTTAAAAAAGGACCTTTATTCAAGTCTTGGTTATTAAACTATAGAAAAAATAGCAGTGTATTAATTTTATTGTTTCATCATATAATTTGCGATGCTCAAACATTGACTATTCTATTATCTGAATTAGGGGAGACATATAATTCAACATATATTAATGAAAAATCGTTGCCGATGGTGCAATATGCTGACTATGTTATTTATGAAAAGTTAAATTATTCAGATGAAACAGATAATATTGCATATTGGCAACAACAATTAAAAAACTATTCTGATTTAGCCTTTCCTGTGGAACATTCTCGCCCCAAAAATTTTTCTTATCGTGGTAGACGTCGAACGATCTCGGTTAGCCATTCTATTGTAAAAGTCCTACGTAGCATGGCTGCAAATAGCGGTGTAACATTATTTAGCATTCTATTAACCTCATATTTTATTTTGTTAAAGCGCTATTGTTTACAGTCTGATTTAATTGTAGGTATGCCTTTTTTAAATAGACCTCTCTCGGTTTTAGATAATATGCCTGGAATGTTTGCTAATGTATTGCCCATCAGAGTTTGGCTGGATGAAGCTGAAACATTAAATGAAGTATTTATTCAGGTAAGTCAGACGTTAATTGCCGCACAAGTTCATCAAGATTATTCTTTCAACAAGCTTGTTGAATTAGTTAACGCTCCTGTTGATACTTCAATGCACCCTGTGTTTCAACATGTATTCTCTATACAAGAAAGTAATTCATATCGAGAATTATCTCTAGAGGATGTAGATGTAAAGCCATTTTATTTTGAATATGATATTGCTACGTATGACTGCATGTTTGATCTTACTGTGAATGCGGATGATAGTATAAGCGGTGTTATTACTTACTGCGCCGATCTTTTCTCTGAAAAATTTGTGGATGGCTTTATCGAACATTATATGCATGTCTTGGAATGTATGGTTGAGCCTGCACAAGTAAAAATTAGTGATATTAATTTACAGAACCATGCTGTTAGTCAAGCTTATGCGGAGCAATGTATTGCAAATGTTATTAGTGTTAATGCCGATAAAAACTTGGCTAGTGTGTTTGTCCGCACTGCAGCCCAATATCCTGAAAAAATAGCATTACGTTATCAAAATGAAAG
>JAJFKO010000049.1 GCA_021773175.1 Gammaproteobacteria bacterium
TTGAACAGACCAGCCAACGACACGACGCGAGTACAAGTCGATCACGACGGCCAGATAGGCAAAGCCTTCGTGGGTCTTGATGTAGGTGATGTCAGTCACCCAGACCTTATCCGGGGCTTCCACGTCAAACTGCCGGTCCAGTGTGTTGTCGATGGCGACGGACGGCTTGCCGCCGTAAACGCCGGGGCGGCGCTTATAGCTGATCCGGGCTTTGATACCGGCAAGCCGGGCCAATCGTGCAACCCGGTTAGGGCAGCATGTCTCGCCCTGATCCAGAAGATCATCGTGATGCTTGCGATAGCCATATACCTTGCCGCTCTCCCCCCAGACCGTCCTGATGAGCCCGGTCTGGCGGGCGTCTTCCTTCGCCCGTTTGCTCAACGGGTTCTTGAGCCAGGCGTAGAAACCGCTCGGATGGATGCGCAGGCAACGACACATCGCCCGCACCGAAAACAGCGGGCGATGCTCGGCAACAAACGCGTACCTCACTTTGCACCCCTGGCGAAGTACGCGGTGGCCTTTTTTAGGATGTCACGCTCCTCGGTGACCCTGGCCAGTTCGCGCTTCAGCCCCCGGGATCTCCGCATCCTTGTCGTCGCTGTCGGACGGCTGCGAGAACTTCTTCTTCCATGCGTAAAGCGAGTGCAGGCTGACACCCAGACGCTTCAGACTTCCGCAACCGGATAGCCCCGCTCGGTGATCTGGGCCACCGCATCCCGTTTGAAATCTTCGCTGAAACTGGCTTTGCCCATGACGGCCTCCTTGCCTCAAAATTAGGGAAGAAGGCGTCTACAAATCCAGGGGCTATTCAGTCTTTACATCGACAGCGTTTCCTAAGGAGTAGCCGTCCAACTCCAATCACAGGCCTCAATTCCAATCGCTCAACAATCTCGCTCGCGTGCGAACGCCCCAGTTTTCCTTGTACCCTTTGGGCAAGATTTCAAACTCATACCCCTTGCTTTCAAATATTTCTTTGAGGTAGTCCGTCGGGTAGTAAAAGTCTCGAACCTGATCTTTGGTGATCCGGTCCAGGCCAAGGCTCTCGCTGGGAAAGAATGTGAAGTAAAATGAGGCGCCGGGATTCAAGTGTCCTTTCAGCGACGCGAGCAGCGCTCGTATGTCGGCCTCTGGCATATGCATCAGCACCGCATGGGCCCAGACGATGTCGAATTTACGATTTCCGAGTTCCTTGAGCGAACAATCCTGAACTAGATATGTTGCGTAGTTCTCCCGCGGAATGCCGGCCTCGTCCATGAGGCCCTGCCCTTGTTCAAGCCGTGAAGCGGATATATCTACGCCCACGTAGTGGCCAGGCTCGAGGTAAGGGACAAACTGCAATCCGCCCCGCAAAATCCCGCACCCATAGTCGAGCAGGTGATCTTCGGGGCGAAGTCCATGTTCCTGAAGGTAGGTCAGGAACTCCTTGCCCACGTCAAGGTAGATCGGCTCTGAGGGGAGTGCTTCGGACTCCTTTGTCGCGATACGGTCCGCGTAATAGTCGATAAATGAGCGCCCGCTCAGCCGATAGAATAAGAGCTTGAGCGTTTCCTTCGGGGTTTCCCAGAATCGAAACCGAATTGAATTGTGCCGGCCGCGCAACGCAGTGAGCACTTTTTCTTTGAGGGCAGGATGTTCCAATTGAAAACCTCGGTTCGAGGAATGTTGCCCGCTGCAATAGTGAGCGGGTACGAATGTGGGAGCAGGGGGCCTTGTCGACTTGAGCAGTTTTAGAACTACAGGCTGCCGACGCAATGCCTTATGTAGCCGAAATTGTACGGTCGGGCATCATGCCTTGGCACGGGAACTCAATGCCGGTCCGCGCGATTTGGCGGCTGCTATAGACGAGCACTTCGTGGAAAGGGATCAGGCCCTGTTTCCTTCAAGGATTGAAGTGTCGTAGACATTGAGAGCCGCCGTCTGATATCAGCATACGTATGAGCATCGCCAAGAGAGGTCTTGCGTGGGCGGCCCGCCGGGGGTTGCAATCGCTTTTCAACAGCAAGCCCTTCGCCGTGCTACGGCCGCTGCGGCTTGATCTCAAATCGGACCCACTAGGCGCTGCACACGATCAGGTCGAAGCGTTTACCGCCTTGTTTTTCCAGTGCCGCAAGGCGAGGCAGGTCGTAGACTCCCACGACAAGCGCCGCTTAGCCGCATACTGCCGGTCGCTGGGTCTGCGGTTGTCTCGGACAGTGTTTGTGTCGCCCTATCAGATTTCACTGTCGCCGGATCACGCGCGTACGGTTTTGGAACTGGCTCCGCGCATTCAGGAAGCTGTTCGGGCCAACAAAGATCACGAATACCTTGCGGCATTCCTGCAGTTCATCGACTTCGCCTATGGCGGCAAAAAGCTTCAAACTGATGGCGGCGACTTTACGGTAATCCCTGCCGGCAGCGCGACTGTTCGCGCAGACGGAACCAGCTACACCTTCAGCGTCTTCGACTGTGCAGTGGTCATCGTCGAAAGGGCCGGGCGTTTCGTTCTGGCGCACATGAAAATTGGTCATGCGTACACGCCGCGTGCGGAAGCAAGCCTCGCGGAGCTGATGAACGGTGTCAGAGATCTGGATGCGGGTGGTCCGGCTTCAGTTTATGTGATCGCGGACAATGCCTCGGCGGTCGGCCACATGATATCGCAAGCCTTCAAGGCTGAAGGTATCCACGGGACACTGTCGTTGCATCAGAAGAGCCAGGTCCACTGCGCGTGCGTCGCTGTCGGAATCAGGGAGGGAAAGCTCGAAATTCGGATGGCGAGCCAGATCGCTACGCTTCTGGACTGGCCGGGATGGTCTGAAATTACCGCTATCATGCCGCCATCCCCAATCACCGCTGAGGTGACGTTTGTGAAGTCGGGAGACATTTAGGAACGCCCACTGGAAGGCAGCGCCTTCCGATCCGGTCGCGGGGTTGATTGCGGAATGTCAGTCGGCGCCAGAGCGATCCGACATGCTGTGGACGAGCGCAGTATCCCGGTCTGATGACCAGAGCAGAGGTGGGCCGCCATACCCTGTAGCGTTGACGCGCACACCCGGTTCCCGTGCGGCCAGATACAGCAACTTTGCACCTGCAACCGCTTTCGCGCGCGTGCCACTGATATGCCCGAGCAACTTTGCAGGGCTAACTTTGTCCAGGCTTGAGACGTCATAGCCGAGCTTCCGTGCGGTCGGCCCACAAATGCTCGAAATGACATCGATCACTGCTTGCGGCACCGCCGTTCTCCAGCGAACGATCGGGGTCGGATTCAGGCCGGTACTCGCCTTCTCGTACGTGGATCCGAAAGCGACTTTGCCAATCAGCTTGGTTGTCGCGGATGTCCCTATGGGCGGGAGATCGAGAAACGAATACACTTCAGACAGGACGGTCTCGGGATCGGTGACAAGGCGCTCGTATGCGAACAGCAGGCTGCGTCCAGGGTGACGGGAGGCGAAACGGAGGCACTGCTGCGTAAGATTACGCCAATATATGCTCTGCGCGACGACCCCGCCAAGCGCCAGCTTGTCGGCTTCCACTTTTTGCATCGCCGCACGCGTCGTCAGCGTCGGAACCGCGCCGCGAGGGTCGCGAAACACAAAGAGAAAACGAGCCTCGGGATACGCAGCTGCGATATCGTCGAGGCCATTCGCGTCGTTGCTCTTGTCGAACCACGCCTTGTAGCCATCCGCCGGATGCTGGACACTTGGATCGATCGCGCGGAACAGGGGATAGAGATCGTATAGATCCCGCATCGACTTGGATGAAAATGCCCGTGCATACAGTCGATTCAAGGCATTCCGCTGATCCTCGGAGAGCGATGCTGAAAAGTGTCCTTTGAAAGTCGACAGTCCGGCCCAGAAAAGCGTTTGAAGAACTCGGACGGGAACAGCGTTTTGGCAGGCCCAGATCTGATTGTAAAAATGACTCGGCCCAATAAAACTACACATATTGGGATGCCCACCCATCAGGTGGAGAGCGAGCGACGTCCCTCCACGCGCGGATCCGACCAGATAGGCTAGGCGGTCAACCGAGTCAGACTCCATGCTGCCAAGTTGGCTGACAAGCTCCCGATCATAAGGCATCAAAGGTCCTTTCGGAATCGAAAATAACGACTCAAGCCACTAGAGCATTTCAAGATTGATTGACTCCATACCCGGAGTTCCGGAAGTAATTTTCGCATTCCTCGGGCGGGAAACGATCTATGAGAACGGCGATGGTTTGCCACAGCTCATCGACGGTCCATGCGGAGGCCTTTCGCAGGTGCGCTTTGAGCTTGGCGAAGGCTTGCTCGATCGGATTGAAATCGGGCGAGTAGGGCGGCAGGTAGAGCAGGTAGGCGCCGGCCGCCTTTATGGCTTCACGAACACCGGCGACTTTGTGGCTGGACAGGTTGTCCATGACGACGATATCGCCGGGCTTGAGGCTGGGGGCAAGAACCTGCCCGGTATAGGCCT
>JAJFKO010000050.1 GCA_021773175.1 Gammaproteobacteria bacterium
GCGCTCCAAGGAAGAAGGGAGGCAGCAAGAACAACTGACCAATGGTTTGGGAATCGAAAGGAAGACTTCAACTAACCAGCTGCGGAAACCGGCCAAAGTAATTGTCGCCAAACCGGACAAAGTAATTGACGCGGGACACGCGCTGGAGTTTCTCGCCTTTAGGTGCGCACAGAACACCCCGCAGCTCCCACAGCATCTGCGGTTTGATCTTCGACACAGGGTGAGTAAGAGGGTGCCGCCGACGACACGTAGCGCAAGGCAAGCGGTCGTTGCTGCGGGCGACGTAGCGATCGACCTGCTACGTCACGAGCCCGAGATGGAAACGGCGAACCGGGCGGATTGCGCTCATGCGCTAGGCGAAATCGGCTCGATCGGGGCGCTTCGCACGCTAGTCGCGTACGCTACCGATGAGTCCCTGCAGGTCCGCAAAGCCGTGGACGCTTCGCTTCGAACTGCCGACTCGACCGAGATCATCGCGGCCGAGCTGGCCGAGGCGATGTTTCAAGCGATCCTGAATGACGCTGCAACGACTGGTGCCGCGACCATTTTTCCGGCCCTCTGGAGGGTGTGGCGCGGCCTAGATAGCGCTCTTGAGCGCATAAGCAGCGTTTCCATCCGCGGCGTGGAGCTACATTCTTCAGATCCTCCTGAGCCACTGGTCGACCTGTTCCCTTCTCTGGAGCGATTGGTGCTGGCAGGCGCTTTCCCACAGGACCCAGGCCTCGTGGGCTGCGTGAATTTGAGACACTGCACCCTGTCACCCAAAAGGAACGTATGGCCAGACTTGTTCTTTGCCAGTGAAGAGGCCAACCTCAACCGTCTCGTATTGCACTCTAGGGATTCAAGCTGGCCAGATTTCAGCCAAATAGGTCTTGTCAAAGAACTGTACTTGCTCGCCGAGGATGATTTTCCGGACCTCGAACTCCAGACCAGACCGCATAGCGTTCGCGAGGCTACGCTGTTCTCCAGTACCGGAACCTGTCCGGACTTGCGAATCCTCGCTGGGATGATCGGTCTTGAAAAGCTGACAATCACCATCATGACCTCCGCTGATGGAAACGCCATCACGCACGGCATCGAAGACCTTCCGGCTAGCGTTAGAGAAGTGGAATTCGTAGATCAAGGAACGGGCCTCAACGAAGAGACGCTCAAGTCCCTTGAGGCGGTGTTCCCAAATAAGCAGTTCTCCGTTCGTTTTGCGGATCTCTCCCGAGAATTCGAGAGGCTCTACGGAGGGCTCGATGAGAATGTATGAGCCCCTTTCTGTTTGCCCAACCTCTCCACCTAGCGAGCGCGAGCTGCGCGCCAGGCTGACGAGCTAGCCGGAACTGCGGCTTCCCGTTCTTGCGATCGACGGCGCCAACGACTCGAAAAGCAGGGCCTAAACACCTCCAATCTGGTCTCGGCTCTCGGCTAGGCTACCGCCGTCTTCAACGGGCCGACCGGAAGTGTGCAGCCGCCTCAGGCTCTTGAACAATCGCTACTGTTCTTGAGCACCGCCACCATATAGCGACGATCTCTTTCCGCTTGCACGGCCCTCTCCGCAAGCACGGCGGCATCCTCGGCGCCGATTTGTGGGGCCTTGCCACTGAGCGCTCCCAAGCCTCGCAAAACCACTAGAGACGTGGCGAGGTCTCCGCTCTCGACGGCCTTGGCTACGTTGTTAGCGGCCCCGACAGCAGCCGATCTCAGCCGGTCGTCGATAGCTCGCTGCATGCTTCGACGCACTCGGTTCAACGCCCCCTGAAACTCATGGTCCTTGCGTAGCCACCTGTGTATGGTCTCGCGCCTGACGTCGCTTGCCCTTGCTGCATCGACGACGGTACAACCACCTGCCAGAGCTTCAATTGCTGACACTTGCTTTGCACTGAGACATTCTGTGGCTTTCTGAGACATTTCTCGACTCCTTTCAAACTTGACCGTTCATTTGAGCAAACGCCGGCTGCACCTAGCCCGTGACTCCAACATTCCCAACATCGCATCCCTGTTGCCCCGTGTTCCAATCGCCGTTGGCAGTAGCTAGAGCAAGGGTTTCTCGTTCCCAAAGGGCATTTCGCCTCAAGCAATCAGCTCCTGTTGAATGGTCTGGATGCTTTCCAGCCATGCAGCCAGTTGGTTCCAACTCGGCACAGAGTGGGCTACCACCTACCTCGCTGCGCTCGTTCGGCTATCGCCCGGACGGGATTTCGGCGGGCACACTTCAGGTCGAAGACCTGAAGTGCTTGGGACCGAATCCTCCCGCGTGGAGTTGAGTGAGCCCCCTACCCGCGCCGGGCTTGGAACGACCTGGCAGCCGAAGGCGAGCGCTTGGCGTTGGCTGGGAGACATCCCCGTGGGGGTCCGAGGGTCGCGGCGCCGGTCAGTAGCAACGTGATGGTTCTTGCCGGTGGTGAGATGAACAGCAGTTGCGTGCACATTTACGCGACGCCGGTGGCTACGGCCAGGCCTCCGGAAAGCAACGGGCATTCAGCGTGCCCGAGTTGTCCACCGTGAAGATGGCGGCGGCGGCAATGACTCGCTTCTCTTTGAGGCGGTCTGCGATTGCGGTCTCGGTCGCATTCTTGCTCGACTGCCCTTGGTATGCTCCGAACAAGGGGGCAAACCCGCATATCTTCTGGCTGGCGCCAAGGCAGGGTCTATGTTTTCGGTAATCCGTACCGTCTTGTTCCACCTGGCACTCGTGTTGCTGCACATCGGTTCTGCCGATGCTGGGATAGATGAGTGGACTTCCAACGGCCCCTACGGAGGGACGATCACTTCCCTGAAGATCGACCCGATCACGCCGAGCATTCTCTACGCGAGTTCCCACTCTGGTTTTATTAGAAGCGTGGACAGCGGTGCCAGTTGGAGTGCCATCCACAGTGGTCTCCTGGGCGGGGTAGGAGAGGCGGTGTTGGCGATCGACCCAAGGACGCCCAGCACTCTCTATGCCCGCAGCGGCGGCGACTTGGTCAAGAGCACCGACAGCGGCTCCAGCTGGAACGCCGTCAACAACGGCCTGCTAGTAGACGCTTATGTGTCGTCCCTCGCGATCGATCCGCTGACACCGAGTACTCTCTACGCCACTTTCTTGTTCGGGGCCACCACCGGTTTGTTCAAAAGCACAGACGGTGCCGCTAGCTGGACCGCTGTCAACAACGGTCTGACCAGCCGCGTGACCAGGGTCTTGGTCGATCCTCTCAGGCCTGGCATCCTCTACGCTGCCGGCTACAGCCTGTTCGAGAGCACTGACGGTGGGGCCAACTGGCGTGTCATCAACGGCCCACCTAGAGATACCAGTATTTTGTCCCTCGCAATCGATCCAATCACGCCTGGCTTACTCTTCGCCCGAACCGTCTACGGGCTGTTCAAGAGCGCTGACAATGGCGCGAGTTGGAGTCCCATCAGCGACGGCCAGGCAGGGAGCCCAAATTCCTTACTAGCGATCGATCCAGTCACGCCAGGTAACCTCTACGCGGCCAGCCGCTACGACGTATACAAGAGCACTGACGGTGGCGCCAGTTGGAACGTACTCGACGGCCCCGGGAGTCCTAACGTTCTAGCCATCGATCCGGTCACACCGAACACCCTCTATCTCGGAAGGGGCAGCCTGCGCGGCGTATACAAGAGCACAGACGGCGGTGCTAGTTGGAGCGCAACTAACAACGGTGTGACTGGCATAGGGATTCGGGCGCTGGCGATCGACCCTGTGGCTACGAGCACCCTCTACGCGGGCATTAGTGGAATACACGAGATTTTCAAGAGCACTGACGGTGGCACCACTTGGAGTTCGCTTTTCAAGGTCGGGCTAACCAGCGTAGGGGCTCTGGCGATTGATCCCATGATGCCTAGCACCCTCTATGCTGGGACCCGCAGTAACGGCGTTTTCAAAAGCACCGACAGTGGTGCCAACTGGAGCGCCACTAACACCGGCTTAAGCAACAACGACGTCAATGCACTTGCGATCGATCCGATCACGCCCAGCACGGTCTACGCTGGCGTTAGTCGCACACCTACTGGCATCAGGGGCGGCGTGTTCAAGAGCACTGACTGGGGGGCAAGCTGGGCCGACAGCAGCAACGGCCTGTCCATTTTCACCATTCGGTCGCTGGCGGTTGATCCGGTCACGCCAAGTACGCTTTACGCTGTTTCCGGTTCCGACGTCTTCAAAAGCACGGACGGTGGTGGAAACTGGAGCGCAAGCGACAACGGTCTGACCAATCTTGGGATATCGGTTCTGGCGATTGATCCTAAGACTCCCAGCACTCTCTATGCTGGGACCCGCAGCAACGGCGTTTTCAGAAGCACGGACAGTGGCGCCAACTGGAACGCCCGTAACTTCGGCCTGGCTGACCGCGAAGTCACAGCTATTGTGATTGATCCGATCACCCCCAGTAACATCTATGCCGCGACCAACACTAATGGTGTTTTCAGAAGCACGGACAGTGGTGGCACGTGGAGCGTCTTTAGCAATGGTCTTGACTACCGCCAGGTATACGCCCTGGCGATCGATCCGATCAGACCCACTTCCCTCTACGCTGGCACGGTCGGGAGTGTTTTTCAGCGGACTCAGGGGGGCCAGATTCCTGCAGCGCACTTTAACTGGGCGCCGCAGGCCCCGAACGCAGGCGAGGAGGTGCAATTCAACGACGCCTCTACCGGTCAACCGACTTCCTGGCAGTGGGATTTCGGTGACGGCTCAAGTTCGACCGAGCGAGAGGCCCTTCACGTTTTTGCGAATTCAGGAGACTACGAGGTGTCACTTACAGTGGCCAATGGCCCTGGCAGCCACTCCACGACGCGGACTGTGACGGTGGGCGAGGCTAGCGCTTGCGCCAGCCCTGCAGCATTGTGCCTCAACGATAGCCGCTTCTTGGTGGAGGTTGATTGGAGGGATTTCCAAGGTGCTACCGGGTCCGGACAGGTAGTGCCTTTCGGTTCGGACGGCTCGGGGCTATTCTGGTTCTTCGACGTCGACAACTGGGAAATGCTGGTCAAGATAATCGATGCTTGCAGTTCACCCTTCAATAGCTTCTGGGTCTTCGCTGCGGCTACCACCAACGTCGAGTACACGCTGCGGGTGACCGATACAGAAACCGGGGTCGTTAGAGAGTACTTCAATCCTCTTGGAAATGCGGCAGCGGCGCTGACAGACACCGACGCGTTCCTCACTTGTGACGCGGGATCAGAGTCCGCTGTTGGGGCAGTTTCGCTCTCGCGAGTCGATCTCTCGTGGCCCACGTCCTCGGTTTGGGTAGAAGAGAGAGACTCTTTCTCGCACAAAAATCTGAAGCTGGGGAGTTGCTCGCCAGGCCCGTTCAACCTTTGCTTAGTCGAAAGCCGTTTTCGCGTCGAAGTCGAGTGGCGAGACTTTCACGACAATTCAGGATCGGCTCGGGTCGTTCCGTTGGGGTCCAATACCTCAGGGCTATTCTGGTTCTTCTCTTCGGACAACTGGGAGATGCTGGTCAAGATGGTTGATGCTTGCAGCTCTCCCTTCAACAGGTTCTGGGTCTTCTCCGCTGCAACTACCAACGTTGAATACACGCTGCGGGTGACTGATACGGAAACCGGGGTCGTCAAGGAGTATTTCAATCCACTCGGAAACGCGGCGGCGGCAATCACGGATACCGATGCCTTCTTGACTTGTCCTGGCTAACCTGCCGCAGAAGCCTGATCGGCCAAGCAAACAAGCAAAAGGGTGGCCCAACATACGGTGCCGGCCTTGTACAAAAGGTGCCGGCCAAATGTTGAGCGTGCCCAAGTATCGAGTGATCGTTCAGAGCGGCTAGGCCACGAGGGGCCCCGCCGCAACCTGCGTGAAGGACAGATCGGTCGATCCTGCGTCGCCCCAGAGCCCGCTTGCGGCACCACCCGTAGGCAGAGGGCATACGCGTCCGCAGCCCGGCCTCTCTGAGGCCGATGCGTAACCAATGTCAAGTTGTTGGATCTATCCCGTCTCAGGAACGAACGGAGCGTTGGGCGGGAAACTACCCGGCGGGAAGCAGAACTCGTCGCCTGCCTTCTCCAAGTATTGGCATGCCGTTCGGAAGCCTCGATACATCGTCCGCCATTCCTTCCTCTGAGCACGATCGCTGACGTGGAAGTCGATTCCGTAGGTGTTCTTGCTCTTTTTGGGCGCCTGCGTACTCAGCTGGCTCTGCACACCGGTGGCACCGAGCACATCCTGGCCTTGGTGCTGGTCGACGATCAGGTCAACCAGTTCACGAACCCAAGCGAACCAAACGCTCAGTTGGCGGTCGCAAAGGACGGAAGTGGATCTAGATCGAACGATTCATCTGAGGTGACATCTGTGCCAAGAACTTGCTTGCCTGCTTGCTCCAAGCGGTACTTCTTGCTTCTGTTCTCCCACTTTCCTGAGACCTTCGTCTCTTCAGCGTAAAGTTCTTTGGCGCAGTGCAGCCCTGGCCACTCAAGAGGGGAAGATACCAACCGCTCCTTGACGCCTTGACTGGCGATGTAGGC
>JAJFKO010000006.1 GCA_021773175.1 Gammaproteobacteria bacterium
GCTTCTGTTTCCGGTACAGACAAGCTGGTAAAACCTAAACGTGAGCGTTTTTTTAATCCTGTTACACCCAAGGATTCTAAGCTTGGTATATCGCCATTATCAATCGCCACCTCATAAGCCTGCCATAACCTATCCAGACGATGGTGCTGCAAGTAAATTTGTAATGGGTGGCTCATTTGTATGTAAATATTCGCTTTGTCATTGTCAAGGATTAAACTGCATCTTTTACTTGTCGCCTAAACAATAAAATCTGCTGTAAAAAATTCTCTTTTACGTTTACTAGTAAATCTTGGGTATTGTCAGCGTCACCATCTATCTGGATGAGAACGCCATCCTCTGGCTGTTCAATTTCAAGCAATGCCATGGCTTCTGCCGATTTTTGCAGATATAGGGCTTTGTCGATACCCAATGCGGTATAAATTATATTTTCGTCAGTATCTATTTTCTTTGCCAATAACAGCATAGACTCTTCGGGTGTCAAAACAGCCCAACCTCTGTAACGATCAACGGAAATATCATTACCGGTCGGTTGTTCTAGTTCAGGCTCCGATGCTTTATTTTCTTTGAATACTTGCTTTTTGCTCTGATGTTTTTTTGATATAGAAAACGGCACTAAACCATTATGGTTACGCTTACTAAAGCACAACGTAACTATAGCTGATATATCTGCTGTATTTTGATCAGCAATAAAACAACCGGCTAGACCGGACGCACCCGACATTCGCTCCGTGTGTCGATTCCCATTTAGATGTTCTGCTAATCGGTGCACCGCTGATAGGCCATCAGGATTAATCTGCAAATCTTCAAGTGGAAATAAATAGCCATCACTATCTTCCTGCGTCAAGAATATGACAACCGCTTCCATTCGTTCGCCAGATAAGCATGGGTAATGACGATCTCCCATCTTTTTTCTAGCTATATCTCGGTGTGGTTCACCCCTAGCAAATTTGCGTAAACGCTCAGTTGGAATTCTTACGCCAGCCACACCAAAAATAGAATCTGCCAGCGTTTTCCATTCATATGCCGTTCCAGATGCTGTCCCGCCATCGGACAAGCCTAAATCTAAAAAAGCTTCCAATCCATTACGGAGACGTTGTAACTGCTGCGGTTCGTATTTCACATCAATTGCTCATTAACAAACATCCATGTCATGCATCTGTACAAGCTAAATCTCTATATTACAGAAACCAGTGCGAGGTGACCACGAGGTTGGTCGAAGCAACTGACGCTTACAATCCCAGGCATTGTCTTAATCAATTAGGAACAACGCCATGACGCCATTCGAAGTTTTTCTAATTCCCGGCCAATTTGTGGTCGGGTTTATTCTCGATTTTCTACAGACCGATACCACAGTAATTGAACCGACCTTAATCACAATTTTTGCCGGTTTGATCAGTTGGGTTTTCTGGATGGCTATTATACGAGCTGCCTGGGCGATTACGTTAAAGATATTCGGTTTTGGCCCGAGAAGGCCGTATTGATGAGAACACTCATATCTCCCGGCAAGTATGTTGCGGAATTGACTAATCTGTCGCCAGAAAGCCTTATTTTCCTGGCCATCATGATCATTGTGAATCTAGCGCTTTATTTCTTTATCGTTCGTACGATTGTTGTATTCACAGTTAGATTTCTCGGCTTATACCATCCAGATCAATATCGCTATTGGCCACGCTTACCGTGGCGTATTTTTTTCAAACCCTGCCTTGAAATAAAGCGTTGGTATGAGCGTGTTTTCCAGATAGGCCATCATGCGACCGGTGGCTTTGCCGGAATATTGGAAGCCTTCTCATTACTTTACAAACCCGGCCAAATTTTGCTTGGACGCGCCTATGGTTTGGGAGTCGGATTGCTTCAGCCTGTAGGCCTTAAAGTTGAACGTCATTTGTTCATGTATGCCATGACCGGTGCAGGCAAGACAACGGCTCTAATCACCATTTTATCGACATGGCGCAATAGCGTGCTTTGCATTGATCCCAAGGCACAAATCACCAATGCATTGTTTAAGCATGATTGGCGAACATGGTTTGTGCTTGATCCTTATGGCATTTCAATGGCTGTTAGCGCTTGCTTTAACGCTATTGACTGCATCAAGCAAGCAATGGAACGAGATGGGTCAAAAGCAGCCGTGTTATGGGCCATGCGTGTCGCTCAAGCATTGGTCGTAACACCCAGCGGATCAAGAACGCCTTATTTCACCGACACAGCACGCGGATTTCTAGTTGGTTTAATCCTCCACGTTATCAGCTACCACCCAAAGGAAGAACATAACCTGCCTTATATGCGTGACTTGCTAGTCAACGGATATCGCGTTTATGACGGTGAAGGAAACGAAGAAACAACATCAGAAGAAGCCCACCAATTACTACTCCGTTCTATGCAAAACAATCAGGCCTTTGACGGAGCCATTATTGGCGCTGCCTCTGCAATGGCCAGTGCAAGTGGCGATACAGGAGGGAATATTCGTTCAACGCTGCAAGAACAAACCAAGTGGCTAGATATTCCGGCTGTGCGTGATGTGCTGCGTAGCACAACCATGCCGCTTAGCAATCTTAAAACTCGGAGGGATGTGGTTTTCTCTCTGACAGCGCCAGTTCTATCCATTCGTGAAGAACTGGCCCCGCTGTGCCGCCTACTCACCAATATGACAGCCTATACGTTTGAGGCTGTAAGAGAGAAAAATGGCCAATGTCTGACAATTGTCGATGAATTACCGAGCCAAGGATACAACGAAACCTTCGAAGTCATGCTGGCTGTAGCACGAAGCTACGGACAAACCATTCTTGGTATTTCTCAAAATACCGAGTTGATGAAGAAAGCCTACCCAAAAT
>JAJFKO010000051.1 GCA_021773175.1 Gammaproteobacteria bacterium
CGGAGGACCATGCGTATGATGGTGCGGTGACAGGTCGCGAGATGGGGCACATCCAGTTTTGCTTATCGACTGAGTTAACGCAGCAACTTTTACAAGGAAGTTTGTCTGCATACCGTATGCGGATAGAAGAATTCTTGTTAAGTGGTTTGTTACTCGCTTTATCCCGTTGGCGAGATTGTGATGCAGTGCTTGTGGATGTTGAAGGCCATGGTCGCGAAGATTGTGTAACAGGCGTGGATGTATCGCGGACGTTGGGGTGGTTTACGAGTATTTATCCGGTGTTATTGTCGTTACCGGCAGGTGAGAGCGACACGTTATTTGATCGGGTTTTGAAATCAGTGAAAGAGGCTGTGCGGGGTATTCCTGATAAGGGCTTAGGGTTTGGCGTATGGCGGCATATGCGTGATGATGCGGTGGCTGAGACATTACGCAAACATGCGAGTCATTTGGTATTTAATTATTTAGGTCAGATGGACAGTGGTCGCAGCAGCGACGGCGATGGGTTATGGGTAAATGAGAGCTTGGAACAAGGTGCTACGAGCAGTGTTGATAATGTTTCGCGCCATCGTTTAGCATTGAATGGGGCTGTGCGTGCAGGGCAGTTTGGAATGACCTTGAGTTATAGCCAGCGTCATTATGATACGGCGAGTGCGGAAGCATTGGTTGCCTGTTATGAATCAGCACTAACGGCATTGATTGAGTATTGTTGTCAGCCTGATGTGCAAGCTTATACACCGAGTGACTTCCCTTATACGCGATTAGAGCAAAGCCAGGTTGATAAATTCACCACAGGTACGGCTGTGCGTGCATTATATCCATTGAGCCCTTTACAGTCAGGAATGCTATTCCATCATCTTTATGCACCTGAGAGTGATACGTACTGTACACAGATACATTTTCATTACGACTTGGATATCAATATTGAGGCATTGCGTCAAGCGTGGGTAAGTTTGACAGCGCGTCATGCAATATTCCGTACGGCGTTTGTTTGGAAGGGGTTGGCTCAGTCGATTCAAGTGGTGTATGACGCGGTTGCATTGCCATGGCAAGAAGAAGATTGGACATCGATGTCTCGGGCACAAGCTGATGCTAAACTAACCGCGTATTATGCAGTAGATAGGGAGCAAGGCTTTAAACTTGCTGAGCCGTGTGTCATGCGGTTGCATGTGATTCGTCTGGCAGATGGGTATACCTGTGTGTGGAGTCATCATCACATATTAATAGATGGTTGGAGCTTGCCTCTCCTGTTGCGTGATTTACAAGCGTACTACCAATATTATGCGAAAGGTGATGCAGTAAGATTACCGGAAGTTGTTGACTATAGTCGTTATATTGCCTGGCTGTATCAGCAAGATGAGAAAGCCGCTGAAGCATTCTGGGGTGAGCAGCTTGCTGGTCTTGATGCGCCGACGCGTCTTCCGTATCACGAGCGCCATTATGATGTTCGCGCAGGTAGCAATTCAGAGCAACGCCATTACAGCCATGATTTATCTGCATCATTATTGAAAGATTGCGACACTTTTATAAAGCGACATCGTTTAACATTGAATACCTTGGTGCAATATTGTTGGGGCGTGGTGTTGTCCCGTTATGTCGGTGATGAGCATGCGTTGTTTGGGTTAACGGTCTCGGGTCGGTCGAGTGAAGTTGCGGGCATTGAAGGGATGGTGGGATTATTTATTAACACCTTGCCTTTGCGGGTTGATGTACAAGCTGATGATACGGCGTTAACAGCGTTGTTTGATTTACAGCAACGTATACAACAGGTGAATCAACACAGTTACATTGGTTTAGATGCGGTGCAACAGCGTGCACCTTGGTCGAATGAATTGGGGATATTTTCAAGTATATCGGTATTTGAGAATTATCCGACGCAAAATCTTGCAGAGTCACGACATCAGATGAGTGGTGTTGAGAAGGCGCATTATCCTTTGAGCATCGTATGGGCGAAAGGTGACGGCTTACGTGTTTGTATTAAATACGCAGAGACGGTGTTTACTGAGGCACAGATAGCGCAATTAGTTCAGCATATTGGGCATACATTGCGGTGGGTGATAGCACATGAAAGCAGACCGCTTTCTGAGTTTGTGATGCTGACGACGGAAGAGTATCAACGGGTTGTGTATGACTGGAATCAAATGACGTGTGATTATCCTTGTGATAAAACAATTCCGCAGTTATTTCATGAGCAGACACTACGACACCCGAATGCAGTAGCAGTAAGTTTTAAAGATGTGAAACTATCCTATGCAGAATTGAATGCTCGTGCAAATCAACTAGCACGTCATCTTCAATTTTTTCATAAAAAGCAATTTAAGAAAGCTTTGCCAAAAACATGCTTCATCGGCATTAGCCAAAATATTCACACTAACTTGATTGTCAGTATTTTAGCCGTGTTAAAACTTGGTTGTACTTATATTCCAATTGATTTGAATCATCCTGAGGAGAGGCAGTGTTTTTTATGGAACGATAGTATGCCGAGCTTATTATTAACTAATGATAGTGCTTCACCTGGTCTATTGGCTCTGGTTGGTGATCGCGCAATTGATGTCAATGTGGATGTTAGCAAATATAGCAGCAAGGAGCTTGATGTGGTTCTTGAGCCAAAACAAGCTGCATATGTAATTTATACTTCTGGCTCAACCGGTCAACCCAAAGGTGTTTTGGTGAGCCACCACAATGTCGTTAGATTGTTTCTAGCAACGGCATTGAAGTACAATTTTAGTCATAACGATGTGTGGTGCTTATTTCATTCTTATGCTTTTGATTTTTCAGTCTGGGAGTTATGGGGTGCTTTACTACACGGTGGACACTTGGTTTTAGTTGACTATGCAACAACGCGTGACACACCATTATTTTTTGAACTGTTATTAAAGACCGGTGTAACAGTATTAAATCAAACACAATCAGCATTTAACTTGTTAAGTCGAGTAGCACTAACAGAAGAAAAAAACTTAGATAAACTTCGTTATATTATATTTGGTGGCGAAGCATTAGATCTTCAGATTATTAAAAAATGGTGGCAACGTTATCCGGAAAATACGCCTCAACTTGTTAATATGTATGGGATCACTGAAACGACAGTACATACGAGTTACCACTGTTTAACAAATGCAGATTTACACAATGAAGCGATGAGTCCGATAGGTGAATTATTACCAGATTTATATGGTTATGTTATGGATAAATTTGGAAACATATTACCGGATGGTATTTCTGGTGAGCTATGGATTGGCGGTGCTGGGGTTAGTCTTGGGTACTTAAATCGCAGAGCTCTAACAGCAAATCGATTTATATCAGATCCTTATTATCCAGATCGTCAAATGTATCGCAGTGGAGATCTAGTTAAGCGCGTAGGCAACCGATATTATTATCAAGGCCGCGTTGATAGACAAGTGAAGTTACGTGGTTTCCGTATTGAGTTGGGTGAAATAGAGCACCACTTGCAAGCACACTCCTTGGTGGACCAAGCTGTAGTGATATTATTTGATAAAAATGATGTCTCGCGTTTATTAGCTTATGTTGTGTTAGTGGAGGATGCGGAAGAGGTAGAGTCGTTTGATGAGACATTAAAGAGTTTGTTACGCGAACGTGTGCCAGACTATATGGTGCCATCCATGGTGATAATATTAGATTCATTACCCTTAACTTTGAATGGTAAGCTGGATCGCAAGGCCTTGCCATTGCCGAATTGGCAAAATATTACAAGTACTGATACGTATATTGCGCCGCGTAATGATATCGAGAAATTATTGGTTGAGGCTTGGGAGTCGGTATTACCAGTCGAGCGCGTGGGCGTGACGGATGATTTCTTTGCTTTAGGCGGTGATTCCATCATGAGTATCCAAGTGTTATCGCGGGTACGCGAAGCGGGATTGCATATAACCGTGGCGCAATTATTCGAGACACCATGTATTGCCGAGTTGGCATTGTTGGCAGCTGATGCGGCATCGCAAGCGGCGATAGATATGGGGTGTGATAGCGGCGAGGTGATGTTGACGCCGATACAATCGATGTTCTTTATGCAAGGTCATACGTACTATTCGCATTACAATCAAAGTGTATTGTTGCGCTTGCAGGCTGATATGAATATCACCTTACTAATACAGGCATTAAAGGCTGTAGCGATAACCCACAGTGGTTTACGTTTGCGTTATCGCCAGGAAGGCAATGCTTGGCTGCAATATTATGTGGATGCGACTGATACTGAGTCCATGGCAATTGAGATGGTTACCGTTCCTGCGGGTGCTATTGCTGCACAGCGTGAGTTTATTGAGAAAGCAAATAGTCAGGTGCAAGCGAGTTTAAATATTGAGTCGGGACCTGTTGCGCGGGCAGTGTTGTATACTGGACATGACGATGGCCATGCGCGACTGTTTATTGTTATCCATCATTTGATGGTAGATGGTGTGTCCTGGCGTATTTTACTAGAAGATGTACAGACAGCTTATCAACAGCTATTAGCCGATGAACCGTTAGCTTTACCGTCAGCGACGAGCCATTTTTCAGCGTGGTCAAATGGATTACGGCGTTATAGTGAGAGTGAAGGCTTGTTGTCCCAAAGTGATTACTGGTTAGCTCAGGTCTCTCAAGGTGAGCGATTGCCGGAGGACCATGCGTATGATGGTGCGGTGACAGGTCGCGAGATGGGGCACATCCAGTTTTGCTTATCGACTGAGTTAACGCAGCAACTTTTACAAGGAAGTTTGTCTGCATACCGTATGCGGATAGAAGAATTCTTGTTAA
>JAJFKO010000052.1 GCA_021773175.1 Gammaproteobacteria bacterium
GCTGTCATTTTGTCTGCCATTTCTTGCCACTTTTTGCCAGTCGTATCGACTTGATTAGGACGCCAATCATCTTTAGCAAGCTTTGCTTGAAAAGCCGCTGTATTTGTTTGGCTAGAATCAAACTCACCAAACCAAATACGATCGTTATCCTGCTTGTCTTTGACTTTAAGGCCTAGTTTATACGCTGACTTATAAGGTTCTTTCCATGCATTGATCACAGCCGCGCGCGCAGCATCATCGGCCGCAGCCGCTAAATTAGTTAAATAACGTTGCACCTTATTTAACTTTCGTTGCAGATAAAGCTGGTTTGCTGCGGTCAATCCTACTCCTGGAAAGGCATAGTCAGCGCCATTTACTGGCACACATAATTGAAAACCACGAGCAGCATAACTCATCGCTAATGCTAAATAATATTCAATAGCTTGCTCAGTTTGAGGATCAGCAAAACCTGTCGTTGGAAGACCTAATGAGTGAATATCCAGTGCTTTGTCTTGATCAGACTGATAGGCTTTAGCAACTCCGGTCGTGACAACTTTAAATTGCCCTTCAGGTGGCGTTTTTGCCGTTTCACTGGTAGCAGGAAACAAATGTAAAACTTTTTGCGCGCCTTGCTGTTGATTATAACCACGTAAATGCTCAATGCTTAATTCACCATGAGCCGCAGGAGGAGTAATATCAAATTGAGTACCACATGCCGCCGTTGTTGCAGCAGCATCAGCGAGATCTAATTTTGCAAAATATTGAGGACCACCAGCCATAAATGTTAACCTTTTTTGATGTTCATTTTGTGCTCAATTATAATATGTAATGACAATTTAAGAAAGCCCTAATTTTAAACTTTTTCTTACCGTTAAGTCGTTAAACTTTCCGTTATGAGGCCTTGACATCTGTAGTTTTACACAAGAGAACGGCTAAGTTGTTGATTTTTTATTTTTAAAATTTATTCTATTCGCGACTCCAATTCTAAATCACAAGCACTTGTTTTTAAAGGATAATTTTATATAGGTCTTAATTTGCACAATAGAGCTTATAGACCAGGCTAACAGACTTTAACCTCATCTTCCTCAAGCTATCCACAAAATTATCCACAGCTTTTGTGGATAATTAATAAATTGCCAACCGTAACGACTTGAACCTAGATTTTGCAATTGAATATCCCAGCAATCAACCACAATCATTGGCAGTATAACAAAAGATCGGTAAACTCCATGGCTACTGGATTTGGATATACGCAACATCTTTAAGATTTTGCACAGGAGAAAAACATGCCCATAGGGAAACCTATTCGTTCTCTTATAGTTCTACTGGTTTCAATAATCCTTGTTTCTGTATCAGGTTGTGGGCAATCTGTTGCCAAAAAGGAAACAAAGAAGAATGGCATTGTCATTGTTGAAACCCATACAGTCAGACAAATAATGTGGCAAGAGCAAATCCACGCCGTTGGTACCCTGCTCGCCAATCAAGGCATTATGATCAAGCCTGAGGTCAGTGGCCGTATTACCAAAATCTTTTTCCACTCTGGCGAGCAGATTAAAAAAGGCGCGCCACTTATTAAAACTAATCAAGAAGTTTTCAAAGCCCAGCTAGCATTTAATCAAGCAAAGCTAACGTTAAGCACTGCCGACTTAAGCCGTAAGAAACGCTTGGCGCCACGCGGAGCAGTCGCGCAATCATCACTTGATCAAGCCGTTGCAGCACATAAATCTGATGTTGCTAATGTCGCTCGCAATCAAGCGTTACTACAACAAACCGTCATCCGCGCACCATTTGATGGAACTTTAGGTTTGCGCCACATTGATGTTGGCCAATACATTGTTGCTGGACAAACTAGTATTGTGAATTTGCAAGATACCAATCCAATGCGCGTTGAGTTTAGTGTTCCAGAAGTCTATCTTAATAAACTAACTATTGGTGAAAAAATTATAATCCGCTCTGATTCTTTTCCGAATATGAACTTTACTGGAAAAGTTTTTGCTTTTGAGTCGGCATTAGATCAACGTACCCGTAGTATTAAAGTTAGAGCTAAAGTACCTAATGAAAAAAATATTCTAGTTCCAGGAAGCTTTGCAGAAATCACACTATATACTAAGAAAGAATCTGCAATTGTTATTCCTGAAACAGGAATTCTTTATGCAACAGATAGTCCTTATGTTTATATTGTTAAAGATCAACATGCTTATAAACGCAAAGTTACCTTGGGAGTCAGGCGCGATAACCTGGTAACCGTCAAACAAGGCTTACAACCAGGTGAAACTGTCGTAACAGGCGGCCTAATGCAATTAATCAATGGCAGCAAGGTTCAGATCCAAAAAACTGAGACAACATCATGAGCTTCACCGATATTTTTATTCGCCGTCCAGTATTAGCGATTGTTGTCAGCTTGTTAATTTGTTTAATAGGCTTCATCTGTATTACCCGTATTCAAGTGCGGCAATATCCAAAAATTGATATTGCGACTATTAATATCTTTACCAAGTATCCAGGCGCCAGTGCACAAACTATGGAAAGCTTTGTCACCACGCCAATTGAAAATGCGATTGCGGGTGTTGATAGCATCAACTACATTACGGCAAGCAATAAGTTCAATGAAAGTGACATTACCATTTATTTGAAACTCGATGCCAATATCGATCGAACCTTAAGCCAAATTCGCAGTAAAGTCGCCAGCGTACGTTGGAAATTACCGGAAAAAATTCAAGACCCGGTGATTCGGCAAGAAGATCCAAACAGCACTGGGGTTTTATATTTTGCTTTTACCAGCACTAACATGCGCGAAGAAGCCATTACCGATTATGTTCTGCGTCACGTGCAACCGCAAATACAAACATTAGATGGTGTTGCCCAAGCTCGTATCCTTAATGAGAAGCAATATGCCATGCGTATTTGGCTCGATCCAACATTAATGGCAGCCTATAATGTAACACCGACTGATGTTTATAATGCGCTTCAGAGAAACAATCTACCTACTCAGGCAGGTAAAATAAAAAGTAAATTGCAAAAATTTACGATTATTGCTGAAACAGATGTTGCTAATCCACATGATTTTAATAATCTCGTGATTCGTGATGAGAATGGTCATTTAATTCGTTTACGTAACATTGGTCGTGCTCAACTTGGCGCTAAAGAAAATGACTTTTCCGGTGAATATGAAGGTAAGCACGCCATCATTTTGAAAATCACAGCTAAATCCACAGCCAACCCTCTAATCGTTGCAAAAGCAGTTAAAACATTATTACCGTCTATTAAAGCGAATTTACCTAATGATTTGCACATGACAACCGTTTGGGATGGCTCCAAATTTATTTCTGATTCATTATATGAAGTTGGTAAGACAATTCTCGAAGCAACCTTACTCGTTATCTTGGTGATCTTTATTTTCTTAGGATCATTGCGCTCGGTTATTATCCCTGTTCTCACCATTCCATTATCTTTACTTGGTGCTTGTGCTTTAATGTATATGCTTGGCTTTAGTGTCAACCTCCTCACATTATTAGCCTTTGTTCTGGCAATCGGTTTGGTCGTTGATGATGCTATTGTTGTTGTTGAGAATATTCATCGTCATATCGAAAATGGTGTTGCGCCAATGCAAGCCGCATTACAAGGAGCAAAAGAAATTCGTTTTGCCATTATCGCCATGACATTAACATTAGCCGCAGTCTATGCGCCAATTGGTTTTACTGAAGGCTTATCGGGAAAGTTATTTCGTGAATTTGCATTTACACTTGCCGGCAGTGTCATCGTTTCGGGTATTGTTGCTTTAACCTTATCACCCATGATGTGTGGTAAATTACTTAAACACTCTGCATCGAAAAAAACCTTAAGTGCCAAAATTGATAGAGCTTTAGATTATGTGTCAAACTCATACCAACGCTTATTGATAACATTAATGAGTTGGTTTGCTAACCCACTGCCGAATAACAATCAGCGTGCTTGGTATCAACGAAAAGCAATTTATATAAACTTGATACTATATGGCCTAAGTCTGTTTTGTTTATATTTCTTATTTACGAATTTACCGAGTGAGCTACTACCAAAACAAGATCGTAACTATCTTATTATTCGGGTTAAAAGCCCTGCGAGTGCTAATCTTCATTACACCGAAAGCTATACCAAAAAGTTATTCCCTCTCTATAAACAACTTCAAGCATATAAAGCCAGTTTAACCGTTAATGGCTGGCCAGATGTCAATAGTGCCTTTTCCTTATTGCTATTAAAAGATCGTGCTGACCGTAAACTTTCAACTCAACAAATTCAAGAAGCCTTACGCAAAAAGTTAGAAACGTTGCCAGGTATTCAAGCATTCCCAACACTACCATCATCACTACCTGGTATCGGCAGTAAATTCCCCGTTAATTTTGTCTTAACGACGACAGGTAGTTATCAAGGATTAGATAAAGCTATGCATAAACTGGAAACCGCCGCGAAACAAAATCCCGATCTGTTTAATGTCGATAGTGATCTGCGTTTTGATAATCCACAATTAAAAGTCAAAATTAATCGCAATAAAGCCGGCGATATGGGCATCACCATGGCAGATATTAGTATTGCTTTAAACACCATGATAGGCGAACCAATTCCAAGTCAGTTTTCAATGCAAGGTCGAAGCTATGATGTTATTCCTCAAGTCTTTGCTCGATTTCGTGAAAATCCCAATACCTTAAAGTGGATTTATATTCGTAATAGTCAAGGCCAGTTAATTCCGTTGGCTAATTTAGTGAAGCTGAAAGAGGTCGTTGGACCACGCAGCCTTAACCACTTCCAACAATTGCGTTCAGCAACATTAGAGGCGAGTGTTAAACCAGGTAAACTCGGTGAGTCTTTACATTTCTTAGTAAACTACGTTAAACAAAACTTACCGAAAAATATTAAATATAGTTTCTCAGGCGAAACTAAACAATTCATAGAATCAAGTAATACCATGATGCTAACGCTAATGTATGCAGCAATATTTATTTTCTTGGTGCTCGCGGCACAGTTTGAAAGCTTTACCGATCCATTATTAATATTATTATGTAGCGTTCCTTTATCCTTTATTGGCGCATTACTCGCTTTAAGGCTGACAGACGGCAGCTTAAACTTATATACTTATATTGGTTTAACAACATTGATTGGCTTGATTAGCAAGCATGGTATTTTAATGGTAGAGTTCGCCAAACAACAAAGATTACTCGGTAAGAATGTTCACGAAGCCATCATTGAAGCAGCCAGTATTCGCTTACGCCCAATACTCATGACAACGGCAGCGATGGTGCTTGGGGCATTACCTTTAGCATTTGCTACCGGTGCCGGCAGTGAACCACGCCAACAGATAGGCTGGATTATTGTTGGTGGTATGAGCGTCGGCACCTTATTAACATTATTTGTCGTGCCTATTGCGTATACCTATTTAAGCTCTAAAAAAGTGAATTTACCGCATCTTGCTACTGAACCAGAACTACAAGAAGAATGATAAATCCAAATTAAAATAATTGTATAGGGCTAACAAAATGACAGAACTCGATGAAAAAATTGCACAAGCTATTGCAAGTGATGGTGAACAAGATAAAGCAAATCAATTTTATCTAACCTTAATAAGAACAGAATTTCTTATTCCAACTCATAAAGAAAGCTTAGATAATGATGAATTTACACCATTATCAATGCAGCATGATGGTAAATATTTTATGTTAGCATTCGATACTGAGCAGAAATTACATTTATGGGCTAAAGATCATATTGAAAATATAAATTATGTGAAATTATCTGGAAAGGAATTGTTAGCAGGTATTAGTGATGGTGTCTGTCTTTGTATTAATCTTGGAACAGCCTTTTATAAAGAACTTGCTATCGATGAGATTAAATATTTACAAAAATTTGTGGCTAAAATTGAGGAATTGCATGCTGGTCAAGCAAAGTAACATTCAAATCGACTAATCGATTGGATATAGTTGACAAGCTTTTAATTAGGTAATACTTTTAGAGACATAAACGTAACCCCAATAATCTAGGATTAATCATTATGCAAAATCAACAAACAGGCTTTCTTGGCCGCTTAGTGCCTTTCATTGGAATGGGTATTTTTATTGTTCTGATTATTGTTGGGCTAATTTTTCTATCTTATCTTATTGTCATTGGCGCATTAATTGGTTTTGTCTTATTTGTATTAGCGTATTTAAAAAATCGCTTTTTCCCAAATAAATATCCGACAACAAAGTCACAACAATCAGAGGATCAATCACATCATGGGAAGACTTATGACCATGATGAATTTAAATAATATACTCTAGAAAGTTAGCTTGCTTTAAATGTTGATGTTGCCGTAGAAGCACCTGGTTTCTTCGTCATATTCGTGAATTCTAGACTACGCTCGTGGCCAGCATGAAATGATGCTTTAACTATTTCATCAAAATTATGGCTATCCAGCACACCCAGTCCCGCATCAGTTACACCGCCAGGCGTTGTAATTTCTGTACGTAATGCCACGACAGATTTATCCGACTCAGCCTCTGCCAAGGCTATAGCACTAATGGCCGTCTGTCTTGCAACCTTCTCAGCTTTAGCTGGATCAATACCTAAAGCTATTAAACCCTTCTGCATAGACTCTATTAATTTATAAAAATATGCTGAACCTGCACTTGTTCCTAACATCAAGTCATCGTATTCACCTTCTGATGCAGCCCAAACTGACTGTCCTAAGGCATCAGCAAATGTAACGAGT
>JAJFKO010000053.1 GCA_021773175.1 Gammaproteobacteria bacterium
ATAACGATGGCAGTAGTAAGTTTAGGCCGATTTCATATGCGAATAACTTTCATGGGCTAACGGTAGATACATGGCACCAGAATCATCACGATAGTTTCCAATCTATTGCAAAAATCCTGAAATATTTTATTAAAATTTTCATGAAAGCCTGGCGTCATGGTGTACAGAGTCAACTAATTGATATCGAACAAATGGCTATAAATCTAGTGCATATGACAGAAGATAAACAGCTACAAACATTGGGACTTAAACAAATTATCGAGATGGATGAAAGTGAGGATGTTATTGGTTTATATGGTAAAACATTTAATAATAATTTGCAGACAATAAAATCTCAGGAAATAAAATATAAAGGACATCCACTTAAACCATCTAGTTCTCAAGGCATTCCTGTTAGAACTATCTATCTAAACTCAAAAATTAAGCAAGAGTATAAGTTTGATCATGAAAGAGTCATTCCAGAATATGCATTTAAAGATTTTCAGGCAGAATATCCACTCTCAGGGGATAATGATCTATTATTGCAGCAACTTAAAGCTAGCAGTAATAACTTCTCTACCTTCTTTACAATATCAAATGACAATATTAAAAAACCATGGCACTTACATTCATTAAAACCTATATCAAAAATTATTTCAGGAATTGTTGGTGTTTTTGGGCTTTGGAATATTATTAAAAGTATCATGGCTTTTGGTGATTTAAATGATCCTCATGGAAATGTACGCAAAGTAACAGATCTGATTCAAGCATTCTGTATTGAAGGTTATGCCATTGAGAGTGCTTTTGTTAATTTTACCAGCAAAGAGACATTGGAAAATCTTTATGCCAATATTAGTAAATCTCTAACCGGTTTTATGGATATAAGTGCTAAACAGTATTTTTGTTTTACACCCTTGAGTTTCTTAGGCTTGTTAGGGTGTTTAATTGGAGATGCCTTATCTGTTTGTGATTTTCGAACGGCTTTATTGAGTCATGACCGTGGTCAAGAATGGGGTGATGGTTTTAATATAATTGGTTCGTCTTTTAATACGCTAGGGATTATAAGCACATCAGCGAAAATAGCGCGGCAAAGAATATCCTCATTAACAAAGAGTTTAGACGAATCAAACATAGATAAAATTTTAGAAGATACTGTTGCGGAAGATATCATTACAACCATGAATGAGGTTAATATATTTTTAGCTAGCTTTGAAGCTCTTGCAGGAATACTAGCATTGCCATTCACGGAGATACTATTTGTTTTTGCGATTTTTAGTTTAATAGGTACGATAATTGATATGCTGTTTAAAGATGGACCACTAGAGCATTGGACTAAGACCTGTCCGTTTAATATTTGGCATACGACTAGTATGACAGACTATGATGCCTGTGAAACTTTGATGAATATTCTGATGGCTCCGCGCCTAAAATTATTAATGGCAACAAGCATGCAGCAGAGTAAGCATGAAAAAATCATCATGCTTGATGTGATTTTACCTTATTTTCCTGCTCATACGGCTACGCTTGATACACGATTTGCAATACATATGTTACAGAGGCAATACTCGAGTGACAACGAAACGGGTATTGGCCAACATTATCATACACAAATATTGCAGCGACAAAGCATTCGACCATTTCTTATTGAGCAAGTTATTAATCAAGATATGCGTATAGCTAGAGTGCATTATTATTATCGAATAAGCCTTTCTGATAAGCTGCTTAGTTATCAGGAGAACATCTGGGATCGTGCTTATGGACCTATAAGCTTCCAATGTGTTGCAAAGGGGCGATTATATCTGGATAACAAGCAATATGTTTTACCTGCAGTTGAACAAGTTGATCATGAATTACCTGCGAATGATCATGCCTATGATGAAAATGATCAAATCACAAATATTGATGATGATCCAACCTGGTTGTATGCTGAACCCTATGAGTTCACTTTTTAGCTGCCAAGGTATTGGGTCGAATTAATATGATTATTAAAACTAATGCGCATCTTTATATAAGTACGTATATTATTGACGGATATTTGGGGTCGAAATATGAGTTGTGGTTGTTTTTAAATTTTCAGGTTCGGAGACTGTATTTACTAAATGTTCTTGTTGTGGGGCAGATGTAGAACTAGTGTTCCAACTATCTACAGTTGAACCAATGTAGCTATGAATGGATGACGCGGGACTATTAACAAATGAACGCCAAGTTGATGGAGTATCGGTACTTGTTGCTGAGTGAAGAACTCTGTTTGAAAGCTTAGTATCATCTTCCATTTCTGTGAGCCGAGATTCATCTTCCAGTGTTTCAATCTTATGAAGTGTTATTTCTGGTGATAAAGTATTGTCAAAGTCACTAAAGCTATTAACATTTGTATATGGAATACATGAAAGCCCTAAACAGAAAAGCGCTAGATGTAAAAATAATATAATAGCAATGATAGCAATAACGAAAATAGAATAATTGTTCGTGAAATGTTCTGCCAGTGAGTGATTGTTTGACAAAACCCAGAGAGAATTAATAAATGTTAAGGTTCCTGCAATAATAGATATTGTCAGTACACTTTTATTCTCGAAATTAGTTATCGAGTGATGGGGGGACGTTTTCATGAAATTTGACGGCTGTAAAGAATGAATGCTTGAAAAATCTTTAGCTGGAGGATGAGTGAATCGATATATTCTTGGAATAATAGTACAGCTAATTCTTGGGAGCAAGCCGACAGCAATACTGGCGATGGTATTGACTATAATGATGATGATATTTTTCATACCTGTTTCAGAGTCAAATAACATACGATCCATGACCATACGACGAATACTGTCAGGAATCGTTGCAATAATTGAACCAAAAAACACATAGAAGAAGGTGTTAGGTATCAATTTCAATAATGTTATTATTTTTCTTGTTTTTGTATTTTCAGCAAAACGCTCGAGATATTTCTTGTAGTGAATAATATATTGGTGCGGAGTCGAGAAAAAGTAGGTTTTATTTAATGTATGCAGTATCCCTGTCTTTAAACTATCTTTTTCTTGTTTAGTAAAATTAATACGAAGTAATGCGGGAAGTGTAAGCAATATTGCAGATAAAGCAAGGGCCATAATCAAGGGCGTGTTAATCTCATACGCTAAATCATAACTTACATGTTGTGTGTTAACAAACATATTCATGAATGATGTGAATGAAACCGTCAGTGTTGAAAATGCAATAAGACGTATCGTTGCAAGCAATAGGAAATCATTCAGTTTTATCACTGATGTGAAACCTAATCGAACTAAACTTAATAGTATAAGTAAAGTATGCTGGCTTTCACTATGAAAAATACTCAGCATATTATAAGTTCTTTTGCTATATTGTTGAAAAAGCATAGGGAGGTAACCAACAGATAGTAAGAGAGGAGCTGCCCAAACAAGATATGGCAATATAACCCCGATATGGCCATAGAATGCACCAAGATCCATAATGAGACTTAAAAACAAAAAATTCCTTAATGCAATACAGCTATTTCTACCAAATTCACGCCAAACAAAATTAGATATCCTTAAAATTATATTTTTGTTATTAAAAGAAAATATACTTGAAAGGGTATGTGCGTATTGTTCGGGTGGTATCTTTTTTAAGTTGGAAAGTAGTCTTTCTTTAAAGGCTGCAGAAATTATATTGTTTTCTAGGGGATGAAAATTAATGTCTATAATGCTAAGTGTAAGGTTTAGACTTAAAATGTTTTTATTAAGTTGTGACATTATCCAGGTGAATTGATTTTGATTTGCAGACGGTGTTATCAGATCTAAAAAGATTTCTTCTGCAGGTGCAAGTAAAATATACTTTAATAATAAAGTAAGATGCTTGAAAAAATTAATTTCTTTGCTCGAAATTTTTTGTTTTGCCATTAAATAATAAAGTAGTAATAAATCTGATAGATTTTTTTGGTAAAAAAGTTTTATGCTATTTATCTGTTGTAGAATATCTTGCTTCTTATTAACTAGGACATTATTAGATTGTGTTAATAATATGAAATACTCAAGAAATATAAGATTTATTGTTAATAGTAATTTGCTATGTTTATGAGGTGAACTTGTCTTATTTATTGTTGATTGAAATGTATCAAGCTGACTTCTGAGCCGAAGGCTTATTGCATTATAATCACTAATGTTTATGGGGATGATATCATTATGAGGTGGAACACCGACCTCATTAAGAGAGGGTCTAGAGATTTCTGGATGAGCATACATGATAATTACCATTTGGATAACTTATTATAAAAATATAACCTAAAAGGTAATTTTATTCAAGTTGTAACATGTATACTTATTTAACTTTATGAAAACAATATGGTTTTTGTTATTATTCCGGTTGTATTCTACGCCAACAACTAATGTATTGCCTAAAGGAGCACAAAGCACATGGCTTTGATGAATAATGAATTACAACGTTACTCGCGGCATCTTAACTTGTCAGAAGTTGGTGTTTCAGGACAGCAAAAATTAAAAAACAGTAAAATTCTATGTATAGGTGCTGGAGGTTTGGCAAGTCCGGTTTTAGCATATTTAGCTGCAGCAGGGATTGGTGTTTTGGGGATCATTGACAATGATATTGTTGAATTATCAAATTTACAGCGACAAATCATTTTTACTGAAAGTGATCTTGGTAAATTAAAAGTAGACTGTGCGCAGCAAAAACTGTCTGAACAAAATTCCATGTTGGAAATTGAAACTTATCCATTTCGGCTGAATGCGGATAATGCCTTTGCAATACTATCAGAGTACGACATTATCGTGGATTGTACCGATAATTTTATTTCTCGCTATTTAATTAATGACGTTTGCTTTTATTTACAAAAGCCAAATGTGTCAGCGAGCATTGCACAATTTGAAGGGCAGTGTTCAGTTTACTGTGTACCTGGTGGTCCGTGCTATCGTTGTCTATATGATTCACCACCTCCTGAAAATTTAGTTCCTAATTGTAACGAAGGAGGCGTATTAGGTGTTTTACCAGGATTATTAGGAGTAATTCAGGCAACAGAAGTTATTAAACTAATTTTAAACATGCCGCAAGGTCAAAGCTTGATAGGGAGTTTACTAACTGTTGATGCTTTGAGTATGGAGTTTAAGAAGTTAACATTGACGCAGCGATCAGATTGTCGGCTGTGCGCACAACAGCAAGCCTTTATTGACTTACCTCGTTATGAAGAGAGTTGTAATATGATAGATGGAAACAAAAGTTCTGTACCTGAAATAAGCGTACACGAATTACAAAAAATAATAGATGATGTTTTTTTATTAGATGTTCGGCAACCTAATGAATATGCAATCTGTAATTTACAGGGTTATTTAATTCCACTTGCTGAATTAGAGCAACGTTTGTCAGAAGTAAACATTGATAAGCCTATCGTTGTGTATTGTCGTTCTGGTAAACGTTCTGCTGGTGCTGTGCGTCAATTACAACAGGCAGGTATGACTAATGTTAAAAATCTGCGAGGCGGTATACTCGCCTGGATTAAGGAAATCGATCCAAGCATGAGAGCATATTAAATCAGCCCCATCAAATTATTGGCTAACGCCAACGCCAGCACCTGCATAGAAATGATTTGACTGTTGCGCACTGTTTTTAGCAAGTAAATCACTACCACATTGATTGGCACAGCCATATAAAAAGATAACAGAGATACATAAAATACTAATAATTGCGATGCTCTTCTTCATTTGTCACTCCTTGTAAAATTATTCACTTTGAAAAGTATAAAACAAATCAACGCCACTATCAAAACCACTTGCTTCACTTTGTAGGGATAGGCCTTTCCATATTTTATAAGTGACATGCAAGGTATTAATAGGGCTAAATAAACCAACACTATAGTTTACATATAGTTTTGGCAATAGGTATTTACCCACAACGAGAGCAGTTCCTGATTCAATGGCTCCCGTACGAGGATTATATTGTTGTGCAGTTGATATACCAAATTCATCTAAACCTAACGTGTTTTTAATATCATCTTGAATACGAGAAATTGCACCTGTTGCGCCATCAGGATTCAATGCTGATGCTGCCTGTAATAATAATGAGGTATCGCCACCAGAGGCCGTTGCTAAAGATTTCCCGGTTAATAATAATGATAAGATATCACCTTGAGATAGGCCTGCAGGATTTGAGAATAAATGAACTTTACGATTTTTTAAGCGGCCTTGAATCTCAATGCCAACAGTTACATATGTCGTTGCATTTGAGAATTGCATTGGATTACTAATATTACCGGTGTCGGCAATATTATTTGAGAAGCTCGTTCGAAGTGGTGCAAGTATTTGTATTCGACGTGTTGCACTAGCATTGATGCCTGGATTATTAATATTACCGCCAGTAAACATAATTTCACCACGCGATATTTTAAGTGTTTGTCCAAGAACTTTAAATTTTCCATCAACTACATTTAATGTACCTTGTGCGCTGGTTGGGCGATTTGGCGAAAGCATCAGTGTTAGATTGCCCTTTAACTTGCCTGTTAAACCTTGCGTATTGATGTTAGCATTTTTGCCCAGATCTAATTTGATATTCCCATAGAAAGCAGAGTTTTTTTCTTGCAAAACATTACCATTACTAACATAAACCACATCATTTGTTGTTGTGTCTGTTGTGCTGAAGTCAGCAGGAGCAATCTTAGCGCTAGGTATAAGTATGCTACCATCTAAAATCATTTTATTATTGCCATAACGAAAAGTTAAGTTAGGTTCAATAGTAATATGGTATTCCTTAGTATCATAAGCGGTAAAGTTTTTAGCCGTCAGTTTTACTTCTGTTGTAAAACCTTGGTTGGTAAAGCGAGAGGAACCACGAATAATTGCTTTGCCTTTCCCTGAGTAAGCTGAACCAGTATATTTGAGACCACCATTACTTGTTGTATGTCCACGTAGATTGAAACGCGTTAGCTTTATACCATATTGTGGAAATTCAGTACTTGCATTTTGTAGGCGAATTCTTCCAAATAATTTGGGTCGATAGAGCTGACCATTTATATTTAATGCGATGGTTAATTGCCCTTGTGTATTATTAATATCATGTATCCATAATGATAAAATACTTAACTCGGTTAAATTAAGCTTTATATTGCCATTAACCTTTTGTTGTGATGGCGGTAGGGCTTGGCCATGATAACCGGGTAAGTTGATTTCGCCATGAATGCCATGAGCGGGATTAAATTGAAAATTAATACTTGCTCGTAAACCTTGTTTAGGATTTTCAATGGCAATGCTCCCGCCATTAAAGGATTGGGTCACCATCTTTTCATGCAATGGTAGTGTTAATTTTCCAGGACTGATTTGTAATCGTCCTTGAATGACCGGTTTTTGATTAGGAACATGTATTGCTTGAAAATTGCCATTGATGTGTCCGCTGACATGAACTTTACTATCTAACATATTGGCGAATTCTTGTAGGCCGAAGTAATGTAATTTTAATGAAATGGCGTATTGCTCTGCAGAAGTAATATCGGCTGCAATACTAATACGTTGAGCTCCTGATTGTAAATGTACTGGAGCAATGTCAAAACCTTGCTGACGCAACAACATTTTAACCGCTTTCAATAAATGCCAATCACCATATTTTTTACTTTGAAGACTAAATTTTTCTAACGTTGCATGCCAAACGCCAGGTTGTTGATAACCTTTAATAGTCGATTCAAAATATTGTTTCTGCCAAACGCTGTTAAAATTAATAGTATAATGGTTTTGGTTTCCAGATAAATTAAGTTTGGTTTTGCCATAACGAAACTGTAATTGTGTATTGAACGGCAGTGTTATTGATGTTTGTTGAGTAGAATTGATATTTAAATAACCCGAGCCAAATAATGTTTCACCTCGTAGTTGACCTTGTAATTTTTTAATATTTAGTTTTACGGTAACATGATTTTTTTGTAATTTGCCGGCACTATCAATATTTAGGTTAATATGCCCTGGCCAGCTTGGTATGATTTTGCTGCTATCAACCTTACCTATGATATTTAAACGCCAAGCAATAAATGGTTGCCACTTTATAAATCCTCGAATAGCTAGATGCTGCTTCGGTTGTTGTAAGTCCGCAGTAAAAGTGCTTTTTTTGAAATCACCATAACCATTAATGTTGACCTGACTATCAGTAAAGTTATTACCATTAAACAACGCTTTTATATTATATCTAAAATCTTGCAAAGTGCCGCCAATGATCGCTGAACCATTCTTGCTATGCAGCATGTTTTTATTTTTCAAAGGGACACTGATATTCTGCCAAGTATTCTGTAATTCAACTTTTATTGTGTTAGCTGCAGGCGTAAATTCACCGTGTAATTTAATGTTTTCTGCTTCGATTGGTTCGCTAAGGCTAGGGGTTTGTACTTTTATGTTTTGTAGCTGAACATTTTGTAATGCCACATAGAAAGGTAAACTTAAACTGCCTGAGCTTTTTGATTGCTGAGCGTAAGTTTTTATGGATGCATCTTTAATATATAATTGTTTAACTGTTAATGTATCAAAAAATAAATGTCGAGGGACCCAATTAAATTTTATTTCTTTAATCTTTATATCAGCGCTTTGGTTTGTAAAACTAAAATCATCTATTGCTAACGGGCCTATTAGGCGTCCACTTGCTTTACCAATATGTATGGTTGATGCTGCAAATTTATTTAAGTATTTAACTGTAAATTGCAAGCCTTGTGCCGTTATGCATAGCCAAGTTACGCTAACACCTAAGAAAAGTAATAGTGCTATTACGATGGACATAGTAATATTAATTGCTAGCTTCATAAATCTGGCCCCAAGCTAACTTGAACACTAATCACCTGGCCTCCTGGCGTTAAAGCATGAGCTAAGCTTAACTGTATTGGCCCTACTGGTGAGTTATATCCGACGCCAATTCCCACGCCTTTCGATAGAGACCGATTAAATTGATTTGCAGCAGTACCGGCGTCAGCAAATACAGCGCCATACCAATTACCAACAATGATATGTTGATATTCAAGACTTATAATTTTGAGATAACGCCCAGGGCCAATGCTTTGTAAGCGAAAGCCACGCACAGACTCAGGCCCACCGGTTAAAAATAACAATGATAATGGTAGCGATTTTAAATCATCAACGATTGTATAGCCTAAAGATCCTCGAAAAATAATTCTTCCAAAAGATTTACCAAATGCAGCAATATATTTTGCATTGAGTAATCCTTGTATAAAGCTTGTTGTTGCAAGCATGCCGCGTTTAGCACCTTTTAATGTGAGTGCGAAACGATAGCCGCCATTAGTGTAGATGCGTTTACTAGAGCTAATATACGCAAAAGTAACGCTAGGAATAAGGAAGCTGGCATTAACTGTTTGCTTCTCTTCATTTTGATCTTGATTTAATTTAAATTTGGAGCTTTCATGCTGTAGAGTTAGACGATAATTTTCTTGCCAATGCTTACTGGGGGCATGGCTGTATCCAGCACTTAAGCTTGCCACCATACTACGACCAGCATCAACATCTAGATTAAGTAATGCTGCACTAAAATCATAATGATCAGTTACAGGGTTGTGGCCAGGAATAATATATCTCACTAAACCGCTAGATAGATACCTCGACGCTTTAATATAAGCTTGCAAACGATGTCCTGTGTCTGTTACGCGATACCAGTTAAATCCTAGTGTTGCACGAGGACCTGTTAAGGTTCCATAACCTAGTCCAAATAAATATTCCTTGGACTTTCTTGGTAGTAAAGTGACAAGTATAGGGACGCGGTAATTACGAGCTTGTTCACGATGTGGTGTTACATGAACGCTATTAAAATATGGCGCATTACTTAAGTTGCGTTGTAGTTTAATAATTGCATTAGGGTCATAGTATTGGCCTGAACGAAACATAATATAACGCCGAATAAAAGCTTCACTATAAGGACCAGATTGAATTTTTATTTTACCATAGCGATAACGGTGACCTGTTGAAAAAACAAGGTCAATCTTGGCAGAGTAATGTTGCTTATCAATATAAACGACATGTTTAGTAAAGTTTGCATCAAGATAGCCTAAGTTTTCTGCTTGAGTATACAATTCAGTTTTTACTTTAGTGTATTTTGCTGAAACAAAAGGTTGGCCTACTTTAATAGGTAAATTGCGCAGTGCTTTTTTTAATTTCGGATTGTTTTTTCCTGGACCAGCTAACTTAATTTTAAACTCAGTTACTTGTAATTGTGGTCCACTACGAACAGAGTAATGTGCAGTCCATGTATTACCTTTACGAATTAGTCGACCTGTTACATGTGCCTTGAAGAAAGCATAAGGCTCGACCGCTTTTTTGATATTTTTAAATCCTTGGGAGTAGAGTGTTTGTACTTCACTTGGTGTTAATGTACCTGTAGATTTGATCATGATATCCATGCGTCTAGTTGCATTTTGTAATGCTTGGTTTTGGATACCCTGAATATTGTAATAGAAAATAGTTTTGGCAAAACATACTTTGGTGCCGCAAAGACAAAATATTATTAATAGTAATATATGCAATCGTTGTTGCGTGTATTGGCTAAATATTTTATTCATAGATTGTTTCACAGGAGATGCAGCCTAATTACAATTACTTACAGGACTTACGCTAAACACCAATCTCTTCGTTAAATAAGTTGTCTAAAATCTTCACGTATTAGCTATACTATCAGTTTTTAGAAACCTTATTTGCTTTGACCTTGGTATTTAGCGTAAGTCCTGATTTAGTATTATCAACGCCAGATTGTAGGGTAAACTAGCTGAAAAAACAAAGTTTTGGCAGGATCTATATCATTCTTGTCCTTTCTGTGTAATTGTTATACACTGTGTCTCGTTTGCAAAGAATCAGAAAGAAGAAAGATAATAATGCAAAAAATAAAATACAGTTTACTGCTTATTCTCCTCATACCATGTATAGCTTTGGCATGGAATTCAACTGGCCATAAATTGGTTGCAGAAATTGCCTATCAGCATTTATCGCGACCAGCAAAACATCAAGTACGTTCGTTAGTTCAGACATTTTCTCAGCGACATAAACACTTCCGCAGTTTACAAATGTTAGCAATCTGGCCGGATGTATTAGTACGTAAAGGCATTACCGCATTTAATACTTGGCACTATATCGATACGCCATATAGCCAAGATGGTGTGCGTGCACCACGTTATATCAATCCCGCAAATGTTGTTTGGGCAATTGGGCAGGCAAAAACTGTTATACAAGATCCACAAGCGAACCGCTTCCAAAAAGCGCGATTTCTAGCGTTTCTTGCTCATTTTGTTGGTGATATTCATCAGCCATTACATTGTATTGAATTATATTCTAAGCGAACACCGCATGGTGACAGGGGTGGTAACTTATATTTAATTAATGCAGGGAAAGTAAAAAAATTACATACATATTGGGATCGAGGATTAGGTTTGTTTTCTACATATTATCCAAAATTTCCGCGACGTTTTTATCAAATTCGTAAACTTGCTAAGATTATTGAGAAACGTTATCCACCTTCATTTTTCGGTAAGAAAAAAATTCTTGATAATAATCCAGAAGATTGGGCTCGTGAAAGTTATCGAATCGCGAAGAACTTTGCTTATACTATTCCATGGAAGAGTAAGCCAACAACGGAATACATTACGAAAGGCCAACAAATTGCTGAGCAGCGTATTGCGCTAGCAGGGTATCGTTTAGCGGTCGAATTAAACGAGATTTTTAAAAACTAATAGTACTTCAATCGGATGACGAATGTTAAATCCTGAAAAACGTTTCACTTGTGCGCGACATGAAAAGCCTGTTGCAATAATTTGTTGTGGGCTGATATCACCGTTTTCAATAGGATTTTGCCAACTCATGGCATAAAGCTTTTTCGAGTTTACATAATGTTCTTTTTCATGGCCATAGGTTCCAGCCATACCACAGCAGCCACTATTCATGATTTCTAACTGTAAACCAAAATGTTGGAATATCGCTTGCCATTGTTTTGCAGAATCAGCTACTAGGCTTTTCTCAGTACAATGTGTAAATAGATAGTAAGGCTTACGACTATTATTTTTCTGTAGATCAGTTTGTGGAAATAACTGTAAATTCTGCGATAACCATTCCTGAATCAATTCAACGTGAAAACCTAAATCGTCTTGATCACAAAACGCACGATACTCATCACGAAAACTTAACGCTGCACTGGCTTCAAGTCCTATCATTGGCATATTATGTTTGGCGATGTCACGGTAATAATGCATGTTTTTATTAACGAGTTTTTTAAACGCTAATAAATACCCATTAACATGCAAGGCTTTGCCATTTGGTCTGATGGGGAGCGTTACAACATTGAAAGCATGCTGCTGCAGAAATTTTATGCATGTCAGAATGATATTTGCTTCATAATAACCTAGAAAAGGGTCGGTTACGATTATAATGCTGCGCTGCTTCTCTGTATTCGTAAGCTTATTTAAAGCAGCTAATGAGGAGTCTGTTTGACTTTTTAATTCAGATGATAATTCAGGTTGCGTTAATAGTGGCGGATCATAAATGCCAAGCATTTTTAGTAAACACCATTTAATAACGCGACTGCTCATTAAGGCATTATGAAGCTTAGTAGTATGACTTAACCAGCGTGCCGAATATTCACTATGTGCAAAAATATAATCTCGTATTTTGCGTGGATATCGAGAGTAATACTGTGCTAAAAAGCGCGAACGTAAATTGGGAATAGTAACATGAATAGGGCATTGCGTAGCACAAGCATTGCAGCCTAAACAACCTTGCATCGCATCATAAACTTCATGAGAGAAATCATATTGACCGCTACGTCTAAATACACCATGAGCTAAGCGTCTAAAAATATTTTGTGGTTTTTCTATGTTATCGAGACTAATATTTTTAACGGCTAATTGTCGTAGCCATTCGCGCATAAGTGTTGCGCGACCTTTGGGTGAGTGTATTCGATCTTTAGTGACTTTATAAGATGGGCACATCACATCTTGAGCACTGTAATTAAAGCAAGCTCCGTTCCCATTACAGGTAAAACTTTTTGCATAATGTTGACGAACGCTTTCAGGAACCTGTCGGTCAAAATGACCGCGTAAAGGACTGGTTAATGGTACAACTGTTGCTGTTGTATCTGCGGCTGTAACCAGCTTACCTGGATTAAGTCTGTTATGTGGGTCAAATAAAGCTTTCACTTGGCGTAATACTTTATATAGCTGTGGTCCAAAAAATGTTTCGACATAACAACTGCGAAAACCCTTACCGTGTTCTCCCCAAATAACACCATTATACTTTTGTAATAGTGCAACGACGCCTTCACTGATCGTTACTATTAACTTTTCATCCTCTGGATTTGTTAAGTCAAGAGCAGGGCGTACATGCAAACAGCCAACGTCGACATGGCCAAACATACCATAACTTAATTGATGCTTTTCAAGCAAAGCACGGAACTCAGCAATATAGGCGGCAAGATTTTCTGGTGGCACAACAGTATCTTCAACAAAAGCGACGGGATGACGTTTATCACCCATAGCGCCAAGTAAGCCAACCGATTTTTTACGAAATAACCAGAGATTATTAATGTCTCTCTCTTGTTCAGCAATAGAAAAATCATGCGCTTTAAGGCTGTTTGCAACTTTTTGACTTAATGCTTGTACTTTTTTCGAAACATCATCGGTATTATCACCAATAAATTCAACAAAGTTGATAGCTTTTGTTGCTTGTCCATTGCTTGATTCAATAAAATTACAAATATCATTGTAAATAATATCGTCTTTAGCGAGTTTGACGAGATGGTCGTCAACAGATTCAACTGCGCTCGGTTTGGCGGCAATTAATTCTTTAGCATCAGCTAAGGCTTCAGTAAATGATGAATAGTGTAAGACGAGCAATTTACGTGCTTTAGGTAGAGGTGTTAGTTTTACGGTTAATTCTGTTACTGCAGCTAACGTTCCCTCCGAACCCGCTAAAATATAATTTAAATTATATTGTTGTTCGGTTTGATCGTAAAATTTTGCTAAGTTATATCCTGTTAAAAAACGTATTAGCTTTGGAAAACGTTTTGTAATCTCCTCTTGATTAGCATCTATCAAATTCTTAATAGTGTTATGAATATCGTATGACAATGAATTTTCTGTCTGCAACATCGCGAGGTTATCGGCATTCATTGATTTGATATGCAATACTTCAGCATTACATAAGACACTGGTTGTCGCTAAAATATGTTCGCTAGTTTTACCATAAACTAAAGAACCTTTACCTGATGCATCAGTATTAAACATACCGCCGATAGTGGCACGACTACTTGGAGATAAGGTCGGTGCAAAACATAAATTATATTGTTTCAAGCTATCGTTAAGTTGATCTAACACAACGCCCGGTTGAATGCGCGCAGAGCCTTGCTCAATATTAATATCTAATATTTGGTTCATATGTCGCGACATATCAATAACAATACCATCAGTTAACGATTGGCCATTGGTGCCGGTGCCGCCACCGCGCGGAGAGAAGGCGATCTCTTGAAACTCTGGTTGTTGAGCAAGTTGAAAAAGTTTAAGGACATCATCATGGTTTTTAGGAAAGACAACAGCTTGTGGTAATATTTGATAAATGCTGTTGTCAGTTGCATAGGTTATTCTATCGCTATATGTGGCGCTTGACTCACCTTGAAAGGATGATTGTTGTAATGCATTAATAAATGCTTGATAGGATGTTTGCAGTTGTTCCTGTGGCTTTAGCCTTGGTAACATAGAGTATAAGTCCTTTTATTGAAGATCATGAGACTTAAATAGAAGTCATGAGTTTTAATCATTCTATCCTTGTAACTTCAACATTTCAAAATATTTCTGATAAAGAATATTTGCTTTACCAACATCCGCTTCAAACTCAATATTTCTCAATATCTTTGCACTCGGATTTAATATATTGCTATCACGATAATTTTTAGGCATAAGCTTTATTGCCGCAAGATTTGGCGATGAGTAGCCAGCAGCCATGCTAATCATCTTGGCAATTTTAGGCTGTAATAAAAAATTTATAAACGTATATACGTTTTTAAGATGGGGTGCATTTTTAGGAATGGCTAAATTATCTATCCATCCTAAAGCACGATCTTTAGGGTAAATATAAACTATCTTAGGATTACCTTGATGAGCAAGAAAAGCATCACCATTAAATGACATACCAATGACGGCATCACCATCCATGAAAAAAGTTTGAGTTGCGGCGCTGTCATATAACTTAATATTTGGAATGAGTTTTAATAACTTCTCATAAGCTTCTTTAATTTGTTTTGGATTGCGCGTATTAATTGAATAACCTAGTGCATGCAAAGCCATACCAAAGACAGGTTGCGCACTATTGAGTAATAATAATTTATTTCTAAAACGATGCTGCCAAAGCTGTTTCCAGCTAGTTATTGAGTTTTTTGAATAGTATCGCGTATTCACAATAATACCGGTTGTTCCCCAGAGATACGGAATTGAGTAATGATTATGCGGGTCAAAGGGTTTATTTAATAAATCTGGATTGAGGTATTTTAAGTTTGGAATTTTCTTATGATCTATTCTGAGTAGCATACCTTGTCGACGCATTTTATCAACAAAATCAGCTGATGGCACAATAAGATCATAACCTGAATTTGGACTAGTTTTTAATTTTGCATAAAGGATTTCATTGCTTGTAAAGGTTGAATAATGAATAGTAATTCCCGTTTTTTTCTCAAATAACTGGATTACTTTCTCTGGCATGTAACCTGTCCAGTTATAGACATTAAGGACTTTGCTATTATCAGCAAAAGAGATGTTGCTAAGAAATAGTAAGGACACTATCAGCACATTTAATAGAGATTTTAAATGACGATTTCGCATGATTAACGCCTTTTTGTCAATAATAACTGTGAACCAGCAACAATGAATAAAGTGGCTATAAACATTAAGCTGCATAGGGCATTAATTTCTGGATTAACGCCTAAACGTACCATAGAGTAAATATATAGCGGTAAAATTTGATAAGACGGACCAGAAACAAAAAAACTAATAATTACATCATCTAAAGATAAGGTAAAGCTTAATAACCAGCCTGCGATGATGGCCGGTAATAACATAGGCAATAAGATGCGCAAAAATATAATCATATCGCTAGCACCAAGATCTTTTGCGGCTTCAAAAATATTGCGATCAAAATCACTGAGTCTACCCAGAACTGTTACGATGACAAATGGCAAACACAGTGTGATGTGAGCAATGAGTAAAGTCCAAAAGCCTAAAGCGATATGCAGAATGTAAAATAACATAAGCAAAGAAATACCCATGACTAAATCAGGCAGAATGATCAAAATAAAAATAGAGGTATATAAGGTTGTTTTACTTTTAAACTTATAGTAATTGAGGATCACAGCACAAAGAGAGCCCAGCAAGGCAGCACAACTTGCAGCAACAAATGCTAGTAACAATGAGTGACCGAGTATGGTTAATAGTGATGGGTCATGAAATAAAGCTACATACCAGTGCCAAGTGAAACCATGCCATAGACTTGAGTAAGTTGAATTATTAAATGAATAAATCATTAATATGGCTATAGGCAGATAGAAAAAGCAATAAATGAGAAGAATGTAACTGGACTTAAATAATCTACTCATACTAATGCCTGCCTATCCCGCCTTGAGGTGAAACGCCAGTAGATTAATAGAATACCTCCCATTAATACCGTCAATCCAATACTTACAGCAGAGCCCATAGGCCAATTGCGTGCAGCAAGATATTGCATTTTAATTAGATTGCCAAGTAGTAAAGATTTTGCACCACCCAATAAATCTGGAATATAAAACATCGTCATTGCTGGCAGTAGTACTAACAATATACCGCTTAAAATGCCTGGCATAGTTAATGGTAAAACAACTTTAGCGAAAACTGTAGATTGATTAGCACCTAAGTCTCTAGCTGCATCAATGAGTCGTTGATCTAATTTTTCTATATTGGCATATAAGGGCATAATCATAAAAGGTAACAAGCTATAAACCAAACCAATGACCACGGCAAAATTGGTATATAGAAGTTGTAAGGGTTTATCAATGATATGCCAATGTATTAGCAATGAGTTTAGAGGACCATTGGCTTCAAGTAGGATAACCACTGCATAACTACGCAATAATGAACTAGTCCAAAAAGGAATGATAACCAATAATAATAACAAAGGTTTTAAATTTGTTTTAAGTCGTGCCAATATAAATGCAAAAGGATAAGCAATCACTAAGCAGCATAATGTTGTGACGATAGCAAAACACAATGAGCGAGCAAAGACTTCTAGAAATAATGGCGAAAATAATTGAGCATAACTATGCAGGCTAAAATGATAACTAATAAACTGGTTTGTACCTTGGCTTAAAAAACTGGTTACAAAGACTAGTAATAAAGGTAGGAGAGAAAACAAGCCTATCCATAACCATATAATATTAATGCTGATACGACGGAATAATATATTAGTCTTCATGAGGAAGAATAACCTCCCAGCCTGGATACCATTCAACCCAAACTTTCTCGCCATGGACATAATTTAAAGTATCATCATCCTCGTTAAAGAACTCAGTTGCATAAATAATTCTATCACTTGGTAAACGAATACTAAGATCGACTAAGCTGCCCTTATAAATAACCTCTTCAATAACGGCTGGTAGCATATTTGAGGTGTCAGTTACTTCGCTTTCATCCCAGACTTTAATATCTTCAGGGCGTAGTAAGGTATAAATCTTTTGATCGGCGCGAAAACCTTTGTGATTTTTCAATGTTAAGGTCCGGCCTTCAATGTTGACGGTTAAATCATCATTATTGATTTCGATAATTTCAGTATCAAAAATATTAACTTCACCGATAAATTTAGCAACAGCTAATGTATTAGGTTCTTCATAGACTTCTCGTGGCGTACCAAGCTGTTCAATGTTGCCTTCTTGTATTACGGCAACACGATCTGACATAGATAGTGCTTCTTCTTGATCATGCGTTACAAAAACAAAGGTAATACCAAGTTGTCGTTGTAAGGCTTTTAATTCCATTTGCATATTTTTACGTAAACGATAATCTAGGGCACTCAATGGTTCATCTAAAAGTAGTACCAGTGGTTTATTAATAACGGCACGCGCAATAGCAACGCGTTGTTGTTGCCCACCACTCAACTGATTTGGCTTGCGATGAATAAATTTTTCGAGCTTTACCATTTCTAGAGCTGCAATGACACGTTCATTAATCTCATCTTTGGCGACATGCTGACAACGCAGACCAAACGCGACATTGTCATAAACATTCATATGCGGGAATAATGCAAAACTTTGGAAGACGGTATTCACAAAGCGTTCTTGTGGGCTTACCTGCGTAACATCGTGACCATTAATAATGATCTCACCGCTATCTGGGCTTTCTAACCCGGAAATTAACCGTAATAAGGTGGTCTTGCCGCATCCTGATGGACCTAATAAGGTAATGAATTCACCGCGCTCAATATCGAGATCGATATTATGCAGTACTTCTTGGCCATGATAGCTTTGGCATAAATTGCGAATTTGAATAATACTGTTGGTCATTTGTCATAAAGCCCCCAGCTGCGTTTAACGAGGCGGCGACTATAGCATAAGCTGGCGAAATAAGACACAATAAAGTGGCGGGTAAATATAAAAAATGTTAACTTATCGGTAGTTATTAAACTTCGGTGATTATGGATATTAATGTTTAAAAGATCAATGAGTTAATGTCTTATAAGGAAAGCTTATGTATCGTAAATATCTACAAGAAATTTCTAAAGCAAATAATTTATCAAGTGCATTAACACAAAAGCTGCAAAAACTTAAACGACTACAGCAGTCTAAATATCTTTTAACCTTCGCATTATTAATAATTCTTGCTGCCGTTGTTGGTTTGCCATGGGTGAGTTCTATCAGTGTTCTATTGATGGCGGCTGTTATTGTTCTTGCAATTATTATGCGCAAAATGATCATGAATTCTAGTTATGCAGTCATAGAGCAAGCTGTCGATGAAAAGATTATTGCCATTGAACAAGAAACATTAGTTCGTGAGTTAAGACCAAAACCTAAATTTCTATTAAGTGCTATTACATTAGTTGCGATTATTGTCGTTGGTGGTTATGCGCTGCGCCAAATTAATAATCAATATATCACTAAGCATATTCATGCACTGCAGAATAATCCTAAGCAAACATTCAATGCTTTTGAAATCCAGTTATTGCAGTTGCGCGCGAAGTTGGGTGATCATGTTGCTCAAAATAATCTTGCTATTCTGTATGTAGTTGGTAAAGGCGTACCGCAAAATTTAACGCAGGCAAAGTTTTGGTTGAATAAATCTGCGCAACAAGATGATAGTCACGCAAAGAAACTGTTAAAGATGCTTGGTCAAAGCAGTTAAATAGCTCCGACATATACCGTTCGCACTTCAAAATCATAAATTTCACCGTATTTTGATTGGTAGTTAACCACTTTTTGTTATTATTCATGACCTTGGAGTATGAGCAATAGATCTTGCGCTATACTCCAAAAGATTAAACAATAATAAAAATGAAGGGCTTATTATGAAAAAAGTATTGATTGTTGGTGCTGGCAAAATCGGTACGATGATCGCGCAATTATTATTAGAATCAAAAGATTATACTATTTCATTAATCGATCGTGATTTCTCTGGAGCAAGCTTTAAACGTCTGCGTCAGTATTATCCTGATATTAATGCTCATATTGTTGATGTTAGCCAAACGCAAGATTTTGATCGCTTTCTTAGCTCTAAACCTCATGATGCTGTTATTTCATGTCTACCATTCTATTTAACGCTGGAGATAGCGAAATTAGCGAAGCGTCATGAGATGCATTATTTTGACTTAACTGAAGATGTACAGATGGCGCGAGAAATTCGTAAAATTGCGAAAGACTCGAGTAACGCATTTGTACCACAGTGTGGTTTAGCGCCAGGTTATATTGGCTTGCGTGCCAATGACCTTATGCAAGGCTTTGATACCTTAGATATTGTCAAGCTACGTGTTGGTGCATTACCAGTAACATCGAGTCATGCCTTGAAGTATGCATTGAATTGGTCGATAGATGGTTTGGTTAATGAATACTTAAATCCTTGTCATGCCATTCACTATGGTGATCAAATAATTTCAAGACCTTTAGAGGAATTAGAAACAATACAAATCGATGGTTTCTGTTATGAGGCATTTAATACTTCGGGTGGGATTGGTAGTTTAGCAGAACTCTATATGGGTAAAGTGCAGCAGTTAAATTACAAAACCATTCGCTATCCAGGACACTGCGATAAAATACGCTTTTTACTTTATGGTTTGGGTTTATCAGAAGATCGTATGACCTTGAAAAAAATATTACAGAATTCAGTACCGACGACTTATCAAGATACCGTGCTTATCTATGTATCAGTATCAGGTTATCGTGATGGTAGTTTTATAGAGAAGAGTCATGTTGAAAAAATCTATGCAAAAGAAATTGCAGGGTTGCCTTGGTCAGCAATTCAAATTTCAACTGCAAGTGGTGTCTGTAGTATTTTAGACTTGGTTTTTGCTAATGAAAAGCAATATCAAGGATTGGTTTTACAAGAACAATTTGCTTTAAGTGATGTTCTAAATAATCGTTTCGGCCAACATTTTTCAAAGGAGTAGTGCATGGGGATTTTATCGCAGTTGCAGCTTAAAGCTGTCAACTCAGGAGCTAGTACAGGTGATAGTTGGTGGGCTGATTGCACAACAAAAACTTTTGAGTCGTATAATCCTAGCGATGCAACAACGCTTGCTCATGTCGCGGCTGCTACTCAGGCTGATTACGAAAAAGTTGTCGCTGCAGCGCAATGTGCATTCCAAACTTGGCGTCTAGTGCCAGCTCCACAGCGGGGTGAGTTGATCCGCCAAATTGCCAATGCGTTACGCGAGAAAAAAGATTTGCTCGGTTCTTTAGTCGCATTAGAAATGGGTAAGTCAAAACAAGAAGGTGATGGCGAAGTTCAAGAGATGATAGATATCGCTGATTACGCCGTTGGCTTATCTCGAATGTTATATGGTAAAACTATGCATTCAGAGCGCGCGCAGCACCGTATGTATGAGCAGTGGCAACCTTATGGCGTGGTCGGTATTATTAGTGCGTTTAACTTTCCTGTTGCGGTTTGGTCTTGGAATGCTTTCATTGCCGCTGTGTGTGGCAATACTATGATATGGAAACCTTCCCCTAAAACGCCGTTGTGCGCGCTAGCCGTGCAACATATTTGTAATAAGGTGATGGCCGCGAATAATTATCAGGGTATCTTTAATTTATTTATTACTGATGACAATGACATGGCAACCAAGATGGTTGCTGATACACGTTTACCATTAATCTCATTCACGGGTTCTTCTGCGGTGGGTCGCCATGTAGCAACAAGCGTTGCTGAGCGCTTCGGACGTAGCTTATTAGAGTTGAGTGGTAATAATGCCTTGATCGTTGATGCCAGTGCCGATTTGGAACTAGCTATTCCTGCTATTGTTTTTGGTGCTGTTGGTACCGCGGGGCAGCGTTGTACAACGACGCGGCGGTTGTTTGTGCATGAAAATTTGTATGATGAGGTTATTCCAAGACTTAAAAGTGCCTTGCAACAAGTTACGATCGGTGATCCCTTGGATAAGAATAACTTAATGGGGCCGCTTATTGACGCTGCGGCTGTTGAACAATATCAAGCAACATTGAAAATGGCTTGCGAGGCAGGTGGTGAAATACTGTTTGGAGGTAAGGTTTTACAACAAGCGGGATTTTTTGTTGAGCCTGCGCTTATTGCTGCAGAAAGTCATTGGACTGCTGTGCAACAAGAAACATTTGCACCGATTTTATATGTAATGAAATTTCGACAACTTGATGAAGCTATTGCGCAACAAAATACAGTACGACAAGGTTTATCATCGGCTATTTTTAGTAATGATATACGCCATGTCGAAGCGTTTCTCGCTGCAACCGGTAGTGATTGTGGTATTGCTAACGTAAATATTGGAACTTCAGGAGCAGAAATTGGTGGCGCTTTTGGTGGTGAGAAAGAAACAGGTGGTGGACGTGAAGCGGGATCTGATTCTTGGCAAGCATATATGCGTCGGCAAACAGTCACGATTAACTGGGGTAAAACATTGCCGTTGGCACAAGGAATTAAGTTCTCTTTATAATTAGAAGCCAAAATAAAAAACCCCGCAATAGCGGGGTTTTTTATGAAGAATGAATAGTAAATAATATTTATTATTCCATTTCTTGGCTATGTTTACCTGGTTTACGGCTATCGAAATATTTGCGTAACTTAGTGCGCAAAGTTCCACGACTTAAACCAAGAATACGAGCAGTTTTAGATTGATTACCTTTAGTGTGAACCATTACAGCTTCTAGCAAAGGCGATTCAATTTCTTCTAATACCATGTCGTATAGATTAATAGGATTTTCCCCACCGAGTTGAGCAAAGTAACGTTCCATTGCATCGCGTACGCATTCATTCAATGGTTTTTGCTGATTTTCAACATTATGTTGAACAGCGGTGAAGTTAGCATGTGTTACTGTTGTCATAGTTTTTTGATATCCCTTTAGATTTATTTTATTTCCCTTGGAGTTGCCCCCAAACCCAGTATCTGTACGGTATTTAACCACACCGTTAAATACTGCTGATATAATAACCTGTAAACATTTTTTGTCCATACTCAAATTGAACAAAGTTTGAAAAACCTAGATTCTCTCACAATTACACTGGACAATGTCGCACAAATCTTTGTATATATTAGCGATTTCCCTGTTTTTATTTGACTGGGAGGAACCTAATCTGCGTAATAATTAAATAACATATGGTAAATACTTACTATCTACTGCTAGTGAATTTCTCATTTAATGTGCTTTATATTAAACCTTTACTCCATTGCCAATGGACACAAGTAAATGGTTTAGTGTAAGACTTGCTTTATTTTCGCCAGGTTAGGAGAAATATTGGCTTTAGAATCGCTTATCGTAAGTCCAGTAGGATTAAATATAGCAAGCGATGGGCTTCTTGGTTAGAATGCTGCGCATTCGAATATTTAACCTGGCAACGGTAGTTTAAGGATAAATCATGAACTTAAAAACACGAGTTGGTTTAGCCGGAGTGGCAAACTTTGAAGTGCGGCGGGCTCGTCTTTGGGGGCGATTTTTTGCCGCCGGTAGAATTGTTGTTGCTTTATGGTTAGGCGTGCAATGGCATTTAGGATTGCGACATGATATTTCTTTTGAATACGGCGTTTTAGCCAACTGGCTGGTATGGTCTTATTTCATTATAGAGATGACGACACTAACAGTTTTAGTGCGACAAAAGTGGCGTTACCTTTATCAGAACGTTACTTATATTCTTATTATTCTTTTAGGTATCCCATTATTGCTACAAATTCCGATATTTATAGAATATTACGATCGTTGGCGCATTTTATTAGTTTTAGTGTTATTAGTGCCATGGTTAGAAACTTGTCGCGCTGCATTATCAGATAACCGCTTAGGTACAACCTTATTATCGGGATTATTTATTATTTTATTTGCCGGGGTTTTAATATCTGGAATTGATCCTGCGATTAAAACACCGTGGGATGGTATTTGGTGGGCGGTTGTTACCGTGTCGACTGTGGGTTATGGTGATGTCGTTCCTGTTACTGCTACGGGTAAAGTATTTGCTGCCATCATTATTATTATTGGATTAGGTTTATTTGCTGTTATTACCGCTAATTTCTCCGCGATTTTTGTGAGGCGTGGCGTCAATGAACGCATGTCGCGAGAATATAAAGCGATTCGAAAATTGATGGAAGAAATGAATGAAGTACGCATCGATGAAAATCGGATCATGGAAGATTTAAGTGATATCCGTGATCGATTGCAGCGTATTGAAGATTCAGTAAGCTGAAGATAATGGCGTGTTCAGAAATACTTAGCTTATAAACTACAGGTTGCCTATTTGCTGCTATACTAATAAGTGCCTAAATAATAAAAATAGGGGACGAAGCCATGAAACAACCGGCAAAACTCTTATTTGCAACCAATTTTTCACCTGCAGCACGGGTTGCACTCGAAGCGCTGCAAAAATTACAAGAACACTACCAACTCAATGTTAATTTTATCTATGTCATTACCTCGTTTTGGAAAGACTGGCTCACCTCAGGGCAATATGAAACCGAAGCTCGACAACGTTTAGAAACGTGGCAACGAAAACTAGAGCACATTAAAGAAAATCATAAGCATGAGTTATTTGTTGAAAAAGGTAATTCGGCTGATAATATTTTAAAGATTGCCAATACGATAAATCCTGACCTAATTTTTTTAGGTAGCGGTAAATCCTCTAAACATGGTCGTTATCATACAAGTTATACAGCCGAATCAGTTGTTAAAAATGCGAAGCAATCAGTGTGGCTTTGTAAAACGAATAAGATTGGTCGTATTTTGTGTGCTGTCGATGGTTCTAAAAATTCTGCAAAAGCATTAAAAGAAGCGCTTGAGATTGCCAAAGTCTTTAATGCCAAAATGTGTATTGCGCATGTGTTGCACCGAGTTGATGTGGCATTAGGCATGAGCGATGAAGAGTTGCGTCGTGCTGAAGAAAAATATAAAGCAGAAGTTGTCGATAAATTACAAAATTTTTATATGGATTTTGATTTTGAAAGTGTGCAACCAGAGTTTATGTATCCTTGGGGCAATCCCGCTAAAATTATTCTCGACTTAGCTGAAGACCATGATAAAGATTTAATTGTCATGGGTGCTAAAGGTCAGAGCGGAGTAAGAAATGTGTTGATGGGTGGCACTGCGAGTCGGATTTTACGTCATGCGCCTTGTTCTTTATATGTTGTGCGTTGACCTTTGTTTTGAGTTATAAAGAATATTTATCAGGCTGCCTTATGGTCGGTAAGTGCTTGAAAAGTATTAGACAATCCCAGTGAAAATGTTAATATTTGCTCATCTTTATTAAGCTTAAGGTGTCTATTATGCTAGGTCAAACATTTGAATTTCCACATGAGGTTTCTGCTTGAGTTTATGATTTATTTATTGAATCTCAAGGTGGTTGGGGCTGGTCAATATACAAAACTATGTTTAGTAATTATGAGTCGCCAACAGAGAAAGCTTGGCTTAGATTAATAGAGAAACTGAAACCTTGTTATGACATAGAGAAAAGTTTAGCGTCATGGCGGTGTGAAAAAGTTCAACTTGAAACTGCACAAGCAAGAACAGAAGAGGTTTCTGCAAGAGAATTAACACGTAATGAAAATAGTCGTTTAGAATATCTATCAGACATAATTGGCTTTTATAATCTGTTTGTGCAAGAAATGCTGCAAGATGATGTTCCTAAAGTAAGCTATTACAAAAACCTGTCTATGCCAGAGTCTTCAGGCATTAAATTTGCTGAAGGTGTTGAATTAAAAAAGAAGTTCAATTTAGCCTTTACTCGTGAAGTGTTAACAGGTTTCTGGCAGCAATTTTTAACAACTCATCTTGATGCCTGTCGAGCAACAACAGATTCCCCAGAAAAACAATTTTTTTTAAGTATAGAAGGCTTGCTTTGTGATTTATATGAAGTTTCTGAGTATGATTATGCTTATTATCAACAGCAAGTTACAGAATTTGGCGCTGCAAATGTTGTGTCGCCAGTATCACAACGCATTAATGAATGTCGTGGTGTTGTTCAGAATTCCGCTTATCCCCAAGCACCGGCTGATTTTATTGAGACTTATGATGCCAATAAAGCTGCTGAAGCTGCTGAAGCAGAAGAACGCGAAGAGATGTTGCTCCATGCATTTCCAAAGTTATGAAGAGTAAAGCAGATGCAATTAGTAGTGAATTTTGCTATAAGTTAGCTATTAATGTTTGTTTTGAGAATGCCTATGCAGATCGTCACCATCGATAATGATAGTAATAATATTCTACAGCAGGTAGCAGTACCTCTTATTTTTCCACTAACTGAACAGCAACGCGATAGTATCCTCGCCATGAAAACCTTCTTTCTTGAAGAAATGCAGCCTTCAGTAGGATTAGCTGCAACACAAGTCGGTTTAGTAGAACGCTTTATTTGTGTTTGGATTTCAGAAGCGGCGTTAGCAATTCGTCCGCATATTAAAGAAACATTTCCATTAACGACTTTTATCAATCCTACATACGAACCAATTACGGATAATGGTAAAGATAAAGATTGGGAAGGCTGTTTATCCGTACCCAAAATGATGGGTGAAGTGTGGCGTTATAAAAGTATTCGTTATCGCGCCTATAATCTCGACGGTGAAATTCTAGAAGGTGTTGCCCACGATTTATTGGCACGAATAATTCAGCATGAAACAGACCATCTCGATGGTATCCTTTACACTGAGCGATTAACAACAGATTGTCGTTTTGGTGAATTTGAAGAAATGATGGCAGTACGGCGTGTTGAAGCCGAAGCTTATCTAAAAGAACATGAATAAGGAACAGGAACGATGCAAGATTTACCAATAGGAGTATTTGATTCAGGGGTGGGTGGTTTAACTGTATTAAAAGCCTTACAACAGCAATTACCACAAGAATCCTTTTTGTATTTAGGGGATACAGCTCGTTTGCCTTATGGCACCAAAAGTCCTGACACAGTTAAAGCTTATGCCAGCCAAGCTAGTGAGATTTTAATTAAGCGTGGCATAAAATGTTTGGTTGTCGCGTGTAATACCGCCTCGACTGTCGCACTGGAGGCATTACAAGAGAAGTATCCAAACATTCCTGTGTTGGGTGTGGTTGAACCTGCTGTTGAGGCCGCTGCACAATTAAGCAAATGTGACCATATTGCCGTGATGGCAACCGAAGCAACAGTCGCATCTCACGGTTATCATGAAGCGATTAGCGCGATCATGCCAAATGCAAAAGTTGTTGCTGAAAGTTGTAGTCTATTTGTATCGTTAGCGGAAGAAGGTTGGATTGATGGACCAATTGCTGAAGCAATTAGTCAGCGTTATATTGACAGTTTATGGGTGAAGATGGCGAGCAAGCCAGATTGTTTAATTCTCGGTTGCACGCATTTTCCTGTATTAACAAAAACTTTACAAAAGATTGTGGGCGACGATATTGTCATTATCGATTCGGCATCGACAACAGCCGCACAAGTGAGTAGCCAACTTAAAGTATTAGGCTTACACAAACCAGAAGGCGAGAGTCATGCAACGACAACCTATCTTGTCACTGATTGTCCATCACGGTTTGCGCGCGTCGCCAAACAATTTGTTGGCTTAGATTTACATATTCACAATATTGAACTCGTTGACCTTGGGTAACAATTGCATGACCATTGATAACGAACGCGATCAACATTGGCTGCGACAAGCAATGACTTTAGCTGAACAGGCAGCAGAGCAGGATGAAGTCCCTGTTGGTGCCGTGGTGGTATTAAATGATGAAATCATTGGTCAAGCTTATAACTCACCTATCAGTGATTGTGACCCGACCGCACATGCGGAAATTCTAGCATTACGTGACGCCGCAAAAAACATAGGCAATTATCGTCTTATCGATGCCACGCTTTATGTAACATTAGAACCTTGCATGATGTGTGCGGCGGCCATGGTACATGCTCGCATCAAACGCTTAGTTTTTGGTGCTCATGATCCGAAAACAGGCGCTGTGGAAAGTTGTGCACATACTTTCAATTCGGCTTTCCTCAATCATAAAGTGATTTATCAAGGTGGGCTGATGGCAGCAGAGTGTGGTAGTATTCTGCAACAATTTTTTCAAGCAAAGCGACGTAAGTCATGACAGAAATATTACAACAAGACATAGCTGCTGAAATAAAATCAGCAACGGAAACAAAATCAGCAATGCAAGCAGATTTATCAGCAATCAATAGTTTTCTATTATGTGCAACACCACAAGCATGGATTGATACCGCATTAGCACAACAAGATATCTTATTAATCGATCATGCGCATTGTGAAAAAAAAGCTGCATCGACGGCATTAAACTTATTATATCGTTATCCGGATAGAGATAAGTTGCTATATAGGATGTCGCGATTAGCCCGCGAAGAATTACGCCATTTTGAACAAGTGCTGAAAATTATTCATCAGCGTGGAATTCAATATAAACATTTAAATGCGGCGCGTTATGCCAGTGGTATGCGCGAGCATGCGCGTAAGCAAGAGCCCTATAGATTAATTGACACCTTAATTATTGGTGCGTTTATTGAAGCGCGATCTTGTGAGCGCTTTGCCGCTATTGCGCCATTGCTTGATGCTGAGCTACATAAATTTTATGTGGGCTTATTACATTCAGAAGCGCGGCACTTCGAACATTACTTACAATTGGCTGAATTGTATAGCGATGCAGATATAACACCGCGCGTGCAACTATTTGCAAAAGTTGAACAGCAGCTTATCCTCGAACCCGATAGCGAATTTCGGTTCCATAGTGGCATTTTGCTTTAAACAGTTCTCTAACACACGTTAAGGGGTTCTAAAAGGTCTTCTTGGCGCTCTATATACTGTTAAAGCTGTTGACGTACTGCGGGGAGCTGTTGGTTGGACTTCTCCTCTATTAGAATAGTTAGACATTTCTATTAAAGCTGCAATTGCAGCAGCAGACATGCCGCCTTTATTTTCTGGTGGAGTCGGATAGCTTTGTATAGATGGCGGTTCAAAGATACCGCCTGGAGCTCCACACGAACCGCTCGTTGCTGAAAAAGGATCTACTATCTCTGACTCATATGGAAAATAGCCCTTTTTATGAAGAATATTAGAGTCAATCTTTACAGGTTTTAACAAGAATAGACATTGCGTTGCTTGACAGTATTCAGCTAATTCACGCAAAGTCATTTGCATTGAGGCGCTATTACCACTTTCTTGTGCTGCACGATGTTCTGCGATTCTCGCTTCATCTTTACGCGCAACAAAGGCAATTAATGGATCAACGTTTGTATCTTTATTAATATTTCCAGAAGCTAGTATCTCGAATAACCGTGCTGCATCATCATCAAGAATTGCTCGTATAGCACGATGTTTGGCTTGCTCTGCAGGTGATGTTGCAAACTCATAAGGCATGCGACCAACTTGGCCAGCAGTACAGCTGTAAAACTCGTGATGCTCTGCAGCAATATCATGCAAAACACCAGCAAGTTGCTCAGCATTTTCAGGACCAAAAAAAGGTGTTGGCACCATGGCATGATCAATAACGGTAATACGCACTGGTAAAGATGGATCACGCATAATTCCACGTCGAAAAGTTTGATTGCGGGCGCCAATAAAAATACCGGGTGTTACCGCAGCACGATCGACATAATCACCAAAACCTCCAGCTGTAGTTCCCATCATAAGGTTAGAGCGTTTAATCGCGTCAAATGAAGATGCCACTCCTAATCGAGCCCAAGGATCTGGCAATGGCTGTGCAAGCGTTGGTATTTGGATGAGTAGAACTTTATCACGACCATGCGCTTCAGCTACTGCTTCTTCAAATGACGCGCCTTCTGCCATACGCGCGTCAATCATATCTTCACGCGCGCGAACTTCTAGCATGCGCGCATCACCGTCATCCGCAAAAAATAATTTTATAGATTTCTTTGTTGGGCCATCGTAAAGAGTCACGCCGTCTTTGGTCACTAATAAATATAAGACACCACGATCAATCTGTTGGCCAAGACCCGAAAACGGGCCGCTATCGTCAATTCCCCCATTAAATGCTACAGGCACCGTCTGATAGCTTAGCCCTTTTGGCATCAGTGTCGTTGACATTGATAATAATGCGCCATCACCACTATCTGTAGCAGCAGAAAAATTGGTAGCGCGACACACTCCAGGTGTCCGTAATTCTGGGTGGTATGTTGCTAAGTCCCGTAAATATTCAGTTAAGCTAACATAGCGAGTTTCTCCTGTCGCAGGATCTTTTGCAGGAAGATAAAAGCCATCGGTTGGAACTTTTACCGAAACACCATCTTTTTGACTTCCTGTCGTCACGAAAGGTAAATCACAGAGTTGTATATCGGCACCAGGCTGTCTACTGCCACCAAGAAGGTCTGAAGAATCTGCAGGAATTAAATTAGGGAAGCCGTGAGTTGCTGGTCGTGTTGATGGAACTTGCATACCATAAGTAACACTGGTCATGCTACTACCAAAAACACTATCACGATTACGAGCTACATCAGCTGATGGCATGGTACCAATATGAACTTGTGGTTCTTCAGAACGACGAGTGCGGAGATATTTTTGATAGCCTGGATGTTGTTCTCCAGAAATACTAAGTTGAATAACCATGTCCTTCACTCTTTCTATGGTGGGTGGGCGATGATAATAGAAACCGCCACTAACCATTCTTAAAGTAGTATTATTTGCTATCTCGAAACGTAAGCCATGAACGAATTGACGTAATAATGATAAGCTGGCTTGATCTAAACCTTGTAAAGTTCCAAAAACAGCAACGGCTGTGAGAAGTTTAGTATAAAATTTTTCTTCACCATCTTCGCGTATCGCTCTAATAAGCGAATTAGCGCCTGTAATAGTAATATCGTTGTCACCGGCATTAATCGCGCTGGCACTTTCTCTGTATATTACAACACAGAATAAGTAGAAAAGATTCATTACGGTTTGCATCGCTGTATCATATTCAGCTTTATCAGCAAAGCTAACAGCATAAGGTTGTTCTTGCATTGGCGCTGACTCTGCTGGTGTTTCACCTAGCTCATGTTTTAATTCAGCAATGCGGGCTTCAATTTTGTTTGCCCATTCATTAACAATACGTTTTATTTCTGCTTTAGCTTCAGGTTGAGCAGCAAATTTTGTTTGTAACTCTGCGAGCATTTTCTTTCTTTGGCGTAATAATTGTCGCTGCAACCATAATTGCCGTTGTAAGCACCAACGTTTTAGTGCCGCGCGTTTTTTTTGAAATTCAGCATTTTGCTGAATCGGTGTTGCAGGAGTAGAAGAATAAACGATTGCTTCAGCAGTGAGAATAACCATCGGACCAGTGCTATTATTAAAATCACGCGCATGACCATTTGGCATCTTAGTTGACGCGAGTCGTTGTAAGGCAGTAAGTCTATCAATAGGTGCTGGTAGAGAACGCGTTGCTGACATTGCTGCACTTGCTGGCATCATGACAGCGGATTCTTCTATCCACATGTATGTGATCGGATCAACATAACCAAGCTCTCTGGCTGCATCGGAATCTTGGATGGCTTCTTGCTGTTCTCTGAGTATCCTCTCGAATGCCATAGCAAGCAGTGATGGCATTGGAGTATGGTTTGAAGCAGCATTTAAAGCCATGAGTGAAATCCTCAAAATTATAGTTGCGCAATTTTAATGCACACCAAGAGTCGGTGTCAATAAGAAGTTTATGGCGAGTTTATTATTATCCAGTCGCTTTTATAAGTAAATTATTATATTTAGACAGGAACGGTATATTACTGATTCTTATGATATTACATCGAGCGGGTCATAGAGCAAGATGGGAAGGTGTATATTCACCATGATAAAAATCAATCATTATCATGGTGAATATTAAGAAGATATTTATTGAAATATTATTGATTCATTTCAGCTGCTTGGTCTTCTTCTTCTTCATCTTCATCTTCATAATCTAAGAAGTCTTCTAACGTTTCATATTCTTCATCATCAAGCACAACTAACCAACTACCATTTTGGTTTGCTGCAATTTTGCTGATTGCAAATTCTTCTTGAGCAAGTTCTTCGTTTAATGTTGCAAGTGTTGCATCATCTTTAATAATCATTACTTTTTGCATGGTTTTCTCCCTTATCAAAATAATGTAATTCAATATTCCCGTCCGCTACGCAGAGTAATACATTTCCACGACTATGCCAAGCATCGAGCACAAATCGTTTAGCTAGGTTGCCGTCAATGGTTAATTCATGAACTGCTGGCCGGTGAGTATGGCCGTGAATGAGTGTCGTAACATCATATTTGCGCATCATATCAATAACAGCATCGGCATTGACATCCATGATTTCTTTGGGTTTCTTTTTATTGCGATAGCGGCTGAACGCGCGTAACAGTTTGGCAAATAGGCGCCGTAACCATAATGGTTTGCGTAGAAATTGTTGTTGATATTCTGGCGTGCGCGCAGTGATGCGAAACTTTTGATAGTCATGATCATCCGTACAAAGCAAATCACCATGTGTCAGCAAGATCTTTTTATTATTAACATAGATGATATGAGGATCAGGCAATAACTCCATACCGCTTAATGCACAAAATTGTTCACCCAATAAAAAGTCACGATTGCCTTGCATAAAATAAATCGGTATACCTTGTTCGCGTAACCATTTTAATTCTTGTTTTACTCTGCGACTGAGTTTCGTTTCATAGTCATCGCCAATCCAAGATTCAAATAAATCACCAAGAATATATAAAGCATCCACATCTTTTGCTTGTGTACGAATGAAATTACAAAAGACATCAACCATCTCTGGATGTTGTGGGTTGAGATGTAAGTCAGCAATAAATAAGGTTGTCATAAAATTTTTTATGCCAGTGTGATAATTAATAATTTTGCCGATTGTAGCATTTATTGCTTTGAAGTCTGATGGATATAATTCCATTACGAACGATCCTGCTTAAAATATTGAAAAATATAGATAATTATGTTGTTACGCGATGCCGTAACATTAGCGTTCATTGCTTGCCTGTACAAATTTTGCTATAGTCCCAGCTCTGTCGTTGTATAGGAAGATATTTGATTATGAATAACGAAGCCATTCAACAACAAGTTATCAACAACACGCCTGGCCTGATTTTCTGGAAAGATAAATCGTTACGCTATCTTGGTTGTAATGAAAACTTCTTATCAATATCCGGTTTAGTTAATAGCGCTGAGTTTGTAAAACGCGAAGATTTTGATATGCCGTGGAGAATCTATGCGGAGGAGTATCGCTCTGATGACAATCTTGTATTAGAAGGTCAGCAAGTAGAGCGTATTGAATATCTAAAAGATCATCAAAATATTGTTACTAAAGTTTTTGTAAAAAAGAAACCATTGCTGCACAAAAATAAAATTATTGGCGTTGTTGGTTATACTCAATACTTAGCTATCTTAACGGGTAAATCAGACGTATTGCTATCAAATCAAATACATTTAAATAAAGACTCAGTAAAAAAATATTATGCGAACTTAAGTCACCGAGAATCCCAATGTTTGTTCTATTCTATACGTGGACTTAGTTGCCAAGCAATTGCGAATAAACTGAATCTATCTGAACGTACTATTGAAACGTATTTAATAAATATGAAAAATAAATTCAATGTTAATAGCAAGAGTGAATTGATAACAGCCGCTATCAATCATGGTTTCAACAATATTATCCCTGAGGGTATCGAGAGTCTATAGCAAAGGCAAACCTCTCATTATTTTTCTATAGAACCTACCTTTCTAACACTTCAGATTTATTGTTGCATATGGATGATATTCCTAAAAAATTCCGCTAAGATTAGTGCTTATTCGAAAATCTTAACTAGGACTTCAACTAATGTTACAGCTACACGATACCCTGACTAAGCAAAAACGCGAATTTAAACCGATTAACCCTGGCAAAATCAGCCTCTATGTTTGTGGTATGACGGTTTACGACTTTTGTCATATCGGTCACGCGCGTGGAGTGATGGTGGGGTTTGATACCATTGTTCGCTATTTACGTTACCGTGGTTATGATGTCACATATGTGCGCAATATTACGGATATCGATGATAAAATCATTAATCGTGCCGTTGCTGAAGGTGTCGATTTTACTAATATCACCGAACGCTATATTGCTGAGATGCATCAAGATGAAGCGGCTTTAGGTGTACTGCCACCCAATATTGAACCTCGTGCCACCGATAATCTCGATAAAATTATCAGTCTGATTGAAACGCTTATCGCTAAAGACATGGCTTATGTCGGTGATAATGGCGATGTATATTATGCTGTGAAAAAGTTTGAAAATTATGGTGCACTTTCTGGAAGAGATTTAGAAAATTTACAAGCAGGCGCGCGCGTTGATATTGTTGAAGCCAAACGCGATCCTCTCGATTTCGTATTATGGAAAGTGGCAAAACCTGGTGAGCCAAGTTGGACATCTCCATGGGGAGAGGGCAGACCGGGCTGGCATATTGAATGTTCTGCCATGTCGATGAATATGTTAGGTGATAATTTTGATATTCATGGCGGCGGACCTGATTTAATTTTCCCACATCACGAAAATGAAATTGCACAAAGCGAAGCTGCTAGCGGTAAGAAGTTTGCAAACTATTGGCTGCATTGTGGCGCCTTACGTATTAAAGATGAGAAAATGTCGAAGTCGCTAGGAAACTTCTTAACGATCCGCGATGCATTGAAAAGATATCATCCCGAAACGATTCGTTATTTTCTATTATTTAGTCATTACCGCAGTCCAATTAACTATTCAGAAGAGTCTATGCATAATGCGCATCAAGCGCTTGAGCGTTTTTATACAGCTCTGCGTGGTTTACCAGAAGTAACGGACATTGAAATGGGTGACTATGAAAAACGTTTTCAAGTTGCAATGGATGATGATTTTAATACCCCCGAAACCTTTGCTGTATTATTTGATATGAGTCGTGAGATTAATCGTTTAAAAGAAACTGATTTGAGTCAAGCTGCACGTTTAGCCAATGGTATGAAAAAACTTGCAGAAATCTTTGGAATTTTACATTCAGACCCCGATACGTTTTTACATGGCAGCGATGGTGATGATATTGCTCAACAAGTTGAAGCCATGATTGTGGAACGTAACCAAGCACGACAAACTAAAGATTGGGCACTAGCGGATAAAGTGCGTGATGATTTGCTGGCTCAAGGTATTGAATTAGAAGATGGACCTGATGGCACTATCTGGCGGCGTAAGTCATAGTTGTTATGTAAGACGGCTAAAGTAAGGAGAATATGTGTTAGCAAAGCTTACCAGTAAACTTTGGTATAAAGATCCTGGTTTTTTACGTTTAAAACACGCAAGCAAAACAGTTATGGCTGTTTTGTTAGCAATAATTGTTGCTTATCTATTAAGAATACCGGCTCTTGGTGTTTTTGTCGCTGGTTTTGCTGCTGGTTTTTTAATGCAAGCTGTTGCTGGCGAACGGCGCCGTTATCAGCAAAAAACATTTGTTGTTATTTGCCTTGTCGCCATCGTTTTATTCTTTATTGGTAATATTATGCAGCATAATACATATTGGCAAAGTGGTTACTTAATTATATTAAGTTTTTTTGCTGTTTATGTGCGGCGTTACGGACCACACTTTATGTTAGCAACACTGAATCTATGGGTGATGGGTTTTATCGCTACTATTCTGCCTGGTGGTTGGCCTGACGCTCTATATAATTCCTATGGCGTAGTTATTGCGAGTATTATTGCCTTTATAGTTTTCTTTTATATTTTTCCACAGCGAAAAATTATCGCGGTTTTCGATAATCTAAGACGTAACTTCAATATTGTGCATAAAATATTATTACTATCGGTAAAGCAGCTTCAAGTTCCTGAAAGCAGTATTGAGCATGATAAAAAAGTTCTTGGTTTAATGACTGAATATCGTGAAGTCTATGCGCTTAATCAAAATTTATTGGCAACATTGTCTGTGATTAGTCAAGATCTCAATGCCATGCTTGCAAAGCTTGTTATGCGTCAGTTTATTACTGGCAAAGCTATGTGGATGATTCGTCAAAATATTAAAGATTTTAAGCAGGTTGAAGAAGCCTTTCCGCAAGTTATTTATCAATATATTGATGATGCCATTTTCTGTCTTGCACATATTAGTCAATTCTTAAGCCACAAAAAGTATAATGCGAATAAGTTGCAACATGATATTTCTCGAGCTGAAGAAAAGTTGAAATTGTTACAAGCTGCACTATTCAATGATAAAATAATTCATAAAGAGCACGTTGTTATTTTATTAAATATTACTTTTTCTATGCAGCGCATGTTATCAATGTTAACCCTATTTCATGAGGACTTTTCCTAGTGCGCTTACACGTTACGACAAAGCTTGCGATACAAGCGGCGATAGCTGTTGCTTTAGCCGCTATTATTGGCCATTATTTTGCAGAAACACATACCTATTGGGCTATGTTGGTGGCAATGTTTGTATTATCACAGAGTTGGGCTGAAAGTATTAAAAAATCATTACAACGCATTGGTATGACTGTCTGCGGTGCAGTTGTTGGTTCATTATTGTTTTTTGTTGTACCGCATGTATTGTTATGGGAAATAGTATGCGTGCTAATAGCAACATTTTTCACGGTTTATTATTTAGGTAACTCTTATTCTTGGTCGATGTTTTTTACGACGATTTTAGTTGTGTTTATTTTTGCTATTTTACATGACTGGACCTTTGTTTTATTCAAAGCTAGGATCGCTGAAACCTTCGTTGGCGCTATTATCGCTATCATCACGGCGGCGTTAGTTTTTCCGATTCGTATTGAAGAAGATGTCAAGCAGACTATCCCTGATCTATTAACAGCAGTTGAGCAATCAATAACAGATGTTTTTTCAATTTTAATTGCACAGCAAAAACCTAAAAAAATCCTGATCCATCAATCATTAGATCTCTATAAACTGTTTTATCAATTACGTGAAAAATATCAGCTCATGAATTACGAGCATCTTTTTACAAAAACACCACGGAAGAAGATTAAAAAGATAATGTTGAATCTAGATATTGCGTTGCATTATCTGACTAGTGTTATTGAAATTATGCCAAAATTGGAAAATTTCATGCTTACTGATGAACTAAGGGAAAATTTACAAGCGATGCAACAAATTATGTTGATAAATTTGAGTTGTTTACAGCAACAAATAGAGATGCAAAGAGTGTCAGATGAAGTGAGCTCCATTAACGATGTGTTAACAGTAATTCAAAATGAATCCTGCAATTTGTTAAGACAGAACTGTGATAAAGGCGATTGGATAAACTTCTATGCAGTAATCTTTTATCTGAAACGCTTCAATGAAGCGATCGTTGGATTTTATAGAGAAAATGTATAACTTCCTTGAATAAGCAGTTTGAATTTATCCGCGTCTTTAGTTAAACCAACCGGTACACCTATACCAATATCGGCATTTTCACAGATTAATATAAAAATCCCTGGCGTCACATAAAGCTCATTAATATCACCGCGTCGTGCCCAGTGATTGTTATACCAGTCAAAATCAAGACTGTAATTCACTCGCCTGGTTCGTACGGCATAACCTAGTGTTGCTTCAATGACGGGTGCGGAAGAAGATACAACTTCGGGGTCATTAGGATTTTGAATACGTTGCAATACTCGAACACCCAGGGTTCCAAAGAGTTGGCCATTCCAGGTTTTGTGTTGGAAATCATGAGCCGCAATAATTGTTGGGTTATACTCAATAAATCCATCACTCAGAGCTCTATCGACATTACCGTGAGGAACTAAAACCGTAAAGAAAATAGCAACATGAGTATGAGTATCGTCAATATTCATAAAACTATATTTAGTACCAATAAAAGAGTTACCCGTTCCATAAGCTGTGCTCTCGTTGTCAATATGGGTATAACTAATACCTGAAACGCCTCCGATAACTAACCATGAGTCAGTGATACCATACTCAGCAAATGTAATTAATTGTCCTGACTCTGCATCTTCAGCTTTTTCAAAGAATGGAGCAACAAAAACAGCCAAATCATTTTTAGCTTGTGGGTAAACATCATTGGCAAGGAAATAGCCCATACCATTAAATTGATTATAGGTCGATGCAATAGCTGTCATATTAAATAAGATTAATATGCTGAAGTAGCAGAAGTAACGCAGCAATAAATTCATATCAACCTACTTTGATATTTAGGACTTACGCTAAACGCCAATCTCTTTGTTAATTAGATTGTCAAAAAGCCTCACGTATTGTGTAGACTATCGGCTATTTTGACAACCTAATTGCCTGTGCCCTACCTATGCCCCTTTGGGTATGGGGAGCTCGACTTTGGCATTTATCGTAAGCCCTGATGTTATGTTTTTTTATAAATAATCAAATGTTGTTTAAGATGTAATGGCGAATCTTTCTTGAGCTTATTCCAATGTAATAATTCATGTATGCTGACATGGTAACGATGTGCAATTTTCCATAGTGAGTCGCCTTTCTTAACATGATAGTTGATTTTTTTAATACGCTTATAGTATTTATGTTCACGATAAGTAATAGGGCTCCAGATAATGAGCTTTTGGTGTGTTGTCAGGAGACTTGAGTGTAAATGGTTCCAATAGCGAATTTTGGCTGCACTAACACCATATTCTTTTGCAATTAGGTTTAAGTCTTCATGTCGGCGCACATGATGGATGATTTTCTGTGGTCCTGGTAGGCGATGATACTTATTAAAGTAGGGTGCTTCCGCCGCGAATAATAATTTTTTCATACGTCGCGTATTCAGAGGGATTAGGAGTATTTGATGTAAATGTAGCATATCATGATGCAAATGGTTTATGCCTTTAATAATTTTAACGGCAGTATGATAACGCTTAGCAATAGCACCGAGTGTATCGCCATGGCGAACATGATAACGATGCCAGGTAACACGGTCATGTTTAGGCAAACGACGTAAATTTGCCATGAATGTGCGAGCTTTATTGCGAGGCACAATAAGGAAATGTGCTCCAGTTGGATTTGTTGCCCAGTGATTGTAACTAGGATTTAAGAATACTAATTCTTTTAAGCTAATGTGTGCTAAATGCGCGGCAAGAGCTAAATCAATCTGACTACCAACATTTACTTTTTCTAAGTTTGGTGCATCAGCAATATAAGGTAAATGCAGGTTATAATATTCAGGAGATTTAATGATGCATGCGAGCGCGAGTAAACGCGGCACATAATTTGCCGTTTCAGTAGGTAAAGATAAAGACCAGAAATTAGTGGGGCGATGATGGCGTCGGTTATAATTGACAGCACGGTCAACCAAACCTTCGCCTGAGTCATAGGAGGCAATGGCTAGTAACCAATGACCATGAAAGTTTTCGCCTAAATCGACTAATAAATTGAGAGCGACTTTAGTTGAGGCAGAAATATCACGACGTCCGTCATACCACCAATTTTGCTTTATTCCAAAACTTGAACCTGTTCCAGGCATTAGTTGCCATAAACCAGCGGCACCTTGTTTAGAATAAGCAAAAGGATTATAGGCGCTTTCAATCATTGGCATTAAGGCAATTTCAGCAGGAAGGTTATGCGAAACTACTTGGCTGTATACATAATAAAGATATGGTTTTGCATTATTGGCAACGCCTATAATGAAAGAACGATGAGCCATCAACCAGTTAATTTGTCGATATACGTCTGGATTAGTGCATTGATCATTCAAGCGAAAATTATCGCTTAGAGTATACCAAAGGCTACCGTAGCTATAATTATTTCCTGATTCAAGTTCAAAGTTAGCAAAAGCGGGTTTGGTAAATATAAATAATGTCATAAACGCCAAAGCTATTAAACTGAGCCATAGCTTATTAGAGTCTCTCTTGTTTTTATTCATCATATTAATTCTTTATTCCTGATTTTCTTTTCGTAAGTCCTATTAATAAACAAAATTATCTTTCCATTGACGGATAACTGCAAACACCTCTACAGGTGTTGTTAATTCGCGCCCGGCATGTATTGTTGCCGCACGTTTAACACTTTCTTCCTGACAACGCAGAAAAGGATTAGTCGTTTTTTCTAATTGTAAGGTACTGGGTAATGTGATTTTATCTTGCTGTCGCAAATTGCTAACCTCGACACTACGTTCTTGTATTGCGAGATTATTGGGTTCAACTTGCAATGCAAAAGCTAAATTCGCTTGTGTATATTCATGTGCGCAAAAGATTTGTGTGTTATCGGGTAGTTGGCAAATTTTTGCTAGGCTAGTCGACATTTGCTCAGCACTACCTTCAAATAAGCGACCACAACCGGCAGAAAACAAAGTATCGCCACAAAACAACATATTTTCACCATAATAAGCAATGTGATCTAAAGTATGTCCAGGGGTGGAGATAATTTTTAATTGCAATTCTAACTCAGCAATTGTAATTTCATCATTCTCTAGCAGTGGATGGCTGACTTGCTCAATTTGATTATATCTTGGTCCATAAACAGGGACTTGGCTGTGACTTAATAATTTATCGACACCGCCCATGTGATCAAAGTGATGATGTGTGAGTATAATAGCTGCTAATTGTAGTGATTCACGTTGTAGGTACTCTAAAACAGGAGCACTATCACCTGGGTCGACAACAATACAATAGGGGCTGGATGTGGTTCGTAATAGCCAAATATAATTATCCGTAAACGCGGGTATGGCTATCGGCGTTATTTTAGTTATTAGTGCCATCGACACATTACTCCAGTACAAAAAAGTGAGTATTATACCGTTCGCATTTAAAAATGCGAAATTATATCCATACTTGAAAAGCACAGGCAGAATGCTACGAGCAAACATTTTAAGGGAATAACTTGATAGAATTTTGGATGGTTAAATGTTAAACGATTATTTGGATGAATGGTGGCAAAAGGCACTAGGAAGTCATTTACTTGCTTTAGAAAAGAGTAAGTTGGACACTATTGTAGCAGAACTGCCAGGTAATTTTTTATTGCAGCCTTCAAGTTTGTTGCAAAACATGTATACACTGATGAGCCCAATTACACAAAAAATTAGTGTCGCTGATGAGTTTTGCGGAATAACCGAAAGAATGGGCAAACCTAAACCACGTGTGGTGATGGATTTTCAAGAGCTACCTTTTCTCGATGATCGCTTTGATGTGGTATTACTACCGCATGTATTAGAATTTGCCACTGATGCTGAAAGAGTGATGGCGGAATGTTACCGAGTCCTTCGTCCTGATGGACATATCATTATTCTTGGTTTTAATCCCTGGAGTTGTTGGGGATTATGGCGTTATTGGCAACGTTATACTGAACCGAAACCATGGGGTGGCAAATTTATTAGTCCTATGACGATAAAGCATTGGCTGCGCTCATTGGAATGTGATGTCGTCGAATATGAGCATCTTTTTTATCGCCCACCAATTAATAATGAAAAGCTATTAAAGAAATTACATTTTTTAGAATATCTAAATCAATTACCATGGCTAGGATTTGGCGCTGCATATATTTTTGTTGCACAGAAAAAAATTATCCCAATAAAAACAATTCCAATTAAATGGAAGTCTCGTAAAGTCGTTATGAATAGTAGTTTGGTAAAACCAACGACACGATCGATTTTACGCAAGACGACAAAGTAGGATTATTATGATTATAAAAATTTATACCGATGGTGCATGTCGTGGTAATCCTGGTCCTGGAGGGTGGGGAGCTTGGTTATGTTATGATGGTCATGAAAAAGAAATTTATGGTGGTGAGCAACATACTACGAATAACCGGATGGAATTAACTGCTGCGATTGAAGCACTGAATGCTTTAAAACGTCAGTGCAAAGTTGAACTGACAACAGACTCCGTATATGTGAAATCAGGTATTACTGAATGGATGCCAAAATGGAAACAAAAAAATTGGCAGCGCAAAGGCAATCAACCAATTAAAAACATTGATCTGTGGCAGAAATTAGATGCCGCGGCTGAAGCACACGATATTACTTGGCTTTGGGTTAAAGGCCATAGCGGTCATGAAGGTAATGAACGAGCCGATCAACTGGCTAACAAAGGCATAGATGAAATGCTGAGCTAAGCGGCATAGCTCTAACTCGTTGATTTTACGCGATTTTTCAAGAAATATCTAATTTCCCCTAGGTCTTAAGCTTTCATTAATAAAGCCTTCCTATTCTTAAATCAAACAAAACAAACACACACAACGTAGAGAACTAAAGAATCATATGGTGTTGGTTCGATAAGAAGACTATAAAGGAGGAACCTTAAACGTAATACACACTTTCTAAAATTCTTAATTTCGGCGTGAAAAAGCGCGATGTATACCTAGCCTCTACATCGCGCTTTTTCTTTTTGGGCGCAGATCAAATGACTAAATCTTCGTTGAAATTTTCCAGCACACATCATTACAAAACTTTTTTCAAAAACATTCTGATTTTTTTTATGTCTTAAGCTTTCATTAATAAAGCTATCCTATTCTTAAATCAAACGAAACAAATACACATGACGTAGCGAATGAATAAATTATTAAAGAATATTACTGGGAGGAAGGCTTTGCCTTATAAAGGGTGAACGGAAAATCTTAGTAGTGAGATAGCCTCATCACTGCTGAGATGAACGGTTCAACGAACTAAAGAATCATATGGTGTTGGTTCGATAAGAAGAATATAAAGGAGGAATCTTAAACGTAACGCACACTTTCTAAAATTCTTAATTTCGGCGTGAAAAAGCGCGATGTATACCTAGTCTCTACATCGCGCTTTTTCTTTTTGGGCGCAGATCAAATGACTAAATCTTCGTTGAAATTTTCCAGCACACATCATTACAAAACTTTTTTCAAAAACATTCTGATTTTTTTTATGTCTTAAGCTTTCATTAATAAAGCTGTCCTATTCTTAAATCAAACAAAACAAATACACACAACGTAGCGAATGAACAAATTATTAAAGAATATTACTGGGAGGAAGGCTTTGCCTTATAAAGGGTGAACAGGAAGTCTTAGCAGTGTGACAGCCTCATCACTGCTAAGAGGAACGGTTCAGTGAATTAAAGAATCATATGGTGTTGGTTCGATAAGAAGACTATAAAGGAGGAACCTTAAACGTAACACACACTTTCTAAAATTCTTAATTTCGGCATGAAAAAGCGCGATGTATACCTAGCCTCTACATCGCGCTTTTTCTTTTTGGGCTTAAGGAAAGTCTTTCTCCCTAACAAATACTCATCAAACTAAATTTAAATTTATACTCGCAGCAAGTCGATAAAGTGGATTATGATAAGTTTTGTCTTCTTGTTGGCAAGTGTAGGTTAATTTTATATCGTGAGCATCATTTGAGTTAATAGCGGTCATTATTATTTTTTGCCAATCAGGTAATTGCTTTGGAAGACCTGTTTTTTGTAATTCTGGACAATCAAACAAAATATATAATGCTGTAATAGCTTGTGCGACAGAATGTAAAACTAAGCTGGGATTATTACAAAATGGCAAAAGAATACGTAATGCATGTGAACCCGTTACCGTGTGTAAAGCAATAATACTTTGGTTGTTAAGATAAAACTGTAAACCAACTTCAGCAATATTCGCTAAGCTAAGATTTTCGAGTTTATACTGTTGTAGAAAAATAACGAATTTTTGTTGTTGGCTCATAAATTGTAATCGATCCGTAACTTGCTTTTGTTCAGTATTGATAGTCGAAAGTGTAGAATTTTGTCTCGCTGCGACCAGCAGATTTGAGAATGTTATAGGCTTCGCATTTGTCGATGCTTCGATATTTAGCGGTGTAAAATAACTTGCTAAATAGGCAAGTCCATAAGGAAGATCTTGATAATCTTCAGCTTCAATAGCATAAGCAAGACGTATTAATGGATGAAATGCATGACTCGCAAAGTTTGTTTGCAGAGGGTGTAAATAGATCGTTAATAATTCTCGCCAACCAAGTCTAATTAATTCTTCATCAAAAAAACTAACGAATGCTGAAAAATCATGGGGTTGACCAAAGTGTTCTACAAAATTTTGTTGATTAATTTTTTCTAAACTTGGAATGACTTTTTCATGGCTGGAGCAGTAATGATCATAATAGCGCTGTAATTGTTGATCATCAGCACCAAGTTTCTGTAAAGCAATTAGCGCCATCGACGCATGATTAGAAAAAGTGTGGGTGCTGTTATAAACGTAAGTTGGTAAATAGTTACGGTTGTCGTCAAGAAATTGTGTGAGCTGCATATTATTATCCTTCACAGTTAGTGATTAACACGTTCTTATAAATATAATAGATCAATTTATATAAGGCTATGAGATTAAAGATATTAATAAGCACAATAGCGTAACACTATGAGTTTGTTTGAAGGGGCATGATTTTTGCGAATATAAATAAAAAATATCCAATTTATTCAGGTGTTTAGATGGTATTAAGAAAACCTTAAGACTAGCATGGCATGATCTGTCCAATTAGTTTTCAAATTTGTGGTGTGATGTTATATGCTTTTACTGCGCAAAATTTGAGAAAAATAACTTAGATTTAAGTAATTATGAAGAGATGGAGATTAATTATGCAAAAAGGTGTAGGGCAAAATGATGATACAGGAATTGCTGGTGATCTGGATCTTGCAACAGCAAGAGCAGCACCAAAAAAAGCATCGAGTTGGGGCTTGAGTAGATTAGCTCGCGTTTTCTCTCCATCACGTTCTTCATCAAGGCAAGTTGTAATATCTACTCCGACTGCCGCAGAAGAACCTGTTGAAACAAAAAATAAATTTCAACTTATCATTCCAGCGTTAGAGCTGCACCCTCAGCCTGCAGGTGCAGGTGGAACATTAACAGAGGAGCAACAAGCAACTCTGGCTGAACAGGAAGCTATTCATCAACTTTTTGAAGAATTTTATAACGCAAGAAGAGCTCTCTATTTAAAAGATGGTTTTCTGCCTGATTGCGCAGAAAGTGCTCTCTTGATGCTTATTTATCATTTAAGAATTTATGCTCAAGGTTTTAGGACATATCGTTTCGACAGCGATGAGGGCGCAACCCATATTACTCAAGCGTCCATTCAGGCAAATATCGCTAAATTACAATATCATTTAAAAGAAGAAGGTCACCCTAGTGCACGCGCTGCCTTGCCTGCTGATTTTGCTAATTTTCAATTACCAAAACTGTATTTAGAAGAGGAAGAAACGCCAGCTGCGAGACTTGAACGACTTGCTACGGAATTAAACCCTGTAATTGAAACATTGTCACAAATAAGAACTGCGATATTTGCTACACAAAATTTAGCGCAATATAAAAATAGTAATCCAGCACAAGAAAAAGCAGTTCAAGATATTATAGCATCGATTGAATCTGCATTGGTAATGCCTTTATGTGCTGAGCGGCAGATGTGCCTATTGATTCAATATTTAAAATTACAAAAATTAGGTATTACTCAATTTAACATTAAACATAAGCAGCATACCTATATTAATGATGCGATGTTAGGAGCACTGTGCCAAGAACTGCAATCATTATTACAACGCGAAGAACAAGCCGTTGTATTAGCTGAGCTAAGGGATGTTTTCCCTACTGATGGCGCTGATGCTGATGATGCTCCTGCTCCTGGCGCACATCTAGAGAAATTAGAGGAAGTGTTTAAGCAACATATTCGCGTTCTTGATATTACACAATTAAAACGTCAACAAGCACATGCTGAAGAACAAGCAACAAAACTACAAGGTTTAGATTTAGCGGTAACACTGGGACCCAGCCAAACGGGTAAATCAACAACTATTCATTGGATGTTTGGCTCAGGTTTTAATCGAACAGAAGAGGGTTTGGTTTTAGATAAATTTAGAACTAATCCTGCGCTACAAGCTGTTGCTGTTGGTGATAGTTCAAAATCCGAAACACGCGATATGACGGCAGTAAAATTGTCACAAGCAACGAATCTTCGAGTTAGGTTAATTGACGATCTGGCTATCTGTGATGCACCAGGTTTTGGTGATACTGATCCAGATCGTAAATTACAGAATGATTTATTAATATCAAAATCTTTGCAGCAAGCGCGTAGTGTGCGTTTTATTATTCTTTGCTCAGAGTCAGGTTATGGTGATACCGGAGAACAGTTTCTCAAGCTATTAAAGTCTGTAACCGTATGTATTCCAGATTTTGAAGCGCAATTTGCAGCAATAACCTTTGGTTTTACTTGTGAGCCGGGTCGGCTTAATAGTCGTCGTATTAAGCAAAATATCGCTGAGTGGATAAGAGATGATACGCCTACAACAGACGTTCTAACCGCAAAAGTTAAACGTCTTTTAAAATTAATTTATCAGCGTTATGCACCAGAAGGTAAGGTAATGGCTTTTATCGCTCCTGAAGGTAGAGCATCTATATTAAGAGAAGGTTTTATCCAACAAGTTCTTGCGAGCACGCCAGTTGCTGATCCGAAAAATGATATTAGACTATTTATCGAAGACGATTGCAAAGCAAAACTTTTGCGTCAAGCGGATATTCACAATCACCTTGTCACGAATATATTACATCGCATGCAGCATGCTGATGGCACCGAAAATGAACAAGGCATGATAAATGATTGTTATTTGTTGCAGCTAAAATTAGAAGAGCTAGGCTATCTGAGTGAGTTGCTTGCTGACAATCCAACAGTAAGAGCAACTTTTGAATCAAGCTGGCGATCTCTTAATAAGTTATTTGCAGAGTTAAATGAACAAGCTCAGGCATTACATCAGAAGTGTGAAGCTAAGAATATCAGCCCAGAGGAACTACACCGCTTACATCAATTATTCGTTCTTATGAGTATGATTTTTCCGGTTTTACAATCGACGGGTGGTGAACTCTTTAAGTTGGAAGATTATATTGAAGAGATTGACCTTGGTGAAGGTAGAACTTGTCAAGAAACCAAATATTACTCGCAGACACAGCTTTCTGGTGTGATAGACATGCTCAATGGGCAATTGGAAAATTTTGCAACGATTCAAACTAGACAGTTTACTGTTGCATTAACTGAGACAGTCCAATCATATAGCCAGCAGCCTGATATTGCCGTATTAGCTGCAGCACGTGCTACAGCAGGATTTCCTGAAGTACCATTACTGGCACAAGATCATTTGCATGCAGAGCTTTTTGCTACAGGCTTGCAAGCGTTAGGTGAACTAAGAGGCAGAGGCGCTAGACTTGTAAATCTTGAGGCTGTAGATGAGCTTCACGATTTCCAAACACGACAGTTAGCAGAGCTGCAAGCCGCACTTTTTACTAGTGATGATATGGATTCGCTGCAGCAAATTATCACAACGATGTTAGACATGAAAATGATATTCGGTTCAGCAATATCGGGTAATTGCCAAGCCATGATTACTGAAAAGTTCATGACAGTTTCTGCAAGACTTAGCGCATTATTTAATGCTGCATCAAAAGTTGATGACTTGCAAACAATGGTTGCAATCACAGAGCGACTATTTTTGATAAACCAGCAAGTAGCGAAATTACCGACAGATGCATCGATGAATTTTTCTGAATTACAGTCGCATTACAGAGATGCAGTTAATCAGCTAAAAATTGACTTTGTTAATGGTATTTGGACACTGACCGATCCGTTGCGATCGATCATTCCTTCTCGTGAAAATCATGAGACTGTGCCAAGATTAACAGAAGAGGCCACGAAAAAAATCATACATGTCATGCGAGTGGTCAATGGTTTAAATAGCAATATTTTTTATATTAACGAAATTAAAAATACATCGTTTGATTTTGAGGTGGATGCTGACTGTGGCGCCACTAGACATCACGAGATAAATATTGCTAAGCTAATTAAAAATATTGAAAGTAGTCTACAAAAATATTTAGTCGCAGTAGGTCGACAACTTGATGCTATTACAGCGAATCAATCAGAGTTTGGCGGTATTGCAAAACTAGATGAGTTCTTAACGCAAATGTGGCGTATATTAAGCATACCGTATCAAGGACATGCCGAAGCTTTGGCGGCATATCAAAAAGTCGTTCGTAATATAGGGGTTTACCTTACTCATTTTGTCACCCAGATTTCTGGTGCTTTGGAAAGAGATGAGGCTTTAACAGAAGCTCATTATAGTAGAATTGCAGCGTATATGGCGTTATTGCCAGCACCACTGGCAGAAGACAGCCATGCAGTTTGTTGGCTCGATGTTTTGCAACTGCGTGAAAGTACTTGGGATACAGTGCAACAGTCGATGGCAGCACGTGTTGCCAAATTAGTTGCTGAATTAGAGGCAATAGATTTTACTTTAGAAAATCATACTGCAATTAAAGAAAAACTGTGGATTATTACTGAGTTTAGAGCCATTCTCGATAAATGCTCTACATTTTTGCCTGCAGCTGTGATAGAACAAATCAATGCAGCCTTACAAAATTTTTATCAACGCTTATTAGAACCTGTAACAGCGATTGATGGTGAGGACTTCATGGATAGCTCGAATCCTGATTATCTCAGTATCACGCATTTTACCAATATTGCTGGTTATATTGCTAATGCTGAACAACTTTATGTTGATGATGCGCAATTAGCAGCTTCAAAAGCTGAGGTTGTTAGCTTTTTAGCAAGGCGCGGTGATGAAATCGACGTTATTGTCGCTGCTGATATAGCTCAAATTCAAACATGGTTTAGTGATAAAAGTGCGAAACCAGAAGCGGACGCTGTTAAAGCGGTTGTTGCTCATCTACAAAAACATGTGCAAGAATTTAAAGATTTAGCAGCAGCGTTACCAACAGAGTATGGGAATTTTGCACAACGTTCTGCTGCATGGTCAGATTTGATTGCTGAAAATGTTACGGCATTACAAACAATCTTCACCGAGCTAGTGAGTGATGTTATTCAAGATGCCGTTAAGGTTGTTCAAGAGGCCGCGGCAGATAGAAAGGCAAAAAGCGCTACAAGTAAAAAGTCAGATACTGCAGCAGGTAGAAAGGCAAAGTTTGAAATTAAAGATAATACACATTTTAAAACCGTCGTTGCTGTCTGTGAAGACTTACAAGGACTGGATACTTGCTTACCTGTCGTCGCTGAAGATGAGAAACAAGCGACCTACACAGCTCTATTCAATAAGTATGATCCTATTTTACGAGCAGAGTTTTTTGATGGATTATCAGCTGCACTATTACCTTTATATGGAGGTGACTATTTGCAAGTTGTTACCGAAGCGGCGACGTTACATTTAGAAAGTGGCCATACAAGTCTATGGGGAACCTTTTTAGAGCAAATCAATGAACATGTTAAAGGTTTAACTGCGAGTTTACTTGCGCAAGCTGAAAAACTGGCTGTTGCAAAAGACGCAACGCCGCTTTGCTTAGCTGATTTTAAACGGTGTTGGACAAGGCTAAACGCAGCTAACATTTTGAATGTTAATAGTTATATAACTGCTGATGTAAGTGAGGCTTCTGCTGCTGCGTTACAAACAGCTCAACAGGCTATGCAAGATTGGGTAAACAATTTTGCGAGCGATATGGAAAGTGAAATGCCAAAAGCATTAGACTTTTTAGGCGTCTTAACAAAGCTTGATGAATTTGACGCTGCGATTGCAGGCATGGAAGAAAAGCCAGCTAATGCTGTAACAGCGAAACAACGTATTGATACGAAAATTGCAGAACTGGTAGCAGATGTTGAACGCCAATATCAAGGTGATATTTCTACTTGGCAACACAGCCGTTATGACTTAGTAACGGTTTGTCGTGAAGTAGCAGTGCGCGCTAAAGATAGAATGTGTGGTAATGAAGCATTTTCTGCAGTGTGGTTACGACTCTCAGCTAATATTTATAATAAAGTGGATGCTGCTATGCAAAGTCTGCAAGCTGACTTAGCAGCAGGGAACAAAGGCATTGCAGAATTTGTAACGGTATTTGAAGCTATCGGCTTAGCATTACAACCAAGTATAATGCAAAGAGAAGATACTAACTTAGTTAGCCGTGTTGTGGGACGTTGTCGAGTAGCATTTTCTGCGCTGCAACAGTCTATCGTTAGCAGTACTGATCTTGCCCAAGCCGCTAAACTAGAGCGTATTGAAACATTAATTGCTGAGAAACAACATTTTGCTACCCTTTTAGGGATGCTTGACTTTGATGTTGTTGAAGCATACTTAAAAACACAAGCTGAGCATTTACGTGATGCAATAAGAGACGCTACGAAGATGAATGAATTTCCAGCTGCGGAGCTTGATAGCTTAATTGATATGCGCGTCCGCTTCTCGCAGTTTACCTTTTTAAATGACTTTATTGACGAGAGTAAACGTTATGTTGCAAGATTATTCACGCAAATAAATTTAAGAGCAACCGTCGCTGCGAATGCGGCAAAAGGACGGCCTGATGATGTTGTGGAGCAGCTTGCAACGGTTGATGCCTCATTAACTTGTTTAGCAGCAATGCATCGTTTTGCAATGCGGCCTCTGCAAGCATCTCATGCTCAGTTTGCTGTTGCATTTATACCGACGTTATTGCAGCAAGAAGTTGAGGCACTGGTTGCCAATGTCAATGAATATTTATTGAGAAATGCAGGGGAATGTCGAGCGGCGGTAACTGATTTTAGAGTTGATAGAATTGATGCAGCATTGCTTATTGCTAAACAATGGACTGCGGTTTGTTCTCAGCTTGAAAGCTTGATTAGTCAATTCCCTCGTAGCGAGCTAGCTGAAGATCACGTATTCAATAAGTTTAAAGAGTTAATGCAACAGCATAGTCACGCCTGCCTAAGCCGTGAGATCGTTTCTAAACTCGCTGAAATATTGAGTGGCATCCAGAATATAAATATAAGATGGGTATTAGGGCTTTTTGAAAGTACAGAGTCAAGACAACGCTATTATAATGAGTTAAATGACAAAATGCTTTTCCTTCAAGGTATTGTTGCTGTTAGTGGTAATTTGATAGTTGGTGAAAAACCTATTGCTGAATATAAAAGCAATGCCATTGACCATGTGGAGCATTATTTCCAGACTATCTTTGAAGCGGCATGTGCAGCATTGCCAACGACAGTAACCGGTGAGGGCAAATGGCGTGATTTTGATGTCTACTATAAGGAATTTGTTGCATTTCTAGGAATTAGTTCCGCTATTAATGAGTTACATCAATTAAACCTTATGGATAAGAGTGTAGATCCGGAAGAAAAGTTATTTGCACGAGAGGCTGCTCGAAATCTACAGCTACGCTTTGAAGCGTTAATTACTAAAGACAGGCAAGAATTTGATGGTATAACGCGAGAGGATATTCTTGAGGACCCAGCGTATTTGAATAGGCTTGTCGAGTTTATTATTGCCATGCAGAATGCGATTAACAATATGCCCTCATTTGCTGATTACTTGAAAAAACAGCTAGGCTTACTGTTAATGAAGATTAAAGAGCAAGCTAACATGCAGGGCCTGCTAGTTCTTGCGCCATTGTTGCGAGAACATGCTAGTGGTATTGGTGGTGATGTTATTGCTGAACAACCATTGTTAAGAGTCATGAATATCGCGATGCGCAATGCGGCAACACAGAATGTTGGTATTGAAGAAGTCCTCGCAGGGCTGAGGGTTAAATCTGGTAATGGTCGGATTATACCTGTTTCGGAAGATGTCAAAGATAAATTGCGAGCTTTACATGCAGAATATACAGAATGCTACAGTGCTTTTCTTGATGACTATCTACCGCGCGGTGAAGCGAACAAAGAACTAAAATTTGATGATTTAGAAACTATTAAAGATGGCATTCGTAATTTATTTGCGGATGAGCCTATTCAGCGAGATCGAAAGACCGGTAAATTAATTTGGAATGATCGAGCTAAGAAGAAATTACCTCGTTTAATGGCGCATATTTTTGCGATATGGACTTTACGTGATTCTAAAGCTTATTATGATGTTGGTGAGACAGATGATCGTCGTAATTATTTAAAGAAACCTCATCCAGCTCAAATCTTAGCGATTCTTTGTACTTTAAGTGCTACCCGTTCAGCGGCAGGCTTGAAGAATCATTTAAATGAGTTACTGACAGGGGAAGGTAAGTCTGTTGTTATGGCGACAGCGGCTTCAATTTTGGCATTGGTTGGGTATTTTGTTAAAGCCGCTTGTTATAGTGAGTTTTTAGCTGAGCGTGATTATAATGACTTTAAATCAATGTTTGAATTTCTTGATGTTGGTGAGCAAATATCTTACAGTACATTTAATCAATTAGTTGAAGGTGTGATAGATGAAAAAGGTGATGTTCGTGAGTTAGCTAAACGCATCATCAACGGTGAATGTGCGCCAGTAGAAGCTGCGGATGTAGATGAAGCTATACCTGCTAGCCTAAGTTCAAGTTCAAGTTCAAGTTCAAGTTCAAGTTCAAGTTCAAGTTCAAGTCCAAGTTCAAGTTCAAGTCCAAGTCCAAGTGCTAGTCCAAGTGCTAGTCCAAGTGCTAGGTTAAGTTCAAGTGCTGGCTCTGATTCTAGTTCTAGTCCTAGTCCTGACTTTGATGGAGACGAATATCCACGCGAAGAAATTTTGCTTATTGATGAAGTGGATGTTTTCTTTAATTGTGATTTTTATGGTTCTTTATATAAGCCAACTTTCTTGTTGAAAGGCGATAGAATTCGAGCATTATTCCAATATATTTGGGATGAGAATTTTGAAGGGCGTGCTGTTAATTTATCAAAAATAGAAGCGTCTGATGTATATAAAGAATGCTTGGCAATGTATGGTAAATGGGCTTTTCTACTTGAAGCGGCTTTACCTTCAATGTTGGAAGAGTTGCAATTTGCAGCGCCGAGTGAACCACCTTGTACAGATCACCTATATGATTTTAAAGATAATAAAGTTGTTTATGAAGATCAAGATGGCGTGAGCTCAACGCGGATTAAAGGTTATAGGACTTTATGGGCATATTACTGGGCTAAACAAAATGGTAAAACAACAGATGCTAGAGTATTAGAAAAGAATATTGGCTTAATCGGCAACTGTGGAGCCTTCTCTTATGCTGATATTATTCGTGAAGAAGGTCGCTATGCTTCAATATTAGGTTTTACCGGTACATTGGAGGCATTGAGTAAGCCGGAGAAAGAAATTGTTGTTGATGAGTTTGGTATTACCGAACAGACATTCAACCCTTCTGCTTATGGGCCAAACAAACTACAGTTCTCTAAAACACAAGATGTGAAATTAGTCTTTGGTGGTAAAGGTGCTTATTATAATGAGATTAGAAAAGAGATTGTTTCTCGGCGACGATTAGCCAAACAGGACGGGTTCTTGCGTCCTGCGATTCAATTCTTTGATACTGTTGCTGAAATGGAAGCCGCATTAAATAGTGAGCAACTAGCTGGCTTCAAGGCTGATATCAATGTCATGATGCCCAAATCGATTGGTTCTAATGCGGATGCTGCGGCAAGAATTAAAGAGGCTGTGCGAGCTGGAAAAATCACCTTTGCAGTACGTCAATATGCCAGGGGACGCGATTTCACTATTACCGATCCGCGAGTGGATGATAATGGTGGTAATCATATTCTTGGCTTGTTCTTATCAGATGAGCTTTCTGAAGAAAGACAAATGAAAGGTCGTGGTGCTCGTGCTGGTCAGAATGGCTCATTTAGTATGATATTGCATGCTGAGGCATTGTTAGCAGCGGATGCTAAGTTTCGTCGAGAACGTGAAGAAGAGGCGCCTGGCGCTGCGTGGCCAGCACTGCCTGATGCGCCAAATCCCAATGACTTTGATGATGATGATGCATATGAAGAAGCATGCGCAGATCATCAAAAATATAGTCGTTTATTATTAAATTATGCAAAACATGGACTTACTGAAGGCCTGTTGAGGCAGTGGGATGAAGATCATGTCTTGTATGAAATGCTAGATAAAATTCGTGTTTATCGTTTTGAAGATAGATATCTACGCTTAAAAGCCGGTGTTAAAGAGGCGCGTGATGCCTTGCATAATCCTTCCTTGGAGCTGCTTGCTTTGTTACATCGACGACAAGCAGGAGAAGATGTTGAAGATAAGATTATTGCAAAATTAAAATTGTTTAATGCGCCTGATGCTGAAATAGTTGAGAAACAAGAGCAAATTGATGTTGCAGCAAAGCGTAAAGAGAAGAAATCCCAACAAAAAGCGCGAGTAGTCATTTTATTGGATGCTACAGGTTCGATGGATACTTTAATTAATAAAGTTAAAGCTGTTTTAGCTGATGTTATGCGCGGTTTAAGTGGCATTGCTGCTGATGCAAATATTCGGCCAGAAGATATTGAGGTACAGATAGCGGTATATCGAAGTTATAATAGCCCTATTCCAGAGATCATCAAAGCGTCTAAATGGCGTTCGGCAGCACAAGAGGCAGCTGCCGATCCAGAACATGATAGAGATTCATTACAATATTTTTTAAAGTATGATGTTAAAGCAAAGATGGGTGATTTTAGCGATAGTATTGAAGCTGTAGAAGAAGCTTTGCATCATGTGGTTGAAGAAGCAGGTAAAGACGGTGGTGTATCGCGAGCTATGTTGCTTGGTGATATCGGCGGAAATGAGGCAAGATCAAAAGTGCAAGAAAAACGTGATAGAGAGCGAAGTAAGGAAGCATGGCAAGCAACAGAAAAATATAAGACACCAAGATTCTGGACAGATGAGTTGGCACTATTAAAAGACCCAGTAAAATTAGCAGCGCATCATGGCAAGTCTGCTGAGTGGGTGGCAGAACATCAGGCGGTTCCTGTTGATACATTTTACCTTCGTAGTAATGCTAAGAGCTACTTTACAACGGTTTCTGATACCTTTGGAATGGAAGATTGTAAGGCTCGGTCTCTTAATGTTAACTCAGCGGATGCGGCAGATGAGCTTAAAGCACAAATCGGTCGTTCTGTTATTACGAGTATTGTTGCTGGTGATGATGACTTTAGTGGCGACACCGCGGCAAGAGCGGAGAGGGTTGGAAACTTAATGCAAACATATGCGCGATTTACAAAAGGATATGGTAAGTAATATGGATCAGCAAAACAATAGTGAAAAAGATGAGGCGAATACAGCAGCAAAAGCACTGTTTCGCCAAGGGAACGATGCCTTTGCCAATGGCGACTATGCTCTAGCATTTAATTACTATAAGAAAGCGATAGCAGCGGATAGTCACTATCTTGATGCTTATTTAAATGCGGGTAATGCCTTAGTGCAACAAGACAAACATGCAGAAGCATTAAAACATTTCAGTAAAGTTATTGAATTAGACCCAAAGCATATTTCTGCTTATTACAATCGTGCCATAGTGAAACGTAAGTTGGAACGCTATGCCGATGCATTACAAGATTATGATCAGGTCATTGAATTAAACCCCGAGTTGGTTGAAGCCTATCTTAATCGTGGAGCGCTACATCGCAAGTTGGATGATCATGTTAAGGCGATGCAAGACTTTACAACCGTGATTGAGTTAGCGCCGGAAAATTGGAAAGGCTACTATAATCGTGGCTTAGTCAAAAATGATATGGGTTTGGATTCTGCTGCGGCTTTAGACATCGCTAAGTCCATATACTATAAAGATGAAAATAATCAGGGTCAGGACTTACGCTAAACGCCAATCTCTTTGTTAATTATATTGTCAAAAAGCCTCGCGTATTGTGTATACTATCGGCTATTTTGACAATATAATTGCCTCGACCTTGGCATTTAGCGTAAGCCCTGGGGATAAAAAATTACCAGAGTAGATCTTGTACTTTATTTTAAAGTGCGTCACATAAGCAGTTTTGCTACAATCGACTAAATTAATTATTGGTTGAGTAAAAATGCGACAAATTGTCCTCGATACAGAAACAACCGGCCTGGATCCGAAAAGCGGCCACCGCATCATTGAAATTGGTTGTGTCGAATTAGTTAATCGCCAGCTGACTGGCAATCATTACCATCAATACATTAATCCCGAGCGCGAAATTGATGCTGGTGCATTAGCGGTGCATGGTATTAGCAATGAATTTCTTGCGGATAAACCTTTATTTTCAAAAGTGATTGATGAATTTATGCAATTTGTCGATGGCGCGGAACTCATTATTCATAATGCTCCATTCGATGTGGGGTTTCTTGATCATGAAATGCGATTGCATAATCGCAAACTTGGTAAGCTAACTGATTACTGCACTATCTTTGATACCTTAACCTATGCTCGTAAGAAGCATCCTGGACAAAAAAATAGTTTAGATGCCTTGTGTAAGCGCTATGATATCGACAATTCACATCGCGATTTGCATGGCGCGTTGCTGGATGCGGAGATTCTTGCCATCGTTTATTTAGCGATGACAGGAGGGCAAAGTAGTCTGTTTGGTCAAGATGAGCAACCAACAACAATGCAGCGGGCAACATCAGAGCAACATGTTGTTAAAAAAACAGTGGCAGCAGAAATCATTGATTTAACGGTCTTGCCAGCTAATGAAGAAGAATTACAAGCACATCAATTGCGACTTGAAGCATTACAAGAAAAAGGCCAATGTCTTTGGCTAAATGATGAGTTAGAAAAACAATAACTAGGTTACAAGGAAATAAACGGTGCCATTCAAAACTATTCGTGAGTTCATTAAATTAGAATCCTCTAGTGGTATTATTCTGGTGCTGATGGCAATCCTTGCCTTGATTTTAGATAATTCACCGTTAGACGTATACTATAAATTATTATTATCGACACATTTTGCGATTCATCTTGGAAGTATGGGAATCGATAAACCCATTATTTTATGGATCAATGATGGTCTCATGGTGATTTTCTTTTTGTTAGTGGGTTTAGAAATTAAACGTGAAATCATCATTGGTGAATTAAGCAGTACGGCACGTATCATTTTGCCGGCCATTGCAGCTGTAGGCGGTATGGTTGTGCCGGCTTTAGTTTTTATTCTATGTAACCATCATAAAACATTGGCTTTGCATGGCTGGGCAATACCAACGGCCACGGATATTGCTTTTGCATTGGGGATTTTAGCAATATTGCGCTCGCGGATACCGGTGTCGTTAAAAATATTTCTGACAGCGCTTGCGATATTAGATGATATCGGCGCTATCATTATTATTGCAGCCTTTTATACAACGCATTTATCTATATTAGCGTTAGTATTAGCGGGTATTTGTGTCATTGTATTAATTGCATTAAATCGTTTGAAAGTAACCAGTTTAACGCCTTATATTTTGGTTGGGATAATTTTATGGATTTGTGTATTGAAATCTGGCGTGCATGCAACGCTTGCCGGCGTGGTTGTAGCACTTTGTATTCCATTAAACGATAAAGATAATCCTGATTATTCGCCGCTACGTTATTTAGAGCATTCATTGCACCCATGGGTAGCGTTTGGAGTGTTGCCATTGTTTGCTTTCGCGAATGCAGGGATCTCATTCGGTGGTTTACATCTGAGTGCAATATTCAGCTCGATTCCTATTGGTATTGCTCTTGGTTTATTTCTTGGTAAGCAAATTGGCGTTATGGCTGCGAGTTGGATCTGTGTTAAAACCGGCTTAGCTAAGCTGCCAAGCTATGCAAATTGGTGGCAAATGTATGGTGTTTCATTACTTTGTGGTGTGGGTTTCACTATGAGTTTATTTATTGGTACCCTGGCATTTAACCAGACACATCCTGAATACTTAATTTTAGTACGGGTTGGTGTGCTTGCTGGTTCGGTTATTTCCGGGATACTGGGCTATATTGTATTGCGGTATTGTCCTTCTCATGTCATGTATGACATTTAGTTTAGATAATATTTAACCGCGAACTAGGGACTACCCCGTCCAAGAATTGGCAAAACTTTTACTTTATGTTTCCAAGCATCAAAGCCAGGACATCGCTTAAAATGCTCATAATCTGTTTTATTTAACATAATTGCCTGAATAGCCTCTATAGGAATAGCCTTATTAAGCTTTACTTCCAAGTATCCAAGGAAATTTTTCATAGTAATCGTCAGAAATTCATGTCGATTTCTTGCTAACAGTAATTGCTTTATCAATTCTTCTTGAACTTTCTTTGATTTTTCACGTAATGACTCAATCAGCATAAGGGCCATTGCTGTATTCCAGTCTTCTTGTGCGAAAACTTGTTTTGTAAAACCCTCGCGATCTTGCAGAGAGATGGGAATAGTATTGGTTGTAAAATAAATGGATTTGTTTCCCTTACGCATGTTACTTAAATCAATATATTCTGCACCTGCCTGTAAAGTAGCCCAACCATTTTCAATGGCTTTGGGATGAATAATAACAAGTACACTGCCATAGGCAGAGTTATTAATGGTAATGGTTCTTTTCTCTGTTTTAAATGTAAATGGAGGGTTTTCACCTAAGCTTGCAAAAATGCATTGATTAGCGTGATATAACTTATTCTCAATAGTAGGTATTGGAAAACGCATTCCATCATCAACTGCAGGGATTTTCTTTTCTTTGCCATATAAACACAAGGCTTTACTATAGCGATAGGTATAAAGAATAACTCCAAAACTCAAAGCTCTCTTTAATAATTTTTTTTCTTGAGGCGTTAAAGGCTTCTTTTTTAGGGTTTTATATAATCGACGCAGGTTGTTTTTTGAAATAACTTTAATAATTTTATTAAATTCGGCAATATTATTAACCTCTGGCAATAAACCTTTGCCACAGAAATTGTTACTAGCATAAGAGGGGGTGAAAATTTGTAATAGGAACATTAGAACTAACATTTTAGGATTAAATAAGTACTTCATGGGAGAGCTTTCTCAACTGAATTTTTCAAAATATAGCGCAAGGATCTTAAAGTTTCAAGAGATATTCTTTATTTAAAAAATATTCTAAAATAATTAATCTTTAGTTGGGAAAATAGACGTTTCAACAATATTACCATCGGCATCAACAGATTCTAATGCAACATCAAATCCCCATAAACGATAAAGATGTTTCAATACTTCTTGTGTATTGATATTCAAGGGCTGATGATTATATTGGATATGACGTAAGGTCAATGAGCGATTGCCGCGAACATCAACGCTATAAACTTGAATGTTAGGTTCAATAATACTAAGGTTGTGCTGATTTGATAATGCCTGACGAATATATTGAAAACCTTGCTCATCATGAATGGCAGAGATTTCTAATTCAGACTTTTTATCATCATCAAGCAGACTGAATAATTTTAAATCACGTATCATTTTAGGTGATAGATACTGAGCAATAAAACTTTCATCTTTAAAGTTACGCATCGCAAAATCAATGGTTTTATACCAATCACGATTAACAATTTCAGGAAACCAAAACTTATCTTCTTCGGTTGGATTTTCACAAATACGACGTATATCCTGCCACATGCCAAAGCCTAATGCATAAGGATTTAAACCAGGATAACCAGGATGGTCAAAAGGTACTTGAGCTATTACACTGGTATGAGACTGTATAAATTCAATCATAAACTCATCAGTAACTAAGCCTTCATCATATAGGTCATTCATGATTCGGTAATGCCAAAAACAGGCCCAACCTTCATTCATAATCTTAGTTTGTTTCTGTGGATAGAAATATTGGGATATTTTTCTCACGATACGAATAATTTCACGCTGCCATGTTTCCAGTAAAGGTGCGTTTTTTTCTATAAAGTAAAGAATATTTTCCTGTGGCTCTTCTGGAATTCGCACTTCAGTTTTTTCTTTATTTTCTTCTGAAGGCTTAGGAATCGTTCGCCACAGCTCATTAACCTGTGTTTGTAAATATTCAGAGCGTTGTTGCTGACGGAACTCTTCTTCTTGAATGGATAGCGTTGGTGGATGTTTATAACGATCTACACCATAGTTCATTAATGCATGGCAAGCGTCGAGAATTTTTTCTACTTCATCAATGCCATAGCGTTCCTCACACCGTGCAATATATTTTTTACTGAAAACAAGATAGTCAATAATTGCGTCGGCATTCGTCCATGTTTGAAAAAGATAGTTATTTTTGAAAAATGAATTGTGACCAAAACATGCATGAGAAATAACTAATGCTTGCATAGCAATGGTGTTTTCTTCCATTAAATATGAAATGCAAGGATTAGAGTTAATGACAATTTCATAAGCCAAGCCCATATGGCCACGTTTATATTTCTTTTCTACATCAACATATTGTTTGCCGAAAGACCAATGGTGATAGCCAATAGGCATACCAACTGAAGCATAAGCATCCATCATTTGTTGTGCTGAGATAACTTCAATTTGATTAGGATAGGTATCTAGGCCGTAATTACTTGCAATGCGACTAATTTCTTCATTATATTTTTTGACTAATTCAAAGTTCCATTCAGAACCTTGAGAAATAGGTTGCCTGCGTTTTTTCATACTTTATGCCTTTTAAATAGTTCACGAAATATAGGATAAATTTCAGTTTGATTATTAATATGTTGCATGGCAAAGCTTTTATTGGTCTTTGTAATATCTAAATAAGCTTGCCATAAACTTTGATGGTGCCTTGGCAAAATCTCTATATATGCAAAATATTGTAAATGAGGCATGATGTCTTTAAGTAAAATTTCACGACAGTATGGTGAATCGGCATTCCAGTTATCGCCATCTGAAGCTTGAGCGGCATAAATATTCCATTCTGTTGCCAAATAACGTTCATGCATAATGTTGCGCATCATTTCTAATGCGCTAGAGACAACGGTGCCACCTGTTTCGCGTGAATAGAAAAATTCTTGTTCGTCGACCTCTTTGGCGGTGGTGTGATGCCGAATGAATACAACCTCTATCTTTTCATAATTACGGTTTAAGAATAGATACAAAAGCAAGAAAAACCGTTTTGCCAAGTCCTTCTTGACTTCATCCATTGAGCCAGAAACATCCATTAAGCAGAACATAACAGCCTGAGTTGTAAGCTCAGGTTCCTTGAGATGTAAGTTATAGCGTAAATCAATTTCATCAATAAAAGGTAAGGTGCCTAGGCGCTTTGATAAACGTTTTAGCTTTTCTTCTAATGCCAGTATTTTTGCTGCATCGGTAGGTGATTCTTCATTGGCTTGCTGTAATTCCTGCTTAGCAGCTTTAATTTTTTTCTTGATTGGTCCTGCCATCGCAATGCGCCGTCCATGGGCGTTACGTAGCGAGCGTACGATATTAATATTAGAGGGATTACCATGCCTGACAAATCCTGCATGAACTCGCTTATAGCTTTTTAATTGTGATAATTCTTTTTTAACGAGATCTGGTAATTCTAAATCTTCGAAAAATAGCTCTAAAAATTCTTCGCGTGTGATCTCAAATACAAAATCATCTAAGCCTTCACCTTTATTACTTGCTTGACTGCCTGTGCCTTGTTGTCCAGATTGTGGTCGCGATATTTTGTCGCCTTGTACAAACTCTTTATTACCTGAAAAGACACTTTCGCGGCGACCACCTTTGCCATGTCCAAATATAGGCTCGCGAATATCTTTTTCTGGAATTTTAACTTTTTCACCGCTGGTAGTATCAATGATGCTGCGTTTAGCTATAGAGTTTGATACAGCTTCTTTTAATTGTTCTTTATAGCGACGAATGAAGCGGCGACGGTTAACCGTGCTTTTATGCTTACCACTTCTTCGATCTATAAATGTTGCCATATGCTACCTCTTTGAATTTGTTATTTTTGATAGCTTGTTATACCCATCACGATTCATTTTTAGGAATTTATCGTGATGGGTATGCAATCTGTTAGTTTATCAAAACTATTTGCAAAATTTCTCTAGCTAGACTTTCTCACTCTTAAATACCATTCACATAATAAGCGAACTTGTTTTGGTGTATAACCCTTAGCAACCATACGCTTAATAAAGTCTTCGTGTTTTTGCTTATCTTCAGTAGAAGCTTTAGCATTAAAGGAAATGACAGGTAATAATTCTTCAGTATTAGAGAACATTTTCTTCTCAATAACCGTGCGTAGTTTTTCATAGCTATACCATGCAGGATTCTTACCTTTGTTATTAGCTCGAGCTCGCAATACAAAATTGACGATCTCATTACGGAAGTCTTTCGGATTAGTAATGCCCGCAGGTTTTTCGATTTTTTCTAATTCATCATTAAGTGAACCACGATTAAATATTTCACCTGTATCTGGATCACGATATTCTTGATCTTGTATCCAGTAATCGGCATAAGTGACATAGCGATCAAAAATGTTCTGTCCATATTCTGAATAGGACTCTAAATATGCGGTTTGTATTTCTTTTCCTATAAACTCAATATATTTTGGTGAAATGAATTCCTTCAAGAAAGATACATATTTCTCTCTTATTTCTGGAGGAAATTGTTCGCGCTCAATCTGCTGTTCTAATATATGAAGTAAGTGTACTGGATTCGCTGCAATCTCAGAATGATCGAAATTAAATACTCGCGACAGAATCTTAAATGAAAATCGTGTTGATAAGCCTGTCATTCCTTCATTAACGCCGGCAAAATCACGATATTCTTGATGAGATTTTGCTTTAGGGTCAGTGTCTTTTAAGTTCTCACCATCGTAAACACGCATTTTCGAATAAATATTAGAATTTTCTGGATCTTTAATACGTGTTAACACTGAGAATTGCGACATCATTTCCAAGGTGCCTGGTGCACATGGCGCATGATCTAAGGAACTATTCTCTAGTAATTTTTCATATATTTTCACTTCTTCTGAAAGGCGTAGACAATAAGGAACTTTGACAATATAGACACGGTCAAGAAATGCTTCGTTCTTTTTATTATTACGAAAAGCCTGCCATTCAGACTCATTGGAATGCGCCAAGATAATCCCATCAAACGGAATTGAAGACATACCCTCAGTACCGTTGTAATTACCTTCTTGCGTTGCAGTTAACAATGGATGCAATACTTTGATGGGGGCTTTAAACATTTCAACAAATTCTAAAATACCACGGTTTGCTAAACATAGTCCGCCAGAAAAACTATAGGCATCAGGATCATGTTGCGCATATTCATCAAGTTGACGAATATCAACTTTACCGACTAATGAAGAGATATCTTGGTTATTTTCATCGCCAGGTTCGGTTTTTGATATTGCAATTTGGCTGTAACGTGAAGGAAATAGTTTAACAACACGAAACTGTGAAATATCACCATTGTATTCATGTAGCCGTTTTACTGCCCAAGGCGACATAATAGATTCAATATAGCGGCGCGGCACACCATACTTTTCTTCAAGTATTGGCCCATCTTCATCTGGAGAAAATAAACCAAGCGGAGATTCATAAACAGGAGAGCCTTTAATTGCATAAAAAGGTACCTCTTCCATTAAAGATTTTAGTTTTTCCGCTAATGAAGACTTACCTCCGCCGACAGGTCCTAGCAAATACAGTATTTGTTTCTTTTCTTCTAGCCCTTGTGCAGCATGCTTTAAAAATGCAACGATTTGTTCGATAGCATCTTCCATGCCATAGAAATCAGCAAATACGCTATAACGTAAAATGACACGATTAGAAAAAATGCGACTTAAACGTGGTTCACGGCTGGTATCAACAAATTCAGGCTCACCAATTGCTTTAATTAATCTTTCAGCTGAATTAGCATAAGCCATGGGATCATTCTTACAAATGTCTAAATATTCTTGCAGCGAATATTCTTCTTGTTGTCGAACTTCATACCTTTCTTTATAGTTGCTGAAGATATCCATGGCGTGGCCCCTTTTATTCTTATAGTACTTACCTAAATACTCTTGTGTTGAAGCTATAAATGCACTCTAAATAAGAGAGTATGTAAGTTCTATTTTTGTTATTTGTATTAATAATAGTCTATCTATTGTTATGTACAACTTTTTGCGATCCATTGTAGTACTGAAAAAAGTACGAGAAAAAATAAAATTCGTTATAATAAACAGCAGGTTATAAAAATAAAAATAATTGTAACTGGCATGATAGTTGCAGTATATAGTCGTAGGAAGTTAGGTTTTCCAGGAATTAGACTCAGCGATTTCTGTACTATTGGATGTTTAAATCGCCGGTAATAGCTAGACTATTGGCAAAATTCAAACATCCAATAGAGCACAGGTTAAAGAGTTTTTTAGATTCTAGATTTAACGCTCACTGTTATAGATTGGTCGACTCAGTGATTTATAAAGTTCATGATTACTTAGCGCTTCAGCACGAAGTATTTCTGGAAAGACTTGAATACCTCGTTGTTGTAATTCTTGCGACCAGTTTTCTGGTAACGGCCCTTCATCAAAACCATTAATACGTTGAATATCTTCTGCAGTGGCAGCATAAGCCACTTCTTTTATTCCAGACCAAATGGTTGCCCCAAAACACATGACGCACATTTGACCGCTTGTAACGAGTTGATGTGATGGTAGTGCTGCATCTGCTAAATCATAGTTTTTTAAAATTTTTCCAGCTTGCATAAATGCCATCATTTCTGCATGAGCACAACAGCAATTTTGCGGAACGACACAATTAACACCAATGCTAACTAGTTGACCACTGTCACAAGCAAAAATAGCTGCGGCAAATGGGCCGCCACTATCATTTTCAATATTTTGGCGTTGTAATGCAATAACAAAGCGCATACGTTCTTCCAATGTTGGAAATGCTTGTTGCTTAGCTACTTTGAAGATCTCTTCACACCAGCCTGGTAACGATAATTCAATTGTTTGCATAAATTTTCCTATATATATCTATTGACCTTAAAAATACTCGCATTTCTAAGTGTGGCTGGTATATCATTGCTTATTTAATATAGGACTTACACAAAACTATTTGCCTCGTCTAAAGAGTTTTGTGTAAGTCCTATAATAATAAAATTATAATTATACCGCGCACATTTTGAATGTGCGGGTAGTATATAAAGAGGATATAGAAGCAATGACAGCAGCACAAAACTCTACGATATATTTGAAAGATTATCAAGCTCCAGCATTCAGTGTAATTTCTTTAGAATTAGATTTCGATTTAGCCGCAACAAAAACTCAAGTGCAGTCAAGAATGCGGTTGCAGCGTAATGCCGATGCGAAACAAAATCATGACCTTGTATTGCCAGGAGAAGAGCTGACATTACTAGCCGTTACCGTAAATAATAATCCACTAACTGCCGAACAATATAAAGTTGATGAACATACGTTAGTCATTTTTAATGTTCCTGATGAATTTGATTTAGCCATCACAACAGAAATAAATCCACAAGCCAATATGACGCTCAGCGGTTTATATCTATCAAATAATATTTTTTGTACACAGTGTGAGTCAGAAGGTTTTCGACGTATTACTTATTTCTTAGATCGTCCCGACGTCATGACAAAATTTACAACTAAAATTACGGCGCCTAAGCAACAATATCCAATATTACTTGCCAATGGCAATATGATAGACAGTGGCGAGCTTGACAATGAGCGTCATTATGCAATTTGGGAAGATCCTTTCAAGAAACCTTGTTATCTATTTGCATTAGTTGCGGGCGACTTAGATTACTTAGAAGATAAATTTGTAACATGTTCCGGACGTGATGTGGTTTTGAAAATCTTTGTGGAGAAAGGCAAAGTTGAAAAGACAAAACATGCGATGGAATGTCTAAAAGCCTCTATGCGTTGGGATGAAGAAACTTACGGCCGAGAATATGATTTAGATATTTTTATGATTGTAGCGGTGCATGACTTCAACTTTGGTGCCATGGAGAATAAGGGTCTCAATATATTCAATGATAAATATATTTTAGTTGAAGCTAATACTGCAACAGATCAAGATTTTGAAAATGTTTTGACGGTTGTTGGTCATGAATACTTTCATAATTGGTCGGGCAATCGCGTGACGCTACGTGATTGGTTTCAATTAAGCTTAAAAGAAGGCTTTACGGTTTTTCGTGATCAAAGTTTTACTGCTGCAATGACTTCAGCAACTGTTGCTCGTATCAATGATGTAAATGGCTTGCGGACACAGCAATTCACTGAGGATGCGGGGCCGATGTCGCATCCCGTTCGTCCGGAAGCGTTTATTGAAATCAGTAACTTCTATACCGCAACAGTGTATAACAAAGGTGCTGAAGTTGTGCGAATGCTGCATACGATTTTAGGGGCAGAAGCTTTTCGTCGAGGCACGGATTTATATTTTAAACGTCATGATGGCCAAGCCGTTACTTGTGAACATTTTGTCGCAGCTCTTGAAGATGCAAATAAAATTGACTTAAGTCAATTTATGCTGTGGTATCGACAGGCGGGAACACCAGAGTTACAGGTAACCGCGGATTATGATGTTAATGAACGTGAATATCATTTAACAATCAAACAAAGCTTGCCAGAAACGCCTAAGCAAACAAGTAAAGAGCCGATGCATATCCCTGTTAATGTCGCGCTATATAATAAAGAAGGGCAAGAAATACATAGATCACAAACGTTGAATTTCACCAAAGCAGAACAGAAATTCACGATCGCAGATGTGCAAGAAAAACCAATTCCTTCCTTGTTGCGACATTTTTCTGCGCCAGTGAAATTGCAGTTTGATTATACTGAAAAAGAGTTAGCATTATTGCTTGCTCATGATAGTGATGGCTTTAATCGTTGGGAAGCGGGCCAGAAGTTAGCTGCAAAAACAATATTGCAACTGGTTGCTGATCATCAACAGAACAAAACATTATCTTTATCAGAGAATCTTATCGTCGCATTCCGTACTGTCATTGCTGATCAAACGATAGATTCTTTTCTAAAAACGAAATTACTCTGTTTACCTAATGAAAAGTATTTGGCTGAGTTGATGACCGTGGTTGATGTCGATGCAATTCATGCTGCACGTAATTTTGTACATGAACAATTAGCAAAGCAATTACAACAAGAATTTTTTCAGCTATATAATCTTAATCGTTCCTCCATAGATTATATTTATAATGTTGCTGAGTCTGGCCGACGTAGTTTGCAAAATTTGTGTCTACATTACTTACGATTTTTAGCTGAAGATGATGAGATGCGCCAGTTAATTGTGGCACAGTTTAACAATGCAAATAATATGACGGATAAATTAGCTGCACTATCCGTGTTAGCGCATCTTGAGCATGCGGATCGTGATGTTGCTTTAAAGCAATTTTATGACCAGTGGCAGCATGACTCGCTAGTCATTGATAAGTGGTTTAGTCTACAGGCGATGTCGGATCGCAAAGACACATTAAAAAATGTCATAGCATTAACGCAGCATCCAAGTTTTGACATTAAAAATCCAAATAAAGTCTATGCTTTAATTCTTGGCCTCAGTAATTATAACCCGGTGCATTTTCATGAGAGTAATGGCGAAGGCTATAAATTTTTAGCCGAGAAAACGTTAGCAATAGATGCCTTTAATCCGCATGTGTCAAGTCGCGTTATTATCCCATTAACACAATGGCGTCGTTATGATGAAAATCGCCAAAAACTGATGTATGCCCAGTTGCAGCGCATTGCCAATGAAGATAAGCTTTCTAAACATATTTATGAGGTTGTACATAAGTCACTATAATGATACCTAACGATAACAGTCGGGCTCAGCATACTGAGCCCGAGCTAATAACATTATCTGGTTCTATCGAACGCGTTACATTTCATAGTCCCGACAATGGCTTTTGTGTCTTGCGGGTAAACGTTAAAGGTCAGCATGAATTAGTAACAGTTGTGGGTAATGTCGCCACAGTACATGCCGGTGAATTCATTGAAGCACAAGGTTTTTGGCATAATGATAAAAACCACGGTCTACAACTCAAAACAATAAAATTAAAAACAGTTCCACCAACAACCTTAGAAGGTATTACTAAGTATTTAGCTTCAGGTATGGTGAAAGGTATCGGACCGCACTTTGCAAAAACACTAGTAAACGCCTTTGCTGAAAACGTTTTTGATGTCATTGAAAATAATCCTGACGCCTTGTTGAGTTTATCTGGTATCGGTCAGAAGCGCGTTGCTAGCATTACCAAGGCTTGGCATGAGCAAAAAGTTGTACGCGATATTATGGTATTTCTACAATCTTATGGTGTCGGTACCGCGCGTGCGGTGAGGATCTATAAAACCTATGGTGATGATGCTATCGAAATTGTTCGTGCTAATCCTTATCGTTTAGCGCTTGATATTCATGGTATCGGTTTTAAAACAGCGGATAAACTTGCTGCTGAGTTAGGAGTAGCCAAAGACTCACCTCTGCGCGCACAAGCAGGTACAAGACATGTATTACAGATGCATAGTAGTGATGGCCATTGTGCGATTGCTATCACAGAACTGTGCGAGCAAGCTGTTAAATTATTAGAAATATCTGAACCTATTATCATACAGGCAATTGCTGACGAAATTACTGATAAGCGTTTTACAGCTGAAGATATTAATGGTGTTGACTGTGTCTTTATTACTTCTTTATATATGGCGGAATTATCTGTAGCAGAAAGTATTATGCGTTTACAAAACGGTTCGCCAGTATGGAATGAAATACTTATAGACAAAGCCATTCCGTGGGTAGAGAAAAAAACAGATATGACGTTAGCCGCATCACAAAAACAAGCGATAGCGAGTGTTCTTACTCATAAAGCGTCAATTATTACTGGTGGTCCAGGTGTTGGTAAAACAACGATCGTGAATAGTATCTTAAAAATACTTTTAGCAAAGCGTGTACAAATAACACTTTGTGCACCAACGGGGCGAGCAGCAAAGCGCTTAACTGAGACAACGGATTTGCAAGCTAAAACAATTCATCGCTTATTAGAATTCGATCCTAAAACAGGGGGTTTTAAACATAATGCTGAGAATCCATTAATTACCGATCTATTGGTGATTGATGAAGCTTCGATGATTGATATTGTATTAATGCATCATTTACTTAAAGCGATTCCTGCACATGCCGGACTACTAATTGTTGGTGACGTTGATCAGTTGCCTTCTGTTGGGCCGGGAGCAGTTTTAGCAGATTTGATTCATTCACAACAATTAAGTACGATCACCTTAACAGAAATTTTCCGTCAAGCAGCCGACTCACAAATTATTATTAATGCTCACCATATTAACCAAGGTAAAATGCCAGAAATAAACAGTGACTCTAGTCAGTTACGTGATTTCTATTTTATTGAAGCTGATGAAAGCGAAATAATCCACGATAAACTAATGCAGATCGTTAGTCAGCGCATACCGCGACGTTTCAATTTTGATCCGGTGCGTGATGTGCAAGTCTTAACGCCCATGAATCGCGGTGGTTTAGGTGCACGTTCATTGAATATTGAATTACAAAAGATATTAAATCGATCAACTGCAGCAGGGATTAACCGTTATGGCTCGACCTATGCGCCAGGTGATAAGGTTATGCAGATTATTAACAATTATGATAAAGATGTTTTTAATGGTGATATTGGCTTTATTGAGAAGATTGATATCGAGCTTAGTCAGCTGTGGATCAATTATGATGGACGCATTGTTGAATATGACTTTAATGAATTAGACGAAATGGTATTAGCCTATGCTGTCAGTATTCATAAAAGCCAAGGTTCAGAATATCCTGTTGTTGTCATTCCATTAGCCATGCAACATTATATGATGTTAGCGCGTAATCTACTTTACACAGGAGTAACGCGTGGCAAGAGTCTCGTTATTATTATTGGACAACGCAAAGCTCTAGGTATGGCGGTTAATAATGCTAAGACAACGCAACGATTAACTAAGCTTGCTCAGCGTTTTGTAACGAATGGTACTTACAATAAACCCTAAAAACAGGGATAATACTGTCAGGACGTGCCATAATTGCTTCGAATTTGGTATTTATCGTAAGTTCTGACTGCTTGAAAACGTAGAAAAAGGTAAACTCTTTTGAAAACAAAACAACTCTTAATTTTTTTATGTATGATATTTTGTGCTTATTCCGCAACGATTTATGCTCATGAAAAAAAATCACCGTATCAAAATTTTAATGTGGACGTTAAAAAAGCACGAATTAAAAGTTTATCCAAAGAGCAAAAATATATCACTCAAAAAGGTGGTACAGAAGAAGCTGGTTCAGGAAAATATTATAATTTTTTTAAACCTGGTATTTACGTTGATGTTGTCTCTGGTGAGCCGCTCTTCTCTTCATCGGCTAAGTATCAAGCTGATTCGGGTTGGCCTGCATTTACTAAACCTATTAACAAGCAAGCCATCAAAATTATCAAAACAAAAACCTGGTATGGTACTTTGCGACATAAGGTTTCATCATCGATAGCTATCTCTCATTTAGGTGATGTGTTTTTAGATCGATATATTAAAAATCCATCTGATGCAGGTAAAGTACTCCCTAATAATTCTAAAACCGCGTTACCTAGATATTGTATAGATTCCGGAGCTTTAAAGTTTATTTCTTTAGCTGATATGAAAAAAGAAGGTTATGGGAAATACATAAAATATGTTGTCTCTACGAAATCAAAAAAAGTAGAGAACGACTATAAAAAAGCTATTTTTGCTGGTGGTTGTTTCTGGTGTTTGGAGTCAGACTTCGATTATTTTGAAAAACATAATAAATTAAGTCATGGTGGAATTATTAAAGTTATTTCTGGTTATGCAGGAGGGCATATTCCTAATCCAACATATGAGTTAGTATCTTCAGGTACAACGGATTATAAAGAAAGTATTGAAGTGATCTATAACCCTAGGAAAATATCATATAAAAGTTTGGTTGAGTATTTTTATCGACGTATTAATCCAATCGATAATGGCGGACAGTTTTGTGATAGAGGTCCTCAATATAGCAGTGCTATTTACTACACAACAATAGAACAAAAAACGATAGCTGAAGCAGTCACTGCAAAGTTGAAAAAATCATTTATAGAGATTAAACCTAAAACTATTTACACACAATTGCTATCTAATACGAAATTTTACCCTGCTGAAAACTATCACCAAGATTATCATGATAAAAATCCCAAAAGGTATTGTTATTACCGTACAAGCTGTGGTCGAGATAAGACTATAAGCAAGGTATGGCAATCGGTTAAATGGCCTTATAGTAAGATTGTACCTTTTGACGTTCCTTCATCAATTGTTGCTTGTGCTGTTCGATAGCTAATAGGTATAACACTGTTTTAGAGGCGTATATTTTGAACTTGGAAACTGCGTATAAATATGCTTAGTTGCGATTTCTAGACAGCTGTTAATATGGCCTCTAGTTCGCTAGGTTTTTTAAAATATAAATCCGCTTGCCATTGATAAGGGTCAACACCGTCAGGAATAAAGCCATATAGAGCAACCGCGGTTAACATGCCAGCACTTTTACCTGCTTGAATATCTTTTTCGGCATCACCAAAGTATAAACACTCATGCGGTAGACGCTGAATCTGTTTACATGCTAATAATAGTGGTTCTGGATGTGGTTTAATGTTTTTAACTTGATCCGCTCCAACCAAACAAGCACTGCGATCAAGTAAATTCCATTTCTTTAGTAATGGTGCTGCGAGTGACGCATATTTATTGGTGACAATGCCCCATAAGAAATTTTGTTTCTCGATGCTATCAAGTAATTCGAGGATCTCGGGAAAGGGTTTTGTTGCTTGAAACATGCCTGCTACATAGAAGGCTAAAAAATCTTCGCGCAGTGCATGATATTGCGGTGAGTCATATTCAACCCCAAATGTTTTGCTAATGATTGCCGGACTACCATGTGAAATTAGGCCAATTAACTCGGGTAATTCAACTTGAGGCATTTCATGTTTAGCTAAAGTTTGATTAACAGCGATGAGTAAATCTTCGGAGGTATTCATCAAGGTGCCATCGAGGTCAAATAAAATAGTGGTAATATTGTTTAAGGTTGTCATGACTTCTGTTTTACATCTCTTTTTTCGTTGCACAAATAAGGTAATTGACACTGGTATTTTTGGTCAGTGTATAGTTTTTTGTTAATGGATTATAAGTGATACCTGTCATGGCATTAACATGGCAGTTGTATTCACGTAGCCATGCCGCAAGTTCTGCCGGTTTAATAAATTTGTCAAAATCATGAGTACCTTTAGGAATGATTTTTAACATATATTCAGCAGCAATGATGGCTTGAGCATAAGCTTTTATATTACGATTTAAAGTTGAAAAGAATAATAGTGCATTGGGTTTTGCAAGTTGCTGACAAGCTTTAATTACTGATTGTGGGTCAGGGACATGTTCCAACATTTCCATGCAACAAACCACATCATATTGCCCAGCTTGTTTGCCAGCTAAATCTTCAACAGTAATATTTTGATAATCAATGCTTAAATTTTCTTGTTTAGCATGGTCTTGGGCGACAGTAATCAGTTCATCACTTATATCGAGACCATTAGCATGAGCACCACTACGTGCTAAACTTTCAGTCAAAATACCTCCGCCACAGCCAACATCTAAAACTTTTTTATCAAATAAGTCGATATGTTCTTGAATGAAAGCCATACGCAAAGGGTTGAGTGCATGTAATGGTGCGGATTCACCGCTTATATCCCACCAAGTTTCTGCTATTTGTGAAAATTTTCGTTGTTCTTGCTGATCAATATTTGCGGTCATGTTAAATTCTCTAATAACAAAAATGTTTGCTATAATCTTCGCATTCCGAAGTGCGAGCGGTATATTTAGTGCAA
>JAJFKO010000054.1 GCA_021773175.1 Gammaproteobacteria bacterium
CGGTTTTCGCATTGAATTGGGTGAGATTGAAAGTAATCTTGCGAGTTATGCGAGCATTAAACATGTGTGTGTCATGGCTCGTGAAGGTGCGACAGGACCTAGCAGTACGTATTTAGTGGCGTATTATGTTGCGGCAGACGCGCTAGCGGAAGAGGACTTAGTGGCCTACCTTAGCCAAGCATTACCGGAATATATGATCCCCAATGTTTTTGTGCATCTGGATTCATTACCTCTGACTGTCAATGGCAAATTAGATAGAGATGCTTTACCCGTACCTGAGCGTACGGCTGTCGCAACGTATATTGAACCGACAAATGCGCAAGAAAAGGCACTCTGTGAAATTTGGGAAAGTCTATTAGGCTTAGATAAAGTGGGCTTAACGGATAACTTTTTTCGACTGGGTGGCAATTCGATTTTGGCGATACATGCTGTAAATAAAATGAATAAAGTGCTAGATATCGAAATTGTAGTGGCAGATTTATTTAGGCTGAAAACCATCTCTAAGCTTATTGATTTACAAATGCTTAAATACAATGAAAGTAATACATCTTCTTTAGGAATTATTAAGCCATTAGCCGGCAATGCAGCGATGCCACCGATATTCTTTATACATCCGGGAGCAGGAGGATGTGAGGTATATCAAAATTTAGCTGAAAAACTTAATGAAAATTATTATTGTATTGGCATTGACAATTACAATATTCATTATAGAGAGAAAATTTCTTCAGTTAATGCGCTTGCAAAAATGTATTTGCAATATATAGAAGATAATAATGTTCTGATAGAACCCGTGAGATTATGTGGCTGGTCTTTGGGGGGGCAGATTGCAGTGGAGCTTGCTTATTTATTGGAAACTAAAGGTTATAGGGATATATACGTTTATTTAATTGATACTACGTTTCCTGATGCTAAGCTCAATCAAATGCGCACAGATGTAGATGAAGAACACTTAAGTAAACAGATGCAAGAACAACTATTATCTCAGGGCTTTGATAATGATTATGTGAGTAAAGTTGTTGCTGCGTTTGAGCCTGAAAAAAGTATTGTTCGACAATCTCCTTCAGGGTACCTACAGCATACTGAAATAAGTTTATTTAAAGCGATCCAAAGTGAGTTTGCTAACATTGAATCTCAACAAATACCGAAAGATCAAATATTAAGAAACATGAGTGAATATATGTTGTCAGTTAAAGATAATAATATTCAGGCTGTCATTGAGAAAGAAGTCACAACCTGTTTGCTTCCTTGTCATCATGGAAACATACTTAATTTTATTGTGAAATCTTGGGCTGAGTATAGCCAATATTTTTTGTTGCCAGATAAAGAAAAACATCATGTGCATATGAGCTATGAAGAGTAAAGTTATCGACTGTTTACAGGTTGAAATACAAACGTTATATTTAGTATTTATGTTGTTAAAGAAATTTTTTAAATAAGTCATTGTGAGCCTATTGCTTGATATAAAATATTTTATCTATTTTTGTTTTTTATAATGGTAAGTGTTATATTGGCAAATACTGCATTCTATTGAGGATAGGGTCACAGTAGAGTAGAAAAGAGCACGTATAAAACTAGAAAATCATAATGCGACGAGTATATAACTATGGGTAAAAAATTATAAACTACGTTAAATTTCATAGAATAGGGCTGTCCCCTTTTGGGTATTAGGAATTAGTGAATTGAATAATAAAAATCAAGGGAAAAATCAGCTTGAAATCATTAAATTCTTTTTACCTCTTTTATTTTCAAGAAAAAATGGCCATTGCTTTCGCTATTGTATAGCGGGTTTTTTTGTAATCTCAACAATAGCTCTAAATGTATTAATACCTGTTGTTGCTAAACACCTTGTTAACACAATCACAAATAAAAATGCAGTCTATGCTTTTGCTGTCATTTTTATCTTTCCATCTTATGGACTCATTTGGACATTAGCGCGTATTGTTTCACAATGTCGTCAAGTACTAATGTTCCGCGTTTTTCAACGTTGTACACGCTTATTAGGCTTGAGACTTTTTGAACATTTAAATGCTTTATCAATGAACTATCATAAGAATAGCAGGACTGGCGCTATTACCAATTCTATTGATAGAGCTCAAGAAGCGATACCAACAGTATTCTGGGCTTTATTTTTTGTTGTAATCCCTACAATAGTTGAGATATTAGTTGCTGCAATTATTTTGTGGAGTTTATATGGTTTCTTTTATGGTGCTATGGTGGTTGCAATTCTGGTGACATTCTCATGTTTTACTTTTTTTGCGACACAGAAAGCGGTAAAAATACAGCGGAAAAGTAATGAGACAAATAAAACCGTAGGCTCTTATATTGTAGATCGTCTTTTAAATTATGAGACATTACAATGTCTTGTGATCAATAAGAGTTATGAAATCAATCGATGTGATGATGTATTAAAAAACCGAGAAGATGCAATGACTCATCAGTCTATTGTAATGAACCTTATTGGGATTGGACAAGCAATTATTATTGGTACGGGAATAACTATTATTACTTTTGTTGCTGCCAAAGGTGTTTTTTTAGGCCATGAATTAAATATTAGTGACTATGTTCTGATCAGTGCTTATTTAATTCAATTTGCCGATCCTTTAAATATGTTTGGATTTATTTTTAAAGAAATGCGACAAGGTTTAACAACATTAGAAAATGTAATGGAAATTTTAAATGAAACACCAGAAATAATAGATAAACCAGAAGCTAAAGCTTTTATTCCAAGAAAAGGCGATGTGGCTTTTGAGCATGTTTCATTTGCATATGAGGGTGGAAATAAAATACTAAATGATTTGTCTTTTACAATTCCTGCAGGAGAAACTGTAGCCCTTGTAGGGCAAACAGGATGCGGTAAGTCTACTATTTCTCGCTTATTATTTCGCTTTTATGACAGTACAGAAGGTGATATAAAAATAGATGGTCAAAATATAAAAGACTGCACTCTACAATCGCTACGCTCATCTATTAGTGTTGTTCCTCAAGAGGCTGTACTATTTAATGGCACTATTTATTTTAATGTGACTTACTCTGTTCCTAACATTAGCCAAGATGAAGTTGATAAAGTCATAAAAATGGTGCATTTAGATAAATTCATTGCTTCTCTTCCTGATGGATATAACACTGTTGTTGGCGAAAGAGGCTTAAAGTTATCTGGTGGAGAGAAACAAAGAATTGCAATTGCTAGAGCTTTACTTAAATCGCCTCGATTATTTATTTTTGATGAAGCTACATCGGCACTGGATACTAAAACTGAACAAGCTATCCAAACAAATTTAATAGAAATATCTAGCAATATTACAACATTACTTATAGCGCATCGATTATCCACAGTTACATATGTAGACAAAATTATTGTTTTAGATGAGAAGGCAAATATTGTAGAGTCTGGCAAACATCAAGAGTTGCTAGCAAATAAAGGCTACTATGCTCAAATGTGGGAATATCAATCTCAAAATCACTCTTAAAAAAAGAGAAAGCTAGGAGCCAAGCAGTATTGACATTATGGTTCTGTAAAAACTGAGCCACTAATTTATCTGAGATTGACAGAAACTGGTAAAATGCTGATGAATTACGGAAAAATGGACGCTAAAAATGAATTGCTCACACTGCTCATCATCAAATACAGCCAGAATGAAAGCAACCACAAAACTTGGCTATAACCAATATCGTTACCAGATTTGCAAAAGGCAGTTCAATGAACGTACTGGTACTCAACTTAATCATATTGAATATCCAACTGAGATTGTGATGCTGGTTATTCACTATTACTATCGATTTAAAGTCAGTCTTGATGATGTGGTTGAACTGATGGCAATGCGTCATATTTCATTGAGCCATCAAAGCGTGCATAATTGGGTGCAAACATTTGGCATTGAATTAGGTTTAAAACTGCGTGCACGTCGCAAAGGTAAGTGTGGTATACCCTCTGGGGCACAGGTCAAATGGCATGCTGATGCGACGTATTTATGTATAATACCCAGAGGGCACAGGCAGGTCATTGGTATTACTTGCCTGTGCCCTCTGGGTATATCGAGCCATTGATAAAGACGGCGATCTTGTCGACGTGTATTTAAGTGACACACGTGATCAAGCTGCTGCAGAAGCGTTTTTTAAACAGGCTGAGAAAACGACTAGCATCACACCATTACAAGTCACTACAGACAAAGAGCCTGCACTTTATCCTACGAGTAAAAATACATTTGGTGTGTCAACAACACATCGTGATGTTAAATATTTAAATAATAAACTCGAGCAAAATCATCGCGCCATAAAGTCTCGCTACCGCGTCATGAAAAACTTTAAAGACAGCTGGAGTGCTATAATATTTTGCACGGCCTTTGAAGAGATACGGAAATTTTTTAGAATGAAACGTAAAACGCGCAGTCAATGCCGCAGGTTAATTGCGTCCAGGATTTGTGATTTCAATACGATAATGAATCTAACCCTATATACCCGAAGGGCACAGGTAAATAGGGAAATTGAAATTTACTTAATTATTGAAGGGCTCAATTTTGACAGAACCGCTTTTACCAAAAGAATTATCGGAGAAGCTTCCGGAGCCTAAAGAGCTTGAGCTTCAAATTAGAAAGGAACTAGGAGAAGATAAAAATATCTAAAAATAAATATGACTAAATAACTAATTATGATTAATGATTCCGTGATAAGCACTAGGTCGTCGATGTTTACTACCCCAAACTTCGTGTTGTCGATACTCTCGCAAAGCAGCAATATCTAAATCAGAAATGTAAATACCTTCTTCCTCATTAGCTGCAACACGAACCATATCGCGCGCACATCCATCTTTATTATAAGCCATGCCATCATAAACAATCGATTTACCATTAAATTCAGGTTCAGGATAATTTGTCATGGCAATAGCTGCCATGCTTTCAAAAGCGCGTCCTTGCAACTGTGCTAGCCTGTTGTGATCCAGCGGACAAGCATTTGGGACTAAAATTAATTCCACATTTTGTAATGTCAATTCGCGGGCACTTTCGGGAAATTCGCGATCAAAACAAATCATTGCACCAACATTTAATTCTCCATATTTTGTTTCTAATGATTTAACTATAAACTCATTACCAGGAACTAATAGTTTTTCATGAGAAAATTTACACGTATGAACCTTTCTATAAGTAAAAATAATATCGCCATGCATATCAATTAAGCTAACTGAGTTACAGGGACCTGCTGGTGTTTTCTCAAGATAAGTAATCGCGATAGCAACACTTAACTGTTTTGCGGTAGCTTTGTAACTTATTATAAAATCGCTATTCTCATCAATGGCATAACGCTGCCAATTTTGCTGTAATTTCGGATTTGCTAAAGCATAACCAACATTCCACATTTCAGGAAAAACAATAATATCAGCGCCTAATACTTGAGCTTTATGGCAATAATCTATGCCTTTAGTTAAATTACTAGTTTGATCTAGAGGATGGGCGACAATTTGTAGTAAGGCGATTTTTATATTCATGTTGTTTAACTCAATAATCAATGCTTTGTTGATATATATCATATTTGGAAGTTGCTAAGCAATCTAAAGCTAACTAGATTATAAGTATACAAACATCAATAAGGTAAGGAGAAATATCATGTATCACCACATCTTAGTCGCTACAGATTTAACGCCTGAATGTGAAAGAGTCGTGAGTAGAGCTTGTGAGTTAGCGAATCAGCATGAAGCAGATTTAAGTCTTGTCCATGTTATTGAACCGATTCCTGCTTATGGCTATCCGGGTATTACTGATATTGAAAGTCCTATCATTGAGCAAGCTAAAAAGACCATGGTACAGCTTGGTGAGAAATACCTGATACCAAGTAATAATCAACACATTACATTTGGAGCAACTAAGCGCGAAGTATTAGAGTTAGCGAAAAAAATTTCAACTGAAAGCATGCCAGTTGACTTAATTATAACGGGTAGTCATGGCCGGCATGGTTTAGATTTATTATTAGGATCAACTGCAGATGCGATTGTACATGGATCAAAATGCGATGTGTTAATAGTGCGTTATAACAAAGGATGATGCATTAAAGCTTTTGCCACAAGAAATTACAGGTATTAAGATGAATATATTAATCCTTAGATCACCTATTTATTTGATATTTTTGGGCGCTAAGCTATTATTCTAACTATAATAGCGGAACATTAGATGGAGAGGTAGCATGATTAGAATAATATTCAGATATTATGGCTATGCAATTATTATTTTTTTTGGCGTTATAGGTTTTTCTAATGTATATGCGGGGAGTTGTGTTGACTCAGCTGCTGCTGCAGCACAGCAAGCATATACCTACTATAATTCTGTCACCAAGGTGGCAGGTGCTCATCGAGGTCAAATGAAATTTAGCCTATTCTATGAGAAGACTGTTTATTCTGGTAATAGCTGCTCATGCAAAAAGGAATCATATATAGCAACGGCTGTTTGTAAAAGTGGCAAATGGAAGCCATTGCAACCATCCACTGTTCAGGCACTCTATAGTCAGATTAGTTGTACCTGTTCTTGATGATTTTATACAAAAACAATCTGTATGTGAGGTCTAATGCTCGCTTTGTTGTTAGCGGTAATGTGAAAGAGTCGTGAATAGAGCTTGTGAGTTAGCGAATCAGCATGAAGCAGATTTAAGTCTTGTCCATGTTATTGAACCGATTCCTGCTTATGGCTATCCGGGTATTACTGATATTGAAAGTCCTATCATTGAACAAGCTAAAAAGACCATGGTACAGCTTGGTGAGAAATACCTGATACCAAGTAATAAGCAACACATTACATTTGGAGCAACTAAGCGCGAAGTATTAGAGTTAGCGAAAAAAATTTCAACTGAAAGCATGCCGGTTGATTTAATTATCACGGGTAGTCATGGTCGTCATGGACTAGCATTACTATTGGGATCTACAGCAGATGCCATTGTCCATGGGGCAAAATGCGATGTTCTGATTGTTCGTTATAAAAATGTGCAGCAATAAATAGTTAGAATAACCTAAGCAGTATGATTCCGAGTGAAAATTAAGAAATATTATTGAATAGTTGAGAACTATTAGCGTAGAATGCTTTGCATGATTACAGTACAATTAGTACCTGCAATTTAAGAAATTATTTTTTTGAAACCAGTAACCATAAAGATTAATATGTTAAACCACTTGCTTGACTATGCGATTACAAACTTCCCTGAAAATATAGCCATTCTCTTTCATGAAAGAACGATGACGTATTCTGAGTTAGGAAAAAAGGTTCGCCAACTTGCATATTGGCTGCAGCAGAAAGGCATTCATCAAGGGGATCGTGTATTATTTTTTTTTGATGATTCTCCCGAAAAAATTATATGTTATTTTGCTTGTTTCTATATAGGTGCTATTGCCGTACCCACGAATAGCGGAGTAAGGGGCAATGATTTAATGCATGTGCTCAACGTGGCTAAGCCCAACCTTATTATTACCAACCATAAGCTAAGATTTTTTCTTCAAACTTATCGGGCTAACCATTTTAGTATTAATGATGTTATAAGCGAACTTGGATGTGAAGCTCAAGAAGTTTACTTATCTAATGATACTATAGCGACTATATTCTTTAGTTCAGGTAGTACCAATAAGCCTAAAGGCATCACTCATAATTTTTCTGCGCACTTAGTTTGTGCCAATGCTATGAAGACAGCGCAAAAAATTACGTCTGAAGATCGTATCCTCGCTTATCCTCTTGATTTTAATAGAAGCTTTGGGAGTCAAGTGTTACCTGGATTGGCGGCGGGAGCAACCATTGTTCTTATCGAACAATTTGATTCGAAAAACATTTTAGACCTAATAATAAATCAAGGTATGACAGTATGTGTTGCCCCACCTGGTTCATGGAGGAAACTCATTAATTTAGCAGCCCTTGAAAAAAATATATCACATCAACTTCGAGTTGTGACAAGTGGTGGAGATATGGTAACAAATGATTTAATTTCTGCCGTCAAAAAAACGTTTAACCTGGCTCTTCATTCTACAATTGGTATGACTGAGTTATTCACCTATGCCATACAACCTATTGAAGGTAAGAAAAAATTTAATGCTATTGGTTTGCCTTTACCAGGCGTGAAATTAAAAATTGTTGATGAAAATAGTAAAGACGTGCCTCACCGTCAATTAGGTGAGATATGCATTAAGTCGCCTGCCGTGATGCAGGGTTATTGGGATGATGAAAATAAAACATCAGATATACTACGTGATGGCTGGATACATTCTGGTGATCTAGGTTATCTTGATGAAGAAGGGTATTTGTTTTTTCAAGGGCGAAAAAAGCATATTATTGTTATTAACGGTCGTAATATCGCACCTCCTGAAGTTGAATCAATTCTCAACGATTATGACGGCATTGAGCAAAGTGCAATTTGTGGGATACCAAATGGTGAAGATAGCCAATTTGTTGTGGCTATGATTGTTCTTGATAATAGTAAGTCGTCTTTTGAACAACAAAAACTGTCAACTTATGTCTCTGCAAAACTAACTGATTTTAAAGTGCCAAAATATTACTTTATTGTGGATGATATACCACGAAATAGACGAGGTAAGACTGATCGTGATGCCGTACAAGCGATGGCCTTACAGTCACTAAATAACCTTAGTTTAGTTAGTTGATTAAAATAAACCAAGCTGAAGCTTTGCTTCATCAGTCATCATTTCGGTATTCCACGGTGGATCGAAAACTAATTCAATTTTAACGTCATCGACTTCTGGAATGCTTTTAACTTTATATTGTATCTCATCAATTAAAACCGGACCAATACCACAACCTGGAGCTGTTAAGGTCATATCAATTTCCACTAGATTTTTATCATCGGTATGGTCAATCTTAATCTTGTAAATTAAGCCTAGATCAACAATATTGACAGGAATCTCTGGGTCATAACAACTTGATAAAACTTTATAGAGGTAGTCTTCATCAAGTGTATCACCCTCAGGTAATTCAAATGTTGGTAATTCAATATCTTCACCCAATGCATCGGCATCTTGCGATTCAATTCGCGCTAAATTACCGTGAATGTTTACTGTATAACTATGACCTAAGGCTTGAGTGATAATAACCGGTGTGCCGCCTGGTAAGACAATAGGGGTGCCTGCTGGAATCAAAATAGCGGGCGTATCACGACTTAAAATTCTAGTATTATTTTCTTGTGCTTGTTGAATCATGATGCTTCATCCTCTTCACTGCTAATTGTGAAGCTTTCGCCACAACCACAATTCTCATCTTGATTGGGATTATGGAATACAAAGACTTCATTTAAACCCTTCTTAGTAAAATCCAAAGTTGTGCCTTTAACAAATGGATAGCTTTTTTTATCGACATAAACTGAAAGATTTTCTGCAATTGAAAATTCCAAATAATCATCTTGAGATTCAGTGATAACCTCAACAACATACATATAGCCAGAACAGCCCGACTTGCGAACACCAAAATGAATGCCAATAGCAGCATCTTGCTTGGCAGCTTCTGCTTTAATGTGGGTAAGTGCCGTTGCAGTTACCGTAACAGGTTCAGCTTGTTCTGTAGCTGGATCATAAATTTCTGGTTCGGATTTATTTGTACTCATCATTATTTACTCTGTCGTAATCGGTTCATGTTCACCGTGCAATGCACTATGCAAGGTGTGCCAAGCTAAGGTTGCACACTTAACGCGCGCCGGAAATTCTTTCACACCTGCCAAAACGGTTAGTTTACCAAGCTCGTCCATATTAATATTAGCATCATCGTTGGTAACTAACTCATGAAAATCATGAAAAACCTTTTCCGCATCAGCTACCTTTTTTTCACGTAAGTGCTCACTCATCAATGATGCTGATGCCATGGAGATTGCACAGCCGGAGCCCTCAAAGCTGACTTCTTTAATCGTGTTATTATTAACATTTAGATATAACGTTAACTTATCGCCGCATAAAGGATTAAAACCTTCTAATACATGGGTAGCATTATCCATTTTATGGAAGTTACGCGGTTTGCGTCCATGGTCAATAATCATTGTTTGATAAAGTTCGCGTAATTCTAGGTTCATGCAAACATCCTCCTAACATCATTGAGTGCATCAACTAGGCGATCTATTTCTTCGCGCGTATTATATAAACCAAATGATGCTCTTACTGTTGCGGGTACTTCAAAACGGTCCATTAAAGGCATCGCACAATGGTGACCTGCGCGAATCGCAACACCATGATGATCTAAGATAGTACCAACATCATGGGCATGGATGTCGCCTAGTATAAAGGAAACGACACCAATTTTTTCTTTAGCCGTGCCAATAATACGTAATTCAGGGATGCTGCTCATAGCTTCAGTCGCATAAATTAATAATTCATGTTCATGTTCAGCAATATTATCTAAACCAACACTTTGTAAGTAATCTATTGCTGCATGCAAACCAATGGCTCCAGCAATATTAGGTGTGCCAGCTTCAAACTTATGTGGGATTTTATTGTAAGTACTCTTTTCAAAGGTTACGCGACTAATCATTTCACCGCCACCTTGATAGGGTAGCATAGTCTCGAGTAATGCTTTTTTACCATATAGAATACCAATGCCTGTTGGTCCATACATTTTGTGGCCAGATAAAGCATAAAAATCGCAATCCAAATCTTGGACATCAATAGCGATATGCGGTGCGGCTTGAGCGCCATCAATTAATACTGGGATATTTTTTTCATGCGCTTTATTAATCATGAACTTAATTGGATTAACCGTGCCAATCGCATTAGATGCGTGACCAACAGCCAATATTTTCACTTCGTCAGTAAGTAGCTTTTCAAAAGCTTCTAAATTAATTTCACCAGCATCATTAATCGGAATAACTTTTAGTGAGGCACCAGTTTGCTCACAAACCATTTGCCAAGGAATAATATTAGAATGATGTTCTAAAGTACTAATTAAAACACTATCACCAGCATTGAGATTGCTACGGCCATAGCTATTCGCAACCAAGTTGATTGCTTCTGTTGTACCACGAACAAAAATAATCTCTTCAACATGCTTAGCATTAACAAATTCTTGTACTTTATGACGTGCAGCTTCATAAGACTTGGTCGCACGCTCACTCAATGCGTGCACACCGCGATGCACATTAGAATTATCATGCTGATAGTAATAATCGATAGCTTTTAACACACAGTTTGGTTTTTGTGTGGTGGCAGCATTATCTAAATATGCCAATGGGTGACCATGAACTTGCTGATTAAGTATCGGAAAGTCTTGTTTAATACGAGTTACATCATAGTCAATGACCGCGTCCATTATACTAACTCCTCAAAATGACTAACCAATGGTAAGTGACTTAGTATCTCTTGTTTGAGTAATTGTTGTAGAGGCTGAATACTTACTTCGTTGATAAGGTCGCTAGCAAATCCATAGACTAATAGATTTTTTGCTGTTTCTGCATTGAAACCGCGAGACTGTAGATAAAATAAAGCATCTTCATCAAGTTGTCCGACAGTAGAACCATGACTACATTTTACATCATCAGCATAAATTTCAAGTTCTGGCTTGGTATCAACTTCTGCGCGCTTCGTGAGTAATAAATTTTTATTCATTTGTTGTGCATCAGATTTTTGTGCATCAGGTCGCACGATAACTTTGCCGTTAAATACACCATGCCCTGAACCATCCATAATGCCTTTAAAGTTTTCAATACTAGTGCCATGTGGTTTTTGATGATCAACAATAATATGATAGTCGATATGTTGATTATCTTCCGCACGGTAAAGGCCATTAAGTTTACATTCAGCGCCTAAGTCTTGTAAGCGTACTTGAATATCATTACGAACTAATTCACCACTAAGAGCAAAGCTCTGTTGTTCATAGTAACTATCGCGTTGTTGGGCAATATGAATGCCAGCAACATGGTAAGAAGCCTGATTAATAAAATGTGTTTTGTAATGCGTGCATCGAGCATTATCTTGCAAGACAATTTCACTGAGAGCATTGACAAAATGACAGCTGTCATCTGTAGCGTGATGACTTTCAATAATATCAACTTGGCTATTTTTCCCTATCAACCATAAGTTGCGTAAATAACTCACGAGATCGGCATCAGTGTTCTGAGAAATATTAATAATATGTATTGGTTTATCTAGAATTGCGTTTTTAGCAACTTCTAACAATAAGCCATTATTAAAAAACATACTATTCAAACTTGCGAATGGCTGTGATGTATAATCAACAACTTTATCAAAATACTCTTCGATACTATTGCCTGACGTTGCAAAGGCTGTTGCTAAGTCATTAACAGTGACGTTATCTTTTAGCAAATCTAAATCGCTATGTTCTGCAATAAGTTGACCATTAATTAAAACAATACGATAACAATCTAAATCACTGATCATATAAGGCGTGATATCAATAGAATCCATTGCATTAATTGCTGCAACTTGAAAACCTTTACCAACTAATTTAGAAACATTAGTATATTTCCAGTTTTCAACTTTACGATGCGGCAAGCCTAGTTGCTGAAAATTTTGTTGTGCTTGCTCACGAATATCCGTTAACCACAGAGGTTCTTGTTCAGCACGCTTACTTTGTTGTTCACTAAACTGTTGCAATAAATTTTTTTCAGCATCAAGGTGTAGCTTAATCATATTGCCTCCGCATTATCTAAAAATGCATAACCTTCTTGTTCTAGTTGCGCGGCTAATTCTTTGCCACCGGATTTAACTATCGTTCCGCGAGCTAAGACATGCACGAAATCAGGTTGAATATAATTTAATAAGCGCTGATAGTGAGTAATCATTAAAAATGAACGTTCAGCTGAGCGTAATGAATTAACACCTTTAGAAATAGTTTGTAATGCATCGATATCCAAACCAGAATCGGTTTCATCCATGATTGCCAGTTTAGGTTGTAGCAATAACATTTGTAATATTTCATTACGTTTCTTTTCACCGCCAGAGAAACCTTCATTGATAGCGCGATAAATGAGTTCATTCTTCATTTCAAGCAGCTTCATTTTCTCTTTTAATATTTTCATAAAGTCCATGGCATCTAATTCAGATTCACCATGATGTTTGCGGACTTCATTAACGGCATTTTTAAGGAAATAAATATTACTCACGCCTGGGATTTCGATTGGATATTGCATAGCAAGGAAAATACCTTCGCGAGCACGTATCTCTGGCTCCATATCAACAAGAGCATGACCATTATAATTGATCGACCCGCCAGTAACTTCATAGCCATTACGACCCGCAAGAATATTTGCTAAGGTACTTTTTCCAGAACCATTAGGTCCCATGATGGCATGCACTTCACCGGGCTTAATATTTAAATTAATCCCTTTTAAAATTTCTTTACCATCAACTGTCGCTTTTAAATCTTTTATTTCTAACATATGTTTCTCTCTATCAATATTATCCAACCGCACCTTCAAGACTGACTTCCATCAGTTTCTGGGCTTCAACTGCGAATTCCATCGGCAATTCTTTAAAAACTTGCTTACAAAAACCATTCACAATCAGTGATACCGCATCTTCTTCAGAAAGACCGCGTTGACGACAATAAAACAATTGGTCATCACTAATCTTTGAAGTAGAGGCTTCATGCTCAACTTTTGCTGTTGGGTTTTTAACTTCTATGTAAGGAAATGTATGCGCACCACATTTATCACCAATCAATAACGAATCACACTGTGTATAGTTGCGGGCATTCTCTGCTGCAGGTCCGATTCGAACTAAACCACGATAGGCATTTTGACCTTTAGCGGCAGAAATACCTTTCGAAATAATGGTGCTCTTGGTATTTTTACCAAGGTGAAACATTTTAGTTCCAGTATCTGCTTGTTGATAATTACTGGTTAATGCTACTGAATAAAACTCACCAACAGAATTATCACCTTGTAAAATCACGCTTGGATATTTCCAAGTAATTGCTGAGCCAGTTTCAACTTGTGTCCAGGAAATTTTAGAATTAATACCACGACAAGCGCCACGTTTGGTGACAAAATTATAAATACCACCTACGCCATTTTCATCGCCAGGATACCAGTTTTGTACGGTAGAATATTTAATCTGCGCATTATCCAGTGCAACCAATTCTACAACCGCAGCATGTAATTGGTTTTCATCACGCATCGGCGCGGTACAACCTTCAAGGTAACTAACGTAAGCACCTTCATCAGCAATAATTAATGTTCGCTCGAATTGACCGGTGTTTGATGCATTAATACGAAAATAAGTTGATAACTCCATCGGGCAACGCACGCCTTTAGGAATATAAACAAACGAACCATCACTAAAAACTGCGGAATTTAATGTTGCATAAAAGTTATCACGGTAAGGTACAACAGAACCTAAATATTTTTTTATAAGCTCAGGGTATTTATGTACAGCTTCAGAAAAAGGGCAGAAAATCACGCCGGCTTCAGCTAGCTTTGCTTTAAAGGTTGTGCCGACTGAAACACTATCGAAAACGGCATCAACAGCAACACCAGCCAACATTTCTTGTTCACGTAATGGAATGCCAAGTTTGTTGTAAGTCTCAATAAGTTTTGGATCAATTTCATCTAAACTCTTTGGGCGATCGGCATCGGATTTTGGTGCTGAATAATAACTAATAGACTGGTAATCAATAGGATTAAAGTTAACATGCGCCCAAGTTGGCTCTTGCATAGTTTGCCAATGACGAAAAGCTTGTAGGCGCCATTCAAGCATGAATTCAGGTTCATCTTTTTTTGCGGATAACATGCGTATAACATCTTCATTGAGACCGGGCGCAATAGTATCTGCTTCGATGTCAGTTACGAAGCCATGTTCGTATTCGCGTGCTACTAGCTGTTCAATTTCTTTAGTGGCCATAATCGTTAACCTCTAATTTTCCAAATTAATATGTCAGGACTTACGATAAACGCTAATCTCTTCGTTAACCATGTTTTCTAAAACCCTCGTGTATTACGTATACTATCGGCTTTTAGAAAACATAGTTGCCTCGACCTTGGCGTTTATCGTAAGCCCTGTATGTTTGTTGTTGCTTGGTTTAATAGCGATAGTTTATCGAGTCCTAAACCTTCAGTAATTAATGGATTACCTTTTAATGATGTCAGTGGCTTAGTCATATCTGCCAAGCTAATATTTTGTAGTGCATTTAATATGGCAAGGCTAATAATCTGCCAATTATGCCGAATTGAACAGCCTTCTTCCAGCTGACATGTTCCAGGTGTGGCTCCACATTCGGTTAGCGCTAAACGACCTTCAATTGCTTTGATGATTTCAGTAATAGAAATTTCACTTGCTGGCCTGGCTAATTTATAGCCACCACTAGCACCACGTATAGCTGTGACTAATGCTGATTCATGTAGCATTTTCAATACTTTACTGACTGTTGGTGTAGCAAGCTGTAAGCTTTCGGCAAGCCCAGTAGCGCTATGCGTTTTATCTGGCGCTAAGGCTAGCTTATGCATGATTAAGGTACTGTAATCGGTTAATCTACTGATTCGTAACATTGTTGTTCACCTCGCAAAAGAGTGGCTATATAGTACTAGTATAGTACTAATTGTCAATGTGTTTGTGTTAGCCATTAAGATTTTGGGTAAAGCTTATTTCAGTTTTGAGAATTGCTTCATATAATTTTATTGGCGGCGGCGTTGGCGGCGACTTCTCGCAACAGTCCAATCTGCTTCGCCAGCAATCTTATCCTGAGGTGGTTGGCTTTGCTTGGATAGTTTGGCTAGGCGAGCATGTATCTCTTCAACAATTGAATCGGTAGGTGTATTTTCTGTTACCTTTATTCTGATAATGTTGTAGCCCTGGCTTTGCAACCAAGCATCGCGGCGTTGATCTTGAGAACGTAATGCATCATTTGCGTAGTGTATGCTTTCGCTATCGAGCTCAATAATAATTTTTTGATCTGAGTACTCCATGTATAGATCTACAAACCAAGCGCCAATCATTTTTTCTGCTTGTAAATTATTAATTTTCGATGCCACGAGGCCTTGCTTTAATTTAGAGATTATCGCATTTTGTCGTTCAGAGATTGCTGGTTTAGTTCTTATTAGCTGACTTTGAACATGTCGAGGCATGGTTTTACCAAGTAGTACATAAACTTTCGCCAGACGACAGTTTGCATATAAGCCTGCTTGCGCTGAATTTTCGAGAATAAACTGATTAAACCTTTGGAATAGTTGAGGAGGTATGTCTAATTTAAGAAATACAACGGTGCTATAAAGCACACTTGCAACATGTAAAATGTCTAAGTCTGGTTTATTTATTAGTACATATAATAGTTTAATGATAATTTGCTTATTTTTTCGAATGAAGTCATTTCCTTTCTCTGCGTCCTTAAGGATGTTTCCTGCTCCATATAGTACATTACTGATGTGTTGCGTATGAGCATCAGTTTGTGTTGCAAATCTCTTAAGCAGTTCTTCTAAAATTTTGTTTCCAATAGTACCACTTACTAATGAATAAGTAAGAAGATTAGAAACTCCGTAAATTGCATTGCTAATATGTTGAGGCGAGCCGCGATCAAGCTGGCAAACAACACTTAATAAAGCATTAATGTGCTGAGCTGATAGGGGAGCACTTAATTTATTTTCACTAGCGAGTAGTCCAATAGCATACAGCGAGTTGGCTGCAGCTTGTGAATCAAGACCATGTTTTTTTAGCCCACAAAGTTTTACAATCAAAAGCTGAATTGAGTTTGTTGTTATCTCCCCACTTAATTTTTCGTTTGCTGCAAGTAAACCAATGCCATATAGTGCCTGAGAAATTTCAAAGGGCTTTGCTTCAGTCTCTTTGTTAAGTCTTAGCAGAATAGCATTGATGGGGTCTGAACTAATCATCCCATCTAGGCTTTTTCTAACTGATAATAAACCAATACTGTATAGAGGGTTAGAGATAGATTGAGTTGCCCTGATCTCTATAGTAGAGAGTTTGACTAGTATGGCATTAATAGCAGTAACATCAACCGTACCAGTTAACATGTTTTTTTCGGCAAGCCTACCTAATCCATAAAAAGCATTAGAAATAGATATAGTATATATATCATCTCGGCTAGAGAGTGTGGATAGGAGGCGGTTAACACCTTTAACTGATATGCTGCTTGCTACTTTGCCATGAAAAGCAAGCCAGCCAATACTATAGAGTAAGTAGCAGATTATACTGGGATGGATGTGGTTGTTATTGCTAAAGCTATCAATTCTACGATCAAGCGAAGTTAATGTAACAGTGCCATCTAACTTCTTATGCTTTACGATATCTCTTAGATATGTAATGCTATTTTTTAAGTCAATAGCATTAAGCCGGTCTGTTCCTAAAAGCCTTTCAAAAAGCTGATTAATGCTTTCTGTTTTTATCGGGTTGGTAAGATGCTTGGCAAGCAACGCAAGACCGCTAAATGTATGTACAATATGTAAGGAAGATGTTCCTTCTTGTTTTGGTAATAGTGAAATACATTGGGAAACATCTGATGCTGAGATGCTAATTACCAGCTCAGAGCATTGTGTTGAATAACGCTCTACAAGATTTCCAGCATAGTATATTAACTCTGCGATATTGTGTGGATTATAGCTTGTCTGCTTAGACGTTTTGAGCATCAAGGCAAATTGAGCAATGATTTTCTGTAAAATGAAAAGTAGATTATCTACTTCCGCAAAATTAAGCGTTTCCTTTTTGTTATAAATAAAACGCAGGGTAAGCTGTAACCTATTAAGCTTGTCATTAACACTGATTTCAGAATTGTGTAGCTGCAAAACTTCAGCGAGCTTACGCCAATCACGAAGATAAGCATAATCTAAGGCTTGCTTCACTTTGACTATATTTTCATCTTGTCCCGCAAGCATTAGATTGGCCTTAAATTTATGGTGTTTACTTCAGAAAGTTAGATTTTCTGGAGTATTTACTTCGATTAGAAGCAATTTGGGTTTGTTCAAAGAGCTATCAAATTTTTGGAAGGGTACAATATTTGGCCAAAGGCGTCAATATTTGACATAATTAATTTCTGACAAAGGTTGGTGATTGAGCGGAAACGCAGTAGTATCCTGTTGATTATTTGCTCAATCTTATTTTATTCTGAATAATGGACTCAAGCAGCAATTCTAAGCATAATGTCGCACAAAATTAGTATTAGGGATTATTGTATGCGCGCCAAGAATCTACTTTGGTTATTTTTATCATTACTTGTGTTTGGACTGGATCAGTTCACTAAGTATCTAGCCAGACAAAAACTGTTGTGGGGCAAAGCCGCAGTAATTACTAAATATATAAATTTAACGTTACTTGCTAATACTGGTGCTGCATTTAGTTTTTTACAAAAAGCGGGAGGCTGGCAGCGTTGGTTCTTTGCTGGTATCGCTATTGTTGTTTGTATTGTTATCCTTATCTGGATGTTGAAACTCCCGAAGAAATTTTATTGGCGCGCTGCTAGCTTAGCGTTGATATTAGGAGGTTCACTTGGCAACCTTTACGACCGCCTCACCTTAGGCTATGTTATCGATTTTTTGCAAGTACATTTAGGTCAGTACTTCTGGCCGGTTTTCAATGTTGCCGACAGTGCTATTTGCCTCGGCGCGTTTATTTTAATTGTCAGTTTGCTATTCGGTAAACGTCAGTATCATTAATCAGAATAGATGAGAGAAAATATGAGTAAAGTAAATATTATTCCTGGTGAATTACAATTAGATAACCTACGTCAAGTTATGAATCCTAAGATAGCTTGTGTTTTACAACAAGAAGCAAAGCATAACGTTGATGCTGCAACTAATTTGGTTGCTAAAATTGCTGCGCAAGATGAGCCTGTCTATAGCATTAATACTGGATTTGGTTTGCTTGCACATACTCATATTCCTACAGAACAACTTGCTGAACTGCAAAAGAACTTAATTCTTTCTCATGCTACTGGCGTAGGTAAAGATCTTGAAGATGATGTGGTGCGCTTGTTAATAGCATTAAAGATAAACAGTTTAATGCAAGGCTGTTCTGGTATTCGTTGGCAAATAATCGAAATGCTGAACACGTTACTTAATAATAATGTATTGCCATGTATTCCTGAAAAAGGTTCAGTAGGTGCTTCTGGTGATTTAGCACCATTATCGCACTTAGGCTGTGCATTGATTGGAGTGAGTAATGTTAAATTAAATAATGAAATTGTTTCTGCAAAACAAGGTTTGCAGAAAGTTGGATTGCAACCTGTTGAGTTGCAAGTCAAAGAAGGCTTGGCTCTTATCAATGGTACTCAAGCCTCAACAGCATTAGCCTTAAGCGCATTATTTAAATTTGAGAAATGTTTATCGGCAGCAATGCTAGCTGGTAGTATGAGCCTTATCGCAGCTAATGGGCGAGTGAATGTATTCAATGCAAATATTCATCGTGTACGCCGACAGTTAGGGCAACAACAAGTGGCTAAGATATTCAGAGATTTACTCGGTGATTATAAGGCTAGCACAGCAGAAGGCAATATCGTGCGCGTACAAGACCCTTATTCTTTACGTTGCCAGCCTCAAGTTATGGGTGCTTGTGTTGCTCAAATGCGTTTTGCTGCTGAAATTTTATTAGTCGAAGCCAATGCTGTAACCGATAATCCTTTAGTCTTTGTTGATGATGAACAAGTGCTTTCCGGCGGTAATTTCCATGCTGAACCGGTTGCTATGGCTGCAGATAACTTAGCATTAGCGATTGCCGAAGTTGGGGCATTAGCTGAACGGCGCGTTGCTTTATTAATGGATTCTAATTTTAGTGGTCTACCATCATTTCTAGTCGCGCATAGTGGTTTGAACTCAGGTTTTATGAATGCACAAGTCACGGCAGCAGCACTTGCTAGTGAAAATAAAGCATTAGCGCATCCTTCATCTGTTGATAGTTTACCAACATCCGCTAACCAAGAAGATCATGTCAGTATGGCGACGTACGCTGCACGGCGTTTGCATTCTATGGTAGATAATATTGCTTATATATTAGCCGTTGAATTACTTGCTGATGCACAAGCATTCGATTTAAGAAAGAATGTACAATTACCAGAAAAAATAAAAGCGTGTTATCAATTTATTCGCCAGCACGTTTCAACATTAGATGAAGATCGTTATATGGCTGATGATATTGAAAAGATTTATCAAGCGATTATACAAGGACAATTTCAACAATGGATAGACTGTAATGTGGAGAATTTTTCCTGATATTATTGGATTAATCGGTGTGGCGCTAATTGCCATTGCTTATATTCAAATTCAAACGCAAAAAAAGCAACAAGATACAGCACCATTATCATATTCGGTAATGAATTTGTGTGGTTCTGCTATGCTGCTTTTTTCATTATGCTTCAACTGGAATCTAGCCGCGGTGATTATTCAGCTCATTTGGATTAGTATTAGTCTGTTTGGAATCTGGCGTTGGCGTCAGTATAGATCATTTATAAAAAAAGAAAAATAACCATGATTAAGTTTATTTTAAATAATGAGACTATTAATACAGACTTAGCGCCAGCAACGACAGTATTAGATTTCGTACGCTATCAAAAAAGTCTAGTTGGCACAAAAATTGGTTGTCGTGAAGGTGACTGTGGTGCTTGTACGATTTTGATCGGTGAATTGGTTGAGGATAAAGTTCATTATAAAACGATGACCTCATGCTTAATGCCATTAGGCAATGTACATAGTAAGCATATCGTGACAGTTGAAGGCATTAATGTCGAAACACTAACGCTGGTGCAGCAAGCTATGTTTAATGCCAATGCTTCACAATGTGGTTTTTGTACAGTTGGATTTGTTATGTCACTCACCGGCTTTTGTCTGCGTGAGCAGAATCATAACTATGAACAAGCGATAGCGGCAATTGATGGTAATATTTGTCGTTGTACGGGTTATAAATCTATTCAACGAGCTGCAGCTAAGATTGTTGAGCAACTCATGAAGTGCAATAGTGAAGATCGTATAAATTGGCTAGTCGAAAATAATTATTTGCCGGAATATTTCACCAATGTTTCTCAAAAACTTGTGGCATTAAAGCAAATTAAAAATCCTCTTTATACTGATAAAACAGAGCTAATTATCGCCGGCGGTACTGACTTGTTAGTTCAGAAGCCTGAGGATGTTGCAGAGTTACAACGGGTAGCATTTGTTTCCGATGAAGATGAGTTAAATACGATTGAAGAATTTCAAAATGAGATTCGTATTGGTGCCAGTGTAACAGTTGAAATGTTGCGTCATCACGAGATTGCAAAAAAATATTTTCCTGATATTTACGAACAAACAAAATTAGTGTCATCAACACTTATTCGTAATATGGCAAGTTTGGCAGGTAATTTTGTTAATGCCTCGCCGATTGGTGATTTAACTGTTTTCTTTTTGGCATTAAATGCAAAGCTGTTATTGTCAGGACCTGATGGCGAAAGAGAGGTTTTACTCAAAGATTTTTATCTGGGTTATAAGATACTGGCAAAAGCAGAAGAAGAGCATATTACAAAAATCATTGTGAAAACGCCGAAAAAAAGTCACTACTTTAATTTCGAAAAAGTCAGCAAGCGAACCTATTTAGATATTGCTAGTGTTAATACAGCTATTAGTTTGCAAGTGTCAGATGAAAAGATTATTGCTGTGCATGCGGCTGCTGGCGGTGTGGCACCATATCCATTTTATCTGCAGAAAATGTGCGATCACTTATATGATAAAAAAATCACAGTGAAACTTATTAGTGAGTCAATTGCCATAGCGGTACAAGAAGTTGCGCCCATCAGTGATGTTCGTGGTAGTGCAGAATATAAAAAACTATTATTACGACAGTTGTTGTATGCACATTTTATCAAATTGTTCCCTGATGTTATTGATAGCGCTACGCTAACAACTTTGTTGAGAGTGGCGGCAGCATGAGAAATATAGAAGCGCATACTCATGTTCGTGGAGAATCGGTCTATGTTGATGATATTCCCTTATTAGCTGGTACTTTACATGGTGTTATTTTTGCATCGCCTCATGCGCACGGTAAAATCAATAAACTTGATTTACGTGCTGCATTAACTTCACCAGGTATCATACGTATATTAACTGCGACAGATATCCCGGGTGAAAATCAGATTGGCGGCATCATTCCTGATGAACCACTTTTTGCAGAAAATGAAGTGCATTTTCAAGGTCAGCCAGTTGCATTAGTACTTGCTGAGACGGTGGAATTAGCGCGAGCAGCTGTTAGTAAGATTAAAATAGATATTACACTGTTACCTATTATCACTGAACCACGTGATGCCCATGCTAAAAAACAATATATTGTTCCTCCTCGTCGTTTTACATGTGGTGACATAGAAAATCAATGGGATGTTTGTGAACATATTTTCTCTGGACAAGTAAAGCTAGGTGGACAAGAGCATTTATATATTGAGACGCAGGGTGCTTACGCGTATTTGCAAGAAAATGACTGGGTGAAAATCCATACGTCAACACAAGGTCCGACCAATGTACAACGTGCCGTTGCGTGTGTTCTTGGTATTGGTATGCACCAAATCGAAGTTGATGTAACACGTTTAGGTGGTGGTTTTGGCGGTAAAGAAGATCAAGCTACACCGTGGGCAGTGATGGCAGCTCTAGGGGCAAAGTTATTAAAGCGACCTGTTAAAATTATTTTACATCGATTGGATGATATGAGAATGACGGGTAAGCGTCATCCCTATGATGCCGATTTTAAAATTGGCTTAAACAAAGATTTAAAGATCCTTTGTTATGAAGTTGATTTTTTTCAAAATGCTGGTGCTGCTGCTGATCTATCTCCACCCGTATTGGGCCGAACCTTATTTCATTCGGTGAATAGTTATTTTATTCCACATGTTAAAGCAACAGCGTATAGCTGTCGTACTAATTTACCGCCGAATACCGCATTTCGTGGTTTTGGTGGACCACAAGGTATGTATGTAATCGAAACAGCGATTCACCGTGCGGCTGATGAAATTGGTGTGAGTGCCATGCAAGTTCAGCAAGTAAACTTATTACAAGAAGGCGATAATTTTCCGTATGGACAACAAACTGAAAACTGTCACGCGCGTGCTTGCTGGCAACGACTTACTGAAAAATATAATTTAAAGAAGATGCAAATTGAGATTGATCAATTTAATGCTAAGAATTCTTTGAAGAAAAAAGGGCTGGCGTTGATGCCTGTTTGTTTTGGTATTTCTTTTACAAAAGCACATATGAATCAAGGGCGAGCGTTAGTTCATGTCTATACTGATGGTAGCGTGGGTATTGCAACGGGTGCTGTGGAAATGGGCCAAGGCGTCAATATAAAAATGTTGCAAGTAGCTGCAAAATGTTTTGGCTTAAGCGTTGCTGATATAAAGATTATGTCGACGAATACAACGCGAGTTGCCAATACATCTCCATCGGCAGCAAGTGCAACGGCTGATCTAAATGGACGCGCCTTAGAGAAAGCATGCAATGCTATAGCCGAACGTCTATGCCATGTTGTGCGAGAGAAATTAGACTTACAAGAGCAAGATGAGGTGCAATTAAAGCAAGCTCATGTGTGGGTTAATGATGAATTAAGCGATTTAACTTGGAAAGAGTTAGTCATGGAAGGCTATTTAAAAAGAGTAAGTCTTTCTGAGCATGGTCATTATGCAACGCCAGATATTCATTACGATGAAAATAAAGAACACGGTCGTCCCTTCGCTTATCATGTCTATGGTACTGCTGCTTTTGAAGTTACGGTAGATTGTTTGCGTGGTACCTATGAATTCGATGCTGTAAACATTGTCCATGATGGTGGCGTAAGCCTTAATCTTACTATTGACCTTGGTCAAGCTGAGGGTGGTGTTGTGCAAGGCATGGGTTGGATGACCATGGAAGAGTTACGTTATGATGATCACGGTAGGCTATTGTCGAATGCCTTATCTACTTATAAAATTCCAGATATTTACTTTGCACCCAAACAATTAGATGTTGAATTTTTAAATGTTCCTGGTTGTGACTATGCGATTCGAGGTTCGAAAGCGATTGGTGAGCCGCCATTAATGTATGGTATTGGAGCTTACTTTGCGATTTATGAAGCGATGCGTGCTTTTCGTAAAGATCTAAAGTTTACAGAGTTTGTTGCGCCGATGACACCCGAAAGAGTTTTAATGTCGTTATATAAAAGCAATGAGAAATGAGCATGCGAGATTTAGCAGTATGGCAGTTAATAGCTGATTGTCTACAAAAGCAAACGAGCGTTTTTTTATTATTAGTTGTTGATAGTCAGGGTAGTAGTCCTGGTCGGCGTAGTTTTAAAATGGCGGTTGCTGCAGATGGCCGTTTAGCAGGCTCTATTGGTGGTGGGATTATGGAACATAATTTTGTTGAACGAGCACGCTCTGCGAGTAGTAATGAATTTGATATGCCATGCTTAGAACGGTTAGTTCACCATAAGAATACTGATGCTCAACAGTCTGGCATGATTTGTTCTGGCGAGCAAACCGTGGTTATGTGGAGCGTATCTGCTGAACATCTAAGTGATATTCAAACAATCATCTCTAAATTAAAGTCAGGAAAATTATTGCAAATACAATTTGACGATACTGGCTTACAGCTACTCCCTGATGTTGCTATACACCGTGATGCTGAACTCCATTATGCAGCAGAGAATGATTGGTTGTATCATGAAGTACTAGGCACAGAAAATACTGCTTATATAATCGGTGGTGGTCATGTTAGTTTGGCATTATCAAAAATCTTATCAGAGTTAAATTTTCGGGTAGTGGTGTTTGATGATCGTGAAGACCTCATTACAGTCGAGCGTAATCAGTATTTGCATGAGTTCAACTGTGTAGCATATGACTCTTTATCTGAATGTGTTGATGCTGGTGATAATCAATTTGTTTTTATTGTTACTTTTTCAGCTCTTGATGATGAAGCCGCATTACGACAAATCATTACAAAAAATGTGAGATATCTTGGTTTGATGGGCAGTCCTGCTAAAATTAGTCGTATATTCAAGAATATGCATAACGATGGTTTTCCTGAAGACTTGCTAGCAAAAGTGCGAGCGCCAATTGGTTTACACATTAATAGTCAAACACCAGAAGAAATAGCAATTAGCATTGCTGCTGAAGCGATATGGGTAAAAAATCAATGAAAGATGATACCTCAAAATTATTGTTACTTGATCAACATAATCGACAACATACTTATTTAAGGTTGTCGATAACCGATGTTTGTAATTTTCATTGTGGCTACTGCTTGCCGCATGGTTATAAAAAAGCATCTCAAGATTTTTTGACTATTGAAGAAATCAAACATTTGTTAAAAGCATTTGCAGTTCTTGGTTTACAGAAAATCCGAATAACGGGTGGTGAGCCAACAGTGCGTAAAGATTTTTTATCGATTGTTGAGATGTTACAACAGTTTCCTGACATTCGTGTTCGAGCCTTATCAACTAATGGCTTTCAATTACAAAAGATGGCTAAAAATTTATTTTCAGCAGGATTAAATGCAATAAACATCAGTATTGACAGTCTAGATCCTAATAAATTCTTTGCGCTAACTAAGCAAAATAGATTGTCTGAAGTCTTGGCTGGGATTAATACGGCTGTTGATGTTGGTTTCAAACATGTGAAAGTTAATGCTGTATTGCTAAAAGATACTAATGATAACGAACTTGCAGATTTTCTAGTATGGCTTAAAGCAATGCCTATCACTGTTCGTTTTATTGAATTAATGCAAACAGGAACTAATCGAGATTTCTTTGATAAATTTCATATAAGTAGCCAATTTATTCGTGAAAAGTTAATTAATGAAGGTTGGCAGAAAATTAATAAGGACTCATTAGCAGGACCGGCAGAAGAATATCAGCATGCTGATTATGCGGGCAGAGTTGGTATCATTGCTCCATACTCAAATAATTTTTGCAATAGTTGTAATCGATTGCGGATATCAGCACAGGGCCAACTATTTCTTTGCTTATTCGGTAATTTGGGATACTCAATACGAGATCTTCTACAATCAGATACTCAAACTTTAGAACTTACAAATAAAATTTGTTCATTACTACAGCTAAAAGAATCTTCGCATAAATTAGCAACCTTGGATACAGGGGCTAATCAACATTTTGCTGCAATAGGTGGTTAATCCAAAGCTTTTTTAAGTACTTGCATAGAAATAGAGACTAATAAACTTCGCATTTTTAATCGCAATAGGTATAATCTTGTCATCTTACTTATAGTCTGGTGATTTATTGACAAATATTGGTTAGTGAATACATAAGAAAAAACAGAGACCAAGGATGTTACGCAAAATTCTAATCACAATCTCTATTGCATCGATGTTATTACTCGTGAATAGTGCTAGTGCTATTTCATTATATAGCGCGGTGCATATGGCGTTAACTTCCCATCCAACAGTTCATTCTCGAGAAGCACTTTATGCGGCTTCAATTAAACGTGTTCGCGAAGCTTTTGGAGCCTATTTACCAACGGCAGATTTAACCGGTGGTTATGGACGTGAATATGCGAACAACCCATCGACTCGAGCTGTTGATAATAATGGTAATTTATTAACACGAAAAGAAGGTCAACTTGATGTTCGTGAAACGGTTTTCGATGGTGGCTTGCGTCACCATGCTTATGTTGAGCAAAAAGATAATATGCATGCCAGTCGTTTTGATTTATTAGAACAAGATAATACGATAGCTTATTCTGCAGCAGAAGCTTATTTGAATATTATTCGACAACGTCGCGATATTGAAGTGCTAAAAGATGATGTCGATTCGCATCGACGTATGTTAAAAAATATTAAACGTAAATTATCAGCCGGTGCAGGACGTAAATCTGAATTACAATTATCACGCAGTCGCTTAGCTTCAGCTTTAAACCGCCTTTATGAAGGTTATTCAAATTTAGAAACACTAAAAGCGACGTATAAAAACATAGTCGGAACTGATGCGCCTGAATATATGTTAATGCCGCATCGAAAGTTAACATTGCCGAGAAATTTAACTCAAGCTATTGCACTTGCTTATCATGTTAATCCGACAGTAAATGCGGCAAATATGGAATTTCATGCAAGTAAAGAACGTATTGGTGTTGCTAATGCCGCGTATTATCCAACATTTTTCATCAATTTAGATGGAAGAGAAAGTGATGATTTGAATGGAGTTCCTGGTTTTAACCGTAACTATCAAGCCATGTTACGCATGACGTATAATCTCTATCGTGGTGGTTCAGATACAGCTGCTAAAGAAGCTGCATTGGAAGAAAGTAATTCTGCATTTTTTGATAAGCTAGCAACAATGCGTGATACTCGTGAAAATGTTACAGCTACTTGGCAACAATTACATTATTTACAAGTTCGGTTACCTTATTTACGGGAACACAGTGAGCAGAGTTTGTTAGTTTGGCAATCTTACTTGCGAGAGTTTGAAATTGGTCACCGTAGCTTATTCGATTTACTTAACGCGGCTAGTGAATATTACCGTGCCAAAATTGCTTATATTGATGGGCAATTTGCTAATCTCATTCTACGCTATCAATTATTATCTGAAATCGGTAATCTGGTATCACAATTGCAGCATTTATATTAAATTGTAAATGCGGCACTAAATGATTGATTTTACTATCCTTAATTTTAAGTTCCTAATCTGCGAAAGCAGCTGATTGTTTATCGTTGCTGCAAAGCAGACTAATAACATGCTTTATGCCTTGATATACCTGCATTTTTTCAAATATTTGCTATATTTAAATTTGACAGCTCATTGTTATTTATTCGTAGAGAGTAGTGTGAATTTAGTTCGCAGAAGTATTGGCTACAACGCAGTATTATAAAATAGAACAAATATTTAATGATAGTGCTAAGGCTGGTAGAAGGAGATTATCGTGGCAGGCATCATTTTCAAACCCGTAAAAGGACCTGAAAAAAACATATCAATTGACAAAGAAGTTTTTATTTCAGTAGATCGTGGCGACATTGTTTCAATTCAGAACCTATCTCAACCACCTGTAAGTATGGAACGTGAAGGTAAAGATTTAAAAATCGTACTTGCAAATGGAGAAATCCTTTATATTAAAAACTATTTTTCTGATTTGACTGTAGCAGGAGATTTACCACCTCCAGAGCTTGTTATTGGTGAATTCTATTTTTATCCCCAAGATTTTTCGACGGCAAGTAGTCTCAATAGTGAACTTCTAAATAAAATGGGAGAACAAGGGACCGCTGCATTTTTACAAGGTTTATTATCATCTGAAAAAAGTGTAATGAGTTATCTTGATGATGCTTCTCAACGTGGTATTTCTGACTCCTTAAATGATGCTAGACATAATATTACTAAATCATTAGTGAATGCTGCAAATGATCTCAATGATGTGAATAACGTTAATAATTTTGCAGCAATTGTATTAACTGCAAATGATCCTCCTCAAGCAATCACCGATCAAATTACCGTGAACGAAGGAGGTTCATTCACATTAGATGTACTTGCAAATGATCTGGACCCCGATGCAACAGATAATCCTTTAAATTTTAAATTACTCAGTATTAATAGTGTTACCACTAATGGAACAACCCCGATCACTCTGGCTAATTTATCAATAGTTAATAATAAAATGGCTTTTACCCCAGATACGATTTTTGATCATTTAGATAGTGGTGTAACTGAGGTTTTAACAGTTATTTATACGATGAGTGATGATGAGGGGCTGACAAGCCAAGGGATCGTTATCATTAATATACAAGGCCTCAATGATATTCCTGTTGCCAATAATGATAATGTGGGTGGTAATGAAAATGATGTTCTAATGGTTGATGTGTTGGCGAATGACACGGATGTGGATGATGGTGATAATCCATCGAATTTCAGTTTGGATAGCTTTTCAAATATCGCGACCAATGGTAGCTCGGCAGTGAGTGCCGCGAACTTCAGTATCGTCAATAATCAATTGCAGTTTGATCCGTTAACGACGTTCGATCATCTGGATACCGGCGTGCAAGAAACGGTGACGCTGACCTACACCATGAGTGATGATGAAGGCGTGCCCAGTCAAGCAACGGTG
>JAJFKO010000055.1 GCA_021773175.1 Gammaproteobacteria bacterium
TGGCGGAACAATCAACCGCTGCAAGCTATTCGCTGTCAGATGAGGTCAAGAAAATTGACGAGATGCTAAAGGAGTTTAATACCGGAAAGGCTGATGGAGGCTTCGCGCAGAAGCCTTCGGAACCGGCACCAAAGCGTGCAACTAAAGCAAGTAATCCACACCCTTCACCGGCAAGGGCATTAAACCGCAAGGTTGCCAGTTCCTTCGGCGGCAATGGTGCTGCGGCTGTTGCAGAAGACGAGGCCTGGGAGGCCTTTTAAGGCAAGCCGGTTCCAACGGGCAGTTCGGCTGGGCCGGGTTACCGTTGGGGCTGGATGTTTTTTGAGGGTAAAGGGTGCATAAATTCAAATAAGGGATGAAACGGATATGTCAGAAAACCGCAAGGCGCTGGAAGAGTATGTTGCTTTTTGCATTGGCGAGCAGGAATTTTGTATTGCGATGAATCTAACGCGGGAACTTCGCGGCTGGATTCCGACGACGCCATTGGCCAATTCACCGGATTATATTCTGGGTGTTATCAATCTGCGGGGTATTATCCTGCCTGTACTGGACATGGCAAAACGGCTTGGCTTGTCGACTTGTACGCCAGGTGAGCGGCATGTGATCATCGTGGTTCAGTTTGAGGGTCGCTCGTTTGGGCTTCTGGTTGAGGCTGTATCCGACATTCTCAAGGTCAGTCCCAACGAGGTGCGTGAGGTGCCGGATTTGAACCTCCAGGCAACGGAGAATTTCTTCAAACAGGTGATCGTGCAGGATGATCGCATTATCTGCGAGATAGAGCTAAAGCAGCTTCTGCCTGAACTTGAGATGGAATCACAGGCCGCATAAGGTTTAAGAACTCACCGCGCTTATTTCGCAATCGGAATCCTGTATCAGTTTATAACTTGAATACTCATTCCTCAGACATTCCAATTCCCTGAGACATAAGTTGTCGAATTTCACCTGACTTCTGTTTCGTTGCTATTGTTTATGTACTTTATGCCAAAGGCAGATGTAGCATAATGAACTTGGCATTTTGAGAGCTACGTCATCCGGCTGGCTGTTTTATGTTTTACCGATACTTATCTGCTTGATTGTCGAGCGGCAAGTATGGGCCGGTAGAAAAAATTCTTGAATAGCCTCAACATCAATAGTCCAACGTGAACTACGTCAATTTGCACTGAACGGATGGATAGCACGCCGACATAAAAATGGCCCATAAAAGCCTGATCCACTTTAGGAGCAGGCGGAAGTTGTAGCCAGCGGCTGCCAGGATTGGGTTGATGGCATCACCGTGGGTGTGGGCGAGGTAGTTTCGGGTCATTCTGTGTTCATTTTTGATGTGACCGATGACTGGTTCGACGGCAGCTCGCCGTTTCATTTGTCTCTTTATGGCCGGGGTCATGCGGCGCTTCTGTCCGGTGGTAAAGACCTTGAACTTGTGCTCAAGGCGGGCATTGTGACCGCGATATCCGGCATCGGCAAGAATGCGGTTGAGAGCACCGCCGGTGAGCGCCTCGATCTGTGGCAGAAGCTTTTCAAGCGTATGGCCATCATAGGGTTTGCCCGGCACGGCCTTGGCATGAACAGCAAATTGACCGCCCTTGCAGCGGTTGAGCGTGGTGGCAATGGAGACCTTGACGCCGAACTCATATGGTTTGTGGGCCTTGCCCTTGCCGATACACTCGACCTCTGGTGCGTGCAGGGCATAGATTTTCTTTGGAATATCATCGCGCGGCCTTTGGGTGCGCACCCGTTCAGCCTTCCACAGTTCTGCCCGGAAGATATCTTCAAGCGCCCCGTTGCCTTTGATCTGTCTGGTAATATCGCGAACCGTGCGGCCCAGCCAGGTTTTGAGCCGTTTTAGCTGACGTCTGGCCCGTTTGTATTGTTTGGCATGAGCATAGCGCTGCTGCATGATCAGGGCATATTTGCCGACCCGTTTGTAACTCTGGCGCAGCTTGAGGCCATGTTTGCGGGCCATCTTGACCAGCCGCTCGCGGGCCTTGTGGCAAAGCTTTGCATCGGTGGGAAAGGCGATATTCTTTTCAGCAACCGTGGTGTCAACAATCACTTTGGTGAAGTCTGAAGGTCTGGCAGCCCCCAGCTTGACGGCCACATTCAGACTCTCGGCCAACAGCGCTTCGATCTGGTCTTCACCCATACGCTGACGCCAGCGGGTCATGGATGAGCGGTCAAAGGGTAACTCGTGGCAGAAGAATTCCTTACCACAAAAGAATTGGTAATACGGGTTTTCCACCCATTTGGCGCAAAGCTCCTCATCAGACAGATTATCGGCATATTTGAGAATATGCAGCCCGGCCATCAACCGTGTCGACAGTGACGGATGGCCAGCTCGGTCCGTATAGTTCTGACCGCACTTTTCTGACAGATATCGCCAGTCAATCGCCCCGGCCAAAACCACCTTCTCATGGCCCATATCAATGATCTGATCCAGCCGCGAACGAAACATATCGTTCTGGCCACTACGAACAGGTTCCTTCGGCTTCATCTCACCCTCCAAATCAGTGTTTGGACCAGTGAATCACAGAAAAACTACAAAATCAAATTGCAAGAAAACAACAGGCAAACTGCAAGTTTCTTGCAATATCGTATACTTGAGAAATACAGATTATTAAGTCAAATCAGTGGCTTGAAAATACTTCACGTTGGACTGATTATGAACTGATCGCATATGTGTTGGATCGCAATCAAACTCCAAAGTCTTTACCCTTCAAAATCGAGGCCAATTCGTGTCATCGAAACACCAAGCTTCTGCATCAGATTTAAGGCGTATTCGTACCGTAGCTGACTTACCACAATAGCATCGTACTTCTTAGACACGAGGCGAGTGGTTCCAGCTTGCGTGCGAGCAATTTTGAACTTGAATGTTCCCGCAATGAATACGCCTCGGCTTTCTGCATAAAGTGTATGCAACAGAGGTTTTGAATTCGAGAACTTGGGATCATTAAAACTAAAGCATTTCACTTCGCCGCCGACCCGAAAAAAGATGAACCGATTTGATTGAATGTCATCAAGTTCTGCATTTTCTGGCACCAACTGGAGCTTAACCCCCGTGAACGGTAGTCTATTGCCATATGCTTTTTTCAGAGATTCCGACATTTGAGAGGGCACCATATCGCAAGCAGGAGTGAGGCAGACCCAATACTCTTTGTTCATTTGAAATATATGCCCGGTGGAAAGATGCCAACCATCAGGTTTTTGACTACATACAAAAGCGTTGTGTTCACGTTCTGCGACTAGTTTTGTCTTTGCTTTCTGTAGATCCACTTTAAAGTGCTTCTTGCAAATTTCGTCAGGAGTACCACTTTCACCATCCGCCCGAATAAGGCGGCTTGCATAATCTTCCACACGAGGAAGAATTGCTGTCAGCAACTGATCCGAATGACGCGAAACACTTTCTGCAATTTGCCAACGTCTCTGTGAACCATTCGCTTCAAGC
>JAJFKO010000056.1 GCA_021773175.1 Gammaproteobacteria bacterium
TCGAGCAGATCGCGCTTAGGGCAGTGATCGCAGAGCAGCGGCGTACCATCGGGGCCGATAATCCCTTCGCCGCCACAACGGCCGCGAAGACAGCGGCCTTGAAGCAAATAGCCAATCCCGAGCCCAGTCATCCCGAGGAAGACAATGGTCACGGTTATGAGGAAGAGAATCATCATGGGGTGGGCACTTCTGCTAAATACGGCTTGAACGCATCCGTTACCTTGTATTGTAACGCACCGTCCGGATTTCGCGTAATCAGAAACGCCGCGATGCCCTGATCGCTTGCCCAGGCGAATCCTTGGTCCGCGCCCATCACCATCAGCGTCGTGGCGTATGCGTCGGCCAGCGCGCACGATTCATGGACGACGCTCACGGAACCCAAGTTGTGCGTGATGGGCCGTCCTGTGCGCGGGTCAATCGTGTGAGAAAGCCGGAGACCGTCGACGTCGTAAAAATTCCGGTAGTCGCCCGAGGTGGCCATACCCACGTCGCTTAGACCGGCCACGGCGAAAATCTCGCGTTTCCCGGCTAGCGGCGTTTCGATCGCGATGCGCCAGGGAACCCCGTCAGCGTTCAAGCCCCGGGCCTGTACTTCACCGCCCACTTCCGCCATGAAGTCGGTACAACCCGCAGCGGAAAGCGCAGCGGCCACCCGCTCGGAAGCCCAACCTTTGGCAATCGCCGAGAGGTCACAATACACCTCTGCGAGTTGTTTGGTGATGGCCGGTGTATCCACTTCGAGTTGTAGCTTTTCATAACCGATGCGTTTCTTGAGTGCAACAATCGCGTCATCCGTCAACGGCGTCTCCGGGCGGCCATCCGGACCAAATCCCCACGCGTTGACCAATGGCCCGACCGTGACGTCAAACGCGCCGTCGCTTTGCGCGCTGACCGCCAACGCGAGTTTGAACACCTGCATCGTGTCGTCCGAAATCGTAAACGGGGTGGTGTCCGTGGACGCATTGAAGCGCGACAACTCGGAGTCTTCCTGGTACGTCGACATATGATCGTTGACGTGATCGAGTTCCCGTTCGATGATGTGCGCGAGATCGGACGGCGATTCGACAAAGTGTTCCAGTGGATGGGCGACGCGCACGGAGTACGTCGTCCCCATCGTGTCGCCTTTGAATTCGAGGAACTGGACGTCTGCTGTGGGCGCAGGCGCGTTGCAGCCAACACAAATGAAAAACGCCGCGACGAGCGCGGCGTGTGTACAGAAAATACGCATGAGATGTGCGACGACTACCCGCCGAAATCGTCGAACATGATGTTCTCTTTTTCGACGCCGAGATCGGTCAGCATGTTGATGACCGCCGTGTTCATCATGGGCGGTCCGCAGATGTAGTATTCGATGTCTTCCGGCGCCGGGTGCTCCTTCAAGTAGTTGTCGAGCAACACTTGATGAATGAACCCGACGTATCCGGTCCAGTTATCTTCCGGCAACGGTTCGGACAGCGCGATGTGCCACTTAAAGTTCTCGTTTTCAGACGCGATCATGTCGAAGTCTTCGATATAGAACGCTTCGCGCAAGCTGCGCGCGCCGTACCAGAAACTGACCTTTCGGTCCGTATGCAGGCGACGGAATTGGTCGAAAATATGCGAGCGCATTGGCGCCATGCCCGCGCCACCGCCGATGAATACCATTTCCGCTTTCGTGTCCTTCGCGAAGAATTCACCGAACGGTCCGGAAATCGTTACTTCATCACCCGGTTTCAGGCTGAAGATATACGAAGACATGATACCCGGAGGCGTTCCCTTCGGGGCGCGTGGGGGCGGCGCGGCCACACGCACATTCAACATGATGATCCCTTTTTCCTCGGGATAACTCGCCATCGAATACGCGCGTTCAACGCTCTCTTTGCAGACCGCATCGATTTCCCAAAGATTGAACTGGTCCCAATCCGGTCGGTATTCCTCTTCGATGTCAAAGTCTTTGTAATGGATACTGTACGGCGGGCATTCAATTTGGATATAGCCGCCCGCGCGGAACGGAACGTCCTCGCCCTCGGGCAATTCGAGCACCAATTCCTTAATGAAGGTCGCGACGTTGTGGTTGGAGCGAACTTTGCAGTTCCATCGGCGGACGTCAAAAATCTCCGCCGGAATCTCGATTTTCATGTCTTCTTTAACTTTGACCTGGCACGAAAGCCGGCACCCTTCGCGAGCCTCGCCGCGGGATACGTGACCGAGTTCGGTCGGAAGCATTGCGCCGCCGCCACCCGTTACGTTGACTTTGCAGACGCCGCAACTCCCCTTACCGCCACACGCGGAAGGGATGAAGATCTTCTGTTCGGCCAACGCGCCCAACAGCGTACCCCCCGCGTGTACATGCAGCGTTTTCTCGGGGTCGTTATTAATGACGATGTTGACGTTGCCCGCACTAACGAGCTTGTTTTTCGCGACAAGGATTACCGCGACCAGCGAAAGAATTATCGCTGTGAATAGGGTCATTCCGAGTGCAACGGTGCCGAATGCTGCCATGATGTCCTTCCTTCTACAACTGGATTCCGGAGAAACCGAGGAAGCCGATGGCCATCAGGCCAGTGAGAATGAATGTAATACCCAGACCACGCAGGCCCACGGGAACATTTGAATAGCGCATTTTTTCACGAACCGCAGCCAGTGCGACAACCGCCAACGCCCAACCGACACCACCGCCCAGCCCGAACACCGAACTCTCTGCAAGGGTGTAGTCGCGTTCGACCATGAATAACGATGCGCCCAGGATTGCGCAGTTCACTGTAATGAGCGGCAAGAACACGCCCAAGGCCACGTACAATTTCGGCATGTACTTATCCAGCCCCATTTCCACGATTTGCACCATGGCGGCGATAATACCGATGTAGCTCAGGAATCCGAGGAAACTGAAATCCATCGTCTCCAGGCTCGGGTGGATCCACGCCAGTGCGCCTTCGCGCAGCAAGCCGTTGTAGACGATGTTGTTCATGGGAACGGTCATACCGAGCACAAAAATGACGGCCGCGCCGAGGCCGATTGCCGTCTCGACTTTCTTCGAGCAGCTGAGAAACGTGCACATTCCCAGAAAGAATGAAAGCGCCAAGTTTTCGACAAAAGCCGCCTTGATGAAGAGGTTGAGGTAGTGTTCCATCTTATGCTTCCTCCACCTGGTCGGGCTTCCAAGTGCGCAATCCCCAGATAAAAAATCCGATAATGAAAAATGCGCCCGGAGACAGAACCATGAGGCCGTTGGGGGTGTACCAGCCGCCCTCAGAGGCGAGGGGCATGAATTGATACTTGAAGAGTGCGCCCGAGCCGAGAATCTCGCGAATAAAGCCGGTGCCCAACAAAATCAGGCTATACCCAGCGCCGTTGCCGATGCCGTCAAGAAAACTCGGCCACACCGGATTCTGCATCGCATACCCTTCGGCCCGGCCCATCACAATGCAATTCGTGATGATGAGGCCAACGAATACCGAGAGCTGCGTGCTGATGTTGAACAAGAACGCCTGCAAAATCTGATCGACCACGATGACCAGCGACGCGATAATCGTCATTTGAACGATAATGCGGATGCTGTGCGGAATGTACAGGCGAATGGCGCTGACCGACGCACTCGAAAGCGCCGTTACCGCCGTGAGCGCGATGCACATAACGACGGTCGTGTCCATCGACGTGGTCACCGCCAGCGCCGAACAGATGCCGAGCACCTGTAGCGCGATGGGATTGTCGTTGAACAGCGGGTCGATTAAGATCTGCCGTTCCGCTTTTCCGAATGCACTCATCCTGCTTCGGTGCCTCCGTGTGCTGTACGAAATTTATTCAAATACGGGCCAAAGCCGTCGTCGCCCAACCAGAGCGATAACAAGAAGCTTACGCCGTTACTGGTAATGGTGGCGCCGGAAAGCGCGTCGACCTTGTACGGG
>JAJFKO010000057.1 GCA_021773175.1 Gammaproteobacteria bacterium
AAGTATTGAGAAAAAACAAATGGGTTGTGTGTTCTTCTTAAAATGTACCAGTTTCATTTGACTCTCCTGTTGACTATTTACCGTTTGTTGATTTGATAACTTCCTTTTTTTAAACCTTCTACTTCAATAATCTGTTTGATCTCTCTGCCATTGGCTGTACGTGCGATATGCACAACCATATCAACCGCCTCTGCGATTAATGGCATGATTTCTTTGGGTGCTGACGGGTTACGTGAAATGAGGGATTCCAGGCGGGTCAAGCCAGACAATGCGTCGTTAGCGTGTAGTGTGGCCGCACCGCCTTCGTGACCAGTGTTCCATGCATCGAGTAAGTCCAAGGCTTCTGCCCCTCTGACTTCGCCAACAAGGATACGGTCCGGGCGCATACGCAAGGTTGTTTTTAATAATTGCGTCATGTCGACATCGAGTGTGGTGTGGTATTGAACAGAATTCTGTGCGGCGCATTGAATCTCGCCGGTGTCTTCTATGATAAAAATACGCTCATCCGGATCATTGAGCACCATCTCAAAGATGATGGCGTTAATCAGTGTCGTTTTACCCGAGCCGGTGCCACCAATGACTAGAATATTGCGGTGCTTGCGCACGGCATCTTTGATGACATCGCGGTGTTTTGCTGATAGCACACCCGACTCGACGTATTGCTCGAGCGTAAAAATAGCCACGGCTTTTTTACGGATGGCAAATGTTGGGGCGGTGACGACTGGAGGTAGTTGACCGGCAAAACGAGAATTGTCGAGTGGAAATTCGCCTTCGATAATAGGATTGGATCGGGTGACTTCTTTGCCGTGGAATCCGGCGACGGTTTTAATGACTGCTTCAGCTTGTGCAGCCTGAAGGTTGCCGATGTGTTCGATTCTCTGGCCGAGCTTTTCTTGCCAAATGCGACCATCGGCATTCACCATTATTTCAACCGTTTCAGGATCTTGCAATGCACACAATATTTCTCGCGCATCGCGTTCTAGCTTGAGTTTTGCGCGATCCTTAACAGTTGTGATGTTAGATAATTGATTTTGCATTGTCATGTCAAAAGCATATCAACCAAGATGACATGACGATATATCAATATCTCGTATATTGCAATAAATTTTTATTACATTATTATGATTTTTTTATTATCTCCCGGTTTTCGCGATCCCATTGCTCAACCTGAAAAGCTTGAAACTCGCTCAATATGGCACCTTTCCAGACGAAGCCCTTTGCCAACTTACCTTCATTGCCTTCTGTTAATATGGCGCGCTCTGCCGCACTCATATCCGAACTATCAAACAATAAAGGTAAGGGTGTATCCAATGCTTTAGCTATCGCCTCCATTATTCTAAGCGATGGATTGGCCTTGTCATTGGTCAGATCAGTAAAAAACGAGATTGAGACACCTGCTTTTTCTGCCAGCTCTGCTTTTGTTAGCTTCTTCTCACGCAGGATTCTGAGAATATTTGTTGTTAAAATCAGGTTATACATAATAGTTTTGGCCCCTTAACCGTTAAGTATCTGTCTTTTTATTTGTTCTATATGCATTTTTAATATACATTAATCGCATTAGGGTTATGGTGTATGATCATGAGTAAAATTATACTGTTTCCGAGCAAATTAAACGGTGAAGCACTATCTAAAACAGAGATAACAAAACCCGGTCGCGATTTATTTTTAGCGGATATTTTGTTTAGTTGTTTTCTACTAATGTTTGCATCACTTCTTTTTTTGCTTTAAGCAATGAAACTTTTACTGCAAGTCTACTTTCTTTACTAATATTTAGTGGGATCATAGTAATGATATATTGCATTATAATATTTTCAAAATACTTTCAACATAAAGATTATTTTAATAAATGGTACGAAAAAAAGCTTTATCAGATGACAAGATTAAAGCGCCTGATGTATTAGGCGCAAGTCAGATCGAAATGAATTTGATTATTGAAGACGCAACACAACCAAGAAAATTATTTGATGCTGCATCTTTGGAAGAATTATCTGAAACGATTAAATTACGCGGGGTAAAAACACCGATTTCAGTACGACCAAATCCGAGCAAACCTGGGACTTATATCATCAATCATGGCGCTAGAAGATATCGCGCAAGTAAGATGGCTGGGCTCAAAAGAATACCGGCTTATATTGATGTTGACTACAGTTTGGCTGATCAGGTCATCGAAAACTTGCAACGTGATAATCTTTCATCGCGTGAAATCGTTGACTATATTGGGCGTGAGATTGCTGCAGGAAAAACACACGAACAAATCGGCAAAGGTATCGGAAAATCTGCCTCATATGTCTCATTGCATGCGGCTGCACTGGATTTACCTGATCCCATTGCAGAGATTTTTAATTCCGGTAAGTTAACAGACATTGCAGCAATTTTTAACCTGAAGAAAGTATTTAAACACTATCCACTAGAAGTGGTCGATTGGCTAAACTACAGCAAGCCTGAAGACATTACACGCACTAAAATACAACAATTCAGGAAATTTCTGGAAACGAAGGCGGATGAAAAAAGTATTGTTAATGAATTAACGCGCCAAACACCCCTTCTTGAAGTCGATGTCGATGACGATTACGATGAAAGTGCAGCAAAGAAGAAAAGCAGCAGCAGCAGCCATAAAACTGCTTCTGATCAATTGCTTGTCTATGTTTATGTCCGACTTAAAAAAAAGACGCATAGTCCCAAAGATATCATGAAGAAACTGCCTGATGCGCAAAAGAAAATCATTTCTGATGCGCTCAAGGCATACTTTATTGCTGGTCAGAAGTGTAAAGACCTTCTCCATTCTATTTTATATTCATTAAAAGACGGCGACTTCGATGGAACAGGCCGTGGCGCTTTTAATCTGACCGCCTTCTTTTTTGGGGTAAACAAAAAAGAATTCGATTTGGAAGAAATAATTCAAGAAGTCTACTTAAACTTATCATAATGAAACAAAGACTCTTAATCATGAACGAGCAGAAAATCCTCCAAAATTTCACGAACAAGGGATGGGAAACTACCGGGCTAATTAAAAAAGCAGAAGTAGGCATCAAACCAGGGATCTATAATATCTATTCATCCAAAGAACCCAGCGATAAAATTCAGTATGAAGGAAAGATTCTTCTTGTTGATAAAGACAATGGTGTTTTTTATCAGCAGGTCAAAAAAGATTTTATTGTGCATCAATTAAATGCAGTTAATGTTAAGCCTGTTGCTGGGAAGGATGTGGTTGTTAGGTATGATGGGGACAAGGCTATTTTGACTCAGTTGGATGCTCTTAGGAAAAAGAGAATTTTGAAAATTTAATTTGGTAAATTTTGAGTCAGATCCACCTTATAAACTGTATAGTCGATAGGCATAATGCATATACTCTTGCATGAGGTTCTGACCAACAATACGCAGCAAGCATATAGCACTATAAAATTATAAAAGAAGCCATCACCTCACCTGAATTTGTATATAAATAAATTTTTATGGATTTTCCGGAATTTAAAAACTTTGTTAAGTATATTCAGATTGGAAAGGTTCTTCCTGATTCGATTTATGTCCATAAAAGTGCCATCCAGTTAGTACCCATAAATCTATCAGAATTTATACTTAAGATTGCAGGTACTCTAGAAATACATGACGACAACTGGAATATTGTTAAATTTTCCAGAAGAGACTTTAAGGTTACTTTCTTAAGTTATCCGAATTTTGACGAGCATAGCTATCCATCTCTTAAGCAAAGTTTCACAGTTGATCTGCAAAAGTTATCAGTTCGTAAAGCAAATTATTCTGCATCAGATAACCCACCAATTCTACATCGCAAAGAAACCTTTGTAGCCAACGACTATCCTCTTAAAGCATTATTTAAAGAAATCACATCTGAGGGCGAGAAGCTTGGTCTTTACGAGAAGACTCGCACCATCGGCTTTAAAAAGAATTGGTTGCGGCTGATTTCTAATAAAGGCTACTCTCTAGATGAAAAAGGTCGCCTGACAC
>JAJFKO010000058.1 GCA_021773175.1 Gammaproteobacteria bacterium
TCATTGATTGTTGACAATGATATTGACCAATCAGGCATTACAACATAATATTTTAAGTAGCATATAGAGCATTTTTTTAATATAGTCAGGACTTACGCTGAACACCAAAGTCGAGGCAACTATGTTTTCTAAAAGCCGATAGTATACATAATACACGAGGATTTTAGAAAACATGGTTAACGAAGAGATTGGTGTTCAGCGTAAGTCCTGATAGTGCTTGAAAAAAGGACTTTGCTAAAGAAGAAGAATAAGGAATAGCATGGCTATAGATACTAATAAAAAACTATCAGATGATCCTTTATTAGCATGTTTGGTTTTAATAAGTAAACTCAAAAATCGACCATTTACAGCTGAAGCATTACGGGCTGATTTGCCAGATCCTGATAAGGCTTTAACGCCTAATCTATTTATCGAAGCGGCCAAGCGCGCAGGCTTTGTTAGTCGATTTGTTAAAAAACCACTTAATAAAATTTCAAATCTCGTCTTACCCGCAGTATTGTTACTAAATAATGGTAATGCCTGCATTTTGAATAAGATATCTAATAAAGATCAAGCGGAAGTTATGTTTCCTGAAGTTGGTGAAGGTATCGAAATGGTTCCTCTCTCTAAATTAAAAGAAGAATATGCCGGCGCTGTAATTTTTATTAAAGAAGAACATAAGTTTGAGTCTCGTGCTACAGATGAAAATGTTTTTCGGACTGGACGTAATTGGTTATGGGGAACATTATGGGAGTTTAAGCGCTATTATTTACAAGTGATCCTTGCTTCAATTCTAATAAATTTATTTGCCATTGCTATGCCTCTATTTGTAATGAATGTTTACGATCGCGTTGTGCCTAACTTTGCATTAGAAACATTATGGGTATTGGCTAGCGGTATTATTATCGTTTTTATTTTCGATTTTATTTTAAAAACTTTGCGTGGTTATTTTATTGATCTGTCAGGTAAGAAAGCGGATGTGTTATTAGCAAGCATCTTATTCAAACAGATTATGATGATTCCTCTATCACATAAATCAGAATCAACAGGTGTGCAGGCAAATCATTTAAAAGACTATGAGTCTCTGCGAGATTTCTTTACTTCTGCAACAGTTGCAAGCATCGTTGATCTTCCTTTTATTCTTTTATTTGTTGCGATTATTGCCTTTATAGGTGGACCCTTAGCATTTGTGCCATTAATTGCTGTGCCTATTGTGATTATTGGAACGATTCTTCTTAGTATTCCAATGCATAAAGCGGTAAAAGAATCTTTTGTTGGTGGCGCACAAAAGAATGCGATATTAATTGAGGCGCTAAACAATCTTGAAACGATTAAGACTTTGGGTGCCGAAGGACAGATGTTAGGACGTTGGCAACAATATGTCGCGATTGTTTCAAAGTCAGGATTGAAATCACGTTTATATTCAAGCTTGGCTTCAAACTTCACAACGATTTGTATTGTTTTAGTTAATGTGTTGGTAGTGATTTGGGGTGTCTACTTGATTAGTGCAGCCGAAATGACAGTGGGTGCATTGATTGCTTGTACCATTTTAAGTTCCAGAGCATTAGGACCACTTGCACAAATTTCAAATTTACTAACACGTTTTCAATTATCATACTGTTCACTAAAGACATTAAATAAGATCATGGCTACACCTATTGAACGTCCTGTTGATCGTAAATTTTTACATCGAGAAAAGTTCTATGGACAAATAGAATTTGAGAAAGTAAGTTTTAGCTATTCTGAGGATCGATTGCCCTTATTTGAAAACTTATCTTTTACGATTAAGCGGGGTGAGAAGGTTGCCATTTTAGGGCCGATGGGTTCTGGTAAAACAACATTATTGAAATTGATTCTGCAATTATATCAATCTTCAGCTGGTAATATCCGCGTTGATGATGTTGACATTCAACAAATTGATCCGGCTGATTTGCGTCGCCATATTGGTTATGTCGCGCAAGTTCCACAATTATTCTTTGGCACGGTGCGGGATAATATTAGTATGAAAGCCCCTTGGGCAGATGATGCCATGGTATTAAAATGTGCGCAACTATCAGGTGCCGATCACTTTATTCGTCGTAATGAGGCGGGTTACGATATGATGATTGGAGAAGGTGGAGCTGGACTTTCTGGTGGTCAAATGCAAACAATCACTTTGGCACGAGCCTTAATGTCTGAGCCCGATATTATTTTATTAGATGAACCCTCTAGTGCTATGGATAATCAAACCGAAACACATATGATAAAAAGTTTAAAAATAGCTGCAGCGAATAAAACATTAATTATTAATACTTACAAAACATCGTTATTAGAATTAGTTGATAGAATTATTATTTTACGCTCTGGCAAGATTGTTGTTGATGATGAGAAGAGTAGAGTTCTAGAGTATCTGCAAGGTTCTAGCAAAACAACAGCGGAAAGTCGTGGAGATATTATATGAAATTTGGCTCAAAAAAATCAAAATTATCACGCGATGAACTAGATTTTTTAGATGAAGAAAGTCGCGCACTGTTAACAGATACACCAAAAGGTTCTTCTGCATTGCTTTATGCAACGTTAATTCTCTTTGCATTATTAATTCTCTGGGCTTATTTCGCTAAAATTGATGAGCGAACTGTTGCCAACGGTAAAGTAATTCCTTCTTCACAGATACAAGTTATTCAAAATCTAGAAGGTGGTATTCTAGCTGAGCTTTATGTCAAAGAAGGTGACCTCGTAAGGAAAGGGCAAAAATTATTACGTATTAATGACACGCGTTTTTCGGCAAGTTATCAAGAGAACCGTGAAAAATATGTCGATTTGATGGCAACGATTTCACGCTTGCAAGCTGAAGCAAGTGGCGCTAAGTCAATTAGTTTTCCAGAAGATCTTATTAAAAACTATCCTAAAATTGTAAAAATTGAAACGCGTTTATTTAATTCACGTCAAGCACGCCTTAAAGCCAGTATTACTTCCCTAGAAAAGAGTATCGAGTTCGCTAACAAGGAATTTAAAATTATGGCTCCACTCGCTAAAGAGGGCTTGGTTCCCAAAGTTGATGTGATCCGTTTACAGCAAAAAATCAGTGAACTTGAAGGTAAATTAGCAGTTGAATCTGAAACTTTTCAATCTAAAGTTCGTGAAGAGCTAAGCAACGAGCAAGCAGAGCTGGCGTCATTGACTAAAGCCCTAATGGGGCTAAAAGATAAAATGGTGCGAACCTTAATTCGATCTCCAGTTGACGGCATTGTAAAAAAAGTTAATATCGCAACAATAGGTGGCATTATTAAGCCTGGTGCCGATATTATGGAAGTGGTGCCAATTAAAGATACTTTATTAATAGAAGCGAAAGTGCGTCCACAAGATATTGCTTTTATTCACCCAGGACAAGATGCAGCCATAAAAATTACTGCTTATGATCCTTCAATTTATGGCTCATTAAAAGGTAAAGTGAAATATATCAGTGCTGATGCGATTGAAGAAGAAGATAAAAATGCGCGCGTGCAGAGTTACTATAAAATACTCGTTCAAACCAATACCAATCATTTGCAGTTTGAAAGTCAGGAACTGCCAATTATTCCAGGCATGCAGGCAACGGTTGATATTCTAACGGGCGAGAAAACGATTTTACAGTATTTGTTGAAACCTTTCCTTAAAGCTAAGCAAGGCGCTCTGCGAGAGCGGTAGATTTTGACTATACATAAGTCCTGTAATATCATTGCCAGCCTAAAGTAGGTATGGATTTGATATGCAGGTTTTATCACGACAAGATTTTCAGAGTTTAATTGCAGGGGCAGAAATCCTCAAGCGCCATCACGTGCACGGTGAGTGTGTGTATAAAACTCAAGATAATAAAATCTTAAAGCTATACTTTCGACGTCAGCGGCGCATGTTGCCATGTCTGAGCTATACACAGACAAATAAACTCATTCATAATAGTAAGAAATTACAGCGCTATAATATTCCTGTGATCAACATTGAAAGAAGTTATCAGTATGTTGATAAGTCTTTTGATGTGGCGGTTTATCCTTATATCGAAGGTGTTATTCTGCGCGACTTGATTCGTACTGATGATGTTAATGTGTTAACAGAACTGGCAAAGTTCATCACTAAGTTACATCAACATAATATCTACTTTTGTGATGGACACTTAGGTAATTATATTTTACAAGAAGATGGTCGATTAGGTTTGATCGATATGCACAATCTACGTTTTCATTTAACCTTGCGGCGACGTGCTAAGAACCTTATTTATATGTTTTTTCATGCTGCCGATATAGAATATACAGCACAATATGGGTGGCAGACCTTTTTAAGGCAATATCTACTGCATGCCAGCTTATCCTGGTGGCAGCGTAAACAGCTACGCTATTATTTGCAATATTACTTAAAACATAAATTATCACGCGTTGCAGAGAACGAGAAAAACATTGTATTAGATGCTATATCAGCGCTCGATATAATGAAATAGGGATTATTCGAGATGACAAATGTAGAAACGAACTTGGCAGAAAAGCTTAGTAATCATATTAAAGAAAACAACCACTTTCAAGTTATTGATATAAGCAATAAAGCGGTGACAGAAAGAGTGGCAATCGCTTATGGAGAGATTAATGTTGGCTCCGAAGTCTTAAAGCTTATCCAAGCTAAAAACTTGCCTAAAGGTGATGTATTAGCACTTGCAGAGATTGCTGGTATTAATGGCGCTAAACAGGCACACCAAATGATCCCTATGTGTCATCCTTTAGCTCTGGAGCAAGTAATTATACATTCTGATATAGATATCAAAAGCACAACGATTAGTGTTTTCTGCTTAGCTCGAGCATACGAGAAAACAGGCGTAGAAATGGAGGCTTTGGCAGGTGTTAATGCCGCGCTATTAACAATTTATGATTTAAGTAAAGGTACAAACCCAGATGTATTATTATCTAACGTTCACTTAGTAATGAAATCTGGAGGTAAAAAAGGTTTATGGTTATCGCCACGACCATTATCTACAGTTTTACAATCTATTATTGATAATGTCAGCCAGGAAGAAAAAAAAATTCTTGCACATATCTCAGCAGCCATTATCACGATTAGTGACCGTGCATCTAAAAAACTCTACGCGGATGAATCCGGCGAATTATTGGTAAATAAACTTAGCAAGCTAGGCGCCAATGTAATACAGCATGATTGTGTTGCTGATGATATTGTGGCAATTCAAGAGAGTATTCGTAAAATTATTGCTAAGTATAGCCCAGAGTTAATCATAACAACCGGTGGTACCGGTTTCACACCACGAGATGTGACGCCAGAAGCCATTACACCATTAATTAATAAAGTTATTCCAGGTATTGCAGAGAAACTCCGTTATGATGGTGCTAAATCTACAGATTTTTCATGGTTAAGTCGTTCTATTGTTGGCGTGATCGATAAAACGTTGGTGATCACCTTGCCGGGTAGTCGCAAAGCCGTTGTGCAAGGACTTGATAGTTTAAAACCATTACTAAAGCATGCTCTTCATATGGTACAAGGCGGCAGTCATGATTAGTTACGCAGATGCATTAATAAATTTACTGCAAGAAAAAAAATTAATGACGGTGCAGCAAATAAGTTTATTACAAGCAGTAAACCATGTGGTCGCTGCTGATATTGTTGCAAAAGAAAGTTTACCTCCATTTACAAATTCAGCAATGGATGGCTATGCAGTACGTAGACAAGATGTAATAGCGGCAACAGCTGAATCCCCAGTAAAACTAACAGTTAATGCTCGCGTATTTGCGGGTGAGCAATCTGCTTCGGTATTAGCTGAAGCAGGCTCGGCATGTGAAATCATGACCGGTGCGTCAGTGCCAAATGGTTATGACATGGTTATTCCTGTTGAGCTAGTAAAATTAAAGGCTGATGGTGACGGGGAAAAAATAATTATCACAGACGTTCCACAACAAACATTTTTGCGCCATAGTGGTAGTGATTTTGCAATTGGCGCGATGATTATCAAACAAAATCAGTTGGTTACAGCTGCTCATGTTATGGCGTTAGCCGCACAAGGTATATCGCATATTAATGTATATGAAAAACCAAAAATTGCGATTGTCGCGACTGGTAATGAAATAGTAGATGACTTTAATATACCGCTAATCCCAGGAAAAATTCGTAATAGTAGTGTGCCTTATTTACAAGCATTGTGCCAAACCATGAATATACCGATAAGTTACTATGGCTGTGTCGCCGATGATCCTGAGCAGTTACAACAATTATTAACAGAATTATTAAATCAAGCAGAACCACCAGAAATGATAATAACATTAGGCGCTGTTTCTGCTGGAAAAATGGATTTTATTCCAAATTTGTTAAAGCAATTAAAAGCAAAGATTAACTTCCATAAGGTTGCGATAAGACCAGGGAAACCAATTCTCTATGCCAAACTATCAAATTCACATTTCTTCGGTTTGCCGGGTAACCCGATTTCTACGGCTGTTGGCTTTCGTTTTTTTGTTTATCCATTACTGCGTCATCTGCAAGGCTTGGAGCAAGAGAAGTCTATAAGAGCTAAATTAACAACTGATTTCGAAAAACAAAATACATTGCAGTTTCTTACCAAAGCTCATTGGCAAATTAATTCTACTGGTGAATCCGAAGTGACAATACTCGATGGTCAAGAGTCATTTCGCATCAAATCTTTGTTAACAGCTAACTGTTGGGCGGTATTGCCAGAAGCATCGCGCCTTTATACTACTCACGAATTAATAAGTATTTATCCCTTTAAGGATGCTCTATGTTAAAAATCACATTAAACTTATTTGGTCAGTTAAAAGAAATATTACAAACGGCAGAGTTGGTATTTGAATTACCTGAAGGCAGCAATATTGTCGCGCTTAGAGAAAAACTAGCCGCTCAATTACAGGCACAACAAACTGAATCCATCATAAGCTCCGTTGCATTTGCGACTTCTGAACGAATTCTTACGGAAGATGTTCAGTTTACCGATAATATGCAGATTGCTGCATTGCCACCGGTTTGTGGAGGTTGAAATGCAGAGTCCTTTTTTTGTGAATATTACAACTGAAGATCTTAATGTGCTTGCTGCTCATGATTTCATTCATGATGCAGGACATGGTGCAATGCAAGTATTTACCGGTAGTATTCGTCAGCAAAATAATCAACGCCAAGTGATTAATGTTGAATATGAAGTCTATAAACCATTAGCGGAAAAGCTAATCATGGAGTTTTGCCACAAAGCAGTGGCTAAATATGAAGAAGGCATAAAGATTTATATTGTGCATCGTAGCGGCAAATTACAAGTGGGTGAATTAAGTGTAATAGTGGCGGTAAGCACTAAACATCGGCGCGAAGCCATGGCTGCATGTTCCTATTTAATTGAAGCCATTAAACATCAGTGTCCCATTTGGAAGAAAGAAACCTATATTGATGGTGAAACTGAGTGGGTGCAAGGCCACAGCTTATGTCAATCATAAGGCTTTATTGGTTTAATACGATCTGGTAGTATTTCCGTCTCATTCTTTAGAGGCGAAATCATGACAACAATGCAAGAAACACTTGAAATTCTAAAACGCGGTAGTGAAGAGATTCTCATCGAGGCTGAATTTATTAAAAAGCTTGAGAAAGGTAAGCCGTTACGCGTGAAAACGGGTTTTGATCCGACAGCACCGGACATTCATCTTGGCCATACCGTATTAATTAATAAGATGAAACAATTTCAAGACCTTGGTCATCAAGTAATATTTCTAATTGGTGATTTTACGGGAATGATTGGTGACCCTTCTGGAAAAAGTGCAACACGTAAAGCGTTAACACGAGAAGATGTTGAGGCTAACGCCAGAACTTATAAAGAACAAATTTTTAAAATATTAGATCCTGAAAAAACGGAAGTTCGCTTTAATTCAGAGTGGATGAATAAGTTTACTGCACCAGACTTCTTGCGCTTATCTTCTATGTATACCGTTGCCAGAATGCTGGAGCGAGATGATTTTCATAAGCGTTATACCTCAGGGCAGTCTATCGCGATTCATGAATTCATGTACCCTCTTATACAAGGGTATGATTCAGTTGCATTACAAGCTGATGTTGAATTAGGCGGTACCGATCAGAAATTCAATCTGCTTATGGGACGTGAATTACAAAAACAATATGGGCAAGAACCACAGATCGTTTTGACAGTGCCATTGATAGAAGGTTTGGATGGTGTGCGCAAAATGTCAAAGTCTTATGACAACTATATTGGTATCGACGATGCTCCTGATGACATGTTCGGCAAGATCATGTCGGTCTCTGATGAGCTGATGTGGCGTTATTTCGATTTGCTTAGTTTTCAATCGTGCGCTAATATTAACCAATGGAAGAAAGATGTCACAGACGGACTTAATCCTCGAGACGTAAAAATTAGACTAGCAGAAGAAATTGTCTCACGATTTTACGACCAATCAATGGCAACGCAGGCACATGAAAACTTCATTGCCCGCTTTCAAAAAGGTGCTATGCCAGAGCAAATGCCAGAATTTGCTTTTACTGCACCTGACACTGGTTACCCAATAGCGAACTTATTGAAGGAGGCTGATCTTGTGAACAGCACTTCAGATGCTCTACGCATGATTAAGCAAGGAGCGGTAAAAATCGATGGTGAAAAGGTAACAGATAAACAATTGTTGATAGCAAAAGGTACTGAGCAAGTTTATCAGGTTGGTAAGCGTCGGTTTGCTCGTATCAAGTTAAGTTAAATACAAATGTGAAAAATTTTTAATTAGTGATTGACAAGTATGGTGAGATCTATAGAATTCGCCTTCCTCGTTGAAGGTAAACGAGAAGTAGCTCATTAACAGAACAGAAAAGACAGCAATTTGTGTGGGTACAACACCCTAGACAATTTCGTTGAGAATATAAAAATGTCAGTAAACTCATGTTA
>JAJFKO010000059.1 GCA_021773175.1 Gammaproteobacteria bacterium
TCTAACATTAACGCCCATCTTATTGAAAACAATTGCCATCTCATTCATTAATGAAATGTTCAAGTCACGCTGCGTATTTTCGATAATTTTTACCGCTTCTGCGGTTTTAATATTTGAAACAGGAAATAGTTCTGCATCAATAATACGACTATACAGCTGTTTTACAGTTGCTAAGGTTTTGCTATTTTGAGCAGAGATCACTTTCGAGGTATTATCTAGACGATGTTCGGTATTGCCAGGATCAACACGTTCAGGCGAATAAGCAACAAAAAAATCTTTTCCTGCAATGAGCCCAGAATTGCTTTCAAGAATGGGTATACAAATATCTTCTGTCGTCCCAGGATAAACTGTCGATTCATAAATCACGATATCATCTTTTTTTAAAAAAATTGCTAATGTTTTGGTCGCTTCTTTGAGATTTTTTAAGTTAGGAATTTTAGCTTCATTTATTGAGGTAGGTACAGCAATAAAGTAAATATTGGATCGCTGTAAATGTTTTGACTCAGATGTTAAATCAAGTTTACTGGCTTTCAGTTGATTAGCATTAATAATACCATTGCGATCTTCATTTTTTTTCAGCTCAGCGATACGCTTTGCATCATAGTCATAACCTAAAACGGTTTGGTGTTTTGCAAACGCCACTGCAAGCTGTAAGCCAACATAACCTAATCCAAGAATTGCTATTTTTTGTTTTTCTTGTTGCATTTTTTCTTCTAACTCCATGAAGAAATGTTTTTATCTTTTTACTATTCAGCGAATCGATTTAATTCTGCCGTTATAGCCGCATGTACTTTTTCAAGTGTTTGGCTAGCATCCACAGTTCTATACTGATCTTTAAATTGTTCAGCCCGTTGTAAATAAACATCACGAGCACGCTGAAAAAACTGTTGTTGTTCTTGTTCAATACGGTCGAGCTCACCTCGGCTTTGTGTTCGTGTTAATCCTTGTTCTATAGGTAAATCCAGCAAAATGGTAAGATCCGGCTTCAAATCACCAACAACCCATTCATCTAGGAACACAATTTTTTCTGCTGCTATTCCACGAGCAGCACCTTGATAAGCATAACTCGCATCAACAAAGCGATCGCTAACCACCCACTTACCTGCAGCAAGTGAAGGTTTAATAACATGTTCAATATGTTGCGCTCGTCCGGCAAAAAATAATAAAACTTCTGCTGTCGGCGTAATAGGTTCTTGGTGCTCATGTAATACAATATTGCGAATACGCTCAGCAACATCAGTGCCGCCAGGTTCTCGCGTTAATACGAAATCAATGTTTTTATTTTTTAAAAATGACTCGATGCATTGAACCGCAGATGACTTGCCGGCACCTTCAACACCTTCAATGGTAATAAATCGACCTTTCACTTGCATGTTTCTTCCTATTTAAAGGCGCTAACCAAAAGTAAATTAAGTGATGGCAACAATGCTAACCAAATCGCAGCAAAAGGAAAATGCTGCCTTACTCCTGTACGTTCACCAATTAATTTCATATGTGCTTGTTTATACAATAGAATCACCAAAACAACAAATAAAATTAACAATCCATAGAACTGGTAAGCATATCGAGTAAACATATAGGCAGGATTGTTAGCACTTTGAGCAGGAACGAGCATATAAGGAACATTCATTAAAAATAAACTGATTAGTAATGTAAAGATTATCGGCAAATTATAATAATATTTTTCAATAAATTTTATACTCAATAGTAAAGCAATCAATAAGACAGGAAAATAATATACCCACCCTAGCGGTGACAATAAAATCATGGCACATAAAACATAACTAAAATTCAAATCAAAACGTTGTTTGTCATCTTTCTGTTGACGTGTATTAAAAAACAAAACACTTACAACGAATATAGCGGAAATAATATAGAGGCTGTGCGCAATTATAGGTATGTTGAGAATAGGCTGATTAAATGAGCCACCGAAAATACGCGATAAGAAACCATATAGTGATGCATTCCAACTTGCAGCAAACCAATCAGCAACGTGCAAAATCGCTATATAATCAATATAATTCTTACTGCCAACGATGCATAAGGTAATCAGATTTAAAATAATAAATGTTGTAACCATATACGCGAGTAAGCGCCAACGTTTTAAAAATAAGAAGTAAATTAAAAACATTCCAATAAACAGTTTTAAGGTTAGCAACAAGCCGAGCAGTACTCCTGCGGCTTTATCTCTACCGCTTCTTGACCAAGTCCAGCTAAATACTAAACCTGCAAATATAAATAGCCCGAGTTCCGCATAGCCAAAATTACTATAAACCGTAATGCTACCCAAAAACGCCGCGAGTCCCGCTACCATAAAGAGTAGATTATAGCGTTGTGGAAATATTTTCTTTAACAAGTACAAAAATGCGCCAACACCCGCAATAAAAGATATTAGCAACCAACATGCAAGCGCTTGCTGATAAGTTAGTAACGCTAATGGTGTGATTAATAATATAAAAAATGGTGAGTTTAATTCTGTCGAATGCTTTACACCAAGAAATGGAATTACTGGCGGTATATGTTTATAAACTGTCGCAATTTTTCGAACATTATAGTGCGCCCAATCTATTTTCATATACATCAGATGATGCTTAAGGAAGTCTTTAGCTGCCGAATAGAACATAGAGAAATCTGTTGCCAAATTTTTCTCTACCATTGTAACCATGATGATAGTCGTGGCTACTAGCATAACTATTAGCATACATATCGCCAACCATGTTAATACTGAACTAAAACTATTTTTTGGTGTCATGCGTTTGCTTTTTTATATTTATTTCGCTGCCATCTTTATTATGACGATGAAACTTATGCTCTTTAATATATTCAATACGATGCTCTTCATCAATTTCTTCACGCTCATGCTCGAGAATTTTCTCGTTTTTCTTAATCATTTTGGCGTTGAGAATATATTTCTTAACATTAGCATTATGTTGCTTTAATGTGGCTGAAAACACATGTGAACCATCACCCTTGCCGATAGCAACAAAATATAAATAATTCCCTGCCGCGGGATTGACCGCAGCTTTTAACGATGCCAACCCTGGTAACGCAATTGGCGTTGGCGGCAAACCTTTATTCAAATACGTGTTGTATGGCGTATTCAAACGTAGCTCGCTTCGCGTTAAAGTATTGCCATTATAATCGTAGTAGATACCATAAAGTAGTGTTGGATCAATTTGCAAGTACATATTCTTTTCCAAGCGTCTAACAATAACACCGGCAACCATCGCCCGCTCTTTTGGCACACCGGTTTCTTTCTCAATCATAGATGCAACAATTAATGCTTGATAAGCAGTTTTAAACGGTAAATTCTTAGCGCGCTTTTGCCAAACTTTATGTAATCGTTTTTTCATCAACTGATAAGCTTTACGTAATACATAGCGATCAGATGTTCCGCGGGAAAACATATAGGTATCAGGGAAAAAACGTCCTTCAGGATGCTCGTTAGGATAACCGAGTTTTGTCATCACTTCATTTCTGCTCAATCCTTTCAACGTATGCTTTAAAAACTCATTCTTTTCTACTGCGCGTAACATGCGTTTAAAGGTCCATCCTTCAATAATCGTTAAACGATGCAAGATTACTTTACCCTTAACCATCATGTTAATTAATTGTTGCGGTTTCATTCCTGGAGAAATCTTATATTCACCTGCCCGTAAAATTTTACCATCACGTTCAACACGAACCATAATGTCAAAAAATATAGGGTGGCGTATTAGACCTAACTTATATAATTGATGCGCAAAATCGCTAGTAGACTTACCTTTTTTAAACATGATATAAGTCGGTTGATCGCGCTTAACAAGAGGAGTATTTAAAAAGTTATACCATTCGGCTGCAAACCAGCCAATAATTAGACTCAACATGATTAAAACAATAATTGTTGTAAAACGCTTAATCAAAGAATCATACTCCTAGAAAACATGAGGAATCACAAAAACAACACACAGTATTGATGGTAAAAATAACCATGGCAAAATGTTCTGCCATACTGATAACGAATCTACAGCAATAACCTTAGCCTGTGGCTCTATTAGTAGTTTTTTACGCACTATAATCAAGTTAGAAAATAATAGCAATAAACCATAGCAGGCTAGAGCATTACTGGAAAATAATTGTAACCATCCTGAAGCTATATGGTGAGCAAGACCAACAGGCCAGTTTGTTAAAATAAACGCTAAAAACATTGATGCTATCCAATATGATGAGAGCTGATAACTATACATAAAGCTAAAACATAATAAAAACACGAGCAATAGCAGCGGAAAATAATACAACCAGCCAAGCGGCGATAATAACAGCATGGTAACCAGCGTTAAGCAAAAGCCAATATCAAATTGAGAAGCACTATCATGTTCATGTTGTTGAGATTGTATTAGCGATATATCTCGCAAATACAAATAAAAACAAGTAATTGCTAATACAGCATAAGACAGAATTTCTTGTAATGACCAATGTACAATGACACTAGCATTATTCTGCCCTAATAATCGCGTTACCAACCCTAACAATGAAGCATTCCAACTTGCTGAATACCAATCAATACTATGAATAACATGCCAATAATTAATATATGCAGCACTACCAAAAACCCACGCCCCAATCAGCAACGTTAACAGAAAAGTAATCATTGCATAACAGAGTAATCGCCAGCGCCGTAATAATAGAAAGTAGATTAAAAACAAACCCAGAAATAATTTCATACCAAGAGTAAATCCAAGAATCACACCCGCTATATTGTCACGACCTTTTCGCGCGCTTAGCCAAAAACAAATCAGAAAGAAGTACAGAATTAAGCCAAATTGACCATAAGCAATATTGGCATAAGTCGGAAAGTAGGCAAGCAAAAGTATAATCGATAATAATATTTGTTTGGTAGAACTTAATTTAAGGGTAAAGGTTTTTAGCAATAATAATGTCGCCATAAAACCTAATAATAAAGATAAACATGTCCAGATAATAAAGGCCTGTGAATAACTGAGATAGGCAAAAGGCAGTATTAAACTAACAACAAATGGAGGGTTAAGATTTTCAGAATATTTAATCAGTGGTGATAATTTCGCTCGCATACCTTTTGTTGTGAAATAAAGATTTTGTCGCTGCCGAGTATAAATTGATTCTTGATGATGGTAAGCATGCACAGACTCATAGAAAGAGGTAAAGTCTGTCGCAATATTATTGCTGGCTTTGTAATAAGTCACACCGCCATATGCCAATAACAAGATCGGTAATAAACAAAGTATCGCTAAATAGTGGTATTTATTTAACATCAACTCACTACCGCCACAAAAGCATTTGCAATAATACTTAGCATTGAGGGTAATAACGCTAAGGCTAAACACATCAATGTTATTTTATTTTCTCGTTGTAATATGACGCCTTTATTTTCATTTACACTTTTAGGCAGATAAAAAAATATTAAAATCAGTATCAGTAACGCATAAAAATAACTAGACGCCGCTGTTAACGAATACAATGTAGAACCAAGCTTCGCAGAATAAATTATTGTACTCGGAAGCGTAGCTAAAAAGACAACAACAATAATTGCGTAGCGTATTTTATAATTGCCATTAAACTGATCTGTATAATGCCAAATCATAGCTAATGGCAATAATAAAACTGGAAAGTAATATACCCAGCCTAAAGGCGAAAGAAATAGCATTGCCACTACACAAAATGCATAGCCCAAATCAAACATCATCAGCTTATCAAGTGGCTTAGCATGTTTCATTGTAGGTGGTGTCTGTTGTTGTTTAGCATATTGAAATATTTTCCAGCTAAGCAAAAGCCAAATACCAACATAGATTATATTTTTCAGTAGCGGCAATGACCAAACAGAATATGGATAACGTCCACCAAATAAACGCGTTAAATAACCGAATAAAGAACCATTCCAGTTACCTTGAAACCAATGAACACCGTGTAAATTAGCAAAGTAAATAAGATAAGCATGCTGCCCAACCAATGGTAAAGTACAAATAAAAATAAGCAGAAAACTGATAATCATTGCCGCAACCATTCGCCATTGTCGGCAAAAAATGAAATAGATAAAGAAGAGCCCAATAAACAATTTTATCGTTGCAAGAAGTCCCAAAACTAAACCTGCGGTAACAAAAAAGCCACGTCGACATAAATACCAACTCGCAATGACACCACAACTTATTATTGTACCCACCTGTCCTAATAATATATTTGCAAGTAAAGGGAAACAAGCAAACATTAAAATATATAACGCCAGTTTTTTATACGGGTAATGCTCTAGCAATTCCGTTCTATTAATTATCCAAACTGATAAAGCAGCCAATAGTAGAGACATAATCCCCCACACCCAATAAGCAGTGCGATATGAAAGAAGAGCAAGAGGTGATATGAGAAAATAAAAACTCGGCATATTTAAATTTGCGGAATTACTCTGTTGCCACAGCTGCTGGATTGTTGGATGCTGAACCGCGTAATGATGCAGCGGTTTCACAAGTACGGGTTGATAGATATTTGTCCCAGCCAGTATTGCATGGGCAGAACGATAAAACATTAATAAATCGCTCGACATATTATGATTAGCTTTAAAAGCGACAACAATAATATTACAAATAATAAAAAATGATAAAACTAGAACGCCTTGCAGAAAACGTCGGCGATTGATTTGATTTAAGGCTATCATTGTTTAACTACAAACTAGGATATTTCAGTAAAAACTAAGCTACCATTAGTGCCACCAAAGCCAAATGAATTAGAAAGACTGACTTTAATATTTCTTTCTTGTGCGGTATGTGCAACAAAGTTTAAATCACAACCTTCACTTGGGTTATCTAAGTTTATAGTAGGCGGCGCGACATTATCACATAATGCCATAATTGCAAAAATAGCTTCAACAGCTCCCGCAGCTCCTAATAAATGACCCGTCATAGATTTTGTTGAACTAACCGCAAGCTTATGAGCATGATCTTTAAAGGCCGTTTTAACCGCTAAATTCTCAACTTCATCCCCAGCCGGAGTTGATGTTGCATGCGCATTAATATAGTCAACTGAATCAGGATTTAGTTCAGCATCGCTTAATGCTGCCAGCATACTGCTCATTGCTCCTTTGCCCTCTTGTTCAGGTAAGGTCATATGATAAGCATCAGCCGTCGCCCCGAAACCTTTCAACTCAGCATAGATTTTGGCACCACGCTGCTTCGCATGTTCATATTCTTCTAAAACTAAAATACCAGCACCATCACCTAAGACAAAACCATCACGATCTTTATCCCATGGACGACTAGCACGTTGAGGGTCATCATTGCGTGTAGATAGTGCCCGCATAGAAGAGAAACCACCAACCCCTAATAATGAGGTTGCCATTTCGGCACCACCAGAAATCATTATATCGGCATCACCATATGCAACAGTTCTCGCGGCATAACCAATATTATGCGTACCCGTTGTACAAGCGGAGACTAAAGCAATATTTGGTCCTGTTAAACCATATTTAATAGAAACCATACCTGCAGCAGTATTAATAATGGCACCAGGAATAAAGAAAGGTGAAATTTTACGCGGCCCACCGTCAAGCCATGCTTTATAATTTGTTTCAATTTTAGCAAGACCACCGATACCAGCACCGATCGCCACACCTATTCGACTTAAATCCTGAGTATTAAGATCAAGACCAGAATCATCTAAAGCTTCTTGACTCGAGGCAAGAGAATATTGCACGAATAGAGCCGTTTTACGGATGTCTTTAGCAGACATAAAAGGACTAGGATCGAAATTCTTAACTGTTCCACAAATTCGAGAAGCAAATCCGGAGGCATCAAAGTTATCTATCACGCCAACACCGCTTTTCGCAGCTAAAACATTCTGCCAAGTATCGGAAACATTTAAACCTAATGGTGTAACCATTCCAAGACCGGTTACCACGACGCGTCGCTTTGTCACAACTAAAACCTCATAGAATTAGTGATAATCACAGGAGCTAAACTGCTCCTGTAACTATCTCCGTAATGTACTTAATTATAGTAAATTCAACAAGACATCTAAGTCACTCACAATAAAATGAGCTAAAATATTTCAGCTCACCCATGGAAAATTCTTATCATCCTGCGGCTATAGACAAGTAACATTGCTAGACACTTACACCTTGTCTGCGCCTAAAACCTGAAAATAAAACTTATTCTTTTTCTGCTTGATGCTCTTTAATATAATTAATAGCTTGTTGAATTGTAGTGATTTTTTCAGCATCTTCATCTGGGATTTCAGTTTCAAACTCTTCTTCAAGAGCCATAACTAATTCCACAGTATCTAAGGAATCTGCACCAAGGTCATCAACAAATGAAGCGTCATTACGAGCATCGTCTTCTTTAACACCTAACTGTTCAACAACGATTTTTTTTACTCTGTCATCTACTGTACTCATATGTACTATCTTCCTCTTAAAAATTGAAACTAAATCTTAAAGCCCATTTCGCGGTAGTTTATTCAAATCCATTGGCGCGTGCAACTAGCTTTTACAAAAACTCGATATATTTACCCATCGCATTTCGAAGTATGGGCGGTATTTACACAGAGTCTACGTAAAATCCTTCATTCTTAAGCCATAAACATTCCGCCATTCACATGAATAGTTTGTCCTGTAATATAATTTGCAGCGGGTGACGCTAAAAATACTGCAGCAGCAGCTATATCTTGAGGCTGTCCTAAACGCTGCATAGGAATGCCTTGAAAAATTGCCGTTTTCTGTTCATCTGTCAATTTGTTAGTCATATCGGTTTCAATAAAACCAGGAGCAATCAAATTGGCAGTAATATTTCGTGTTGCGACTTCATAAGCTAAGGATTTAGTAAACCCCACTAAGCCCGCTTTTGCTGCCGCATAATTTGCTTGCCCAGGATTGCCTGTATAACCAACAACCGAACTAATATTAATAATGCGGCCCCAGCGTGCTTTTAACATGCCTTTTAAACACAATTTACTCAATTTAAAAACTGCCGTAAGATTGGTTTGCATAACATCTTGCCATTCTTGGTCTTTCATCCTTAATAACAGATTGTCACAATTGATAGCCGCATTGTTGACGAGGATATCAATTTTGCCAGCTTTTTCTTGAGCATTAGCAAAAGCAGATTCGATACTGGCGTCATCTTTAGCATTAAATATAATTCCAGACCCGGCTAAATTTGCTTCCGCCATTGTTTGAGCAAATTTCTCAGCACCTTGTTCACTTGTTGCAGTGCCAATAACTGTCGCGCCATGTTTAGCTAAATCTAATGCGATGGCATGGCCAATACCTCGACTTGCTCCAGTAACAAGAGCGATTTTGCCTTCTAAATTCATCATAATCATCCCCCTATCAACATTTTCAACAGATGAAACTAAACCTTGATTTAGCCGTTGCCATCTACTGCGGAATTAAGGCTAAACGTAAACTTTCCGCAATAACGGATTGAGTTGCAATATCTTTTGTGATGCGTTTATTTAATCCTGCAAGCACTTTGCCAGGACCACACTCCATAAAAACATCAACATTCTGTTGCGAAAGATACTCAATAATTTCAATCCAGCGTACCGGCATATACAATTGTCGAATCAGCGCGTCTTGAATCGCACTGACCTCATTATTTATTGCGACATCAACATTATTCACAACAGCAACTTTAGGTTGCTGCCAAGTCATTGCTTTAACCACACTAATGAACTTTTCTGCAGCACTTTGCATTAACAAACAGTGAGATGGGACACTTACTTCAAGTAATTTCGCCTTCTTAGCGCCAACAGACTTAGCCTGTTCCACCGCTCTATTCACAGCATCAGTATGACCGGCAATAACAATTTGTCCCGGTGAATTATAATTTGCCGCACTTAATATTTGTCCTTCCGCTGCTTGCTGACAAAGCACATTTACTTTGTCGGAATCTAAACCAATAATTGCAGCCATGCCTCCCTGTCCTGCCGGCACGGCTTCTTGCATTAAGCGACCACGCTCAGCAACCAGCTTAATTGCATCAGCGAAATCAATTGCTCCAGCACAAACCAAAGCAGCATATTCCCCTAAACTATGGCCAGCGAAATAAATAGGCTCAGCTTGATTCAATTGTTGCCAAACACGATAGACGGCAACATCAGCAGCTAATAAAACGGGCTGTGTAAATTGCGTTTGATTTAATTTTTCTTCAGGACCATGTTGAGCTAACTGCCAGGCATCATAGCCCAAAATAGCAGAAGCTTGCTGAAAGGTTTCTTCAACAATAGAAAAAGTTTGAGCAAGCTCTGCAAGCATTGCGACAGCTTGTGAGCCTTGACCAGGAAAAACAAAAGCTAGATTTTGTGTCATATTTTGCTCCCTATTAATCATTCTCGGCTGTTTCAGTCGCTTGCATCAATACTGCAACACGATCATGAATAGTTTGAGTTACATTTTTTTCAACTTCTAACATGGCTTCTTTAATTGCATTGGTAAAACCAACAACACTCGTACTACCGTGGCTTTTTACCACAACACCCCGCAAACCAATAAAACTTGCGCCATTATAACGAGCCGGATCGAGACTGGAATGAATTTTTTTCAAAACACCAAGGGCTATAAGACCGGTTAAACGCGTAAAAATATTTTTACCAAAGATTTTTTTGATTCGATCACTAATAAGGTGTGCGGCTCCTTCAGACACTTTCAAGGCAACATTGCCAACAAAGCCATCACAAACCACAACATCAGCAATACCTTTATAAAGCTCGGTACCTTCAATATAACCAGTATAATTTATAATTTCAGCAGCCGATAATAGTTGCGCAGTTTTTTTGACTTGTTCATTACCTTTAATTTCTTCTTCACCAATATTGAGCAATGCAACACGCGGTTTATCAAGATTGTCAACGGCTTCGGCTACAACGGAACCCATCACCGCAAATTGAAATAGATGTTCAGCTTTACAATCAACATTAGCGCCTAAATCTAAAACACGAACTTGGCCATTGGTCGTTGGTAATAGACTCAAAATAGCTGGTCGATCAATTCCTGGAAGTGTTTTCAAAACAAATCGAGCTGTTGCCATTAAGGCTCCGGTATTACCAGCACTGACACAAGCATTGGCACAGCCCTCTTTAACTAGATTAATAGCAACACGCATAGAGGAATCTTTTTTGGTGCGTAATGCATGAGAAGGTAATTCATCGCTGGCAACGACTTGTGATGCATGTCGAATAGATAAGCGCTCAGATTGCTGAACATTATGCTGCTTCAACTTTTCTAATAGCGTTGCCTGATCTCCTACGATAATTAAGCGCAAATCTGCAAACTGTTGTAAAGCAGAATGCGCAGCAGGGATCACAACATCTGGACCGAAATCTCCACCCATAGCATCAAGTGCAACTGTTACTTGATCCAATGTTCATTACTCTTCTGTTGTTGATTCTTCTTGTTCTTCTGCAACTTCTTTAACGTTAATCGGCTTACCACGGTAATAACCTTCAGCTGTCATATGATGACGAAGATGTGTTTCACCCGTAAAGCTATCAGTCGCTAACTCTTTACCAGTTAATGCATTATGAGCGCGTCGCATACCGCGTTTTGATCGAGTAGTGTGTTTACGTTGTACAGCCATTTGCTGGAACTCCAATAAGTTTAATGAATTTGATAATGACTTCTAATTCAAACTGTTAACAGGCCGCATCTAGTTCAAAGACAGCCCATAAAGGGGTGCAATTATACAGATTTCTGCTAACATTGTGCAAATATTATTTTCGGTCTTTCTAAGGTGCCTGTAATGTCCAAATTAATTCTAGGCTCAACCTCCTCTTCTCGTTATAAGCTATTGAAAAAACTGAAGATTGATTTCGAATCAGCAGCGCCTGATATTGATGAAAGTCCTTTGAAAGGTGAAACAGCTGCAGCGCTTGTCGAGCGTTTAGCCATTGCTAAAGCTGGAAAAATTGCAACCACCCAAGCCAATTCTATTATTATCGGTGCCGATCAAGTGGCTGACTTTAATGGCCAAATTCTTGGTAAGCCAGGGAATTATGACAATGCCTTTGCCACCTTATCAATGCTTTCCGGGCACAAGGTTACATTTTATACGGGCATGTGTGTGATGAATAGTGAGACTCAAGAATATGAAGTTTGTGTCGAACCCTTTACCGTGATATTCCGTCAACTCACAGCAAGTATGATTGATAATTATCTTAAGAAAGATGAACCCTGGCATTGTGCCGGTAGCTTCCAAATCGAAGGCTTAGGCATTACATTGTTTGAAAAGTTGATTGGCGATGATTACAACGCCTTGATTGGTTTGCCTCTGATAAAACTCACCAGTATTTTACCTAAATTTGGCATTCATGTTTTGGATTGATATCCAACCACTATAATAATTAAATGCTATGAAAATGCTTAACCTATTTATGTCGCTAGTGTTGGCTTAAGCTGCGTCATGAATAAAGGTAACCACTTACCATTCAGATATAACATGCCGTTACTAAACACCATATGAGCAACATAATTTTGCTGATCTCGATGTAAATAATCCTGCTTTAATGCTCGACTCAACCAATCTTTATCTGATTGTGATAATAAATTGCTTTGCATTACATGCTTAACAAAAGCTTGTGGAGCAATAACTTTAAGTGAAGCATCTAAACTTGACACGGTATGCGCTAATAATCCTGCTAAAAATTTGAATTCAGGCAATTTATTATTAACGAACATAGGCAAGCTCCTTGGCAAATCAACAACCCCATTCATACTTAATAGACCATTTGCTGTTTGCATTTGTAAGGTTTTTAATGTGATATGCGTAGCAGCAATTGCTTGTGGTAAAATTTTTCTCGAAAAAGCATTGTTCTTTTGTTGGGACAGCTTCGACTCAGTAGAACCCGTGTGTAAGGCTTGTAAATGTTGCCAATATTGCCAGCGTTGTAATGGTGACATAGCGAGTAAAGGACTTCCCCGTAAGGCTAAATTCAATTTAATTTTTTGCATGCAAATGTTGTCTACGCATAATTCTGTAGCCATGCCTTTAAGGTGACTAAGCACTGATTGTGCGTGCAATGTATTATTCATATTAAGTTTAATATCATTAATAACAGCATTATGCTCGTGTTGCTGCGCAGTCAATGTCAAAATATGTAAGCTGTTATTACCTAGCCATATTCCATTTTGATTTTTGTTCGCTGTAAACGTATTTGTAATACCGGCAGCTGAAAATAAGTCTTGATTTGCCACCTGAAATTTTAATGAGGCAATCTGATAATCACCCTTAAAACACGCTGCACGCTTTTGCAAAAATATATGGCTCTGAAAATCATTCACTAAGATTTTAACCGTCTGCTTTGCCAATCCTTGATTAATTAATAATTTTGGTACGTTAATATTAAGCTCTATGTTTTGAGCGAAGTTGATCGAACCGTTAAAATTTGCCACAGCTTTATTATCGCTAGTGACAATTTGTCCCTGAAAATAGGCCAGCCCTGCTGCAAGATGCGTATTATTTGTTGCAGTTTGTATAAATGCCAATGGACCATTAAAAATTTTCACATTTGCCAAGAGAGTTACATGTTTTATTCCTATTGGATTGGCATTTAATGATGTGATGTGTCGATGTTGATTATTAATTTGAATGATAAACTCTGCATTAGAGTCAAACCAATGCGACTTATACTTCGTTAAGCTTATACTGACGCCACTATGCCCAACGGTGTAGTTAGCAAAATGGCTTTGTATTTCATGTTTAAAATAATACGCAGCAACGCCTGGAAGTATTAAAATAGTGGCAAAGATAAGAATTAAAGCGCTAGCAAGGAAATATAATCGACGCATAATGATAAAACCTACTTTAGACAACAAAGCCCATTAGTGAATCAAAATTTCGCCAAGTGTATCACTGTTGCCCACTAACTTCAAAACTTGTAACGTCCTCAATAACACTTCAATTCTACTTAAAATACAAGGCCATAAGCTCTTTACTTGATTTACAACCCAGCAACTCTTTGGTTTGAGCGATAATTCCTTCCACCGTTCTATGGGAAAGACTCATATCTCGAGCGATCAATTTTGATGACTTCCCTTGTGCTAATAACGTTAAACATGTTGCTTGCTGCGTTGAAAGTTGCACAGGTGAATGCCGTGTATTATGAAAAAAGATAGAATCAGACTTTTCTCGTGTGATGGCATTGCCGTCATCTGACAAAACGTCAACATTAAATGATTCCCGCATAGCATTCATAACAACTTGTATATGCTCATCTAAAGCATGCTTATTGCCATCTATAGTGAGAGTGCTGACGAGTTTATTTAATTCATCGCGCTCATCATGAAGATTATCGAATAATTCTTTAGTTGTTATAAATGGTAACAATGGCGCTGCGCGCCGGATATTACGCTCCAGCTGCACACTCGTGCTAGTATCTAAAAAAACAGAAAATTCCGCTGATAGAATTTCTCTATTAATTTTTGAACAAACCATACTGGCATCAGTTACAACGACAACATGTTCTTCTTTTATCAAATTATTTAATATTATAGTTTGACAGTGAAAGAACGAGTCTGCAGCTTCTTTACTTAAAATTTCATGTATTGGAAGGCCTATTTTACTTTCTATTCCAATATCAGCATCGATGATGCGCCAACCTAATTTCTCTCCCAATGTTTTAGCAAATAAACCTTTTCCTGCACCAGGATGACCAATAACAAAAACTCGTTTAATCTTATTCATGTCATATCTCACTTTTAAACACTTAGATTTTAAACCTAGATTCCGCAGTTGCCATCGTAGCAAGAGCGCTTAATATACTGAATCTAAGTTAAATATAGTATCGTTGTTATTGTCGCTAAATCAATACGTAGAACTACGTTATAAATAGTGTAAATATTAAGGGGACGTCATAAACGCCGCTTGTAAATCATAGAGTAACAAAACTTTGCGCAGAAGAAACTAGCGGCACTTTATTTAAAAAGTTTTGATTAAAATCTTCAGGAAGCATTGCATTAACATTTAAATACCAGAGATTAGGCAAGCTAAAACTCTCACACTTCACCGCATCTTTCTCTGTCATAATAATGGGTAAGTCATCTTGGAAATTAAGGTCTTGTACTTGATAAGTATAATGATCTGGAAAATAATGAGGAATAACCGCATAACCAAGTGACTTTAATGTTTGAAAAAAGCTCTCTGGATTACCAATACCCGCTACAGCATGAACAGGCTTATCGATAAAACTTTTATTATCCATGCGCTCAGCAGCTCGCTGTACGCAGCATAGTTCGCCAGGCAGTAATTGCATAGCATACTCACCAACAGCAGCCTCCCCTTTAACAACGACGAAATCAACATCTTGTAAACGTTGTACCGGTTCACGTAAAGGTCCTGCCGGTAAACATAATTCATTGCCACAACGCCGTTGGCCATCAAGCACTGCAATCTCGATATCACGTTGCATAGCATAATGCTGCAAACCATCGTCGGCTAAGATAACATTACAATTTGTTGCGCCTAATAATGCTTTGATAGCAACATTTCGTTTTGGCGCTATAACGACTGGGCAGCCACTACGTCGTGCCATTAATACAGCTTCATCACCAACATCCGTCGCTGATGCTAGCGTATCAACAAAGTGCGGAAACGTTTTAATATTAGCTTTATAGCCACGACTGACAATGCCTGGTACAAAGCCTTGTTGTCGCAGTAACTCGGCAAGGTAAATTGTTAATGGCGTTTTACCGGTACCGCCAACACTAATATTGCCAACAACAATTATCGGTACAGGAAATGCTTGTGAGGATAAGATATTCTTTTGATATAAAAACTTTCTCGTTGCAGCGATACCCTTATATAAACCCGACAATGGTCTTAATAACTGGGAAATCGTATTATGAGAATACCAAAAATCCATTATGATACTTCACTTTCTGCTTCAGATTGTAAACTTTCATCGTGAAACTGTAGGGCATGTAATTTCGCATAGTGTCCATCTTGTTCAAGCAAGGTTGAGTGATTACCCATCTCGATAATTCTACCCTTTTCCATAACAACGATTTTATCGGCTTTTTCAATTGTTGAAAGACGATGTGCAATCACTAAGGTCGTGCGGTTTTCCATCAACGTTTCCAGTGCGGCTTGAATATGGCGCTCCGCTTCGGTATCTAATGCTGATGTTGCTTCATCTAAAATCAAAATTGGCGCATCTTTTAATAAGGCTCGGGCTATTGCTAAACGCTGACGTTGACCACCTGAAAGTAAAACGCCTTTATCGCCAACCAAAGTATCCAAGCCTTCAGGAAGTTCTTGAATAAACTCGTAAGCATGTGCCGCTTTAGCTGCCGCAATAATTTCTTCGCGAGAAACAGTCTCTAATTGTCCATAGGCAATATTCTTAGCAATACTATCATTAAACAACACCACGTGTTGTGACACTAACGCAACTTGTTGGCGTAACGACGATAAACTAAGGTCACGAATAGTATAACCATCTATAGTGATGCACCCTGTCTGATATTCATAAAAGCGCGGCAATAAATTAACAAGCGTACTTTTACCACTACCAGAACGTCCAACTAGTGCCACGGTTTCACCCGGTTTAATCGTCAAGTCAATATTATGCAACACACCTTTATGACTACGCTCATATTGAAAAGAAACGTTCTCATAGATTAGCTCACCTTGAGCTCGCGGTAATATTGTTGTGCCAGTATCTTGCTCTGTCGGTTCATCTAAAACAGCAAAGATACTTTCAGCACCGGCAATACCTTTTTGTATTGTACTATTAACCGTCGTCAAATTTTTCAAAGGCTTTAACATCGCAAGCATTGATGCCGTAAAAGAAACAAAGGCTCCAGCTGAAATCCCAAAGCGTCCATCCGACGTTGCTAGATATACGGTAATGGCAATAGCAAATGAAGCAAGAATTTGCACACTTGATGTACCAATGGAGTCTGCCACGATCACTTTCATTTCACGTTGACGATTATGCTTTGTCACCGAATTAAACTTACCTTGCTCATAGTTTTGACCGCCAAAACTTTTCACTTCGCGGTAGCCTTCTAAGCCTTCTTGCGCAATATGGGTAATTTCGCTCATATTATCTTGAATACCATGACTTAAACTGCGCATACGTCGACTGGTATAACTTACAATCAAAGCAATCACAGGAACGGTCAATATAAAAATAAGACTTAAACGCCAGCTATTTAAAAACATAACAACAATGAGCCCCACAATTAAGAAGCTTTCACGAATTACGCGAATAAAAGCTTTAGTGCTGGCACTTGCCACTTGCTGTACGTTAAAAATGATTACAGAGAGAAGTTCACCGCTATTACGCGTATCAAAATACGCTGCAGGTAATTTTAGGAAATGGGCAAACAATAATTGCCGAAAACGCATGACAACATTGCGTCCTATCCATGTAATAAAGTAATTTGCAGTGAAGGAAGCAATGCCTCGAAAAACAAAGGCACCGACGATAATATAAGGCAGCCAGAATAGGAAATGTTGATTTTTATTAATAAAACCATCGTTGAGTAATGGCTTTAAAAACCAAGTAAATGCCGCATCACTGCCAGATGACATCAGCATACCCACAATACCAAAAATAAAGGCAGGCCAATAATCAAGAGCATAGCCCATGAGCCGCTTATAAACGCTAACACCCTGTTTCATATGGAATTAAAATCTTTTTGGTCATTTAAAAGTGGCCATTTTAACATACTTAGGACTTACGATAAACCAGCAAGGTTGAGGCGAATGTGCTTTCTAAAAGCCGACAGTATTACGTAATACGTGGGGGTTTTAGAAAGCACAGGTGGATTCAACTCGTTAATGCAACATGCTATATTTTAAAAAAACAAGAGAAAAAACGATACTGCCTTTTCTCTTGCTTAGATTATTTCTATCATGTAAAGGTGTTGGCTTTTCTAGCTCTTTCTGGCTGTGGAGCAGCATTGAAACTCGAAGCAGTCTGCTCTTTGCGAGAAGGTTTGAAAAGCATCGACAGTGGTGTTGCTGTAGGAATAGTATTATTCGACGCACTACTAGCGAGCTGTATAGACGATGTTTTTAGCCTGATATAATGATTGAATCTTCGTGGTTCTGACGAAAAGCCCTCGGCAGATGTACAAAGAACATCAAGTGCCTCAAAGTTTGCTCCATGACAACTTGTTCTAGCTAAGGACAACCGTCCACTCGTTTTCGTCACAAAGATTCGTAGATTCTTTCTTAAAATTAGTGCTAAAGCATCCATTACAGATGGAGATTTTTCGTTAAATGGTATCCAAACGCCAGCTTTTAAGAATGAGTGTAAGTACTTCTCCACTCTGCGTACATTACTATCAAAATGCTCCAAAGTCCGCTCATAACGAACATTATGAGCCACCTCTAAACCATCCAGTAGCAGGTTTACAAGATCTTCCCTCTGGGTGTTACCATTGACAGCTCTCGAGAACCAACCTTGATTGCTGACGTGATAAAGCAGTCATAAAAGTAATTTCTTTAGCAGTCCAATCCGCATAAAAAAATGGACTGTGTCGATTCAACACTGGAAACCTGCGATGAATCACTTTATGAGCGAGTTCGAGGAGCAGCTAACTCCTTATGTTTAGAGCGAGTACTTACACAGAATTATTTACAGGCTCATATGATCGAACCTATCTTTTAACCTCTCATTCTCAGCTTTAACAAGCTCATTTCTTGCAACGTGCTTTTCCTACCATAAAAATATTAATTTGATTACCAATCTCTTCGACTTGCCCCTTAATTTCTTTGATTTTTTCAGACAGTGTTTTTATTTGTACCATATGCCTATGAACTACTTCTCTTTTTTCATCTTCCAAATCCACTTTATTAAAACATGTAGACACTTCCAGTTGTTGTATCTCTTCTATCATGTCTAATGTAATAGCATCTTGTAACTCTTCAAGCTGATCTTGCCCCGATTTGAAGGACACCTTACCAAGAGAGTAAACTAACTTTTAGTGAGGAAATAAAATGAACGAAACAAATTAATCTAACTCATTCAACTGTAAAATATAGTCCAGAATTTAAAGGTAGAACTTTGCTCCGAGCTAAGTCTGAAGGCGTGCCTCAAGTTGCGAAAGATCTTGGGTTATCGGAATCGATACTTTATCCGTGGCGGGCCAAACAAAGGCAATTTGGACAGCCTCATGAGCTTCAAAAATAACAACAGGCTGAATTATCCCGTCTCAAATGCGAAAATGATCGTCTTACTCAGGAAAATGCCTTTCTAAAAAAGGTCGCGCAGTACTTTGCGACGGAGCAGGCGTTTTGTGGAATATGATTTGCGTTGTGCAATATTGGAGGTTGGGCAGACCTAGCTTAATGGTAGATAGATTCAATTGCCATAACAACTACCATTCTTCAAACATGCGCGATACCCCCCAACACATGCAGCTCTATGGTCGGAGGTTGATGAAACGTTGAAACTCCCCGAGGGGGAATTATTTTGACTCATAACCACTTGTAGTTGAGATGTACTCGAGTCGTTATTAAGTCCTGCTTTAGTGGATACATAACACCCGTAACGAAGATCAGCTTTTGCTTCGCATACGGCTGTAATGCCGGGCGAATCGGATATTAGGGTCCAATAGCTAGCGTTCTCGCAAACCTTTGAGTTGGTTGAATTAGCGGCCTGAATGGTCGAGCCAAAGATTAAGGTTGATAAATATAGTATGGATATGAATACATTAACTTTTTTGTTCATAATAGTGGTCCCCTTCAGTTAATATACCTTTGTCATTGGTATGCCCCAAACACGCCAGCGGCGCACATAACAGCAGTTTAGTATTTGTTCGATGATTGACAGCATTCGTTTGTCGTTAATGCTCCTGGTAATGATGACCTCCATCATAACAAAAATATACGCGGTATTTAATGCAGCTTTAGAGACAATCCGCAATATTTGCTTGGTATCATGATAGTGTTTTGTCTTCGAATGTGATCGCATGCTTCACCCTGTATTACTTACCAAAATTTGCTTTATATTGCTAATAATAGTATATATCTTTGTAAATTCCATACCGATTTGATCTACCTCCTCTTTCTGAAGCCCCCTATATTATATTGAGAAGCAAGCAAATTAATAATCAAAATATTTATTAGCATTTTTATCAAGCGTCTTTACAAATACTTTCTTCAATCTATAGAATAGCTACTAACGTTCTGAACACCCTGCTCTAGGTTCATTTAATCTATATTACTGGAACCTTCTTGTTAAGCGTTCGGGTGGATTAAGTCCTTAATGCAACAGCAAGCTACCAACTATACTAAACTTATATAAAAACTTAAATTAAGATTCTATCTGCAGCAGCAGATAATCTTGAGATAGCCACTTGAAATATTCAAGATATTCAACAGAAGCCATAGCCTCAATACCAACTGACAGGATTAAGTTAATGTTGTCTTAATAATTACCTGCATAAACTTTTACGTATACCATAGTTTTATTAGAGTTATAGAAATGAAGAAATCAGAGAAAAAAGCGCTACTGAAACAGTATCTTAGCTCGAGAATTGTTGATGGCACAGATAACAGTTCTTTACAGGACGTGCTATCAAATATTCCAGCCAAAAATCTGTATCCGTATGTCTTTGAAGTATACGATGACCTTGATGCAGAGCATAATTTTGATACGAATTCAGCAGCATGCTATGCAATGGTCTTTGCGTTATGCACCTTAGTATCGCACTATCATGCGTCTGAATATGAAAAGTCGGATTCAAGAAGTCAGATACCTTCTGCTATGCCTGCTCAATTTTCTCAATTTTGCCAATCTGCTTCATTCACAGTTCAATATATGCGATTACAATCATTTCTTCATCTGGGTGCCGAATGCCCAGGAGTTGAGAGTTCACCCCGAGAGAAATTTTTCGGATTATTAAACAAATTAATGCAAGCAAGAGCACAAGCTAGCGAAGAAAATCCATTTTGTTTTAAAAATGTTTTATTTAATAATCCTGGGCAAGTTCGAAAATTTATGACATCTATAGAGAGCAGTCCTGGTGGAACTAATCGTTACTTTTTTTTAGGAACGAGGAAGCAGTTGTTTCGTGCTCGAAAGCGATTTGAGGTTGATTCTACTCAGAGTCCTGAGATTTCAACTCTACGCTTTGGATAAAAACAAAATAACAACAGTAAAATATTTTCTTTTATCTCATCAAAATTTAAGATCTACTAGCACAGATGTCCATAAAAAGATAAATTGAAGAGCTTTTAGATTCTAACTTTTTTTTAGAGCAAATATCTCTACCGGAGTCATATACATTAGCTGCTTTCTCGGTCTAATATTTAGTTTATTCATAATAGAGGATAAAACTTTATTACTGATATTACTGAAACAACTTCCTTTCCTTATGTATTGACGAACAAGGCCATTTGTATTTTCATTTAGTCCCCTTTCCCACGATGAGTATGGGTGAGCAAAATAGAAATCGGCCTCAATTTCTTTGCTAATTTCTTCATGCTTACGGTTTTTACCAATTATTGTATCAACTTCCCAATCGCCAATTCTAGATTTCTCATCAATAATAGCAGGACGCTCATCAATCATTAGTCTGTTTTTTATCGAACAATGCCGCTTTGGACTGCCATAACGTTTACGATAACGCTTTTGCTGGTGCCGGAGATGCTTATAAAGTTCACCACCATTGTGTTTATCTTCTAATACAAACTGGTAAATGCGTTCATGACTAATTGAAAATAAATTCAAGCGTTTTGCATACCCACTAATTTGCTCAGAACTCCAGTCGTCTAGAATTTTTTCTTTAACAAACTCAGCAACTTCCTTTGTGAATTTATAAAAATACCGTGTTTGTTTTCGCCGCTCATTAGCATAAGATTGAGCATAATCAGGTTTATAGGTCCAATAGCCTAATGCAGTTCTCACAAATGTTATATTACGTTTAAACTCACGACAGATTGTAGATTTATGTACACCAACTTCTTTCGCTATTTGGGATTGATTATACCCTGCTTTCCAAAGAGCCAAAATTTGACAGCGCTTCAAGTAATTCAAATGCAAATGAGCCATAGAATAGTCCTTTTATTATTATCAAACAAAATGTATAGCTTACATCATAAGTTCAATTATTTAACAAAAGTTGCATTTGAATTCTGAATTCACAACATTCAACGAAAAGATTGGTGTTTAGCCTAAGTCCTAATACTTTTCTATTCATTCTTATGCTAATTACCTTGATTCCAAAAATGTCCAACCAGATATCGATAACAACTAAACTGTTTAATTTTACCCTTGCGGCCTATATTGAAAGTAATCGCACCCGTTATATCTGTTCTAAACACGGTTGCATGCTCGGCTTGATAGCGTTTTACAATCAGAGATTTCGGAAAACCATAGCGATTCAGATAGCCAACAGGAAATAATGCATATTGAGGCATCACTTTTTCAATAAAAGGCCATGTTGATGATGTTTTACTGCCGTGATGCGGTACAACTAAAATATTTGCCGCTAATGAAGTTACGTCATGTTTTATTAAATAACTCTCTGCCAATGCTTCAATATCACCGGTTAACAAGATATGGGTTTTGCCGACAGTCACTCGCAGCACACAAGACTGATTATTATCTTTATGTAATTTTAAAATGTTACTGGTTGGGTATAAAAATTTAAATCTCACGCCATCCCATTGCCAATGTTGTCCCGCCAAGCAATAAGCTACTTTAATGTGCTGCCGTTTTGCAGCGATAAACCGTTGCGGCACACTCGTCACAATCTGTTTTACAATAGTATTATTAATAATGGATTGCGCTCCACCGATATGATCATTATCGCCATGACTAATAACCATCATATTAATTTTGTGTAAGTAGTAATAATGCAAGAATGGTAAAACGACAGTCTTTCCCATATCAAAGTCAGGACTATATTTGGCACCGGTATCAAAAATCAAAACATGTTTAGCTGTTTGTACGACAGCAGATAAACCTTGGCCAACATCAAGTAAAGTAAAACGTACCGCACCGTACACTGGTGATGGTTCATGCCAGAATAGCAAAGGTAATAAAAAAATACCGCCAAGATAGCGTCCAGGAAAGCCTCGCGGCGCTAGTAAAAATATTACACCAAGTAGAATGGCGAGAAATTCCCAACTATATGGAATGCTGTATTGCCATTTTGCATTCTGCCAATGACTTAAAATTGTTAAATATTGCCACAAATAATTTATTAACGCGATTGCTATATGTAATACGGGTAACGCCATATTCTGGTTAATCAATAATAAACAACAACCCAACAATGCTAAAGGCACAATGAGTAAACTTAACCATGGAATAGCAATAATGTTTGCCAGTATAGCAACCAGCGATACTTGTTGAAAAAATAATAATGTTATCGGCATTAAGCCTAACCAAATCACCCAATGTGCGCGCCACCATTGTAACGCTTTACTAACAAATGCATTTTTAGTGCCTATATAAACTCTTCCAGACAAAGCATAGAGTAAAATTGAAACTGCCGTAAACGACAACCAAAAGCTCATTGATAAAATCGCTAATGGCTGTAGAAGTAAAATAATAAGTAAGGCTCCGAGTAAAGAATAATACGATATACTTTGTTTGCGCAACACTGACATTAATAATAAGGCGCATATCATCACCAATGCTCGTTGTGTTGGTAAGGCAAAGCCTGCCATGGCGCTATACATTAAAGCTCCCATTATGGCCGCAATAGCCGCAACATGTTGCACCGGGATATATAATGCAACAATCGGTAACCGTCGCCACAGCCATGCAAACAAAGCAAAACAAAATCCAGCGATCAAACCAATATGCAGACCAGAAATAGCCACTAAATGACTCGTGCCTGTATTTTGTAAAACATGCCATTGGCTTGCAGAAATATATCGCCGATCGCCAAGCACTAATGCCAACAATATTGCACTAGCCAAACTTTTGTTTAATAACCTTATCAATTTGTAACTTAACTCTTCGCGCCAGAGTGTTAAATTAAATAAACCTTGTTTTTTTTTGATAACGTTATTCTTTGAACTATTACGCACATAGCCCACAGCTCGAATATTTTGACTAAACAACCAACGTTCATAATCAAAACCGCCAGGATTAAATGTACTATGCGGCTGCTTCAAGCGCACTTGTAACTGCCAAACTTGACCGGCATGAATATGCAGCCACTTCGAATACCAATGTAGTTTAATTTTTAACGGGTAGTTAAATGTAGAATTTTTATAATGTGCATTTTGTAGTAGTAATATGAATTGCGTATAGTGAGGAGCTACCTTCGGCAAAGAAATAACTCTTCCAGTAACCATTATATTTTTTGCTATAAACGCTGGCGGTAATGCCTGGTCCAAAATAATCGTGACATGAATAAATAACCAAATAAAACCAACTATAATCCCCCAGCTCAGGGAACGTAAATATTTTGGCAAGCATAAAGTAAGTATACTACTGATTATTGCAGCGAATAAGATCCAGAGACTATTTGGCAAATGTCGACAGTACAAACAAAGCGCTAACATTCCAACACAAAAACCAACAATAAAACCACGCATCCTAATCTCTAGCTAGAGAGTTAATATGCAGTAAGTTTAAAATCTATTTGCTTAGAAAAACATTAGGCATAATGACAGAGATATCTGTTTTTTATTAGAATAGGACTTACATAATATGCATTATAACGTGAAGAAAGATATTGAATTTCCAACACAGCATCAAAAAATATTTAGTTTCAATACTGTGCCGGAAAAATAACTTAATGCTTACTGAGCAGCACCGTTAGTTGTTGCTGGAGCAGCAGTTTTGTTTGCATCAGCTGGTTTTTGTAACTTTTGCATAGCATCATCAACTTTTTTCTTTGTCGCTGATACAGCATTATCAATTTTAGCACCAGCTTTTTGAGCTGTGCCCATTGTGCTTTTGCTGCTAGCATTAGAGCCGTTAGATGAGTTATCTGATTTACCATTTTGACTACAAGCCGCTAAACCGAATCCCATTAAAGCAAATGCCGCGATTAATACGATAGATTTTTTCATTATGTCTGTCCCTTTCATTTATTTTTGTAAAAGCCTCATGGCGATATTTCGCCTGTCGCAACGATAATATCGAATTATCAGTCTATTGCAAGCAAAAACAATCGAAGAGGTTTATTTTTGCTCGGTATTTTTGTAACAGTTTGTTACAGTAAATTGTCTGTTAAATCATTTTGTAGCTTGCTTGGAATCCAAAGAGATCCGCACTCGTATCAACTTTACCTCGTGTTGTCACGACAAGTGTACCCTGCTGAGTTTGATTGATACTTGCTTGATTAGCAAAAACATGCAAATAACCTAAATCTAGTCCTAATTTCTTACTTGCTTGATAGTGGATACCTGTTGCAACAACGATGCGATTAGAATCTGGTAAGCGTAAATCTCTGTCTTTATTATTCGTCGGCGTTTTATCAAAGCCTAAACCAAAGCGTAGAAAGATTTTCTTTGATAAAAAGTAATGTAAACCAGCAATAACATTAAATGTGTTTCTATAATTTTGCGGTGTCACCGTCATACCTGAAGGTATGGCGACATTCTTAAGAATAACATTTTTAAATGCATCCCAACCCGTATAATTAACAGTACCCATAAGTGCAATGCGCGGGCTAACACGACTATAAATACTTAGCCCGGCATAATCTGGCAAGGTTAATGACGCTTTTGCATTTAAGGTTGAGTTAGGAAGAAACGTACTGGTTCCTTCTAATTTCAAGTGAACTTGTGAACGATAGGCAAAACCAACGCGAGTATGTTTAGTAAATTGATATAACAAACCAATATTCCAACCAAAAGCATCATCCGTAGCACGATTTTTAAACTGTGTTGAACCGGTTACTCGGAATGGAGGAAATGCAAAATTTGTTGGAAGAGCATTATTTAAATCGACAACAGCATGAACGAAATTAAGCCCCCCGGCTACAGAAAACTTTTTAGTAACAGGAATAGCTAAATTCGCATTAACATCTACTGTCTTTAATTCAGATAAAGTCGCTGAACTTTGCGCAACAGAGCCTTTATTATAACTGGTACTTAAGCCAAATGGCGTAACCACGCTCAAGCCACCAACAACACCATGCCCTAAAGGCACAGCTAAATGTATATTAGGTACAAAATTAAATGTGCCACCATCTACGGAGCCGGTTTGCGTAATCGGAACAATACCAAATGGCGTAGGAATATTATCGGTTACTGAACCGGTAAAATCATTGGTTGTGCTAATTAATATCCCGCCTAAAGAAAGCTGAGCATGATGCAATCGCACTAAACCTGCAGGATTATACCAGTTTGTTGTTGCGTCATCAGCAATGGCAGCAGCGCCGGCATTAAAATCACCTAGGCTCGCACCACTTTGTTCATATAATTGAAAACCGGCCGCATATGCTCCAACGGTCAGAAAACATAAACCAACAGCTAATGATAAAGCTGATAATCGCACAGCTCGTTTAGCAAACGTATTCTTCTTGATATTCAGCATGCGTCTCTCCGGTTTTTTATATCAGGCTCTTTCTTCCCTGCTTTTTGTATGCCGAGAATATCAATAAATTATGAAAAAAACTAGGATTAACATTGGTTTGTACAAAGATGGTTATTGTTAAACCCAATTAACGTTGTGCAACACCAGATTCTTTCGCAGCAGCAACCACAGCTTCAGCAACTGCATCGACAACTGTCGTATCAAAGACACTTGGCACAATATAATCAGGAGACAGGGCTTCATCTGGAATAACACTGGCAATCGCATGTGCAGCCGCCACTTTCATTGCTTCATTGATATCGGTTGCCTGGCAATCAAGCGCGCCACGGAAAACGCCAGGAAACGCGAGTACGTTATTTATTTGGTTCGGATAATCACTACGTCCTGTTGCCATAATCGCAACATGCGGGTAAGCATCTTCCGGCATGATTTCTGGAGTGGGATTTGCCATGGCAAAAACAATCGCATCTTTATTCATGGTTTTTAGCGCTTCAACAGATAATACTTTTGGAGCAGAGACCCCAATAAATACATCAGCACCTTTTATTACATCGCTTAAACTACCCGTTTCATTATTAGGGTTTGTTAATTTAGCGTACTCTAGTTTTGCAGGAGCTAAGTCGCGACAGCACGTAGCTAACGCTCCTTCTCGATCACATCCAACTATGTTTTTTACACCCATATTTAATAGAATCTTAGTACATGCGACACCCGCAGCACCAATACCATTAACAATGACTTTAATGTCTTCAGGTTTTTTCTTCACGATTTTTAGCGCATTTATAAATGCCGCAGCTAAGACAATCGCGGTGCCATGTTGGTCATCATGAAATACCGGAATATTCAATTCTTCTTTCAAACGCTTTTCAATTTCAAAACAACGTGGCGCCGAAATATCTTCTAAATTAATACCACCAAAAACTGGCGCGATATTCTTTACTGACTTAATAATTTCATCAACGTCTTGAGTATCTAAAGCAATAGGAAATGCATCAATATTAGCGAAGTCTTTAAATAGCATTGCTTTGCCTTCCATCACTGGCAAACTTGCTTCAGGACCAATATCACCAAGACCTAAGACAGCAGAGCCATCTGTTACCACCGCAACACTATTGCGCTTGATTGTAAGTTTATACACTTTCTCTGGTGCGTCATGAATCGCCATACAGACACGCGCAACACCAGGCGTATAAGCCATAGACAATTCATCACGATTAGTAATGGCCACTTTACTTTTGATCTGAATTTTTCCACCTATATGCATTAAAAAAGTTCGATCCGAAGTATGAACAACCTCAACACCGTCTAAACTTTCAAGTTTAGCAAGTAAGGCCGTAGTACTCTCTGGACCATTAGTATAAATTGTCACATCACGAAGAATGCTTTTCTCTTCAACCCGAATAATATCAATCGCGCCAATATTGCAATCCATTTCAGCAATAGCATTGGCAACTTTTGACAGCATGCCAGTATGATTTGCCAACTTTAATCGAACTATTATGGAATTATCAGCACCCGGTATCATTTTTCACGTTCCTCTCAGTAACCATTAGAAAAAAATTTATCAAACTTGGACTATTTACTAATAAAGCACCCCTTTTGTCAATACCTTAAAATACCCTAAATTCTATCCAAGTCAGGACTTACACTAAATACCAATCTCTTTGTTAATTATGTTGTCAAAAAAACTTACGCATTACGTAATACTATCGATTATATTGAAAACACACTGCCTCGACCTTGGTATTTAGCGTAAGTCCTGTAAGTTGTTAAATTGATTTTATTTTTGAGATGTGTACCATGCAAACTACGCCCCGGTGGCACAGCTGGATAGCGCGATCCCCTCCTAAGGGATAGGTCGCAGGTTCGAATCCTGCCCGGGGCGCCATTTATTTCGAGTCATTAATCCTTAATAACTCACTTGATCTTAGTTGTAATGATGAAACTGCTTTTCATAAACATTAGCTTGTAACAAAATAGTTTTGAATACGGCTTTAGCAATCGAACCTGGATAGCCAGCTTGTTGTGCTTGCTGACTAACTGTTTTCAATATTAGATTTTCACGCGCTTGGTCATGGACAGACTTAGTATGCTTTTTCAATTCACCTGCACGCGCCACATTACGCAGACGTTCACCAAGTAATTTAACAATGGCTTTATCTACTGTATCAATATTCTTGCGTACACACTGTAGATTCTGACAGTTTTGAGCAGGAGTAAGCCCATTATTGATCGTGGTAGCCAAACTCATTTGTGATATTAGCCCAAATACAGAAATCATAATTATTATTATAGTTTTTTGCATTTTTATCTCCTTAGTTATGTAGAGTATTAATCATCATGTAGAAAACATTTTACTTTATGCGTATCGGTAATATTTGTTGTGTGAGGGTACGCTTGTCGACACTTCGCCATAACATGTGGGCAACGCGCCGCAAAATGACAACCTTGCGGCGGATTAAAGGGTGATGGCGGCTCACCTGTTAATTTCATAAATTGCTGAGCTGTCTCTTGCTCAACATCTGGCACCGCAGCTAATAATGATTGGGTATAGGGATGTTTCGCTTGCGTCAAAATTTCTGTAACACTACCCTCTTCGACAATACGCCCTAAATACATCACCGCAACGCGTTGTGCTAAATAACCAACCACAGCTAAATTATGCGTAATAAATAAATATGACAATCCCAGCTTGCGCTGTAACTCTTGGAGTAAATTTAATATTTGTGCTTGTACCGAAACATCCAAAGCACTAGTGGGCTCATCACAAATAATCAATTTAGGTTCAACGGCTAATGCTCGCGCAATACAAATACGTTGGCGTTGTCCACCTGAAAATTCATGAGGATAACGATCTAAAATATCAGTTGGCATGCCTACAGCAGATAATAACTCTTCGATCCGAGGTATTAGCTCATTGCGTTTATGCTTAATACGATGGATACGCATGCCTTCTGCAATAATATCGGCAATCATCATACGTGGATTCATTGAAGAAAAAGGATCTTGAAAAATAAATTGCATTTGTTGGCGTAACTCATGGCCTTGTCTTCTTGAGTTGTGTTGATAATCCTGGCCATTAAAATAAAGCTCGCCAGCAGTAGGCTTAATCAAATTTAAAATACCCTTACCAACGGTGGTTTTACCACAACCTGATTCCCCCACCAAAGCCAATGTTTCCCCTTCTTTAATCGTAAGACTAACACCATCAACCGCTTTAATATTACCAACAACACGCTGTAATAAACCTTTGCGTACAGGAAAATGCACTTTTAGACCTTTTACTTCAAGCACAGACTTGCTTATATCCTCAGTCGCTTTTAATTGACTTGATTTTGCTGTAATGGTTTCTTCGGCTTGAAAATAGTGAGCGTAACTTTTAGTAAATCGATGACACAAAACACCATGCTTTGTTTGTGAAGTATGCCAACGTGGTGTTTGTTTATAACATATTTCTTTTGTGTATTGGCAACGACCAGCAAAACGACAACCTGTCGCATCGGCCTGTAAAGTCGGCACGATACCAGGAATAGTAATGAGTTGTTCTTCGCGTCGATTCAAACTCGGCAATGCTTGTAATAAACGTTGACTATAAGGATGTAGCGGTTCTTTAAAAAAATCTTTTGTCGTCGCAGATTCAACAATATTACCTGCATACATTACAATTAAACGATCGGACATTGCCTTAACAACAGCAAGATCATGCGTTATTAATAAAATCGCCATACCTGTTTTGGTTTGAATTTCTTGTAATAGAGCAAGAATTTGTGCTTGAATGGTTACATCAAGAGCGGTTGTTGGCTCATCCGCAACGAGAATATCAGGCTCACCAGCTAAAGCCATGGCAATTACAATTCGTTGTTTCATACCACCAGACAATTGATGAGGGTATTCTTTATAACGCCGTTCTGCTTCTGGAATACCAACTAAGCTTAATAACTCTAGCGCGCGCTCACGTACTTTTTTTGCAGATAAAGAAAAATGTGTTCGAATCGCCTCGGCGATTTGATCACCAATGGTTAATACAGGATTAAGAGAAGTCATGGGTTCTTGGAATATTTGGCTGATACGCCGACCACGAAATTGTCGCATAGCCACTTCAGGCAATGCTAATAAATTTTGTTGATCAATAATAATCTCACTGCCATCAACAATTCGCACAGCAGGAGGCAATAACTGCATTAACGCCATTGCTGTCATGCTTTTACCACAGCCAGATTCGCCGAGTAACGCTAGAGTTTCACCTCGTTTTAAGGTAAAACCAATTTGATTAATAACAATCGCCGTATGGTTTTGCTGCTGTATGCCAAGAGTTAAATTATTAACTTCTAATACTGCTGTCACAATCTTCTTCCCTGATGCTTTATAAAGCGGCTATTTATTATCAGGACTCACGCTAAACCCCAATCTCTTTGTTAATTATCTTGTCAAAAAATCTCATGTATTACGTATACTATCAATTATTTTGAAAACATAATTGCCTCGACCTTGGCATTTAGCGTGAGTCCTGATTGTTAAGTATCGAGTTAATGGTATTCATAACATTATTATCTAACTTCTCAACGACATTGAGAGCTTGAATATTATCTTCTAATTGTGAAATTTTTGATGCACCTAAAATCACTGTGCTCACATGTGGGTTTTTCAAACACCAGGCTAATGCCAGTTGAGCCATACTACAATCAAGTTTCTCAGCAACGGATGTTAATTCATTTGTAATAGCAATACGTCTATCAAGATCTTCTGGTTTGAATTGCTCGAACAATGCCATGCGGCTGTCAGCAGGAATACCATCTTTATATTTTCCGGTTAAAACACCAGAAGCTAAAGGACTCCAGATTGTTGTGCCTAAGCCATATTTTTCATACAGAGGTAAATATTCTTGTTCGACACGCTGACGATGAAACATATTATATTGCGGCTGCTCCATGGTTGGCGGGATGCAATTATATTTTTCGGCAAGCTGGTAAGCTTCTTCTAATTGCGCGGCACTCCATTCTGATGTTCCCCAATAAAATGTATAACCATGGCGTACAAGATAATCCATTGCTCGCACAGTTTCTAAAATAGGTGTATTTTCATCGGGTCGATGACAATATAATAAATCAACATATTCTAAATTTAAACGCTCTAATGAATTATACGTACCTTCAAGTAAGTGTTTACGTGATAATCCAGTATCATTGGGCCCATCACCACCCCAAAATAACTTCGTTGCTATGACTAAATCTTCACGACGGTAATCTTGAATAGCTTCACCTAATAAAGTTTCTGCGGCACCTTGAGAATAAACTTCAGCAGTATCAAAAAAATTAATACCCTGCTCAAGGGCATAAGCAATACATTTCTTGGCATTATCTAAATCGAGTTGAGTGGAGAAAGTCAGCCATGAACCAAATGATAACGCGCTAACCCTAAGACCAGAATTACCAAGCCTGTTATATAACATAATCTCTCTCCTTGTTTGATTACTCTTTCTATTTCTTTTTCTTTTTGTGAAACTTAATCATCTCTTTACGACGTCGTTCTTGTCCAAGTGTTAATTTATTTTTCTTGTCAGCAAAAGGATTGACCGTACTCTTAAAATTAATCCGCATTGGTGTACCTTCAATCTTTAACGCCTTAATGAAATAATTCATTAGATAACGCTTATACGCCGTTGGAATCATTTCTGCTTGTGTACCGTGAATAATTATCGTTGGTGGTTGCTTGGCTCCAGCATGCGCATAACGTAGTTTAATACGACGGCCATGAGACAATGGCGGTTGGTATTTTTCAACAGCATCTTCAAGCATTCTTGTTAATTTCGGTGTAGACAACGATTGTGATGCGCAAGCATACGCTTTATTGATGGACCGAAATAAGTCGCCAACACCACTACCATGTAACGCTGAAATAAAATGTTTTTTCGCAAACTGCGTAAAGCTCAAACGCCGATCAATTTCTTTACGAATAAACTCGCGTTGTTCTTGAGCTAGCTTATCCCATTTGTTCACCGCAATAACGAGAGCCTTGCCGGCATCAATAATATAACTTAATAACGTCAAATCCTGGGTTGCCAGCTCTTGTTGACCATCAACTAACATAACAACAACATCAGAATCAGAAATCGCTTGCAGAGCTTTGACAACAGAGAATTTTTCTAAAACATCATCAATCCGACTACGGCGACGCACACCAGCCGTATCAATAATCGTATACTTATCCTCATGTCGCTCAAAAGTAATATAAATACTATCGCGTGTTGTACCGGCTTGATCAAAAACCACAACACGCTCTTCACCAAGAATACGATTAACTAAGGTAGATTTGCCAACGTTAGGTCGACCAACAATTGCAACTTTAATACCAAGCGTTTCTTTATCTCTACTAGGCTCAGAAACATCCACTATATTTTCAGGAAAACACGCACTTATGATTTGCCCTAGCTTTTGTATACCACGACCATGAGCCGCAGCAATCGGATGAGGATTGCCTAAGCCGAGCTGAAAAAAATCAGCACTGACAATGTCTGGGTTACTGCCATCAACTTTGTTGAGGACGACGTGGAGTGGTGTATTTTGTTGACGCAGATATCGAGCCGTTACTTCATCTTGTGCACTCAAACCAGTTTGAGCATCGACCATAAATAAAATTAAATCAGCCTCTTCAATAGCAAGCCGCGTTTGTGCGACCATGTGCGGATCAATACCTTCTTTTTCATCAGTTAAACCACCGGTATCAATGAGAATAAATTTGCGTTTATTAAGCGTCGCCTCACCATATTGGCGATCACGCGTCACGCCCGGTGTATCAAACACCAACGCATCACGTGATTTCGTTAAACGATTAAATAAAGTGGATTTACCAACATTTGGGCGTCCAACAATAGCAACTACTGGTAACATTAGCCGTGAACTCGATAAGCATTTAAATACCCGTTTTGTGTCGCGATGTAATCAAGCTTGCCTGCGACTAACGGTCTATCGACAATAGTAGAACCAATATTGACGCGTGCTAAGAAACGGCCATCATCCGGCGATAACCAGTGCATATAACCTTCTCTATCCGCAACAACTAAAGCACCATGCATTAACACAGGGCCAGTTACATGACGATATTTCAATTGATTCATTTTCCAAGAAATACTGCCAGTATAACGATTGAAAGCCCAAATTACGCCATTAGCAGAGGTCACAAATAAATTATTGTTATTAAGCGCCATGCCGCTATATGAAGATAACTTATGATGCCAAACAATTTTGCCCGACATTAATTTTAATGCAGCTAATTGGCCTTGGTAAGTAACGACATAAATCATGTTATTACGCACAACCGGTGTAGCGTCAATATCAACTAAGCGTTGTACAGAATAGCTTCCTTGTGGCATGGCAATCCGTTGATTCCAAACCCTCGTACCATTGTTATTGTTCAGTAAAGCTAATGTACCGTCAGCGAAACCAACAAGCACATGGTTACCCACAATTACCGGACTACTTGATAGACGCAGAGTCAACATCGGTGCAGGATGCTTATAACCCCACAATAATTTTTTCGTTTTGCGATTAACCGAGAAGACTGTACCACCAAGTGCTTTACCAACAATCAAATCTTGATTTATAGCCGGAGCCGCAATCATCGTATTTGGAATGCTTAAATGCCATAATACTTTACCGCTTTTTTGATTCATCACATACATCGTACTATTACCAGCTCCGACAACCACAATGCCATCTTTTGCTGCAGGTGAACTAGTAATGGATGTGCCTATATTCTTTGACCAGAGTTGTTTTCCGGTTTTCAAATTATAAGCATTAACCACGCCATCGGCATTCGCAGCAATAATTTCAGAACCAACAATGGCTGGTCGCAATGCTAAACCTGTATCATTACTACCAACGCCGGCATTTACTGACCACGCTTGGGCGACCTGAATGCTAGGCTTAAAAGAATGTAGAGCTGTTGATTTAGTAAAAGGCTCAGATTGCGAAAATGGATTATAAGTACAAGCCGATAATAAACTAACTAATAAACCAATAAAGACAAATAAACGTAGATTCTTCATGCATGGGTTCTCGTATTTAGGACATTATTAACAGATACCGGTGCTAATTGGTGAAACTTCATTTCTAAAATTGGCCTATTAGCCGCATCTTTGGGTGCTTCTTGCAATGCAAGTTGATAAGCATCGCGAGCTTGTGACGTTTCATTGAGAGCAACATAAGCATCACCACGAATTTCATCAATAGCCGCTTTATAAGCTCTATCACTAACTTTATTTAATAATTGCAACGCTTGTTTAGGTTGCTTTTCAGCAATCAGAATACGTGCTGCGCGATTACGAGCAACTTGCTTGAGAGCGGGCACTTCTGAATTCTTTATTACCCATTGCAATGATTTTACCGCAACTTGATAGTGTTGCTGTTCAACTGCTTGTTTAGCCATAAACAAACCGGCTAGTGCGGCATAAGGTGAGCTGCTATGGTCTTTTTGTAATTTGCGCGCAGCCTGTTGTGCCTGCTGGCTGTGACCTGTACTATATTGTGTCAGCATCATTTCGTAATATTGCGATGCTTGCAAAGCATGTACAACCTGCATTTTTTTCCAGTAGCGCCAGCCCATACCGCCACCTAAACCAACAACAACAGCTAGAATTATCACCAGTCCATATTGCTTAATCCATTTCTTAATGCGTTCGACCTGTTCGTCTTCTGTATCAAATGTGCTCACCTGAAGCTCCTTCTGACCTAATCCCATAAAAAATAACGGAATGACGGGATATCTGCTAAATTTTTTCGCATTATACCGATTTTTAGTGATATTTCCATTAATATTGTATTCATTTGATCTAGCTTTTATTTCTATGGAAGGCTATCCAGCTCTTGCAAAAAATTATCAAATCGGATACCTAAGATAAAAATTTAGAGCTTATTGATTATATCTGTAATTTCTTTTAATGCTTGGCCATGAAGGATAGTGTCATGTGTTGCGGATATTGTTTTTATTTCTAAGTGGTCAATCAATGATTTCCATCCATAATCATCATCAACTTTAAGTCTTTTAATAGGTTTTATGCTTGCTTCTTGTTTTGTTTCCTTCGAGGCTTTAATTAATATTGTATCTCCATTATATTTTTCAGGCTTATAGTTCTGCAATAGATCTTTTGCTAATTTCCAATTATTCTTTATATGCTCTTTATATGTCTTAGGTAATAAATGCCATAGTGTGTTTATCTGTTGGATATGCTTTTCACTATATTGGTATATATCTAAACTATAATCTGTTGTTAAACAACTATCGACTAAAAGCAACTTCTTAACTGGTTGGTTTTCTTTTCGTAATTGTTGTGCCATTTCAAAAGCAATGACGCCTCCAAATCCCCAGCCTCCTAAACAATAGCTCTCAACATGATTTGTATTTCTAATACAGCTTAAATAACGATTTGCAAGAGCTTTAATAGTTTTAATACATTGTGACGATTGAAATACAAAATCAGAATCAATGCCATAAAAAGGAATATCTTCATTTATCGTCTTTGCTAGCTCAGCATAGACCTCTGCTCCAGAAGATATGGGGTGCACAAAATATATAGGAATTTTGCCACCAAAATCATTATATTTTATTATAGGTTGGAACTTTGTGTTAATCTCGGCAGCACTAAATGCATGTATTTGAGAATTAATCGTAGCATGCTCAAATAACCATGCTAAATCATACTCTCTATTAAACATTTTGTTGATACACTCTAAGATTCGTATCGATAGTATTCTATTGGCACCCACCATATAGAAAGGATCTTTTGTACTAAAGTTTGAGTGGCCAAGGATTTCATACCATATCTTCGACAACTTATATTTTAAAGCAAACTCTTTATCCTTTGTTGCTGACAATGCCACTTTACTCGAAAAAGATAATTGTTGTTTTGCGGAAGAAGAAAGCAATATTTTTTGTTTATTTTGAAAGTGTTTTTTCAACTGAGAAAAGAGCGGCATTTCTATAATAGGTTTGTCTGAATAGCCGGCAAACAAACTAGACATTAAATCTTTAAGCGCCTTAAACACTGTTTTTATAGTGCCATCATTATATAAGCTATTATTATAAACCAACTGCATCGACAAACCTTCTCGATGCTCTACAAATCTAAAAACCAATTCTAGTTTAGTGATTAAATGATCGTCTTTAATTGGAGATAAAACAAAACCAGGCATATCGATTTCCGACTCAGTTGCAGCAAGAGTATAGTCGATAGCAACTTTATACAAAGGCAACGCACTCACACCACTGGACATTTTCAATCTCTCAAGCAAAACTTCAAAAGGCACATCTTGATTGGCATAAGCTTCTAAACAAGTTTCTTTTACTTGACTCAATAAGTCAGAGAAAAGTAAATCTTTATTAAATTGAGCCCTAAAAGGTAAGCTATTTGCAAAAAAACCTACAATATTTCCTGTGTCAGGATAATGCCTATTTGCAACATTAGAGCCAACAACAACATCATCACTACCACTACAAGCATATAATAATGACATTACACAGGAGAGAAAAAACATAAACGGTGTCACATTATGATTACTAACTATCTCATGTATTTTATTTTTTTCTTTGTTATTTAACATAATTGAAAATTGACTTGCCAGAAAATTATCTTGCTTAACCTCTTTATGGTCACAAGGCACCGTAACTATATTGAAATTTTTTAATTTTTTCTGCCAATAATCAATTTGTGAATTAAAAACATTCTCAGATAGAAGTCTACGTTGCCAAAAGACAAAATCTTTATAGTGGTATTTTTGAGGGCTAAGTTCAGGCTCTTGGTTTATTATATATGCTGAATAGATCGCCTTTAATTCATTTAATATAATCTTAACAGACCAACCATCTGTGATCAGGTGATGTTGAGATATTACTAAAACATGTTTTTTGGCACTGAGGTTATAGAGTTTTAATCTAATTAATGGGCCATTTATCAAATCAAAAGGCGCATAAAAATCTTTTTTCAAGTGTTCCGGCAACTGTGCTTTTTTAACTGCAATCACATCTAATTTGAAACATTGATTTGTTACGACTTTCTGTCGAACTTGACCACCCCTTTCTATAAATACGGTATTAAAAGACTCATGCCTTGATAATATTTTGTCTAATGATTTTTCTAGTACAGCAATATTTACCTCACCATCTAGATTATAGGCATGAGGCATGTTGTAAGCTGAAAAATTCTTACCATAATACTGACTTAAAAACCAGATGCGTTCCTGAGATGTTGATAAAGAATATTCATTTTTTCTATCCTTGATAACACACATCTTAAACTTATAACCACTTACATCAAAGAGATTGTTTCTAATATAACTTGCCATTTCATCAACTGAAGAATACTTAAAAACCAAGTTCACGGGAAAACGAATGCTAAAATGTTCTTGTATTAAAGAACATAATGTCATGGCCAATAATGAATTTCCGCCAATACAAAAAAATCCAACGCCTTTAGCTACTTTATTAATATCCAGTACTTTACACCAAATTGTTAATACAATTTCTTCTATTTCATCATATTGGCTCGTTTCTCCGGTACCTATTTCATCCGCATTTATTTCAATAGCACTTAGAGCTTGTCTATTAATTTTTCCATTCGCTGTTAATGGAAATTGTTCTAATATCGCAACTTTAGATGGCACCATATATTCAGGTAATCTATCATGTAAGTATCGTCGTAATTCTTTACTGGTAACAGGTTGTTGCGTATTAGCTAAGACGATATACGCAATGAGTTGATTTTGGTTTTTATTCGAGGTAAGCACTTCGGCATTCTTAACTGCATCATGTTGACTAAGAGTAACTTTAATTTCATTTAGTTCAATACGGTAACCACGAACTTTCACTTGAAAGTCCACGCGTCCGATATATATAACATCACCTGCATCAGACCATTTACATAAATCACCAGTCTTATATAAACGAACAGCTTGAGTGTTTGTACTAAAGGGATTAGGTATAAAAGACTGCTCGGTTAAGCTTTTATTATTTAAATATCCACGAGCGACACCCGCGCCACCAATATATAACTCCCCAATCACTCCCTCAGGTACAGGTTGTTGCATTTTATCTAAAATATAGAGAGAAACATTCGCTAGCCCTTTACCAAGAGGTAAAGAATATTTTTGGTTATCGTCCCGCTTTAATTCATGTGTTATCGCCCCGATAGTGGCTTCTGTTGGTCCATAGTGATTGATGATGCGTAACTGAGGACTTAATGCTTGAATCTTTTTTAGTAAACATGGGCTGCTGCTTTCTCCTCCGAGTATTAATACTTTCTTAGGCAATAAAGTAGGACCGTCATCAATACTGAGTAATCCTTCTAAATGTGACGGTGTTATTTTAAGACAATCTATATTATGAGTTCGCATATAAGTTGAGAAAGCTTGTCCATCAAGGCTATATTCATCCGTTAAAAAGTGTAAGGTTCCTGCTGACATTAGAGACATAAATAGAGTGGTATAACCTAAATCTGCCGCAAGTGTCGAGATATGAACAAAGCTTGTTTCAGAAGAGAATTCTAACCGTCGCTGTAATGCATGAGCATAATTGGTAACATTTTTATGTTCAATCATAACTCCTTTTGGCTTACCCGTGGAGCCTGAGGTATAAACAATATAAGCAAGTTTATCTGATTGCACAGATGGTAAGGTCAGTTCTTTATATGAGCTATCTTGATGCTTGGCAATCTCAAGAATACTTATATATTCTACTTTCGTATGCTCACAAATTTCAGGTAAAGACGCAGGTTCTGCTATTAAAAATTGTGCATGAGCACTATTTAAAATATTTATCACTCGTTGTGCTGGAAATTTCAGATCAAATGGAATATAGGCAGCACCCGATTTCCAAACAGCAAGCATTGCAACAAGAAATGCAACGGAACGTTCTAAAAGGATACCCACAAAAACTTCAGAGTCCTTATCGATGCCCAGAGCACGATGCCTGCTCATTAAATATTTAGCAAGAAGGTCAGAGCGTTTATCAAGCTCTGCATATGTGAGCTGCGACACAGCATCTACTACAGCTACCGCATCAGGGCAGGTCTGAGTATGGCTTTTCAACGATGCTAAAAGTGATACGTCCTTTATAGGTTGAGAATCGACTAGACTCCAATCATTTAAAATTAAATCATATTCTCCAGGACTTAATATCTTGTGACAAAGAATAGGTTGCTTTGGACTAGCTAGTGCTTCTTGTAGCAGCATAGCAAAATGGCCAGCCATATTAGCAATGGTTGACTCACAAAATAACGCTTTATCATAATTTATACTGCATGCTAATTTATCTTCTTTATCTATAATATCTAATGTTAAGTCAAACTTAGAAACCTTTAAACGTTGAGGATACTCTTCGACTTCGATGTCTGGTAATAATAATTCCAATTGTTCGTCTTGTTGTTGCAAAACAAATCTCACTTGAAATAATGGCGTGCGTCGAGTATCACGAACGACCTCAAGTTCATCAACTAAATGTTCGAACGCAACATCTTGATGGCTATATGCTGCTAGACATGTTGACTTAACACGTTTTACCAACTCAATAAAATTAATATCACCAGACAAATCGCTTCGAATCGCCAATGAGTTAATAAAGAAGCCCAGCATTGAAGCAACACTTTCTTGCTTACGGCTCGTGATCGGAGTACCAACAATAATGTCACTTTGACCACTATATCGTTGTAAAAGCATATTAAATGCAGCTAACATTACCATGAACAAGGTACTATCTGTCTCAGAACACAGTAATTTTACTGCCTCAACAATATTTTCATCCAATTCAAAATTATAGCTCTCACCCTCCGTTTTCTTTATTGCCGGACGAGGATAATCTGTAGGCAAATTCAATATAGGCATATTTGCTAACTGAGTTCGCCAATAATCAACTTGCTTTAATCTCTGTTCACTCGCTAAGCTTGACTGCTCCCATACCGCATAGTCAGTATATTGATATTGCAGTTCTGGGAGAGTTGGACTCTGGTTCTTTATATACGACTGATAGGTTTCACCTAGCTCTTGAAGTAAAATTTGTAATGACCATCCATCCGTAGCAATATGATGATGATTAATTAATAAAACATAGTTTTTATCTGATAGCAGATAAAGATAAACTTTAATTATTGGCCCTGAACTGAGGTCAAAAGATTGATGAATATCTTTATGCAAAATAGCGTCGAGCGAGTTATTTTTAACATCCTTTTCAACAAACTCTATATCTACTTTTGCTTTAACAAATTGACGAGGAACACTCTTTTCCATGCCATAATGCGTTCGCAAAATATCATGCCGAGCTAATAGATAATCAAAACTTTTTTTCAACACAGCGGCATCTAACTCACCAAGCAAACGTATGACATAAGGGACATTATATGTTGAGCTAGATGAGGACTCATACGCATCTAAAAACCATAATCGCTGTTGCGCAGAAGAGAGCGGGTATGATGACGCCTTCTTTGCTTTTGTTAAAGTTGTTGTTTCATGTTGTTCTTGTGACACACTCTGATGGTCTTGAATATAACCTGATAATTCTGCGATAGTTTTATGACTAAACAGAATCGCAACGGGACAATCAATATTAAAGTTTTTCTGTATTTTTAATGATAATTGTATTGCTAAAAGAGAATGTCCACCTAGTCTAAAAAAGTCATCATAAACACCAATTTTTTCAACAGTTAAAATATTTTGCCATAACTCTGTTAAGGTCTGCTCGGTTTTATTACGAGGTGCGGTATATTTTGCTTTAGATAATTTCCCCTTGTTTATTTCAGGTAGCGCTTTGTGATCTACCTTGCCATTAGCTGTAAGTGGTAAACTCTGCATTTTTATAATGACAGTAGGAATCATATGCTCAGGTAATCGCTCAGCTAACCATACTAATAATTCATCAGTATCTAACATCTCAACTTCATTGTTATATACAACATAGGCAACAAGATGTGATGCATCACCAACTTTTGATAATAGTACTACAGCTTGACTTACACTATCATGAGACTGTAACTCAGCCTCAATTTCACCTAATTCAACACGAAATCCGCGAATTTTTATTTGAAAATCCGAACGTCCAATATAATCAATATTACCATCAGCTAAGCGACGGACAAGATCACCTGTTCTATAAAGTCGTAGATTACGTCCATCCTCAAGTTCCTCAGCTGTTAGAAAAGGATTATTAATGAAACGTTCTTGTGTAAGCTCCTCACGATTCAAGTATCCTCGTGCAACACCAATACCACCAAGATATAGCTCACCCGTTATCCCAATAGGAACAGGACTTTTATCTCTATCTAGTATATAGGCGGTCGTATTTGAAGATGGTTTGCCTATGGGATAATGAGAAAGGCCTTCATGTTTGTCTCTAGAAATATTAAAGCCCGTTGATAAAGTTGTATTCTCAGAAGGTCCATATAAATTCAGCACTTGTACTTTGTTATTTTCTGGTATCTGTAACAGTTTATCAACAATTGCAGTATTTACTGCCTCACCACCAAACATAATATATTTTAAACTAGAGAAAATTGTACTATCAAACAATACATATTCATGAAATAAAGCTGTAGTCATCACGATATGAGTCATATTATGTTGCGTTATAATATTTTTAAACCGTTCCGGATGTAATAAATCTTGTTTATCTATACAAACCATTGTGGCGCCATTCAGAAACCCAATCCATAATTCAAAAGCTGCGACATCTGAGGAAATATTAGCAGCAAAAGCATAAACGTCCCCTTCTTGCATATCTATAAGGTGTTCTTCTTTTGCTAATGCAATGACACTCTCATGTTCAATCATCACGCCCTTAGGAAGACCTGTTGAACCAGATGTATAAGAAATATAAGCAAGAGAAGAAGGTTTAGCAATATTAGGAGGTGCAGATTCAGGGCAGGCAAGAATGTCTGGCATTACTTGTTCAATAATAATAATTTCATTTTTAAGCTCATGTAGGAGCGCTAAAACATTAAATGTTTTTTCATTTGTTATTAATAACTCTGCTTTTGTATCGTTTAACATATGTGCTAAACGTGCTTCAGGATAATTGAGGTCAAGAGGAACATATGCTGCTCCTACCTTTAATATAGCTAATATAGAAATAATAAGGTCAATACTTCTTTCCATACAAAGAGCAATAAATGTATCAGGTTGAATGGCGACTTTCACTCTATCTTGATAACTTGTCCGTAAATAATTTGCCATTTGGTTAGCTTGCTTATCTAGCTCTGCATAGGTTAGAGATTTATTCTGATAAACAACTGCGATATTATTTGGATTGCGTTTCACTTGTTCTGCGAATAGTTCTGTAATATTTTTGGACTTTGGATAATCACTATTTGTCTGATTCCAACCATACAAAAGTTGCTCGCGCTCAATTGATGTTAACATTGTCAAACTAGCAATATTATCGGTCTTTCTCGTTACGACGTCTTGTAATAGTGAGGTGAAATGCCCTGACATTTGTGAAATCGTCACATTAGAAAACAGAGCTTTATCATAATTAAACCTACAACCAATTCGATTATTTTTCTCTGTAACACTTAATGTTAAGTCAAATTTTGCAACTTCAAGGCCTTGAGAATAATCTTGTACCTCTACCCCAGGTAAGACTAATGTTGATAACTCATCAGCTTGTTCTAAAACAAACATAACTTGAAATAAAGGTGTACGACTTGTATCACGCTCAATATTTAGAGTATCAACCAAGTGCTCAAACGCAATATCTTGATGACCATATGCTGATAAGCATGTTGCTTTTATTGTTTTAATATAGTCAATTGTACTAATGTTTTCTGTGATATTACTACGAATTGCCAAAGTATTAATAAAGAATCCCAGCATCGTTGCGACACCATCTTGATGACGATTTGCAATGGGCGTGCCAACAACAATATCATCTTGCCCACTGTATTTATGTAGCAAAAGATTAAAGACTGCAAACAACACCATAAATAAAGTACTATCTGCTTCATCACACAATGATCGTACGGACTTAACAAGTTCAGAGTCTAATTCAAAAAAACAGTTAGCCCCATCATATTTTTTCACTGCAGGACGAACATAATCTAAAGGTAATGTTAGGGTTGGCGCATCCAGTAGCTGTTCTTGCCAATAGCTTATCTGTTCAGAAAACCTTTTACTAATAGAGTTAGACTGCTCCCATGTAGCATAGTCAATGTATTGATACTTTTGTTCAGGTAATTCAGGCATCCGCTCTTCAAGCAGTGCAGAGTAATACTCACTCAATTCATTTGTGATAATTTGTAAAGACCATCTATCAGTAATAATATGATGCTGGTTTATAAGTAGAATAAATTCATTATTGGCTAGAAAATATAAATATACCTTGAAGACAGGGCCATTGGCCAAGTCAAAGGGACTGTGTATAGCGGTGCGAGTTAATGCTATCGCATTCTTCTCATCCGTATGGATTTCCTCAAAAAAAACGTCGCATTTTTCATCTACACATTGATAGGTGGCATCATCCTTAAATCCAAAATAGGTTCGTAATATTTGATGACGTTGTAGCAGAAGTACAAAACTTTGCTTAAGAATAGAAACATTTATTTTACCATGCAAGTGTACAATATAAGGAACATTGTAGGTTGCAGATGAAGAAGACTCATATGCATCCAGAAACCATAATCGCTGTTGTGCAGAAGAAAGAAGATATGAATCCGATTTTTCTGCTTTTGTTATATTAATAATATTGTCTTTCACACTATTTTTATTAATACCACTCTTTATATGGGATGATAAATCAGCAACAGTTTTATACTTAAATAATATAGCAACGGGACAGTCAACATGGAAATATTGCTGTATTTTTAACGATAATTGCATCGCTAAAATAGAATGTCCACCTAGTTTAAAGAAGTCATCATGAATTCCAACTTGCTTAACATTCAAGACCTCTTGCCATAGGTTTATTAAATTCACTTCCATTTCATCACGAGGTGCAGTATAGATAGATCGCGCTCTAAATGTATCCCATTCCGGTGCCGGTAATGCTTTCCTATCAAGCTTATCATTGGAAGTTAAAGGCAAGCTATCCAGTCTTATTATAACAGAAGGTACCATGTATTCTGGTAAGCACTTAGATAACCATGTTTGCAATTTCATGGATATCGCCATTTCTTTATTTATTGATTTTTTATTTAACACCACATAAGCGACTAAACATGCGACCTGATTATTCTCTGATAATATAACTACAGCCTGGCTAACATCTTCGTGTTGTTGTAATTTTGCCTCTATCTCACCAAGCTCTATCCTATACCCTCGTACTTTTACTTGAAAATCCATTCGCCCAACATACTCTATATTGCCATCAGGTAACCAGCGGCATAGATCTCCTGTTTTGTATAAAAGCAAATTACGCCCAGCAAGCTTATCTTCAGTACTTACAAATGGATTCGCAATGAAACGCTCGCTCGTCAATTTAGCTCTATTTAGATAACCTCGAGCCAGGCCTTCACCACCAATATAAAGTTCTCCAACCATAGCAACAGGCAATAAATTTAAATTTTTATCTAAAACATATAATTGAGTATTAAAAATAGGGCGACCAATCGGCACAATAGGTAGCTCATCTGAGCGCTCCTGCCGACAATTATAGATGCTCACTCCAATTGAAGCTTCCGTAGGTCCATAAAAATTATATAACGCAGCATCAAAACACTGCGTAAATAACATAGCTAGTTCACTACTTAAAGCCTCTCCAATGACAAAAACTCTAGATAAGGATGTTAATTTCATACTCGCATTATCACGCAAGAAATTTTTCACAAATGCATCAAGCATTGTGGGTACAAATTGTAATGTTGTGATTCTTTTTCTGTTAATCAACTCCATAAGATAGTGTGGGTCTTTATGCCCTTTCGGCTCCGCGATAACCAACTCCGCACCTGTAACGAGCGGCAAAAAAAGTTCCCAGACAGATATATCAAAACTGAATACGGTTGTCTGGAGCACACGATCGTCAGATGTGAAATTATATGCTCGCTGCATCCAAAGAAGCTCATTAACAATGCCTCTATGCTGCAACATCACACCTTTAGGATTTCCTGTAGAACCAGACGTATAAATGACATATGCTAACTGCTCAGCAGAAAATGGATCAAGATTATCTATAGGTTCAGCAGCGACCTCTGAGAGCTTCTCACTTATTAAAACTGGACACGGAAGCTCATCAATCGAAAAAAGTTGTGATGCAAATTTTTCTTGGCAAAGAATTAAAACTGGCTGACTATCTTTAAGCATATAAGCTATACGTGATATTGGAAAGTCAGGATCAATTGGCATATATGCAGCATTAACCTGCATAATACTTAAAAGCGTAACGACTAAATCAAGATTACGCTCCATACACACGCCTATTATAGAGTCTTTAGAGATGCCTTCCTTATAATGTTTGTGATACGTGTAATGCAATGCATTTGCTTTTAACATAACTTGCTGTTGTAATTCTGCATAGGTAAGCATTTCATCACGATAGCTTACCGCTATATTTTGGGGAGTTTGCGCTACCTGCTCTGTAAATAGCTCTACTATTGTTTTATCTCGAGGATAGCTTACAGAGGTGTCATTCCATTCAGTCAAAATCTGGCGACGCTCTTTTGCAGTTAATATATCAAGATTAGCAAGAGGCACTTGGGGATTTGCCAACAGGTTGGTAAAAGTCCTTTTGAACTGCTTTAAGAGAATGCCAATTGCTTCACTCTTAATTCGATTAGCGTCATATTGAATTTGTACAAATATGCCGTTATTTTTTGTAAAGTTGAAGCCTAGTGTGAAACTGTTTTTCTCATTGATCTTATAATTAGCAAAATCTGTGGATTGAATATAATCTGGATAATGTTCATAATTTGAAAAGCAATCAAATAACAAACGTTCATCACTGATATTTGAAAGTTTTTTAATGTCAGTAATACCAATTGCGGCATTGGAATTTACACTATGAATTTTTTGTTGTAATGCCGATAAGAGGTCAATAATATTCTTATCATTATCCAGTGTCATGCGTAAAGGCAAGGTGTTAACTAGCAAACCAACAATTTTATCTGATTCCAACACTTCTGGAGGTCGACCAGAACAGACCATACCGAAAATAATGTCATCTGTATTTGTATATCTTGAAAATAAAGTCATTAATGTCATTTGCAGTAAAGTATTTAAGGTGATTTTATAGTCTGCCTTAAATTTCACTGCTTTCTGTAAAACATTTACCGATAACTTCATTGACTTATCTTTAATAACTTTCACACGTTGAGAATGAGAGATACCTTCCTTATAGCTAATGAATGGCAGTTGCATAGGAGAATTAAGACCTTCAACTTCAGATTTCCAAAATGCCATTACGCGATCCATGTTACTTGTGTGTAGCCATCGCAAATAATTATCATAGCTAGTAAGTTTTAAATTCGTATATTTTTCATTATTACAGTAGGCATGGTAGGCAGACATCACCTCTTTTTTAATTATAGAAACACTCCAGCCATCCATAGTAATATGATGATGATTCCAAATGAAAACATACTTTTCATCTTCAAGACGAACCAAAAAAAACCGCATAATACAAGGTTCAGAAAGCATGAAACCCTTCTCTCGGTCATTTTTACATAATTTGCTCAATGCTCGATTGAGATTTTTCTTTGCGCGTTGACGCCAATCTAACACCACCCAGGGGATTGTTGTATTCTTGTGAACAATCTGAATAGGCTCTGGTAAATTTTCCCATAGAAAAGAAAGTCTAAACACTGGATATCGCTGAATAATTTCTTGCCATGCTTGTTTAAAAAGATGAGGTTTACAGCTAGCCTCTAACTCCCATGATATTTGCACGCAATATTCATCAGAGATCGGTCCATAAAGATAGTGAAATAACATCCCTTCCTGTATTGGACTTAAATAAGAAATATTCTCAACCTGATTCTTCTCAAAAATATGGTCTAATGTTTTTTGTGGAAAATCTCGTTTAAGTAGAAAGTCAGATGGAGTATAATAACGCTGGCTAGTATTGCAACAAGCATTAATAATATTTTCCAAATGAAATTCTAAAAGAGACAATAAATTATTAATTTCGTCAATTGAATACTGTTTAGTACTTGCATTAATTTGCAAACTAAATTTATCGTCAATAACCCATGATAGAAAATATAAAGAATGGATCGCTCTATTCTGTGGCGCTACTCTAAAGTTATCTAATGGTGATATCTTTTTATATAATGAGCTTGTTTTGATAACGCTATCAAGTTGTCCAATATAATTAAAGCAAATATTAAATTCTGGCTCGAAAGAAGCGTTATCATTATTTTGCTGTAAATAACGATACATTCCATAACTAAGTCCATTATCAGGAATATAGTGTAAAATATTTTTTATATGCTTAATTAAAGAAAAGTAATCAGTCTCACTCTCAATTAAGCTACAAGGGTTTGTTAGAATAACAGGATACATCGATGTAAACCAACCAACCACACTAGATACATCGATATCTTGAATACAATCTTCACGCCCATGACCTTCTAAACATAATCCAATCTTTTCTGTTTTTTGCCATGTACTATACGCAGCCACCAAGGCTGATAACAAAATATCATTAATATTTGTATTTATAAGCTTGTTGGCATCTTTTAATAACATTGTTGACAGTTTTTTACTTAATGTAAAAGTATAGGTACCTGTATCTTCATTATTACTAGCATTATTTTTCTGAGCATGCTCTTGTGGAAAATCTTTCTCTACTGCTTGCCAGTAGTTAATCTCGTTCTCTTGCAGTTTGCTTGAACAGAACTTTAATAGAGCATCCTGCCAATCAAGAAAAGATTGAGTTTTGGCCGGAAAAGACAACGCTTTATTATCACACTGTAACTCATATAAAAAAGCAAAATCAGCAAATAAAACATGCCAAGAAATAATATCAACATATAAATGATGGATGGTTATATAAAGAAAATATTCCTTTTTAATATCATCATGTAATAAGCCTACTTGCAGAATGTCTCCATTCGAAATGTCTAACTGCTTATTCAGCTGACATACTATCTTATCAGTTTTCTGTTTTCTCAACTCTTCATTTTCTGCAGCAATTAAATGTTCATGTACCGACACATTGAAAATGTTGGTATTATTTTGGTAAGTTTGCAATATGTTACCGTCATCAAATCGAAAGCGTATTCTAAAAGTGGAGTGCTGCTCTATTAAAGCACAAATGATTTTTTCAACCTCAGGCTTCTTTAATTTAACTTTAGTTTCTAATAAGAAAGCCTGGTTATAATGGTTTTGGTTTAAAAGTTTTAATGAAAAGAAATGTTGTTGTATCGGTGATAAAGGGATATCACCTTCTTCGCATGAATTATGTATAACTAAATTTTTATTTGCATTTGTCGACTCTATAAATTTTGCTAGTTTAAAAACAGATGGATTGTCAAACACAAACTGTATTTGCAGACTATATCCTAATCGTCCAGCTCGAGAGATAATTTGAATAGCAGAAATAGAATCACCACCCAATTCGAAAAAGTCATCATTTACAGAGATATTATCCAGCCCTAAGACCTCTTTGTAAATTTTTAGTATTTGTATTTCAATATCCGTCTCTGTATGTCCCTGTACTTCAGCTTTGTGCGTTTTGAATTTTTCTAACAGTTTTTTTCGATCTAGTTTGCCGTTGTTATTTAAAGGCAACTTTTCTAAAAAGATAATGCTCCCAGGAATCATATATTGAGGCAATATATCTTTTAAGTACTCTTTTATTTGTTGGAGGTCTAGCAGTGTTTTTTTATTAGTCAAAATAACATATGCGACTAAAACTGTTTTATCATTACGTTTAGCGCCGAGTACAACAGCATTTTTTATATCAGGATGAAGATTAAGAGCATGTTCTATCTCTGTCAGCTCAACACGATAGCCTCGAACTTTAAGCTGGTAATCTTGACGCCCAATATACTCCACATTATTATCGGATAATACTCTAACAAGATCTCCAGTTTTATAAGCTCGCGTGGAGCCTTTCAAAAAGACACTATCTATAAAGGACTTTTTAGTTTCTTCTGGATTCTTCAAATAACCTCTCGCGACACCGTCTCCGGAGAGATATAACTCGCCAATCTCTCCTGATTTAACGGGTTTACGCTCTTCATCAAGCACATAAGCCTGCATACCATTTAAAACTTTACCAATAGGAAGTGACTCTAAATATTTATTACCCTTTGTAAATGTAAAAGCCCCAATCGTTGTTTCCGTGGGGCCATAATGATTAATGATTTTTAATTTTGGCGACAAATTGTGTAGCTTCATCAAAAGCTGTGGAGATGCGACCTCACCACCTAAAATTAATTGCTTATTAGGTAAAATTGCTTGTGGATTTTCACAATCCAATAATACATTTAGATGAGAGGGGACTATTTTTACAACATCAATAGAGTGAGCATCCATTGTTTGTGCAAAAAGCATGGGATTATATGTTTGCTCTTCTGTTATTAAAACTAATGTGTTAGCAGAACAAAGTGCCAGAAAAATATTGGTATAGCCTAAATCAGCATAAACTGGAGATAGATTTGCAAATTTCCCGCCTGGTTTTAATTTTAAAATGTCAGAAATAGCATTAATGTAATGGTTCAAATTTTGATGTTCAATCATCACGCCCTTAGGTTCACCCGTTGAACCAGAGGTATAAATCACATAAGCCAAACTATCTATCGGTATGGTTATGTCCGGTGAGACATTTAAATTTGATTGTTCTCCATCATTTTTTTGAAGGTTCTCTATATACTCTACTTGACAATCTGCTAGAAAAGCTGAATTTTCATATTGATTACTTGTTAGCGCCAGCTTACATTCTGCTTGTTGTATTATAAAATCTAATCTTTGCTTTGGAGCATTGAGAGCAACAGGTAAAAATGCGGCTCCCGTTTTTAATACGCCAAGTAGAGCAATAATAAAATCAATATCTCTTTCAAAAACTAACAAAATAATGTCGTTGGCTTGTAAAGGATGCTTTACTATCGACTTGTATTGTTTGATAAGATTATACGCAACTTGATTAGCCGCAGAATTCAATTCATTGAACGTTAGCTGTCTATGGTTACAAATAACAGCAATTTTATCTGGGTAAATCGACGCTATTTTTTCAAATAGCCGGGAAAAACCTATATTACTGGTTGTTTTACCTCGATTGCCATCCTGCATTCTCTACTTTCCCACAAGTCCATTTAACATAATATATTATAGTTATAATTCTTATTATCTATTTGGTATTTATAGCAAAAAATAAAATAATGTCAAGCTGTAAAGTTAACGAGATTATTATAATTTCCCAGAAATTCTACTTTTAGTCAGAGATAGTCTAAGGGAGGATGATCCTCCTGCTTGACGTTTTTTTTGTGAGCCTATAAATTATAAAAGCATTTTCCATTTTTTTTAAATTTTTTCATCCATGCTAGAGATCTACCCATTGGAATTCGAAATGCGAGAATTCCAATGGGTATATACATCATCTTATATGAAGATGCGAGAGTGACTAAAATGAGATACTTTATGAGCTGGCCGCTTTTAGTGGCGAATAGCCATTCTATGTAACAATTTTTTCCATATGATTTATTGTCAATAATGATGTGCGAATGGCGTATTAAAAGTCGCATATTCATTTAAAGAAGATGTTACTAATATGATCGAATATTAACACTTTAATTTTATACTAGAATTTAACTGTAAAATTTATGATAATCTCTTAAGAATGTTTATAACATCATCAGAGATAATGAAAATACTAACGCTGTACCTAACAACTAAAAACATAAGACAAACTGATACTAGTTTGCACACTAAGCAACTAAAAAAAAATGAAAGATAAGTACGTTAATACACACTTCCCACCTTTTAAGGTTCTCTTGAAAAATTCGATCGCAAGTATATTTCTAATGTTAGCTGCATTTATTATCAACTATTCATTCAACCTCTTGTTAGCCCGCTTACTAACTGCAAAAGAGTATGGTGATGTCAATATTACAATTGCAGTTATTATGATATGTACACCATTTTTAATTGTTGGGGCAAATTATGCTGCAATGGTTTTTTTAAGTGGCTACTTTATTAACAAAGATTATTCACATGCTAAAGGCTTTCTCCTCTGGATAAAAAAACGATTCTTTCTAGGCTCGTTAATAACCATTTTTATTGGCAGTTTTGGAATCAGCCTAGAAATTGTGTTAATTAAATATAATATTGTTAACGCCCCTTTTATACATCCAGCTATTTTTTCTTTTTGGATAATTCCATTTTCTGCGGCAATGCTTATTCTGACCGCAATTACAGCAGCGTTTCAAGAGTATATTTTCTCTTCATTTAGTAACAAGGTTTTAATTTATTTATTCTCAATGATACTTATCTATGTATGGTCAACATCAATAGGGATTCTAAATACTTATGTTGCAATTTTATGTATTGGTATAGCTTATATTATAACGGTTATCCTACAATTAATTTATTTGTTTTTTAAAATCCCTGAAAGCTATTATAAAGCAAAATTTTTACGTGAAGACAAGTCATGGAAATCAGTATCATTACAATTATTTTATACAAGACTCGGCTATCTTATTTCTTCAACAATTAATCTGATTATGTTAGAAGTTTTAGGTACTCACAAAGCGGATGTTGGTAACTTTGCGGCAATACTAACAATTCTAAGTGTCATGCAGCTTACAAGTATAGCTTTTAGTTTCGTTCTAGAACCAATGATAAAACCATGCTTCACATATAATCGTCTTAAATTCCTGCAATATTTTCTAAATATTGTCAATGCAGTTAACGTATCCGCTCTTATTCTGTTCTCTCTCATTATTGCAATCTTTGGCAAAGAATTACTTGCCCACTTTAACCCTATCTTTGCTAACGCCTATGACTCATTAATCTTATCACTAATAGGAATAACTATTTATTTTCTATTACCTACATCACGGGCGGTACTGAACTTTGCTGGATATACTCCAAAAATGACAAAAATCCTGTCTTATCAAGTTGCCATTTTCCTTGTTTTAGATTGTATATTGATTCCAAGATATAATTTATTTGGTGTCGCAATTGCTATGACATCAGGTTACATTTTCACGAGTCTAATGGGGCTATTTTATTGTAAAAAATATATAAAGCAATTAAAGACATTCTTTATAATATAACGAATATACAGCTGTTACTTGTTTAAAATAATCACTATAACAACAAAAATGTTTGGTATGATTTTCGCATTTTGAGATTTCTGAATAACGATAACCGTCATCATAAGCTAATACTGCTTTTATGCGGTCATGGATCGCTCGCATCTTCATTGGTGAGAGCTATATATCCCAAGACATTTGAATAATGCATAAAAATGGGCTCAGGAAGTGGACAAGCTTCAATTTTTAGTCTAGATATTGATAATGATAGTTAAATAAATCAGAATAAATCAATATGTCTCAAGAATATAGACGTCACACCAGTAACAAACTAGATGAGGCTCCGCATAAAAAGGAAAACCTTTTTCCATCAGGGAAAGTACTCTTTAAAAACTCTTTATTCAGTATCTTCATGCTTCTACTATCTTACATTGTTATTTATTTTTACAATATTATTCTCGCACGATTATTAACACCTGCACAATACGGAGATATAGGCGTAACAATTGCCATTATTACAATTTGTATCCCTCTTCTGCTTATAGGTGGAAACCTCGCCTCCAAATTGTATCTTGGCTCTTACTTTATGAGTCAAGATTATTCGCATGCGCGCGGATTTCTTGTTTGGCTACGTCGACGTTTTCTAATTGGAACACTTGTCATTAGTATTATTGGCACACTATTAATTACCGCGGATACGACTCTTCTAAATCTCGGCATAATCAAACAACACTTTTTTCATCCTGCTATCTACGCTTTCTGGTTGGTCCCTCTTGCAACTTTTGCAACGTTACAGTCAGCCATTGCCAATGCATTACAGCGTTTTGTTTTATCTATTTTCCCCATAAAAGTATTACTCTATCTTCTCGCTATGCCTATATTTTATATTTATGCGGTTTGTATCGACAAAATGAACACTTATAGTGCCATATTTTGTATCGGTATTACTTACGTGATCGTCATTATAGTCCAGACTACATTTCTTTATATAAACTTTCCGAGCAAATATTTTAATATAAAAGTTAAAATGAAACATATTGAGTGGCATAAAACCTCCCTACAACTTTTTATTTCCACGCTTGCGTTCTTGAGTGTCGCAACAATAAGTTTAGTTATGGTTGAAGTATTAGCCACACAAGAAGGTGACGTTGGAATCTTTACTGCAATATTAGCTATTACGGGCTCTTTACCACTGCCAAGTCTCGCCTTTAACTATATTATCTCTCCTATTATAGCCCCTGCATTTACACAAAATCAGATACCTTATTTACAAAAATTATTACATCACTGCAATTTCTTTAATATTATTATTACCTTTACTCTCTTAGTTATTATTATCTTTTTTGGGAAAACTCTATTAGCACACTTTAACCCAACATTTTCTCTCGCATACTCAACACTATTAATCTGTGCTATTAGTTTTGCAATATATTACCTTGCCTTTTCTGCCATTATGCTATTAATGTATCATGGTCAAACAAAATTGCTTAGTAAAATTCTTATAGCTCAGTTGTTAATTATTATAGTTTTAGATCTGATTCTTATTCCAGAATATCAAATGTTGGGTGCTGCAATCAGCTTAGCTTGTGGATATATAACTGCGGGATTAGCCTTTATCTTCTTTGCCAGAAGACACATAAAAGATCTAAAAACATTCTTTATTCTTTAACTGTGTAGGACTTACGATAAATGATAACATCAGCTTGAGCCCTCTGGGTATAATAAAGAAATCGGTGTTTAGCATAAGTCCTAATTATATTATTGACAGGACTACTGCATTTAAAAAAGTAGACTAAATGCCATTCCTAATCTAAACTTTTACAATCATAGTTTAATAATTAAATAAATATGCCAATAAAAATAAATAATCCCCTACATAATCAACCGATTAGCGAACAGAAAAAAAACGAAACTCTTTTTCCTTCAGGGAAAAAACTCGCCCAAAACTCTGTACTCAGTATTTTTATCATGATCCTAAGTTATATCGCTATTTATTTCTACAATATCGTTCTAGCAAAATTACTTCCTCCTGGGCAATTTGGTGATATAGGCGTTACTATGGCTATTATTGCAATTTGTATTCCAATACTTGTTCTGGGTGGATCTCTTGCATCCAAACTATATCTTGGCAATTATTTTGTTTCTCAAGATTATCCTCATGCTCGCGGTTTTCTTGTTTGGTTACGTCGACGTTTCTTTTTTGGAACCCTTCTTATTAGTATAATCGGTACTCTTTTAATTACGACCGACCTTACTTTACTTAGACTGGGTATTATAAAAGAACATTTTTTTCATGTTGCGATCTATGCATTTTGGCTTGTGCCACTTGCAACCTATGCAATGCTACAAGCAGCGATAGCCAATGCATTACAACGCTATGTTTTGTCAATCTTTCCAACCGGCGTCTTACGTTATTTTCTAGCTATCCCAATACTTTATCTATTTGCGGTTTATGTTGATAAAATGAATGCTTTTCATGCTATTTTTTGTATTGGCATAACATATGTAATTCTTATTTGTATTCAAGCAGTATTCTTATATATCAACCTTCCTAATAAATATTTTAATACCAAAGTTAAAATAGAACATATAGAATGGAAAAAAACATCATTACAGCTCTTTATTACTACTATTATTTATCTTTGTGTATCATCCGCCAGTTTAATGTTATTGGAAGCAATCGGAAATACGGAGTCTGAAGTTGGAACAATGACAGCGATGCTAGTCATTCTTGGCATAATGCCATTATCCAGCGTCGCATTTGGTTACATTGTTAATCCTATTGTGAAACCAGCACTTGAGCTCAATCAAATAGATTACTTACAAAAACTTTTAAATAGATGCAATTTTTTTAATATAATAACTCTTGCCATTGTACTATGTATTATTATATTTTTTGGAAGTGATTTATTATCACATTTCAATCCTGACTTTAAGCAGGCATATATACCCTTATTAATCTGTGCATTTGCATTTGCAATAAATTCCTGCCTTTACTTTACTAGAATGGTGTTGATGTTTGGTGGCGAACAAAAACTTTTTAATAAAATAGTCATCGCCCAGTTAATCATTATTGTTGTTTTAGATTTAATACTTATCCCCATCTATCAACTCCTTGGGGCTGCAATTGGTTTAGCAACAGGGTATATAGCTATTGCCTTTATTGCTCTCTTCTTTGTAAGACGGCGCTTTAAAAATATCAAAACATTTTTTATTATTTAGCCGTGCGAGCGCTATATCATCAATGTTTTGATGAGCTCGACATTAGAAACTAGTGCTTGAGGTTTATCTTCACGTAAATACTTAATTGCAACTTGTTCATTCTTCACTTCTTCATCGCCAAGAATAAATGCCATTCTTGCACCGCTCTTATCAGCTTTCTTAAATTGCGATTTAAAACTACCGCCACCACAGTGAACAGTCAGAGCAAAATCAGGTGATGTGGTACGAATCTGTTCTTGTAGTTTCATAGCAGCGAGTTCAGCTTCTTGGCCAACAACAATCATATACGCATCCGGAGTATTTCGAGGCACATGCAGTTCTTGTTGCTCCAGCAATAATAAAATACGCTCCATACCCATCGCAAAACCTACCGCAGGTGATGCCTTACCTGACAACATCTCAACTAAGCCATCATAGCGTCCTCCAGCACAAACAGTATCTTGTGAACCAAGTTGTGCGGTACGCCACTCAAAAACCGTATGAGAGTAATAATCTAAACCACGTACTAAATGTGGATTAATTTCATAATTAATCCCAGCGACATCCAACAATGCTTGTAAATGCTGAAAATGCTCTAATGTTTCTGCTCCTAAATGCTCAAGTAAACTCGGCGCTTGCGCTATCATTGTCTGCATCTTAGGGTTTTTACTATCTAAGACGCGCAATGGGTTAGTGGTTAGACGCTTTAAGCTATCTTCATCAAGCTGCTCGCGATGCGCCTCAAGATACTCGACTAAAATACCACGGTAATTTTGCCGCTCATCTAAGGTCCCTAAACTATTTAGATGCAAGGTCAGCTGCTCCACTAATCCTAAACGGCGCCAAAAGTGCATTGTCATTAGAATTAATTCTGCATCGATATCAGGTCCCGGTAATCCAAATGCTTCAACCCCAAGTTGATAGAATTGTCGATAACGCCCTTTTTGTGGTCGTTCATGACGAAACATTTGTCCCATGTACCAAAGTTTTTGCACTAAGGGCTGAGATTTGTGATGTAATAATTCATGTTCTGCCGCAGCACGAACACAACAGGCGGTGCCTTCAGGGCGCAAAGTTAAACTATTTTTTTCATTATCCAAAAAGGTATACATTTCCTTACCAACGATATCCGTCACTTCACCAATGGAACGTTTAAATAGTTCTGTTTTTTCAACAATTGGAAAACGTATTTCAGAATAACCGAAGTTATCTAACACAGCTCGTAACTGCGTTTCAAGATAATGCCACATTGGCATTGCGTCAGGTAAAATATCATTCATGCCGCGAATGGCTTGAATTTTCATTGTCACATCTCTCTTAAACTATCTTAGGCAATTTCACAACAAAAGATACGTTTTTAGAATTACTATTTGTTGTTGTCGGTGCTTGTTGCGGTTGAGTCACAGGTATTACTTGTTGCGAACTATTGATAGACGTCGTTTGATTACTACTGCTTTGGCTTTGCCACCAAATAATCATTAATACGATTAGGATAACCGCCAGCATCAAACCACCCCAACGAATAACAAGTGCACTGCCTCGAGATTTCTCTGTATCCGCCAAGGGATAGTTTGCCCTACTCTCGCTTTTCTCTTTAAGATTTAAATGATTAAATTCAGCAATAATATCGTCTGCAGATAAATTTAATAATTTTGCATAGCCACGTAGATAACCACGAACAAAAGCAAAAGAACCTAACGCTGCATAATTTTCATCTTCAAGACTGTATATAATATTTTTGGATAAACGCATCTTATCAGCAACGTCTTCAATACTCATATTTGCTCGCTCACGAGCACAACGTAAATGCTGCCCAGGGCCAACCATATTTTTAGCTGGCATTGCTTGCCCCTGTAATCCTAAATCGACATAACTCTCGTTGTTTATTGTTTCTTCCATCTGTCCACTCGTATTGTTTAAAACGTTGAAAGGCTCTGCTATGAGAAAAGTGCATTACGATCTGTAATGCAAAATGTGCGGCTCTTGCTGCGTCTCTCTTCGCCTCTGCCATACAAAAACCCAACCATATACTTTGGGCATCATTATTGAATTGGTGAATATACCGTCCAAGATAGTATTGTGCAACGGTATATTGGTGCTGATGATAAGCTAATATCGTTAATTGCCATAAAGGCACGGCATTATGCGGGTTCATTTGATAAGCATGGCGCAAATAAACAGCTGCAGAACGCCAGTAATGGTATTTTTTAGCACACAGTCCGGCATTCATATAAGTTAAAGCCAGTTCCGTGTTATTAGGTGAGTTTATGGCGACAGCAAATGCAGCCTTTGCTTTAGCATAACCGCCTATATGACATAAGAATAAGGCAAAATCATTCCATATATTCGCAGATTTAGGGCTAAGCTTAAGCGCTTGTCGATATTCACTGAGCGCTTGCTGATCCTCTGTAATGCTCTGGTAATAAAACGCCCACTCCGTGTCTAACAGCGCGTTCTGAGCATGTTCAACTTGGGCCGCTAATAATTGTCGCTTAACAGCACTAAATTGCTGTTGGTGTAAATAAACCATCGCTAACTGTAAATGAATATTAGCCGCTTTAGCTAAACTCGAAGATTGCTGCATAGATTGAGTACTAGAACATCCAGACAATAATAAAAATAAACAAGAAAATATAAAAATTCTAGCTCTATAGACAAGCATGGAGACTCTCCAAACAAAAAGTTGTTTTTGGTATCCATGTTCCTAACTAATGTTTTATTACGTTTCCATTATCCTGCAGCTTCTGACTCAACAAGCTGTTGTTTATTGATATTACGTTGCCGACGTGTCGTCCGATCTTGAAAATCGCCAGCAAGCTGACCACAAGCAGCAGCAATGTCCTCTCCGCGTGTTTTGCGCGTTATGGTATGCACACCGGCGTGGATTAAGACATCACGAAAGCGATTAATCGCCTCAAGTGATGATCGCTTATATTGCGACATTGGAAAAGGATTAAAAGGGATCAGATTCACTTTGGCAGGCACGCCTTGTAACAACCTCACCAATTCTTTAGCATGCTGAGGCTGATCATTAATGCCATCTAACATGACATATTCCATCGTAATGTGCCGGCGTTTATCGGTAAAATATTCACGACACATTTGCATTAAATCTTTTAACGGATATTTTTTATTAATGGGCACTAAAACATTGCGTAAAGCATCATTGGGAGCGTGTAATGAAACAGCTAAAGCCACATCACTCACTTCGCACAACCGCTGCATAGCAGGAATGATCCCTGATGTGCTTAAGGTAACGCGGTATTTTGATAAATTATAAGCATTATCATTGAGCATTAAGTTAAGTGCTGGCACAACACTGTCAAAATTTAATAAGGGCTCACCCATCCCCATCATCACAACATTCGTAATTTTCTTTTCTACACACGTCACATCTTGCTCAAGACGGTGCTTCACCGCCCACACTTGACCAATAATTTCAGCCGTCGTTAAGTCACGATTAAAACCGTGGGCGCCTGTCGCACAGAAACTACAATTTAAGGCACAACCTACTTGAGATGAAACACATAAAGTCCCCCGACCACGATCAGGAATAAAAACACATTCGATGCAATTACCATCGTCCATGCGCAATAGCCATTTATGCGTGCCATCATTAGAAGGATGTTGCATAACCACGTCCGGGCCACGCACCTCGGCAATCTCTTCGAGTTTAACGCGTAATAGCTTACTCAGATTAGTCATTGCGGCAAAATCAGTTTCACCTTCTTGATGAATCCATTTGATCATTTGCGTTGCGCGGAAGCGTTTTTCGCCAAGCTCGGCAAAAAATGCGACCAATCCATCATGATCATAATTTAAAAGATTAACTTTTCCTGCCGCAAGTAAGCTCATATTTTTATCTACTGTGTTTTAAATTTAATCGCGGACATGAATGTCTTCAGCTTTAAAGAAAAATGCCACTTCACGTTGAGCACTTGCTTCAGCATCAGAACCATGTACAGCATTGGCATCAATAGAATCTGCAAAATCTGCACGGATAGTACCTGGAGCAGCTTCTTTAGGATTTGTCGCACCCATGATGTCACGATTTTTAGCAATAGCATTATCACCGTAAAGCGCTTGAACAAGAACCGGACCTGATGTCATGAATTCAACTAAATCTTTGAAAAATGGACGTTCTTTATGTTCGCCGTAAAAATCTTCTGCTTGTGCTTGGCTTAAATGTAGCATTCTTGCGCCAGCAACCTGTAAGCCCGCTTTTTCAAAGCGCGCATTGATTTCGCCGATAACATTTTTGCGGACAGCATCGGGTTTAATAATTGATAGTGTTGTTTGCATGGTCATTAATCTCTTCTTCTATAAGGTTAGGGCTTACACAAAACCATTTATACTTCGTTAAAAAAGGCTTATCATAAGTCCTATTAAGTTAAAATAGTCGGCAAATTATACAGAATATTTCTGCATTTAGCTACGAGAAAAACAATATGACAACAAAACAAAATGGTTTTTACTATATTTTAGAAGGGTTTAGGCTTATCAATCGCGCCAAATTGCGGCGTTTTGTCATTATTCCTCTGCTCTGTAATATTATTTTATTTATCGGCTTATTCGCTTTAAGCATCCATTATATGCATGATGCGGTCTCTTGGTTTGATGCCTTATTACCAAGCTGGCTGGATTGGCTTAATTGGCTACTATGGCCACTTTTCATCGTCGCATTCTTTTTAATTATGTATTACACCTTTACCATTTTAGCTAATCTGATTGCATCTCCATTTAACGCCTTATTATCAGAACGCACCCAGAAATACCTTAATAATACGGTACCGCCAGAAACGTCGATGCTGCAATTAATCATTAAAGAAACGCCGCGCAGTCTAATGCGCCAGCTAACTATTCTTGCTTATTATGTTCCGCGCGCGCTTGTTTTATTAATTTTATTCCTGATTCCAGTCATTAATGCCATTGCCCCCATTTTATGGTTTATCTTCAATGCTTGGTTCATGGCGGTGCAGTATGTTGATTATCCCATGGATAATAACAAAGTTTCATTTAAACAATTACGCCGCGATTTACGCCGCAGACCGTTTATAAATTTAGGCTTTGGTGCATGCGTTAGTATTTTAAACCTTATTCCGATTATCAATCTTGCCATCATGCCTGCCGCAGTTATTGGCGCAACAGTTTTATGGGTAGGTGAATATCAAGAGTCTGAAGCCACTACGGATCAAAAAAATACTCTTAATTAATATTTCGAATAGATTATCAAGCCTGAATGCAAGTCATAAGCGCATAACACTATAATAGTACCGGCAACGATAAAATCCTAAAAATGAACCACGAAAAATATAAGAAGCTATTTCTCTAATTTACTATTTATGAGTTCAGCAATTATTTTTACTGAATTTGACTTTAACATACCAAAGTGATCCGATAAAATATTATGTATTTCAAGATCACTGACATACGACAACCAACCATTTGATTTATCTTTATAAAGATTCTCCCAGTATTTTTTATAAAACGCCGGTAATTTCTCGCCCGTAACTTTCTTTATTTTATTCGCTTTAAATAATATTACTTTACCGTTATAAGGTTTAGCTTTATATAAATGTGCGGCATTAAACTCTATATTACTCACTTCCTTAACTCTATTTTGATAAGGTTTGGGGAAATTTTTCAAATAATCTTTGTCAATTACCAGAGATTGGAGGGCTCGAGTATTTAGCTTCTGTTCTATTTCCTGATTAGTATTATGGATAAAACTGTCAATTAAGAATAAACACTCTACAGAATCTCCATTTGACACCAGCTTTTGAGCCATTTCATAAGCAATCACGCCACCTAATGACCATCCACCTAGGAAATACGGACCTTTTGATTGAACTTGCTTTAATTCTTTAATATATTTTTCAGCTAATAACTCTATTGATTTAATTATGGGTCCCTCATCATATAAGTTTGTAGGTTCGACACCATATACAGATGTGTTTTTATGCAAACATGATGTTAATTGCATATAAACTTCAGCTCCCGCATGACCGGGATGCACGAGAATTAATGGTTTCGCCGCAGCCCCCTGATTTAGTAACATTAAAGGTTCATATTTAAATGAAACATCTTTATTACTTATGGCCTTAACTTGTTCCTCAATAGTGTTATTTTTAAATAACCAAGCAGCAGAAACGGTTACACCTAAAATGTCTTTAATCATATAAGCTAATCTAATTACCAATAATGAATTACCACCACAAGCGAAGAACTCTTCATCGAAGTTGATTTTCTCTTGATCTAATAAATGGCACCAAATTCTATAAAGCTTGTATTCAATCGGCGAGTTTAATCGCGAAAAGTCAGGTGTTTTATATGAAACATGATGGTCTACTTTCAGCAAAGCTTTTTTATCAATTTTACCATTAGCCGTTAATGGCAATTGATCAAGCCTAATTATTACCGATGGAATCATATAACCAGGTAAGAATTCCCGTAGCCATGTTTTTAATTTAGCATTGTCAAAACGTTCACAACTTATTTCTGATTTGAGAGTAATATAACCTATTAATTGTGGCGTAGATTTTTCTTTAGATAACAAGACTACAGCTTGTGATATTCGTTCATACTGTTGTAATAGCCCTTCTATCTCCCCTAATTCAACACGGAAACCTCGAATCTTCACTTGAAGATCTGCTCTGCCAATATATTCAATATTCCCATCTGCCAACCAGCGGACTAAATCACCTGTTTTATATAAGCGTAAATTACGTCCTGTTTTGCGTTCTTCTTCTGTTAAGAAAGGATTTTCGATAAATCGTTCTTGAGTTAATTCTTCTCGATTTAAGTAGCCTCGAACAACACCATCACCACCAACATATAATTCACCAATAACGCCTACAGGAACAAGCTGTAATTGTTGTCCTAGAATATAACAACTTGAGTTTGCAACTGGCTGTCCTATTGGGATATTAGTTGCGTGGGTATCTAATGTTTGTAAATCATATATCGTACTAATAGTGGTATTTTCTGCTGGACCATAACAGTTTATTAAATGAACATCCTTTTGTTTATTAACGGTTAACACTCTTCTCATTGCTTCTAAATTTGCTATTTCTCCACCTGTAAGCAAATACCGAAGCCCTGAAAACATCTTGGGATTAATATCTGCGCATTCAACAAACAATCCGCTGGTCATCAGGATTATTGTTATTGCTTGTTGCTTTAGCTGATTTGCAAACTTTATTGTATCAAGTAATACATCTTGTGAAATAATAGAAATTTGAGCACCATTTAATAGTGCGCCCCAAATTTCATAGATTGCAGCATCAAACGCGATGTTAGATATGTTTGCAACAACATCATCGGGATGAATTTTTGCAAAGTTGGTATTTTTAACTAAACGTACAACATTCCGTTGAGTTACCATCACTCCTTTTGGTTGCCCTGTTGAGCCCGAGGTATAAACAACATAAGCTAATGCTTCAGCACTCGAGATATCTGCAATTGCTTCTTCTGAATATTGTATATGGTTCTCATCAAAAACAATCACTTGTCTGTCCGTCTCTCTTAATAAGCGCACTTTTTGATAGATAGTTTTTTTTGTAATAACAACATCTGCTGCCACATCGTCAAGCATATAATTTAAGCGTATTTCAGGATAGCTTGGATCTAATGGTACATACGCAGCTCCAGACTTCAATATCCCCAAAACAATAATAATTAAGTCAATACTTCTTTCCATGCATAGAGCAATAAGCGTATCAGCAACAATGGGTTCACCCACTTTGTTTTGATACAGGTCATGTAGATAATATGCCATTTGATTTGACTGCTTATCTAATTCTGCATAGGTTATCTGTTTGTCTATGTACGTTATGGCTATCGCATCAGGGGTTTTATTTGCTTGCTCTGTAAATAATTGTGGGATCGTCTTATCGCGAGGATAATCACACGTCGCTTTATTCCTGTTATATAATAACTGTTGCTGCTCTATAGCTGTTGTAATGGCAAAGTTATTCAACGTTGCAGTCTCATGTGCTAACAACCACGATAAAGTATGCTCTATATGCCTAATAAGTTGTGAAACCTGCTCATCGCTAAAACGTGCCACATCATAGTGAATCAATAAGCTCAAAGACTCTTTTCGTTCCCATATAAAATTCAGTGGATAGTGTGTCTTTTCTGTGGATGAAAGTTTTACTTTTGTGGATATTAATGTATTTGTCGGATAATTTTCAAAAACTGATATGCAAAAAAATAATGGCAATTCATTCGACCAGTTTATGGCACCCTGAATTTTATCTAAACTCAGATAACTATATTGATTGATTTGTTGTATACGTGACTGCAAGCCAAATAAACTCGATAAAACTGTCTCATTGGGCTCAATGTCAACACGTAATGGTACGGTGTTAATAAATAACCCCACCATGTCTTTAATACCAACAACCTCACTCGACCGACCTGATACCGTTAACCCAAAAGCAACTTGACCGCTACCCGTGTAACAAGACAAAACTAATCCCCAACAAAATTGCAAGACAGTATTCATTGTTAAGTGATGGCGTTTTATGAATGCATCACAATTTTCTAATAGTTGAGAAGAAAATATGTATTCTTGCCTCTGTTGTTCATGTATTTCTTCATGCACATCAACATGCATATCCATAAACGGTAAGCAGGTTGGTTCTTCTAGCTCAGCAAATTGTTCTCTCCAAAAAGCCTCGGCAGCCAACATATCTTGCTGATATAGCCACGCAATATAGCGACCATAATCAGCGATATCAGGTAATTGTAATACCCTATCCTCTGCATAATGTTGGTAGTACATCTGTAAATCATTCAACAGAAGAGGCAAGCTCCAACCATCTATTAAAATATGATGATGACTCCAAACACACGTATAACTATCTGCTAGACGAATTAAGTGCAGTCGCATCACACACGGCTCAGCAAGACTAAAACCTTGCTCTCTATCTGCGGCATAAAACGCGGTTAGTTTAGCATCAGCTTGTGCCCGAGACATCGATGTCCAATCTTCTTCTTGCCATGGCAATGCAACCGCGTCATACACCACTTGTAGAGGCTCAGCAACTCTCTCCCAAGCAAATGCAGTACGGAATATCGCATGACGCGCTATCAAACTTGCCCAAGCTTGACGCAATGCCTTGATATTTACATCTTGCTCATAATGAAAATGTAACTGTGTACAGTAGGTATCACTTTTCGGTGCATAAAGGTGATGAAATAATAGCCCTGACTGTAAAGGGCTCAGTGGGTAAATTTGAGTAGCGTCTGTCTCAAATGTCAATCCATCAACTTGGGGTTGTGTTAATCGCGTATAAGGAAAGTCACTCGGTGTATAAGCTTGCACATCAGGCTGACAACAATACTCAATCAATGCCGTTAGCGCTGATTCATAACAGGCAACCAATGCCTCAGCATTTATTTTATCATAATGATGCTGGCTATAGCTCAAGGTCATCTCAAATTGACCTTTGCAAACCATTCCATTCAACGCCAACATATAGTCTGACTCATTATTAAAACTGCTCGCGCCACCTTGACTCAAGGTGTCATTTACCCATAACGCATCGCCGTCACCGCTGCGACCACTGTCCATCTGACCTAAATAATTAAATACTAAATGACTCGCATGTTTGCGTAATGTATCGGCCACTGCATCATCACGCATATGCCGCCATACGCCAAACCCTAAGCCCTTATCAGGAATACCCCGCACAGCCTCTTTCACTGACTTCAACACCCGATCAAATAACGTGTCGCTCTCACCTGCCGGCAATGATAATAACACTGGATAAATACTCGTAAACCATCCCAATGTCCGCGACACATCCACGCCGGTTACACAGTCTTCACGACCATGGCCTTCAACATCCACAAGCACAGCATCACAATCTCGCCAACGGGATAAAGCGAGTAACAAACCACTTAATAAAAATTCTTCTATCCGCATACCGTATGCAGACAAACTTCTTTGTAAAAGTTGCTGCGTTAAATCAGTCGATAAGCAAAACTGGATGTGCCTCATATCACGAATTGTCAACACGTCATTATACGCATGGTCTTCCAGTAATCGCTCACCTTGAGATACCTGCGCTAACCAATAGTCACCTTGAGATAACAGGCCTTTACTCTCACTATAACGTCGCAACCCATCTGACCATGCTGAAAAATGGCTCGTCGATGTCGGTAAGGCTAATGGTTCACCGGCTAATAGCTGTTGATAGGCTGTCTGTACATCTTCCAGTAAAATACGCCAGGACACACCATCCACCACCAAATGATGGATAACAATAAACAGTCGAGCATGGCCATCATCATGTCCGGTATACAACACTGCGCGCGCAACAGGACCCGACTCAATATTTAAACCCGCTTGAGCCAGACTATTTGCTTTCTCAATAAAATCACGCTGTGCAGCAATAGCACCAGCAGGAATAGTAACCATCTCAATTGTCATCGACTCAGTATCAGCCGCATTCACATAATATTGCTGCCAAACATCAGCTTCCTTGCGATAATGCAAGCGTAAACCACTGTGGGTTATCGCTACAGCCTTTAATGCATGCATTAGTAACGTGCTATTCATGTCAGCCTGCAAACGCAACAACACACTTTGATTGTAATGCGAATAGCACGTATGTCCTTGCATAAAAAACATCGATTGTATCGGCGTCAACACCACCTCGCCGCTATCACACCCCATATCTATTGCCGCCTGCGATGCAACATCAGCAGCCAACAATGCCAATTCGGCAATACGTGGTGTCTGGAATAATTGCGCCACCGTTATATGAAGCCCCGTCTCACGTACTCGCGATAACACTTGGATACTCATAATGGAATCACCGCCTAAAGCAAAGAAATCATCCGTCACGCCCACCCGCTCGACAGGTAATACCGACTCCCAAGCCTCAACCAATAATTTCTCGATATCATTACGCGGCGCAATATAACTCCCTGTAGACACAACGCCTGACCAATCAAGTTTCGGTAAGGCCTTACGATCGAGCTTGCCATTCGACGTTAACGGTAATGCTTCAAGCATCATCAACAGTGATGGAACCATATACTCAGGCAAACGTTCTTTTAGCCAGGCATGTAAACTTTCATTAATAGATGCATTACTAACCAACGTGTCACTTAAAACCACATACCCCACTAAACGTTGGCTGCAGTCATCCTCGTTAAGCACCACGACTGCTTGTTGAACAGCCTCAGAGGCTTCAAGCTGACGCTCTATTTCACCCAGTTCAATTCGAAATCCTCGTAATTTCACTTGAAAATCCGCACGACCAATATATTCAATATTTCCATCAGGCAACCAGCGGCACATGTCTCCAGTTTTATACAGACGACCATGACGACCCGCTGCACGTTCTGCATCAGTAGCAAATGGATTCTCGATGAATCGCTCTGCCGTTAAGTCCTCGCGATTCAAATAACCCCGTGCAACGCCCTCTCCTCCAACATACAATTCGCCGGCAATACCCGTAGACACAGGGGATAAATATCCATTCAGAATATAACAAGTTGAATTGGAAATCGGCTTCCCTATAGAGATATTTTTTAACGCTGATTCACCTTTACAAAAACTGTGCACCGTACTAAAAGTTGTGTTTTCAGTTGGGCCGTAACAATGAACCAATTGAAAGTCCGTTTGTCTATCGCCAACCAAAGCCATGTTTATAGCTTCTAAATTAGCAGCCTCACCACCTGTCAATAAATAACGAAGCTTAGAAAAAACCCCTTCATCAGCATTAATGTATTCAACAAAAAGTCGGCTAGTAATAAAAGAAATGGTTATTGCTTGTTGGTTTAGATAGGCCTTAAAATTTATAAGCTGAAGCAAAATCTCTCGTGACGCTATTGAAAGTCTTGCTCCATTTAATAACGCACCCCAAATCTCAAAGGTTGCGGCATCAAAAGAGATATTAGCCATATGCGCCATAACATCACTTTGATTAATATCAATAAATGAGCTTTTAACTAAGCGAATAACACTACGATGCTCGACCATCACACCTTTAGGTTGCCCCGTTGAGCCTGATGTGTAAATCACATACGCCAGATCTGTTGCTGCCAACTGAGTGTTAGTCTTAGCTTTTGTTGATAATCGTACCTTGCGCGCTGTCAAAATCGATTCAATCGTAACAGACAACTGATTTGTTGTTTGCAACCATGAGCTTCTTGCATGCAGGTGCGCCTGATACAGCATCAGCTCCGGCAGGCTATCTGATAACATATACTCAAGTCGAGTAGCAGGATAATCAGGATCAAGCGGTAAATATGCCGCGCCGGCATCTAGAATCCCCAATAAGCTGATAATTAACTCTACGCTCCGCTCCATGTACACGCCAATTATCGTATCTTTTGGCATCGCTCCTTTATGTCGACGATAGTAATCCTGCTGCAAATACACACTCACATGCTGAACTTTTTTCGCTAGCTCGGCATACGTTAATTCATTGTCTTGAAAACTTACTGCAATCGCATTCGGAGTTTGCAGTGCTTGCTCATGAAATAATTGCGAAATTGTCTTATTTCGTGGATAGTCACATGACGTTTGATTCCAATCATACACAATGCGCTGATATTCCTCTGGCATTAGCATCTCAAACTCAGAAAGAGGCCTATCTTCATGCGCTATCACCCAGCGCAAGGTATGCGCAATATGCTGTGCTAATTGCGCTATCTGTGCTTCAGTAAATACTGTCTCTGCGTATTTGATACAAACACGCAAGCCTTTACTTCCGGCCCACACAATGGTTAAAGGATAATGCGCCTTCTCGATACCATTGCGGTCTTGCTCTGAACTCGCAAGCGTTGCTGTTGGGTAATTCTCAAATACCGATATACTCGAAAATATCCCTAACTCATTCGACCATGCAGCACGTTGTTGCACTGCATCTAAACCAATGTGACTGTATTGATTCACCTGTTGAATACGTTGCTGTAAATCAAACAGCGCTGTTAGTGCCGTGTCATCGCCTCGTACATCAACGCGTAACGGTAAGGTGTTAATAAATAATCCCACCATCCCTTCAATACCCGCAACCTCACTCGAGCGACCTGATACCGTTAAGCCAAACAACGCATGCTCATCACCGACATAGCGGGATAACACCACGCCCCAACAATATTGCGCCAAGGTATTTAAGGTTAGGCGGTGTCGCTTTATAAAAGTGTCGCAATCTTTCAATAATGATGCAGAGAAATCATGGTTGTAACTGCGTTGCTCTGAACTGCCTGCGCGAACATCATAATGCCGCTCATGATATGGAAGACGTGTTGGCGCATCAAGACCAGCAAGCTGCTCACCCCAGAATGCTGCAGCGGCTTTCTCATCTTGCTGATACAACCAGGCAACATAACGACCATAATCAACAATGTCAGGTAACTGTAATGCATCACCCTGCGCATAATATTGATAGTACGCTTGTAAGTCACGCAAGATTAATGGACTGCTCCACCCATCTATTAAAATATGATGTTGGCTCCACACACAGGTATATCCATCTGCCAGACGAATTAGATGCAAGCGCATCACACACGGCTCAGTAAGTGTAAAGCCTTGCTCCCTATCTGCGGCATAATACGCGGTTAGTTTCGCATCAGCTTGTGCCCGAGACATCGAGCTCCAATCTTCTTCTTGCCATGGCAATGCAACCGTGTCATACACCACCTGAACAAACTCTGCTACCCCCTCCCAAATAAATGCAGTACGGAATATCGCATGACGAGACACTAATTGTTCCCATGCTTGGCGCAATGCATCAACATTCAGTACAGTATTATAATGAAAATGTAACTGTGTACAGTAAGTATCACTTTCAGGCGCATAAAGATGATGGAATAACATTCCTGATTGCAAAGGACTTAATGGATATAATGCACACACAGTCGTATCTTTGGTGAATTTATCAACCTGGAATTGTGTTAATCGTGTATAAGGGAAGTCACTCGGCGTATAGCCATGCACATCAGGCTGACAACAATACTCAATCAATTCCGTTAGCGCTGATTCATAACAGGCAACCAATGCCTCAGCACTTACTCTATCATAATGTCGCTGACTATAACTCAAGGTCATCTCAAATTGACCTTTGCAAACCATTCCATTCAACGCCAACATATAATCCGACTCATTATCAAGACTGCTCGCACCACCTTGACTCATCGCATCACTCATCCACAAAGCATCTCCATCACGACGGCGACCACTGTCCATTTGACCCAAGTAATTAAATACCAACTGACTCGCATGTCCCCGCAATGTCTCAGCCACCGCATCATTACGCAGATGCCGCCACACGCCAAACCCTAGGCCTTTATCCGGAATACCTCGCACCATTTCTTTCACTGATTTCAATACGCGATCAAATAACGTGTCGCTCTCGCCTGCAGGTAACGTTAAGACCATCGGATAAATACTGGTAAACCACCCTAATGTCCGCGATACATCCACGCCGGTTACACAATCCTCACGGCCATGGCCTTCAACATCGACCACCACCGACTCACAATCACGCCAGCGTGATAAACCGAGTAACAAACCACTTAGTAAAAGTTCTTCTATCCGCATACCATATGCAGACAAACTTCCTTGTAATAGTTGTTGAGTTAGTTCAGTCGATATATGAAAGCTAACATGTTCCATATCACGAGACGTCACCACATCATCATACGCATGGTCTTCCGGCAATGCCTGCGCAGCTGACACCTGCGCTAACCAATAGTCACCTTGGGATAACAAGCCTTCACTCTCACTATAACGCCGTAATCCATTTGACCACGCTGAAAAATGGCTCGTCGCTGCCGGTAACGCTAACGGTTCATTTGCTACAAGCCGTTGGTAGGCTGTCTGTACATCCTCCAGCAATATACGCCAGGACACACCATCCACCATCAAATGATGGATAACAATAAACAAGCGCACATGGCCATCATCATATCCGGTATACAACATCGCCCGCGCCACAGGTCCCGATTCAATATTTAAACTCGCTTGCGCCTGAGCATTTGCTTTTTCAATAAATGCCTGCTGTACACCAATAGCACCCGCAGGAACAGCAACCGTCTCAATTGTTATCGCCTCAGCATTAGCAGCACTCACATAATATTGCAACCAAACATTGCCTTCTTTGCGATAACGCAAGCGTAAGCCACTGTGTGTTATCGCCACAACCTTTAACGCCTGCATTAATAATGGGAGCTTCATCGAAGAATGTAAACATAAGAGCACACTTTGATTGTCATGATGGTAGTTATCGTGCGCATGGGTAAAGAAAAAGGACTGTATCGGTGTCAATGCCACCTCGCCGCTATCACACCCCAAATCTATTGCCGCCAGCTCTGCCGCATCAGCTGCCAACAATGCCAATTCAGCAATTTTGGGTGCCTGAAATAATTGCGCTACTGTTAAATGAATTCCCGCTTGACGTACTCGTGATAACACTTGAATACTCATGATGGAATCACCACCTAAAGCAAAGAAATCATCTGTCACACCCACGTGTTCTACCGGTAATACTGACTCCCAAGCCTCAACCAGTAATCGCTCAATATCATTACGCGGTGCAACATACTGCTCTTTAGATAAATTAATCGTCCAATCAGGCGAAGGTAAGGCTTGACGGTCAAGCTTACCATTCGATGTTAACGGTAATACCTTAAGCTCAATCAACAACACAGGTACCATATAATCCGGCAATTGCGAACCTAACCAATCAAATAACACTTCTCGCATCGTAACATTATCATCTGCAGCTTGGACCGCCATTGCATCTTCAGTTAACACCACATATCCCACTAAGCGCTGTGTACCTTGATCCTCTGATAGTATAACCACCGCTTGGCGTACAGCTGCATGCGCTTCCAGTTGTCGCTCAATCTCACCCAGCTCAATGCGAAAACCGCGTAACTTAACTTGGAAATCCACACGTCCAATATAATCAATATTGCCATCCGCTAACCAACGACAAACATCGCCCGTCTTATACAACCGGCAATTACACCCTGACGCTCGCTCGGCATCCGTCACAAATGGATTATCAATAAAGCGTTCTGCTGTTAATGTATCCTTATATAAATAACCTCGCGCGACACCTTCACCACCAACATATAGTTCACCTGCAATACCTACGGCCACTGGTTGCAAATACGTATCTAAAATATAAAGCTGACAATTTGCTATTGGCTTGCCTATCGGCACTGTCTTCAAACTTGCATGAGCCATATCGATACAACTGTATACAGTTGCATCAACAGTTCCTTCTGTAGGGCCATATGAATTATGTAGTTCAATTTGGAAATGCTTTGTAAATAAGTCCATCAAGCTCTTCGGCAAAATTTCACCACCAACAATCATATAACGCAATGAAAATAATTTGCCCTTTTGTTTACTCGCTATTAGCGCTTGCAACAAAGCTTCGAGAATAACGGGAACTATTTCAACAATCGTAATACCGCGAGTTTGAAAGATATCTAATAGATAATCGATATCTTTCTCACCGCCAGGCGCAGCCATCACGAGTTCAGCACCTGAGGTAAGAGCACCAAATATTTCTTTTACAGAAGGGTCAAAACTACAAGATGTCTTTTGTAATAAACGATCAGAAGAACTTAATTTATAATGCTCTTGCAACCATGTTACTAAATTCATGACATTACGATGTTCAACCATCACACCTTTCGGCTGACCGGTTGAGCCAGACGTATATATCACATATGCCAAATCCGTGGCCGCTAATCGAGATGCGGTCTTGGCGTTTTTTGATAATCGTATATTAGGTAATGACAACACTGATTCAATCAACACAACCTTAATCTTCAGCGCTTGCAACCAATTACTTTCTATTTGCATCTGTGACTGGCAAAGAATCATTGTTGGCTTACTATTCGTCACGATATAATCCAAGCGCTTCTCAGGATAGTTTGGGTCAAGTGGTAAATATGCTGCGCCCGCATCCAGAATTCCTAACAGTGTGATCACCAATTCCAAACTACGTTCCATACAGACACCAATGAGTGTATCTTTTGGCATCGCTTTTTTATAGCCACGATAATAATCCTGTTGTAAGTAGGCACTCACATGCTGAACCTTTGTCGCCAGTTCTGCGTAGGTTAATTCAGTATCTTCAAAACTCACTGCAATCGCTGTAGGCGTTTTCTTCGCTTGCTCATGAAATAACTCTGAAACCGTTTTGTCTCTAGAGTAGCTTATTTGAGTGGCATTCCAATCATACACAACGCGTTGATATTCCTCAGCCGTCAACATCACAAAGTTAGAAAGAGGTTTATCTGCCTCAGTGATCACCCATTGCATGGTGTAAATAACATGCTGTGCCAATTGTTTGATCTGGGATTCCGCAAATAGACTCACATCATAATTAAAAGCGCTCTGTAAACTCTCGCCACCAGACCAAGTAACCATTAAAGGATAATGTGCCTTTTCAACACCGCTACGATTGAGCTCCACACCCGCCAGTGCTTCTGTTGGATAATTCTCAAATACTGAAATACTTGAAAATATCCCCAGTTCATTCGACCAAGGTGCACACTGTTGGACTGTGTCTAAACCAATATAACTATATTGGTTTACCTGCTGAATACGCTGCTGTAAGGCAAATAAGCCATCAAGCACTGTCTTGTCAGCATGGGTATCAACACGCAATGGCAAGGTATTAATAAATAATCCTACCATCTCTTCAATGCCCGCAACTTCACTCGACCGACCCGATACCGTTAATCCAAACAATGCATGCGCGTCGCCCACATACCGCGATAACACAACCCCCCAACAATATTGCACCAAGGTATTCAACGTTAAGCGATGCTGCTTAATAAATGCGCTGCAGTCTTTCAGTAAATCACGCGAAAACTCATAGTGATAATAACCTTGTTCTGCAGTACCTGAACGAATATCATAATCCTTATCTTGATAAGGAAGGCGTGTCGGCGCATCAAGTCCTGCAAGCTGCTCCACCCAAAACTTTCGTGCACGATCCTTATCTTGTGTCGATAACCAGTTAATATAACGTGCATATGACACAACATTATCAAGCTTTATGGTTTTGCTTGCCTGATAATGTTGATAATATTCCTGCAAATCGCGCAGAATAATAGGCATACTCCATCCATCAATTAAAATATGATGATGACTCCAAACACAGGTATACCCATCTGCCAGACGAATCAAGTGTAACCGCATGACACATGGTTCGGAAAAAGTAAAACCTTGAGCTCTATCAGCCGCATAATACGCACTCAACTTCTCGCTCGCCACTTCACGCGATATCTCGAGCCAATCTTCCTCATGCCATGGTAAGTTAACCGTGTCATATACCATTTGTATAGGTTGTGTCAGCCCCTCCCAAATAAAAGCTGCGCGTAATATTGCATGGCTCGACACTAATCGCTCCCACGCGTGTTGTAATGCCTGCACATCTAAATCTAATCCATAATGAAAATGTAATTGCGTACAGTAGGTATCACTCTCGGGTGTATAAAGATGATGGAATAACATCCCTGATTGTAACGGACTCAACGGATAAATCTGGATCGCTCCCGTCTCTAATGTCAATCCATCAATCTGAAATTGTGTTAATCGCGTATAAGGGAAATCACTCGGCGTATAGCCATGCACCTCTGGCTGACAACAATACTCAATCAATGCCGTTAGCGCTGATTCATAACAGACAACCAATGCTTCCGCACTCGCCGTATCATAATGACGCTGACTATAACTCAAGGTCATTCCAAACTGCCCTGCACGCACAGCCCCATTCAATGCTAAACGATGGCGCGAAACATTATCAACACTGCTCGTAGCACCTTGTTCCAAGCTCTCATTTACCCATAACGCATCGCCGTCGCTGCTGCGACC
>JAJFKO010000060.1 GCA_021773175.1 Gammaproteobacteria bacterium
CCGGCTAACAAATCAATAGCAAACGCATTGGCACTTTCAGTCGCCGTTTCTGCCAAGGAACCTGATACCAACGGATCATCATTTTCCCCTTCAATGGTTATCAACGCTGCAGCTGTCGCACTCCCACCATTGCCATCTGAAATGGTATAGGTGACCGTATCAATGGCTGTTTCACCTGCACCGAGACTTTCAAAGGCACCATTCGTGTTATAGCTGATTTCATTGTTTACGATAACGGCATTGCCTTTTGTACTGCTTGTATCCAGACTTTGTAGGGTTAGTGGATCATTATCTGCATCACTGTCATTGGCTAGCACATCAATAGTCTTGGCATTACCATCATCTTGAATTGTTACGCTATCATTCACCGCTGATGGCGCTTGATTAGGCGCTGGTGGATTGCTTTCACCATTAATCGTAATGGTTGCTGTTTGTTGCACGCTACCACCATGTGCATCATTAATCGTGTAGCTATATTCAATAATTTCGCTTTCGCCACTATCCAGACTGCTATATTGGCTTGGGTCAACCACTAAAATATTACCATTCTGTGTGACACCACTCGCATCACCGTTGGTCACCACGAGATTACTAATGCTTAATTGGCCTTGATCATTGTTATCAACATCACTTGCTCCGGCTAACAGATCGATAGCAAACGCATTAGCACTTTCGGTTGCCGTTTCTGCCAAGGAACCTGATACTAACGGATCGTCATTTTCCCCTTCAATGGTTATCAACGCTGCAGCTGTCGCACTCCCACCATTGCCATCTGAAATGGTATAGGTGACCGTATCAATGGCTGTTTCACCTACACCGAGACTTTCAAAGGCACCATTCGTGTTATAGCTGATTTCATTATTGACGATAACAGCATTGCCATTTGTACTGTTGGTATCAAGGCCTTGTAGTATTAGTGGATCATTATCTGCATCACTGTCATTAGCTAATACATCAATAGTCTTTGCATTGCCATCGTCAAGAATTGATAAACTATCATTAACAGCAACCGGAGTTTGATTAACCGGAGGTGGTGGTACCGGACTATCGACACCATCAATGGTAATGGTTAATTGGCTACTTGACTGTTGCGCTCCATTACTCACTTCGTAATTAAATGTTTCTGTCAAAGTATCGTTGTCATTCAACGCTTTTACAGCAGGGTTATCATTATCCAGTGTATAGGTATATTCACCATTCGCATTTAATTGTAGGCTTCCATATTGTCCTTGAATGCTACCATTATTGACAACGGTTAAAGCTGCACCATTAGGATCATTGGCAACATCGTTAGTAATAACATTACCTTGAATAATTGACGTTGCCGCAGTGTTGCTTTCAGTAACACTGTCGGTATCAGGGTTAGCAATAGGCGCACCGTCATCAGTAAGGTTAATAAAAATCTTTTCTATACTCATAGTTTGGATATCTAAACCAATAAGACTTAAATCTGTTGCCGTTGGCAACCATCCAAAAAACCAGTCAGGAGAGTTGAAAGAAGCAACTGTATCAACAAAATTAACAAGGCCTGCATCACCAGAGAAACCATTAGCACTCGCTAAATTAATTAAATCTGCAGTTGAAATATTTATTTGTAAAACATCGTAACCGGAGCCGCCATTATAAAACTTCATATTACCAGCATTGCTGGAAAAATCATGAATAAACAAATCATTATTAAAACTTGACGTGTTGGTTGTAAAATTTAATGGATTGGTATTATTGATTTGAGTAACAACTGGAATTACATTTCCTGACGTTGCTGCATCGCTTGAAAAAAGTGAAAAGATATTAAAATTTTCAACACCAAATAAATTAGACGGAAATAAATCCTTCATTCCTGACATATCGTTACCCTCACATCCTTTGAGCTCAATTTATGATGCAAACATCCACTATACGTTCACACCAACAGCTTGCGTTTCTGAAGCCGCTTCAAAAATATAGTCAATGACTGACGTTATCACAAGGAAATAGCATAAAAATATCATCACAGCCAATTAATGGTCATTTATTTGACGGAATGTTTGTATATTAACTTTACTGCTCACTATAAAAATCCGCTTAAAACCTGTATTCTCGGCTACACAGAAAAATAAAAAGTTAATGTGCATACTTCAAGGAGAAAAATATGAAATTTTGTCCAAAAAATCAAACAAACAAATTTTCTAATAGCGATACCTGCGTTGTTGCTGAATATCCATTAGAGGATAAAGATATTGAGATGGTCGTTGTTGCAATCAAAGGACGCTATCCAAAATCCGGTAGAGTTGTGAATAAAGAATGTAAGGAACTTGCTTATATCCAAGAAGGCTCAGGTAAGATCACTATCGAAGGTGAAGAAGTTAAACTTAATCAAGGTGACATGATTCTAATTGATGCGGGTGAAATTTATTATTGGGATGGTCAGTTAACATTATGTGTTACCTGTTCACCTCGATGGTTTCCTGAACAACATGTTTATGTAGACTAAATGTTCTTCATCATGAATCAAAAAGACTAAGGCCCATATCTTCCTCTGAATCTGAAGGCTTGGCTTTTTTTCTTGCTCGCTCTTTCTTTTTTTGTGCTATTAATAAGTTTTTATGGTGCTGCATCTCCTCATAATCTTGATTAAAAACACTGCGACGAAAACGCATCCCAACAATTGGCGAGCCACGATAAGCCTGATTATAGTACGGATAAACTTCAATAATATACCAAAGTATATAGATTGATTTTAATAGATCTTTATTGCGCAAACCACTCAGTCGCAGCATCTGTCGACGCATCGGTGATTTTCGTGTTAACCAGCTGGCGATTTTATTTTTCAATGTGGATATTGTTTTGTGATTATTATAAAATTTTCTGGCATTAACATGTCATGAACTATTCGCTAATAAGGTTTTAAGAATTTTATCAACTCGTGTATTACGATGTTTTTTCAAGTTCTGTTTTCATTTCATTCATCGTAAGTGCCAATATCAATGTCATTAATTAGTCAACATGTTTTTTCTAAATTACCCTTTCATTCAAACAATATCTCACAGCAACGCTAAATCTCTGATATACTCTTCGCATATTGAAAGCAACAGTACGAGTCTATGGCAAAAATCTATGGCAAAAAAATTCTTAAAAAAATACATGCCAGATCCTAACGTTATTAAAAATAATAAATCCTTACGTATTTTTGGCAAGCTATTACATGATACCAATCTATGGCACCTTAATCGCCGCTCCATTGCTCGGGCAGTTGCGATTGGTTTCTTTTGTGCATTCATGCCGATTCCTTTCCAGATGGTACTTGCCGCAGCATTAGCAATTACTTTTCGCGCCAATCTTTTATTCTCGGTTGCATTGGTTTGGGTTAGCAATCCAATTACGATGCCAGCTATCTTTTATTTCTCATATAAGCTTGGAGCCATTATTTTACGTGTTCCTCCGCAACCATTTGAGTTTCATTTAAGTTGGGCGTGGTTGAGTGCCAAACTCGGAGTGATTTGGGCACCATTGCTATTGGGCTCAATCCTTTGTGGATTTATTGCAGCCATAGTTGGTTATTGCTCAGTTCGTATTGGTTGGCGAATATTTGTTATTTTGCATCAGCATCGTCGATTAAAAAAACAAAGTCTGACTAACAAGAAATAAATCTTATGCGCACTAATCTTTTACCCTTTGCTAAGACAGTCATTACTGATGATTCAGATTCAACACTAATTTTCTGTGATCACCAATTTTATATTTTGCAAAGAAAATCCACCGAAAATACTATTATTACCATCTATTCTATTTTTAGTGATGAACATCTTGCCAGCTATCATTTTTCATCAAATGAAGAAATAAAATGTTTACAACCATATGGGGATGACTGTCATTATTTTGTTGTTTCTTGTAACTCAGAAACGAATATCTCAAGAGTATATTGCTGCAATAATATTAATGAACCACCGCACCTACTTTTTGAAAGGCCAGGTATTATTTACCAAATACAATACCACCCTGAGACAAGCACTATGGTGGTGGTTAATGCCACCCAAGAACGAGCTAATGAGCAATATTCAAGACTCACTCACTCAGCATATATTGCTCGCAAAGCAATTGGTAGCAACGATTTCAACCTTTTTATAGAACATGAAAGCCACGCCAAATGCAGCGATATACAGTTTTCAAAAACAGAATTATTCCTCTATGTCCTCAATGAGTGGAATAGACTAGATTGTTATCGAGTTAATCATGATGAGGGTGGCACTCTACAATTAACACATGTTAATCACACGGAGAATGTGTCGTCATTTTCTGTTGATAATAACTTTATTGTTGTAAGCCAACACTTTGGGAATGGCGATTTTGTAACACATATGAACCTTGATCTACAACATTCTCATGGTCGTTTTGAAGAGATGACATTAAGCCATCCTATCAGGCTAACAGCAAATTTTCCTGATAAACCACATGTGATGCTCTGTTATGGTCATAACCATTACTCTAAAAGAATGGCTGATTTTGCAAGAGAGCATGCCGATGGAGCTGTTGAAAGCGAAGAAGATAGAACTTCACGTTCTCCATATGTCGCCGACCATATTCATATTGTTATTAAAAACGCAACAGACCTAAGTACACATTTAAGCCTTATGGCTCCAGTAGATGCTCGAAACATTTTATTAAGTCCTTGTGGCCGCTATGTCATAGCTTATAATGCCGCAAATATTTATTTCTGGCATATCGCCCCCATTCTCGATAAACGCACAAGAAATCAATTTACTGTTATTAATAATAATGGGCGAGCATTACATATTCAGCCTACAACATTACTACGCATTGCTCGCAATACTTGTCGCACCCTATTACAGGAACACAGAGCAACTAAGCCTACAACGTTAGCAGATGGCGCAGCATGGCTACAAGCCGCAGGCCGATTATGCTTACCTATTGTAGGTGGTGATATGCGTCATGAAGACACTGGAAAATTATATCCTCAATCTTATAACCAAACTTGTACGATTAATGTCGGCACGGTAAATCCAACAGCCGTACAGTTAAAAAATCTCCGCAAAGATGCACTTGTAGTCTTTCCTGATAGCGGTCATGACTACAGAAGCATAGCCACAAGAATGCTACAAATTATTGGTCCACAACCACAGTTACCAAGAGGCATGAGTCACCTTGGCTATTTGCTTTTTCCTCAGGCTATGCCACGCCTCATTAATTACAATCATAGTAAGGTGGCTGTCGCATTATTAAATCGTATTCGAGGTTTTGATTATCCTCAAAAATTACAGACTCACCGCAATTTTCTGGATCATCTACTCATGCTGATGCTAGGAGTGGAAGGCTCGCGCAATAACACAACGTACTTAACCCTACTCATGCATCTTGACTTAATTGCTGCCAATTGTTTTTATGGACGTCGCTCGCGTGCCTATAGCTGGAATAATGCTTTTGTTGGTGCTTATGGCACTCTTTGGAGTGACTATGAGGCTAAAGATTATGGCGGTAAATATCCTATGGCAACCAATAGTACAGGACAAGGTAATTTGAGTGCCCGCAATCAATTATTAAATCAAACCGATAATCTTGAAGATGTTTTTATGCAATTTTTAAATGATAAGCAACACCATCGTATTCCTCTCAAAGAAGTCAGTATCATTCGACATTGGCTAGCAGCATTACCCGCATCTTTTCAAGCAGATCTACAACGCTGTAATTCTGAAGCAGAGCTTGCTGAGATGATACGCAGTATACTCTTTAATCGCCTACAGCATGGATTTTTCCATCCAGATGCAGATGAGCACAATTTATTGGTTGCTAATAATGAACATCAAATTATTCGAGGCACCACGGCATTGAATGATGACCGACGCGAACCCTATGTTTATGCCTTTACTCATACGAATAGTCATTCAGGCAACCGTCGACATGGCTTACACTACCATCGATTAGATAGTGCTTGCAAAGCAAATGCTGGCTATGCTATTCGCGGAGAAACGAAGGCGCTGCGCGATCGCTGGGGGCAGCATAATGTTACAGCAACAATTAATATCGTCGGTAAAGAACAAGGTATCATTACTGTTGCATTTTCAACAGAAACCACCTCTCTTAATTATAGAGGTGGTAATTTCCGCTTTCATTTTTCAACCTCCGCTGTATTAAATATTGATATTAGTATTCACGCACAGCGCTATTATTTAGGACGTGTTATTCCTCCTAATGTCTATGCAGGAGATATAGCCAATATCCCAGAGGACCAAGTCTTTGCGCATGAAGATGAAAGTTTAATGCTAATAAACCCAGCTCTACATGAGAAAATTTATAACGTTTTACGAGCATATTTTATTGCACAATTTCAAAATCTGAATGGCTCCGTGATTGTTACTGAACTCGATACATTTTTTAATCGTCACTGGCAACAGAGCAGCAATAGAAATAAATTTCGAGCGATCTTTAATGCCAGCAAAGATTTTTTAGCAGAAATCCTTGGCTCACTTATTCCTGAACCTACAGTTACTGGCTTTCGTCTTTCTGCTCAAATAAACAAAATGATGCTTGCAGAACAGATGACTGCTAGTAACTTAGATTTTCCGGATGAGCATATTGCTGAATTTATCGATTTTCTTTTTAAACAATTACGTGAACGACTCTGTAAACCTGCGGATAGTCCTGTTTATCAAGAAGGATTAAAGTATACACAATTTTCATCTGAAACCTATGTTCAAGAAACTGATAATTCAACCACACCTCCAACGACAGGAACTTCCATATCTTGTCCTAGAATATTAGCACTTTGTCAACAACAAGGATTACCACAGGATAATCGACTATTACGCTTTATCTTTGAGTTAGCAACCAACAGTTACTATGGATATTCTTTAGAAAGTCGCGTTGAATATCAAGGACAACAATTGCAACCTTGTAGCAGTTGTTATGAGTGGAATTCTACACCCTACCCATGCCTACCTTATAATTTTGACGCGATACCATGCATGGTTGATAATACGACTCAACGCTACCATCGTATTGATAGTGACTGCGCAGCAGCACAAAATCCTTTACAACAAAATACTATATTTATCGCTCAAGCTGAAGAAAACAATATCCAAGCTTGTCCTGATTGCTGGCTCATCTTACAGAAACGACCAACTCGATTTGCCGCTCCTGTCCCCGCCCTTGAAGGTGATGATTGGTTTGTACCTGGACATCATGACATTACCGCAAAGAGGCATGTTGAGCTACAACAGAGTAAACAGCGACGAGAAGGAGCAGAAGAAGCCTCTCGACAAGCATCTCAACAAGAAGAGCCCACTCCTCACGTTGTTAGAGACACTGAACTGACTGCGTCACCACCTCGTCAACGCCGAAGGCCGAATTGAAAACCTTTTATCACCATACTTTGACAATAATTTAAAATGCAGTTAAATTGAGCCAACAAGTAAAACGTCTAAAGTTTGACCGCAAGATATGAGATAATAATGGGACGCAAGCAGAAAAAGCAGCAGAGAAAACAAGGCTCCAATGGATATCATTGGAGACAAGCCTCAAAAGCAAGAGAAACAAAGTGGTTGCCTCAGTTTGTTCAGAGAATATCAAGGAAAAGCCTAGATATGCTTCCAACTCGGCCCTTATCATGGCTAGAGAAATTGGTGATTTCATTGCTCTTTCTTGGAATATTACTACCAGAGCTTGCAAGAGCACAACACTTTGCAACGGCACCCTCCAATGCGAGGAAAGTGAAAGACTTAGTCAACGAACGTCTCGTGATAGATCCTTCTACACAACACTCTCATAGTGATTGCGCAAGGTTAGCTGACTGGGTTGCTGCAGCAACAACTCAAGCGCCTTGGAGTATGGCTCATATTTTAAGAGTATTGGAAAATCCTGATGTTTCTGTCGTATGTAGCTCTGGACAAGCAATGCAAGTACAACTGCCACCAATCCCAGCTATGCCAAGTAGTGGTAAACCTAAGGAAGTAATGGTTCATGGGCGCTTTTTCCATGAACAAAATGCTGTTTATTTTCCATTAGAGATTGTTAGCTACCCCGAAGAACATAGAAATGCAATGATAAGACATGAATTTTTACATGCCGATCGCTGGAATCTACATCGTCCCAATGGCCCATGCCCTATCAACGGTTTTAATGCTGTTGCGCCTGTTTATCCTTATACAAGGGCTAATATTCAGCAACTCCATCGCGCTTTTGATAAAGGCGATAAGAGAATTCAACATTTTCATGACTTGTGGTTAAAACATAAAGGTCGACAACGCTTAAGTAATCAAGAAAAAGCAACGCTAGATACATACATAAAAGCAAGTCAAGGCTGTGGCCTAGGCCGCGTAACAACACCGATTTCTGAAGCTGAACATAAACAGGTCCAAGCTTATAAACGACAAGGGCGTGGATATATAAAAACAACCCAACAAAGTGAAGGTAGAGCCGAGCTGAAGTTTTTAGATACTTGGTATGATGCAGCAAAGAAACAGTTTTTCGCACAACTAGAATACACAGATCCTGTCTTTGCTCTTTTTATGTTACTCAATAAAATTAATACTTTGATGGACGTTACCTATCGTGCGGAAATAACACCGCCGCCATTACGCGCAGCAGAGCGAGAAACGTATACATTTGAAAGATTAGATGATGCTGCCATTCAAACATTTTACCCTGAGGCTTATGCACTAGCACAAGACTTAGCGCAGCGATGTGGCAAGCAAAATCCATCCATACGAGAAGAAAATGATATGCCAAGCGTTCGCTTAAGCTAATTTATAGAGCATTACTGACTGAATCAATTAATTGTTTGTCCTGAATGGAATAGATGCGCTGCATGCGCTTGGCAATATCCATGTCATGCGTGACAATCACTAAACTCGTGCCTAACTCTTGATTTAATTCCAGCATAGCTGCAAACACTTGCTCCGCTGTTTCTTTATCAAGATTGCCAGTTGGTTCATCCGCTAAGACACATGCCGGTCGCGTCACCAACGCCCGAGCCATTGCAACACGTTGACGTTCACCTCCAGATAACTCTGCAGGTTTATGCTGTATGCGCGCTTTCATATCAAGTTTGTCAAGAATGTGCTGAGCTTCAATCTTTGCTTTGCTAGGCGACATGCCTCGAATAAGTAATGGCATACAAACATTTTCTAAGGCTGTAAACTCTGGCAGCAAATGATGAAATTGATATACAAAACCTAAATAACGATTGCGCAACTTCCCGCGCTTGGTTTGTGATAAATTTGAAATAGGTTGGCCTTTTACTAACACTTTACCTGTCGATGGCGTATCTAAGCCCCCTAACAAATGTAAAAAAGTACTTTTACCTGCACCGGAGCGGCCAACAATCGCAATTTGCTCTCCCGCGTTGACTTGCAAATCTATCGCCTGCAATACATCAACATGCAAACCACCATCATCGTAATGTTTTGTTAGTTGCTGACATTCAATCACTGCTGCATTATTCATAGCGCAATGCCTCCGCTGGTTGTACGCGCGATGCGCGCCATGCTGGATATAATGTTGCGAGTAAACTCATTAGCAAAGCAATCACACAAACATGCCAGACATCAGTCCACTCTAATTTCGAAGGTAAATAATTTACATAATAAATATTTGATGATAAAAACTGAACGTGGAAATAATTTTGAATAATATTCACAATTGCTGTGACATTCTCTGACAAGAGAATACCTCCTACTATACCGATGATAGTACCAATGGCACCAATCAAACTGCCTTGCACCATAAAAATCGCCATGATTTTTTGTGGACTCGCCCCCAAAGTTCTTAAAATAGCAATATCTGCTTGTTTATCTGTTACCACCATAACCAAGCTCGACACTAGATTAAATGCAGCAATACCAATAATTAATAATAAGATTAAAAACATCATGGTTTTTTCAAGCGCTATCGCACTAAATAAACTACCGTATTGTTGTGTCCAATCGCTAATCCAATATTTATTATTAAATTTTTGTGATAACTGATTAACAACATTCGGTGCCGAATATAAATTATGTAGCCGCAAGCGTAGCCCCGTAACATGATCACCTAATCCATATAGCGCTTGAGCATCATGCAAATTAATAAATGCCCAACCTTGATCAAAGCCAAAGCCTTTGCCAGCATGAAAAATACCAACAACGGTAAATGCTCGTAAACTGGGTATTACCCCAACCGGTGTTACCGATGCATGCGGTGTTACCAAGGTTACTTTATCTCCAATTTCTAATCCTAGAAATTGTGCGAGTTGATCACCGATAACAACACCAAACTTTCCTGCTTGTAATGCGCCGAGTGAACCTTGCACAACTTTCTTAGCTAAATTTGAAACTTTCGCCGTTTGCTTCGGATTGATACCGGTAACCATTACAGCACGCACAGTACCACCCGTGGTTAACATACCTTGGCCATCGATATAAGGCGCAATCGCAACGACTTTCTTATCTTTCATTATCTGCTTATCTAATTGATGCCAATTAGTAATGCCTTTACCCATTTGTGAAACGGTTACTTGACGTGCCATGGAAAAAATACGGGTACGAATGTGGTAATCAAAGCCATTCATTACTGATAAAACCGTAATTAAAACGATAATACCCAGAGCTATACCGATCATGGATGAAAGTGAGATAAATGAGATAAAGTGGTTGCGCCGCTTTGCTCGCGTGTAGCGCAACCCTATAAATAAAGCTAGTGGTTGAAACATATATTATTCCGTCGCCCTTATCGGGCTGATGCTGTTATTGGCGTACTGTTTTTAGTACATGTGCAGCCGCCGCTTTCGCCTTCTCTGGCGATAAGTATTGCGTGACTGAACTTGGCAATAGACTTTGTAACCAATCCACCAATCCTTTGAAATGTGGAATTAATGAAGATTGTTGCCACGCGGGATTCTTACCCATATTCGTTGCTTTCGCTAATAATAAAACTAAAGCAATGAGTAATACGCCACGTAGAAAACCAAAAATCAAACCGAGTAACCTATCTGTTCCTGATAAACCTGTTTTCTTAACAAGTTTCGTTAATAAGGTACCAATAATTGCTCCGATGATCAGAACAATAATAAAGATAATTAAAAAGGCTACGGCAACGCGTAATTGTGGATGTTCGATATACGGTTTTAACATAGCTGCAGCATTTGAGGAATAAGTAAAACCCAACCAGAATGCAACAATCCAGAAAAACAATGAGAACCCTTCTCGTACAAAACCACGAGCAATACCAATTAAACATGATAAAACAATTAAACCAATAATCGTATAATCTACCCAATTCATAATTAACATCCTTTTTTTTATTAATGTTTAGTTGAAACCACAATCCCTTGCAAATGCGTAATATGATTTAAACGAACCAATAAGGCATGTGCTTGTCGAGCAGTTGTCTTAGGTCCTACAAAAACTTGTAACAATTTATCTTTATCATGTAACTGATGGGTAAAGACATGAAAGCCTTGTTTTTGTAAACGACTGGCTAAACGCTTCGCGTTCTGATGGTCACGAAAACTACCTAACTGTACAGCCCATGCACCTGTTTTAAGATAAGCTTGCGTTAGTTCTTGAACAGCAGGTGGCTGCCAAACAGCTTGTTTTTTTGCATGCATGGCATGGCGCATCGCTTTTGGTGCTGGCCGTTTTAAAATTACGGGTTTATTAGCAACAACATTTTTCACTATAGGCTTAACATGATTTGCAGCTACTGTCGTTTTATTTGTTATATATGATGCTGGTAATGTCGCGAGAGGTTGTGCGTGAGCAACATGCTCCATTGTTTTGATGTGCTGAGCTTGAACTTGAGCCTGAGTCTTAGCTGGAGCAATATGTTCGGTCTTACCATTAACAACAACTTTGATTGTATGTGCTTGTTTAATTTTACCTGCTGCTAATGCTCGGTCATGAGCAATGCGTTTATTGATAACGGCTTGTGCTTGCGCAGGAACTGGAATGTTTGCCGCAATACGTTGAGTTGTTGGTTCTTGTAGCTTTTGAGTATTTTGTTGCGCGGATAATATTTTTTGTGGTGCCGTCGTCTTTGCTGTGGCATTTGGTTGTGGAGGAGTTGGAATATTCGCCTGCATCGCTAATTGCTGCTTTGCAGTTTTATTGCTACTGCCAGATTGCATCAACATCGGTACAATAATTACAATTAAAGCTAGAATAACCACGCCACCAATAATGCGATGCTTCATTTTTTCCGTCATTGTCTTATTTCCTCCTAGCGTATTTAGCAAGACGCAGCTAGATTACCTGAAAACGCTTGAAAAATAAAGAGTTCTATACTCAAAGAAGTTAGGTTTGGCATTCAAAGAATTGATGATTTTTTAAGGAATGGTAGAATTTCAGATATGGTATAAAAAGATCCAAAGATAACTATCAGAGTTGAGTCTAAACCCTCAGCTTCTGCATCTTGCAAAGCCTCATCTAAGCATGTTGCCATATTAACAGTATCTGCCTTCAAGTTGTTCTTTAAGACATCATATAACGATTCTGCAGTTGCACTGCGAGAATGATGATTGGCCGCGACATACCAATTATCAACACAAGACACTAATGGCATTAACGTATTCTTACAATCTTTGTCTGCTAGTATTGCAGCAATCGCAATAATTTTCCGATATCTCTTTGCAACGCTTTGAATATAGTTTGCTAGTTGCTGTGCAGCCGCAGCGTTATGAGCAACATCTAAAAGATAACTGGTTTTTCCTGGGATAAGTTGTATTCGGCCAGGTAAGAAAGTTTCCTGTAAACTTTGCTGAATAATCTTCTCCGCAATAGGATAACGAGATTGTAACGCGGTTACCGCAGCTAAAACACTTGCCGCATTATTCAATAATAATTTAGGTTTTGTTAATTTTTTATACGTGATGTCGCTGCATTGCCACGACCAATAATGTTGGTCTTCATGATAAAAATAATCGCGGTTAAATTGTTGCGCTATCACCGCATTATCTTTTATGGCTTCAACAAGAGATAGCGGCATATCTTCTTCTGCAAAAACACAGAGTTGATTTTTCCGCAACACGCCAGATTTTTCTCTGGCAATAGCTTCACGTGTATCTCCTAAAATATCAGTATGATCTAAACTAATGTTGGTTATGATTGTTAACATGGCATCGACAATATTAACTGGATCATGCTGACCACCTAATCCCACCTCTAAGATTACAATGTCACATTGCTGTTTGTTAAAAATGTATAGTGCCGCTAATGTCACAAAAGAAAAATAATTAATTAGTTCCCCCCGCAACGCATTTTTCACTATTGAGAATGTTGCACAAAGCTCATCATCAGACACGTCTTGTTGCAGGTATCGAATACGCTCATTGAAAAGCATTAAATGTGGCGATGAATAAGCACCAACTTTATAGCCTGCGACAGAGTAGATTGTTTCTAACAAGCGCGTGCAAGAACCTTTGCCATTGGTGCCGGCGACAATAATGCTAGGGATGGGATATGGAAATAAATCTAGGCGTACAGCTATCTCTTTTGTTTTAGTGAGGCAGCCCCCAGGAATCATAGCAAGATCGTTATCGAGCCAATCAAACCACTGTGAAAGTTTTGTAAATGAAGTATGCTCTGCCACGCGCTATTAACTCAGCTTATGCAGCTACTGGATAGTGCATTAGTTTCGCCAGCAAGCGTGCAATGGTATCGCGCATTTCACCACGTTCGACAATAATGTCAACCGAGCCATGGTCGAGTAAAAACTCACTACGCTGAAAACCTTCCGGTAATGTTTCACCTACGGTTTGTTCAATAACGCGCGGACCAGCAAAACCAATTAAAGCATTTGGTTCAGCAATATTAACATCACCGAGCATAGAGAAACTTGCCGTAACTCCGCCGGTTGTTGGATGCGTTAATACTGAAATATAAGGAATACTTCTTTCTGCTAGACGTTGTAATGCAGCACTGGTCTTCGCCATTTGTAATAATGACAATAAACCTTCTTGCATACGCGCACCACCACTTGCTGAAAAGCATACGAAAGGAATTTTTTCTTCTAATGCCACTTCTGCAGCTTTTGTAAAACGTTGTCCGACTACTGAACCCATGGAACCACCCATGAAGGCAAAATCCATTACAAAGATAACAATAGGCTGGCCTTTTAGCTTACCCTTCATCACAATAGCGGCATCAGATTCATCGGTTTTCTTTTGCGCTGCGACTAAACGATCTTTATAACGTTTACTATCACGGAATTTTAATTTATCAACCGTTTCAAATTCTGAACCAAGCTCAACTTGCTCGGCTTCTGTTTCCGGATCAAGAAAGCCGGCTATGCGTTGACGCGCACTAATAACTAAATGATGTCCGCATTTGGGACAGACATATAAATTGCGTTCAACTTCTGCAGCAAATAATACAGCCTGACATGAATCACATTTTTTCCATAAACCCTCCGGTACGCCTTGCTTTTTTTCACCAGTGGTTCGAATTTTTGTCGGTAATAATTTTTCTAGCCAGCTCATGTTTGGCTCCTATATTGAATATGGTAATAAATCAATCAACTTAGCCAAGCATTATACGCATACCGCCTTTAACTTTAAACTAATTTCCAGGGAGTAAAGACGCTCATCTTAGTTGCCATTATTAAATATGGGTAATATCTAGAATATTGCAAAAGCCATTATCCAAATTTAGTCAATGGATTGTGCCAAAAACAGAAGTTATTGGGTATTTGTTTTTATATACTCGTCGCATTATGATTTTCCAGGAATTAGACAAAGCGATTTTTGTTCTATTGGGTGTTTAAATTGCCGTTAATAGTTAGACTATTGGCAAGATTTAAACACCCAATAGGGCAAAAAAGAGCAAGTATAAAACTGGAAAATCATAATGCGACGAGTGTATCAGTATATTAGACACGAAATTTGCCTATAGAGCAGCATGGCAAAACCAAGGACCAATCCCATGCTGGCCTGGTAATTTAAATTCTTCCGGGTAATCAACACCAACCAAATATAGCCCATCGGCTGGTGCTGTCGGAGCAGCAAGCTGACGATTTTTTGCCTGTAAAATTTCTTCGATCCACTCACTCGGCTGGCGCCCTTCGCCAACTCTTAATAGTGAACCAACAATATTACGCACCATATGATGTAAGAATGCATTAGCACAAATATCAAGAATGACTCTTTCACCAAAACGCTTAACGCTAACATAGTGCACTGTACGTGTGGCTGTTTTTGATTGGCATTGTGCGGCTCGAAATGAGGAGAAATCTTGCTTGCCTAAAAGATGACTAGCCGCTTCCTGCATTAATGGCACATTCAAAGTATGGTAATGCCACGTAATATGTTTAGCTAATATCGCTGGTCGCGATTTATCATTATGAATGATATACCAATAACGTCGTGCGGTTGCAGAGAAGCGAGCATGAAATTCCTCATTAACTTCTGCTGCCCAGTTAACAACGATATCGTCAGGTAAATTGCTATTTGTTCCAAGAACCCAAGCATCAATCTCGCGCGGACTATCCGTCTCGAAATGCACAACTTGGCGAGTTGCGTGCACACCAGCATCGGTACGCCCAGCACAATAAAGCTGAATAGGACTAGCGGCAACACGGCTTAATGCTTCTTCGAGCTTAGCTTGAATAGACACCACTTTCTGCTGTCTTTGCCAACCGTGATAGTTTGCACCTGAGTAACTAATGTTTAATGCGATTTTCATAAGCTATATGTTTATGTTTCCAGGACTCACCTAAATATCATTAACAAAGAGATTAATGTTTAGGTAAGTCCTGATTCCATTTGTTTGGAAAAATTTACATAGCCACATTGTGCTTGCTTTGTGCTAATTTGTCACTTATTTTCTCTTAGGCTTGCAGCAAGACTACGAGGTAGCGGCTGCAATAATGCCGTGTAGTGTTTTTCACTCCGTCCTGCCGGCGATCTCATTTGCAGTGTGAACACTAAAAGTGGTTCTAAAATTTTCGTTTTCGAGCGTAATTGTATCAAAGCTTGTTGCCATGAGTACTTTACGATGCGGTAATGAATCTTGTGTAGCTTAACAAGTAAGACTTGATGATTTTGCATTGGCATACTCGGCAATAATTTAATATGTAAAGCAGATAATGGTGTTCCTGCTAATCCTGTTATAGGAATCGTCGCACGTAATGTTTGATTTAGATGTGATTGAATTTGTATTTTGCCTAAGCTTATTGCCATGCTAAGAGATGGTAAACAAATAAATATACATAGTAACGGAAACGTTATTTGGCCTAGTCGTTTTTTCATTTTTATACGCGCTATTTTTATAGTGATGTTGTGATTTGCTTATCACTATAAAATAAAGGTAGTGAGACATAGTAGATGTGATGTGCTAAATGTTTTTTGAATATAACTGACATAATGCCCATTCAGAAATTAAGTTATAGCATTATAGTATTAAATGCTTTTCTTCAGGCAATAAAAAACCCCGCTATTGCGGGGTTTTTGTTTAAGCTGTGACTATGGTCGTCGGAGACTTGGAGTTGGGCTACCGCCACCATTATTTCTACCAACATCTCTATTCATATTGACTAAACCTCTAGCTTGCATCATAAGAGCTTTGGAATTATCAAATACTTGCATTCCATTAGAACTGTATCCAGTCTCTTGCATTGCCTTTAGAGCTTTTTCACGACTTCCAAACATATCATTACGCATAATTAATATCTCTCTTCCAAAAACCTACGCTAAATATAGCGTTTGAATCTTAAAATAACCTTAACAACTTTTAATATTGTTGTTAACTTGCGGTGTTTTTATTTAAGCTAGTTTTATTGATTTGGCCTAGTATACCCCAAACCCAGCAAAAAATGCAAACTTTTCCTCCATATAATCCAAATTAATGACAAATTCCATCTAAATCCGATTTTGTTCAAAAAGATACTCGGCAATCTGTACAGCATTCAAGGCCGCCCCTTTACGAATATTATCGGCAACCACCCACATGTTCAGACCGTTCGGATGGGAAATATCTTCGCGAACACGACCAACATAAACCACATCACTACCGGTTCCATCTGTCGCCGGTGTTGGATAGTCCTGGCCATTGATGAATTGCACCCCTCGAGCTTGACTTAACAGCTCAACAGCTTGTTTTTTCGTTATTTTTTCTTTTGTTTCGATATGCACAGCTTCGGCATGGCCATGATAAACCGGTACTCGCGCCGCCGTTGGGTTAACGAGTAAATCCGGATCTGCAAAGATTTTCTGAGTCTCCCAGACCATTTTCATCTCTTCGCGGGTATAATCATTATCTTCAAAAACATCAATATGCGGCAAAATGTTAAACGCTATCTGTTTTGGATAAACCTGACATTCAAGCTTACCACCGTCAACACTCGCTCGAGTCTGTGTATTTAACTCCGCTATGCCTTCACGACCACTCCCCGACACAGATTGATAGGTCGCGACGTTAATACGGCTAATTCCAACGGCATCATAGATTGGCTTTAATGCTACAACCATTTGAATTGTCGAGCAATTTGGGTTCGCAATCACTTGGCCTGGCAACCAATCTCGTAAATGCTCAGCATTCACTTCTGGCACAATTAAAGGGACTTCAGGCTCATAACGAAACGTTGCTGAATTATCGATAACGACGGCACAGTGTTGTTCGGCAATCGGCACATATTGTCGCGCGATATCACCATTAGCCATGAAAAAAACGATATCCGCTTTCGAAAAATCAAATTCAGCAACATCTTCAATCAAGAATTCTCGATCAGCAAATTGTAAATGCTTACCCGCAGAACGCTGACTCGCTAGCGGAAAAAGCTTTGCAACAGGAAATTGCCGTTGTTGTAAAATCGCAAGCAGTGTTTCACCAACTAATCCGGTCGCCCCCACCACGGCTACATTATATTCTTTCGTCATCTCGTTCTTTTCCTGTCGTTGATTTTTACTTTGCAACTTGGCCACGGTATCGCAAAAAGTGATCCATCAAAACAATCGCGAGCATAGCTTCTGCTATTGGCACAGCGCGAATACCCACACAAGGATCATGGCGTCCAGTGGTGATCACTTCCACTGCTTCGTCATCTAAATTAATTGTTTTACCTGGTTGGGTAATACTCGAGGTTGGTTTTAATGCCATATTAACAATAATATCCTGGCCCGAAGAAATACCACCGAGAACACCACCTGAGTTATTGGATAGAAATCCTTTTGGCGTTATTTCATCACGATGCTCTGAACCTTTTTGCTGAACGGCCGCAAAACCCGCGCCCATTGCGACGCCTTTTACCGCATTAATACCCATCATCGCTGCTGCAATATCGGCGTCAAGCTTATCAAAAACGGGTTCACCTAAACCTACTGGCATGCCTGTTGCGCATACTGTAACTTGTGCGCCAATGGAATCACCCGCTTTACGTAAATCTGTAATTAATTTTTCTAACTGTGGAATATCTTTTGCATTCGGCCAGAAAAAACAATTCTCTTCAATCGCGCTTTTATCAAATCCGCTCGGGGTAACATTTCCCATTTGGCTTAAATAACCATAAATTTCAATCCCAGCTTGCTCACGTAAATATTTTTTAGCAATGCCGCCCGCAGCAACTTGCATTGCTGTAACTCGTGCTGAAGTACGGCCACCACCGCGATAATCACGCAAGCCGTATTTTTGTTGATAAGTATAATCCGCATGCCCAGGACGATAGCGGTCTTGAATCTTGGTGTAATCACGACTACGTTGATCAAGATTATCAATCAGTAAGCCAATACTTGTGCCTGTGGTCTGACCTTCGAATACGCCAGATAGAATTTTCACGATATCAGGCTCACGACGTTGCGTCGTAAATTTGGATTGCCCTGGCCGGCGTCGGTCTAAATCTGGCTGTAAATCTGCCTCGCTCAGCGCCATTCCTGGTGGACAGCCATCAACGATACATCCCAAGGCTGGCCCATGGCTCTCACCAAAGCTCGTCACCGTAAATAGCTTACCAATCGTGTTACCTGACAAGTTTCTCTCCTTTTTTTAAGTTTCCTTGTATATAATAGATAATATATAGAAATATCACAAAGGAAACCTGTCTGATGGGTATGAAGAAAAAACCAGCGCGAGCACAATATGCCTTCCGCACCCAAATGCGGCATTATCAAGAATCGCATGGTAAGCACAAATATCCGCTACGTGATCCTGACGATGAAGATGAAGGCGGCAGCGGCGGCGGCGGCTTTAAACGCCACCCTCTCCTCGATGACCAAGCACAATTTTCGCGTTCCAATGAAGAAGCTACATTGCCAACGGATAGAGAAAATTTAGAGCGAATTGAACAGGATATGCGTTCAGATGACCCTCGTTTTGAATTCACCAAGCAATTATTATTACAACTTAACCAGAAACTGGGTAAGGGTCTAAATATTAATTTTCGTCCACCCGGAATGTAACCATAACGATTAAGATAGCAATATGAACTCATTATCTGATGAAATTTTAAATGGCAGCTATGAAAGTGTGCAACAGCTCATAAACCATGGGACTGAAATCAATACTATCGATGATTATGGTTTTACGCCACTGATTGAGGCCGCGATTGTCAATAACACGGCTATACTTGAATTGCTTGTGCAACGTGGCGCCGCTGTCAATATGCCAGATTTAACAGGTGGTACAGCATTACAATGGGCCGTCGAAAACCATAATCTTGCAATGTGTCAGCTCTTATTAGAAGCTGGCGCTGATGCCAATACTTACAAAGCCAGCAGCCAGCCGGTGCTATTAAAACCTATGTTACGTGAACAAGAAGATTTAAGAAAACTATTGATCGAACATGGGGCGGATCTTAATTTCGCCCTTGATTTTATTAATGCAAAATTATTAGGTCATCGTTTTGAATTAATTGGTCATGTCGATATTGTTGATCCCAGCAACGTTTTCACCGAAATAAATTTTGAAGGTTACTTTCTTGAGTTCACCCTCAATGTTGCACAGTATTCCATGATTCAATTTAATAATAGTTTTGTTGGTAAAAAATTTCGAAAATATAATTCAGAAATAGAGCTAATAATTAAAGCATTAAAAAATGCCGGCAAGTTAATTAAATATCAACACTATCAGATTGATGAAGAAAAACATAAAAAAACCATCGCGAAGCTTATCAATCAAGAATTATTGTTGCTACCTGTTACGTATGAAGGCCATGCCATTACCTTTGTTAAATACGGCGATTACTTAGCAAAATGTGATCGCGGTGAATATAGCCAAGAAGCCGATGCGATTTCGATTTATCATATTAATAACCCCTATGGCATAACCACCGATTTCTTGAAAAGCTGGGTTTATGAAAAACAAGATAAAGAATTTATTAATCAAACCATTAATAAAAAACTTGGCCTTGAGCAGTTAACACAGATTCTCATGCCATCACAAGTCACAGGTAACTGCTCATGGGCGAATGTTGAAGCCAGCATTCCAACAATGCTATTTCTACTCATGATGAATAAAACCAGCGATCAAAAGCAATGGTTAAAACACAAAAAAACCGCATTGAAATTTTTTACGACGTGGCGTGAGTGGGACAAAGATTTCGCTCTACAGTTTTGTATTAATAGCTTTAATTCTGCAGATGCGATACACAAGGCATCACTTGCTTCAATGCTGGGAGCAGTATTATTCCAAAGTTGTAACCCTGATGATGACCGCAGTATCGATCGTGCTAAAAGAATTATTCAGATTCTGCGCCAACAAGAATACCGTTATGTCATTAAGCACTATCTTGAAATTTATTACCTTGATGTTGAGCATAAGACTGAGCAAGGTGAAAACCTGGTTGCAGTATTAAAAGTCTGTGGATTAGATTATAAAATATTTATTAATGGGTTTAGCTAGTTATATTACTTACTTCAGGCTCTCTGTTATATAGTAAATACAACAGAGAGCCTGCAACATAAATAAGGCAAGAAACAATATCCCTTATTTTTTTAACCGTTGCCTCTTTTCCTCTAATGTCCCTAAACAAGCTGCTTTTTTCTTTTGGATTGAACTTAAGTCTAGGTCCGTCACATTTTCTGATTGCAAAAGTGTCTCTAAAGCTGCAATAACTTCAACCGCTTTATCTACGCTACCCATATCACGCAAGCATGATGCTAAGTTAGAGGTTGCGGTAACAAGCACTTGCTCATAACACTTGGCATTAATAAAATCTTGTTGTGCGCCTTGCAATAGCGGTTTTGCTTTTGCATATTGCTTTGCTTTAAGTAAGCCGGTGCCTTCGGCAAGTTTGTTCTGAGCGACGGCTATAATAGATAGCTTTGTTGCTGCTTTATCGGCTTTTAAACCATCACTACCGCTCTTTAAAGCAAGTTCATACCTTTGTTGACAATCTGCTTTTTTCACTCTTAGCTTTGTTAAGTCTAGCAAGGTTACACCATTTTCACGTAAAACTTTTTCTAAGTTATCAACTGTTTGAATAGCCACTTGAAACCTACCCATGTCACGCAGACAAGAGACAAGGTTTGATGTTGCTGTAACTAATAATGCATCATAGCAAGCAACTTGGAGTAAAGCCTGCTGCGCAGCTTGTAATAACTCTAAAGCTTTAGGGTGTTTTTTTTCTTGAAATAACGCTGTCCCACTTGCAAGTATTTTTCTTGCTTGGATAACAACTTTTCTCATCGCTTCGGGGTCTGGAGAATCATTCTGAACAGCAACAACTTCCTCGCCGTTGCTTAGTGCCCCTAAAATATCTGCATCTCTATGTGCAAAGACCGTAATAAGAATAGTAAAATCCAACATAGATTGCCACGAAGTTAATACTGCAAATAATCGCGGGTATGCATTCAAAAGAGTTAAGATAGCATGTGCTCTCAGTGTACAATTATCCCAATTGTCAGCTACTGTTTTGTCAAATGCCAACAATAGCTCCCTTAGCCAAATGAAATATTGCGGCACAATATATTTTGTATCATTGGTGAGAACGCATGCTTGTAGCGCATACAGTATGGTATACAACATCAACTCCGCACCGTTAACGCTAGGGTTGCTTTTAGCATAATTAACTAAGTCTTTATCTATAATACGATGATTAGCAACACTCATATGCCGATGAAACCGACTTAATAAGGCAGTACTTCCACCTTGAACATTTGAAGCAAATGCTACAGAACTCATTGTGAGAAATGGATTTAATGCCTCTGCCAGGCTAACCAGCACACTCTGTCTAATATAGATTTTGCGCATTTCAGGCATTGGTAAAGCTAGCTTCTGCCTAGCTATAACTTTAAGCTCTTCAGGAGTTACTAAATTCATACCTGTATGATTATTACCAACTCTCGTTCTGTCTTTATCTACATGCGACAATGTTGGATGTCCTGAAATTAACGTGTCAGCGCTTACATCTCCAGAAAAAGGCTGCGGAGGTAGTTTTGTAAATGCGTCAATTAGCGAGGCTTCTAGTCTTCTTGTCTCTGGATCGTATTTAAATAAAACGACCATTCTAAATGTTGGTAAATACGTTTTCCCTTCAGATTGCATAGGCAATGGCGTTATTCTCTCTTGAATAATGCAGCGTCGGCCTTCATATATAGACGGGTCAGCTAATTTGGCAATGATCGCCTGATCTGCTGCTGAACGAGGTTGCTCTTTAAGTATAATCCAGCGTAATGCCATTTCAACTTGCGCGGCTGTTAAAAGCACGATTCCATTAGCACGAAATCCATTTGTTGGCTTAATAACAAAATGAGGTACTCTTGATTGTTTTATTGCCTGCAGCTGACTAACTAAATTTGCTCCATCAACAGCCCATGTTTTTGGAGTAAGCTCAGGTATATCAGCAAGCATATGCGCAAATCCACTCTTATCAAGCAACATAGAAAAAGCACTTTGCTCATTGACAATAGGTACATCAGCGAAGCCATGCTGGCTTAACATACGACATATATCAGACTCTTTTAATTGATGTTCAGCTCCCCCTCTCTCAACGATAATGATGGTATTATCTGCCGAGAAGGTACCCGCCCTGAGACAACCAAGAAGTCGAGCAAAATCTCCACACATAAAAGCATCTTTTCGTAATGCATCTTGGACGCTCTCACCTTGTAATGCTTGTGCTAAAGACGTCAACAAAGAATATGGCGAGATAGAAAGTATGAAAACATGCCTTGCTTGTTTAGACAATTCTAAAAGTATTTTCCGGCGCATGGGCTCGTTATGTGTGGAGTCATATCCCATGTAGCCAGCATAAACTCCTGAACCAGCTTCATATAAAACAACGCGCGGGTCGTCTTCACTACCTACAAAGGCACCATCAAAATTAACTACCGCATATTCGGTCTTCTCAAGCTTTGTATCAGAAAACATAAAATTCTATTCCTCCACCATCTGCTTTATGCAAACATATTTCTATAATTCAATTTGGCATCATCAAACGCAGCACGTTTTTCTTTTAGATTCTGAACCTTATCACTGTCTGCACCATGTAATGCTGTAGCAATATCAATTGCTGTTGTGTACGATGCTTTTGCCAAATCATCCTGTTTCGTTACTGTCGCCATAACCGCTAAAGTTTCAAAACAAAGTAAAGTTTGCTTCGCGTATGGTAACCATGCTTGGTAACGGGCAGTCAGAGCTTGCATTCTTGCAACAATATCGGTTGCTTTAGATTTGGCTGCACGATTTGAAAAATCACGTCGGATCACTTTATCTTCTGTTGTTATACTGGCAAGAGTCGTTTGCTTCTCTACACAACCTTTTTTCTTCGTATCTAATGAACTTAAGCCTAGCGTTTTTATCCCTTCTCTATCCAATAGTTTTGTTAAATCATCGATTACTTTAACAGCTTGTTTTAATTCACCCATATCACGCAAACAGGCAGCCAAATTAGACGTCGCTGTTACTAACACTTGTTTATAATGCTTTGCATTTAAATAGTCTTGTTGCGCAGCTTGTAACAGAGGTAATGCTTCAACATATCTTTTCTCTTTCAAAACATCGGTGCCGCGCTGACATTTATCACCTGCTTGCTGTATAACAAGAGCAATCGTCACTGGCACTGAAGCGGTTGGAAGTGGCGCCACACTTGCAGGAGCCTTCAAAGTAAGAACTTGCATGCCGCGGGATAAAGCCAATAACGGCACTTCACTCTTCTGCACATACATTTTCGCTAAGACTAGAAAATCTATCTTAGCTTTCCATTGCGGCAATGGTGCAAATAATTTCGCATTTTCCTCTAACAGCTGATGAATCTTATAACTCGCCACTGCAACATTATTCCAGAAATCATCAACAGACGTATCAAACGATAAGAGCAATTGTCGCAACCAAACAAAATGTTGCTCACTGATAAAGTCTAAGCTGTTAGCAAGTATACATTTTTGTAATGCATAAAGAACATTTGCTAAAGCAAATGCTGCTCCTCTTGCAACAGGATTTTTTTTCACATAATCTATTAAACCTTGGTCGACGCTTCTAAAATGACGATACTCCAGTCCTTCAAAATATCTAACCAGCCCCTGAATATTGCTAGCCTCTAAATCCAGCATAAATGCCAGTGGTCGCATCACAAAAAATCGAGCTAATGATTCTGACAGTGGCAATAATACTTGTCGCTCAATAAGGGTTTTACGGCCTTGAGGCATAGGTAAACCCAGCCTTTGTTGTGCAATTCTCTCCATCTCACCAGGACTAGCAAAGCTCATCCTTGTGAAATTTTCTCCAACAAAATCGCCTTCAGGTGGTATTGCGTGATCCGAGATAAGAGTGGCATCCGTTATTTTACCGGCATATGGCTCTCTCGCTAACTTCAAATAACCTTCAATCAAAGATAATGTTAATTTCCCCGTTTCCTTATCTAAAGTAAATAATACTACTATTCTAAATGCAGACAAAAAAGCCTCACTTTCCACTTTAACAGGTAGAGGTTGCATAACTTCTTGTACAATACAGCGTGGTTGCTCAAATGGTGGACTTAATGTTGCTTTGAATTCCTGAATTTTGCCTTTTTGATAATCTGAAGCTCCAACCGTTGGCTCTTCACCAAATAATATCCATCGTAAAGCAAGCTTTAGCTCTGCAATAGTAAGAATCGTTATACCCTTGGCACGACATGAATTAGAAGGTTTAATCACGACACTTGATAGACCTAATGCCTGTATTTCTGCAAGCATTGCAACATAATTATCTTGATTGACAACCCACGTTTTCGGCGTCAGTTCAGGATTAGCAGATAGAAGATGTGCAAACCCAACTTTTTCAAAAATCATCTTAAAAGCATCTTGCTCATTAAGGACCGGCACATCCGAAAAACCCCGTTGTTGCAGCATACTTTTTACTTCTGGTTCCTCAAGCTGATGATTTGCTCCGGCTCGATCAACAACAACGAGAGTGTTAGTAGCGGTCAAGTCACCACGCTCTAACTTTTCAACTAAACTCGCAAAGTCACCAATAATGAATCTACTTTGATTTGGCATACAGTGTGAATGCGACTCTTCTAAACTTCTAGCTTCAAATGCGATACCAGTATAAGGAGATATCGTTAATATAAATACCGTCTGGGCTTGTTGGGCAAGAGCCAATAATATCTTTTGCCGCATCGGCATTTCATGTGAATTATCATGCCCATCATAGCCTGCATACAACCCTCTACCCGCTTCAAACAAAACAGGACGAGGGTTTTCTTTACTACCCACAAATGCACCATCAAGATTAACTACCGCATATTCGGTATCACCAAGCTTTGTACCAGCAAACATAGAATTCTATATCCTCTACCACATAAAGGCCAAAATGTTACCACAAAATAAGCCCGTTAGAAAGATTTGATTAATTATTACGCTGTTATGAGCAGATAACATCAATTTTGTAACAGCATCCTTTATACAAACATATTCTTATAATTCAATTTAGCATCATCAAGCGCAGCACGTTTTTCTTTTAAATTCAGAACCTTATCACTGTTGACACCATATAAAGCTGTCGCAACATTGATTGCCTGGTCATATGCTGCTTTCGCCAAATCTGATTGTTTCGTTACGTTTGCCATATTTGCTAGTGCAGTAAGACACGTTAATGTTTGTTTGGCATCGGGTAATAACGCTTGGTATTGCTTTGCTAAAGTTTCCATTCTTTTGACAAGTTCTGTTGCTGTTGACTTCGCAGGATGTGCTTTATAGTCACGGGTAATCGCTTTATACTCTTTAGCTAAATCAGCAAGTTTTTTTTTGGTTGCTACACATTGTGCTTTCTTCTTTTGTAGTAAACTTAAATCTAGTGTCTCTATTTCTCTCTCTGCTAATAAAGCTTCTAGTTCACCAGTAATCTGGATTGCTTTTTGAAGCTCTCCTGTATCATGCAAACACGAGGCTATACTGAATACTACTACCACAAGCACTTGTTTATAGTGCTGAGCATTTACATAATCTTGCTGTACAGTTCGCAGTAATGCTAATGCAGAAGAATAATTTCTCTGATTGAGTAATTTAGACGCTTGACGAAACTTTGCTGCAGCCTGATGAACAACAATGGCTGAAGCTTGAGAAGTAACTGAGCTTGTTGGTATAGCTGGGTCAGCACTAGTATCTCGAGCTAATACTTGAGCCCCGCGGTGTAGTGCATCAAGACCTTCGTTATATTGTCTACAATAAATCATTGATAAGGTGGCAAAATCAATCATAGAAGCCCATTGCATCAATGGTGCAAAAAAGCCATTATCACTCTGTAACATTGTGTTTATCTCAAGACTTGTACCTGCAGCTTCATGCCAAAATTTTTCTTCAGTCATATCAAATGATAAAAGCAATTGTCGCAACCAAATAAAATGTTGCTCGCTAATATAAAGCAAACTATTTGTTACAATACATTTTTGTAGCGCATAGTAAACATTACATAAAGCAAACATTGCGCCTCGTGCAAGAGGATGTTCACTTAAGTACTCAACGAGCTCTTGCTCAACGAACCTAACATGATCATACGCACTGATCTCAAAATACCGGGCCAGTGCAAGCAAATTCTTTGCTTCTAAGTCTCGCATTAGCTCTACTGGTCGCATTGTAAAAAACCTAGCGAATGAACCAGATAGTTTAGTTAATACTCCTTGCACCATCAGTTTTCGTTCTCGAGGCATAGCTGATGATCTTTTTTGCCCGGCTATAGCATCCATCTCCTCTCGGGTAAACTGACTAATGCACGCAACATTGTTTCCAAGTGTTGCTTTGCTCGCATCTATTGCCGCATGCGCGGAGATAAGGGTCGCATCTGATACTTCACCACAATATGGTTGTTGGGCCAGTTTGTTAAATCCATCAATCAGTGACAGTGCAAGTTCTCCTGTTACTTTGTCAAAAGCAAATAAAACAACTATTCTAAATGCAGACAAAAAACGTTGTTCTTCGACGACAACAGGTATGGGTTGCATGACTTCCTGTATAATACAGCAGGGCTGCTGTAACGGTTGAGATAGCAAAGCTTTTAACTGATCAATCTTGTCTCTTTGATATGCTGAAAACCCCGCAGTTGGTTCTTCATCAAATAAAATCCACCGTAAAGCACGTTTTAGCTCTTCAATAGTAAGAATGGTGGTGCCTTCTGCTAGGCAGCCATTAGTTGGTTTCAACATAACGCGAGTTAAACCTGAAGCAAGTACCGCATTTAGCATCGAGGTATAATTATCTTGAGTAAAAATCCAGGTTTTTGGCGTATGCTCAGGATTTGCAGATAACATATGGGCAAAACCAACTTTATCAAAAATAAAACGAAACGCACTTTGCTCATCGAGAACAGGAACACCCACAAAACCAAGTTGCCGCAGCATAGCCTTTATATCAGGCTCTTCAAGCTTATGCTCTGCTCCTGCTCGTTCAACAACAATGATAGTATTATCCGCAGTAAGTAAACCACTTTCTAAATGTTCAACTAACTCATTAAAAGTACCCGACATAAATTTTCTAGCATGAGTAAAGCGATTAGGGTCTTTCTCAGCTAACTCTTTAGCATGCTGCGTAATATAACTATAAGGTGACATCTCTAATATAAATACATGCTTAACTTGCATAGATAGCGCAAATAATATCTTTTGCAGCATCGGCATTTTGAAAGCAGCATCATGACCGAAATAACCAGAATAAATTCCCGGACCCGCCTCATATAAAACAACGCGAGGCTCCTCTTCACTACCAACAAATGCACCATCAAAATTAATTAAACCATATTCTTTGAACATTAATATGCGTCTCATGCGTAAAAATAAAGCGTATTATACCAACCCTTGGTGAGAGGCACAATATTGACCACACAACAAACAGATCGCCCTCTTAAAGTTTTTTAAAATCAAGAAGATAGAGAAATAATCTGGCTGAACACAAATCGGTTAATTTTTTAACGCATGAGAATTGCCTTTGTTCGAGACAAAAAGCCGGTGAAAATAAATAAAATATTTATCAAACGCTAACACAGAATGAAAAATGAGAACGTTTAGATGAGCAAATTTTTATCGACACAATATATCTTATATGTTATTTATACATGCGGAATATTTAAGCACTATCAAGGCCTGTCCGTGCTTAGTGATCAATTATCATCATGAAAATAAGGAGTCTAACGTTGTTTGGCACTTCAACAAAACAATCTACGCTGCGTACACTAGCAAAATCAGGGTTATTAAGCACTGAAATCCAACAGGCATTACCTGAGTACGAAGACCTTTATGAAAATATATCTGCAATCATAGATCACCTAGATACTATGACGCTATTAAATGAAACTAATTTACTGGCAGTTCTGAAATGTGAAGATCTAAAAAGTTTAAACGACAAACTCCTTAATCTAAAACAAAGCCAAAGTACTAAGATATCACAAGGGCAGTTTGATGCGTTACTTGGTGCGATAAAACAAGAGAGGTCTCAACAAATAACTACAGCATCTCTCACGGACAATGAACCAGCATTGCCAGTTAGAACGCCTGTTACAAGAAAAGGAAGAAATCGAACACACAATATTCGAGGTTTAGCCGCATCCCTAGAAAAAGGACCTTTGAGTGCAGATAGCTCAACATCATCAACTTTAAAACCAGCTAAAGTTAAAAAACCTTCTGCTGCGCACATGAGAGCAGCGTCAAGATGCCCTTCGAATCATCCTGATAAAAAGCCTCGCCGCGGCATACGTAGACTTTAAATCAATGCTGTTTTCAGGCCTTGCTTCATTAGTTAAGTTTTTCTAACCAAGTATGCCAAAACTGTTTTGCATGCGGCTGTAAGATTTGGCCATGAATCTTAGCATCTTCACGAATCTTTTGAATATCTATATTGTTTGCTTTGAGCTCTCCATAATGCCCTATTAACCACTCTTCGATTTTTTCGGGAGGAACTTCAAGATGAAATTGTAATGCCAATATGTTATTGGCAACTTTAAACGCTTGATTAGGACAAACATCAGTACTTGCTAGTAACTCAGCTTGCTCAGGTAAATCAAAAGTTTCACCATGCCAATGTAGAACTCGCGCTTCGGCATTAATGATATTAGTAAAGATATTCTCTTGCTGTTGGGATAGAGTGGCCCAACCAATTTCTTTTTTGTTACTCGAATAAACTTTCTCACCTAATGCAAAAGCAATGATTTGTGCACCTAAACAAATTCCTAATGTCGGGCTATCATTGCTAATTCTTGCTTTAATACATTCGACTTCTGCGGCAAGATAAGGATAGTCATCAATATCATTGAGCCCTATTGGTCCGCCTAAAACAATGACCAAATCAGCATCCGCGATCATCGTTTTGTCAATGGCATCTACCCCAACATGCAGATATTGCAACTGATAACCCTGTGCGAGTAAAACAGGTTCGAGATTACCACAGTCTTCAAAACGCAAATGTACTAGGGCAAGAGCTTGTTTCATCGTATTTTCCATTTATCACATTATTTTAAGTCTTCATAACGCAATAAAAATACGCCATGACCACCATATTCGAACTCTAACCAAACAAACGGCACATCATCAAATTGTTCTATCATCGCTTCAGCACTATTACCCACTTCAATTAATAAAATCCCTTGTTCAGTTAAATACTGTTTCGCTTGGCTGACAATACGCTTCACTATATCAAGACCATCTTTGCCAGCCTCTAATCCCATGCTTGGTTCATGTTGATATTCAGCAGGGATTGTAGCGAAATCATTAGCATCAACGTACGGAGGATTGCTAATAATAATGTCATAACGCTTTCCTGGTAACGCATCAAATAAATCAGAATGATATAAACTAACATGTTGCCGCATATTATGTTGCTGACAATTCATTGCAGCAACTTCCAAAGCATCTTTTGATAAATCAACCGCATCAATTTTTGCATTCGGTAGTGCATAAGCTGTCGCAATTGCTATACAACCACAACCAGTACATAGGTCTAAAACATTTTTGACACCTTCACTATCGCTCCATGGTTCAAACTGTTGTTGAATAATTTCTGCAAATGGTGAGCGCGGTATTAATACTCGCTTATCAACATAAAAAGGCAAATCAGCAAACCAGGCTTTATTGGTTAAATACGCAGCGGGAATTCTTTCTTTGATACGACGTAGAAATAGATCAACTATAACTCTACGCTCGTTATAAATAAGCTGAGCATCTAGAACTTCTGCTAACTTGGCATGCTCCATCTGCAAAGCATGTAATACTAACCAACAAGCCTCATCCCATGCATTATCAGTACCATGCCCAAAGTAGAGATTTGCACGTTGCATTTCACTGGCTCCCCAGCGAATAAAATCTTTTATCGTTGTTAGTTCATGCAGTGCTTGGTTTACAGTATTTGAATTTAGCATTCTCTATCCTAATTTATTTATATAAAATAACGTTACTATCCATTAGAATGCATAGTACCGAAACCCTCACGCTAGCTCAACCATGAACGACCGTAAAGATATCGATGATAATGATAAACAAGTATTTCATGATGCCATGCATGGCATCACGCCGCTTAAACGGTCTAATAAGATTAGTCGCCCTCGGCCTAGCGGTAAGCTGCCAAAACCAATTCAAGTTAACGATGAAGAAGCTGAGTTAACCAGGCTTGACGTTGCCACACCAGAAATAGTCAACGCGGAAGATTCGCTTAGTTTTGCTAGAATCGGTATTCAACACAAAGTCCTAAAACGTCTCAAACAAGGCAAAGTCAGCATTCAAGCTGAACTTGATTTGCATGGTATGACCAGTTTAGAAGCAGAATCAGCGCTACAACAATTTCTACAATATTGTCTGGAGCATAACTATCGGATTGTTCGTATCATTCATGGAAAAGGTTATGGAGCTAAATCTGCCACTCCAAAACTTAAGAATAAAGTTAACTTATGGCTTCAAGAATTAGCGTGTGTTCTAGCGTTTTGTTCAGCTCCTCGCCATGATGGCGGCACAGGGAGTGTTTATGTTATTTTAAAAAAAGAAAGCTCAGAGGCTTGCCCCTGAGTCAAAATGCGAGGGAGTATCCTAAGGGATAAATCGAAAAGGAAAACAATCTCGGTCCCCAACGGCCAAGTTGTTGAAAAAGTATTTGAACAAATCTCCCGAAAACAGTAACATCTCGACAGTTTCCACTAATCATGAAGAGTTTTCAGATGAAAAAGAATGTTATTATTATTGGTATTTCTGGAGCATCTGCTTCAGGTAAAAGCTTACTTACCAACACCATTATCGAAGAAATGGGCTCTGACCAAGTAACGTTTATTTCTGAAGATTCCTATTATAAACATAATCCCGAACTTAGTATTGAAGAGCGCGCAAAAATCAACTTTGACCATCCAGAGGCTTTTGATCATGATTTATTATGTGAGCATCTTGAAATATTACAAAAAGGTGGGAGTATTGATTGCCCAATTTATAATTTTTCAGCACACAAGCGTGAAGATAAAACCAAGCGTATCGGTAAGCATACTATTATCGTTTTAGAAGGTATTTTATTATTTACTGAAAAACATTTGCGTGACTTAATGGACATTCGTATTTTTATGGATACGCCTCTCGACATCTGTTTTATTCGTCGTTTGAAACGCGATATTTTGGAACGTAAACGAACATTAGAATGTGTTATTGATCAATATGAAACAACTGTACGCCCTATGTATTTACAATTCATTGAACCATCAAAGCGTTATGCTGATTTAATTGTTCCGCACGGTGGAGCGAACCGCATTGCGATCGATCTTATTAAAGCTAAAATGAAAGAGTTAATTGGAACTTATCAAAACGCTAAAAATGTTAATGCACATATCGATTAAGAAAAGTTAGAGCCCCCCCGAGTGAATTTTCAATCAGGAACGCTTTCTCGCGAGAGCTATACTTTCTAGCCTTTTGATCTTTTAATCGCTAGTTTTACTAACCTTCTTCGTCGATTTTTTAGCTGGCTTTTTAGTATTCTTTGCTACTTTTTTCTGTTTTTCTACTGACACAACCTGCGCCTGCTCAGGCTGATTCTCAATATTAACGTAACCAATGTTCAGACTCGTTTGAGTGAGATCCATTAACTCACGTACGGCAACTAAATACATAGTAAACGTCACGGAACTACTACCGCGTAAATCACTCACTAAACTTAACCAGCGCTCGACTAAATCTTGATGTTCTGCCAACCATTCAGAAATACGTCCATCGATTGTGTCCGCTTGTGTTTCAAATAATAATAAGCTTACACTTAGATTACGTTGTTGACGATCTAGATCATCTCGTAATGCTGAACGCGCTAAGCCATCCCAATGCGATTCAATGGCATGAACACGAATTTGATGTCGAATCCAGCTTAACCCTAATTTATCGCCTAAAACAAAATACGCTTCGGCTAATTCTTTAATAGCAAAATTATGTTGTCGAGCAGCTTCGATAACATCCAGGGCCGGTAGCATTGGAATCATTAAGGCAGCTTCTGAGGCAATACTTTCTGTTCCACCCTGTTCAATAAAATCAGATTTAACTTGCTCATAACTTTCTAGTTCGCTACCAACAATCAGTTCGAGGATATCCGTTTTTAATTCACTAACACCTTGGCTAAAGTAGCTACTGCATTTAGCCACATCTAATTCATGGCGACGATTACGCAAGAACCAGCGAGTACCACGCAATACCAAACGATACATCTCTAACAGCATTTTAACTTGTACTGATGCTGCAATTTTATTATCTAACCTTTCAACTAAGTGCGCGAGAGCATCACGGTCAAAGACTTTGCGTGCAATCAAATACGCCCGAACAATGGAATCAACAGGTGCCCCTGTTTCGCTTTGCATACGATGTACAAAAGTACTGCCCATATCATTAACAATAATATTAGCGAGTCTTGTCGCAATAATCTCTCGACGTAAGCTATGTTGTTCAATTTCACTATCAAAACGAGCCTGTAATTGCCGCGGTACCGTTTCTTCTATTACTGAGTTTAATTCTGGTAATTCAGTAATATCCGTTTCTAATATATCTTGCTTGAGGATATTTTTACTATATGCCAACAGAACACTGATTTCAGGTCTTGTGAAACCTTGATTATTGGCTTTACGCTCAGCAAGCACTTTCTGATCTGGTAAAAACTCAAGTTCAGGATCCAATTTATCTTTTTGTTCTAAATCATGAATATAGCGACTATATAAATCAATCGTCGAAGGCGGATTATGCATGGATATTTCAATTGATTGCGTCTGATGATAATTATTCATTAAAACTAAATTCGCAATCTCATCCGTCATTTCAGCTAATAGATTATTGCGCTGTTTGCCTGTCATATCACCATTAGCAACAACAATATTCAAAAGAATTTTAATATTCACTTCATGATCAGAGCAATCAACGCCAGCGGAGTTATCAATAAAGTCTGTATAAACTAAACCACCACTGAGTTCATATTCAACACGAGCAAGTTGTGTGAAACCAAGGTTGCCTCCCTCTCCAATAACTTTACAACGTAGCGCATTACCATTAACACGAATAGCATCATTGGTACGATCACCAACATCATTATTGTTTTCAACTTCCGCTTTAACAAAAGTGCCAATGCCGCCACTCCACAACAAATCAACTTCAGCCTTTAATAAAGCTTTAATGAGGTCATTAGGCAAAACAAAGTCTTTATCTAATCCTGTTAATACTTTAATTTCAGGTGTTAAACGAATAAATTTAGCCGAGCGTCGGAAAACACCACCACCCTCAGAAATTAATTCAGAATTATAATCTTCCCACGATGAACGCGGCAGTTTGAATAATCGTTCACGCTCTGCATAGCTTTTTGTTGCATCAGGATTAGGATCAACAAATATATGCATATGATTGAAAGCAGCAACTAATCGAATGTGGCGCGATAACAACATACCATTGCCAAAAACATCACCACCCATATCACCAATACCAACCACAGTAAAATCTGTATTTTGAATATCTGTTTCAAGATGACGGAAATGACGTTTTACTGATTCCCACGCTCCTCTAGCGGTAATCCCAATTTTTTTATGGTCATAACCTGTAGAGCCACCCGAAGCAAAAGCATCATCTAACCAGAAACCATAGTCCTGGGAAATACTATTTGCAATATCAGAAAACGTTGCCGTACCTTTATCAGCAGCAACAACAAGGTAAGGGTCATCATCGTCATAACGTACAACATCTTTAGGCATAACAATCTCACCGGCTTCAAGATTATCAGTAATATCTAACAAGCCGCGAATAAAGTTCTTATAACACTCAATCCCTTCTTCTAATACTTCTTCTCTACTACCATCAGCCGGTAGTAACTTAGGAACAAAACCACCCTTTGCCCCTTGAGGCACAATGACAGCATTTTTAACTTGTTGAGCTTTCATCAAACCTAGAATCTCTGTACGAAAATCTTCTCGTCTATCAGACCAACGAATACCACCACGCGCAACTTTGGCTGCACGCAAATGTATGCCTTCAAAGCGAGGTGAATAAACAAATATTTCATACATCGGTAATGGTAATGGCATATCCGGAATTTCTTTCGACATAATTTTAAAAGAAATATAAGATTTAAAATTATTGTCTTCATCTTTTTGGTAGTAATTAGTTCGCACCGTGCCACGAATAGCTCGATAATACTGTCGTAAAATTCTATCCTCATCCATATTGGCTACTAAATCGAGCGCCTCTTCAATATTACGCTCTAATTGTGTAATAACGCGTTCCTGAGTATCTTGTCGTGATGGATTAAAATAAATATCAAATAACTCAACTAATTGTTTACTAATTTCAGAATAATTTCGTAATGTAGCTTCTATATATTGCTGACTGAAGGTAAAACCCATCTGCCGAAAGTATTTAGCATAAGCTCGCAATAAGACTGTTTGGCGCCAACTTAGTTTTGCGATTAACACTAAATAATTAAAACCATCATTTTCAGCTTCTGCGAACCAGATATGATGAAAAGCATCTTGAAAAATATCTTTAATTTCGGCCACATCAAAACAAATATGTTTTGCATGCACCATTTCAAAATCATTAATCCAAAAAACTTGGCCATCTTTACGTTGAATACGGTGAGGCTGCTCGCCAATAACGCGCAAACCCAAGTTTTCTAAAACAGGTAATGCATCCGACAAAGGAATTGTATTGTTTTGACGAAGAAGTTTGAAGCGTAGCTTCTCTTCAGAGTCAGCAATTGATTGGTATAAACTCATACCAATGGCTTCAGTGGAAATAAGCCCTTCTAAATGTTGAATATCGTAGACCGCGTTTCTTGCAGAAAAGCATTCACGATAACTGGCTGGAAAAGCATTTTGATATTTTATTGCTTGAGAATTACCTTTGTCATCACCAAAAGTATCCACTAAATCATCACGTAATTCATGCCGCCATGAACGTCCGACCTCAATTAATTTTTTCTCGATTAGAGGAATATCATAATCAAACTCTTGGTGCGTTCTTACATGTAATAAGAAATGTATTCTTGCCAGCACAGATTCTGAGAATTGTGCATTACACACCACTTCGTTAGTATGAAAAGCTTCTTCCAATACATCTTGCATTTGTCTACGCAAGTCAGTGTTATATAATTCACGAGGCACATAAACTAAACATGAAATAAAGCGCCGATAAATATCTTGCCGAACAAACAAACGAATTTTTTGCCGTTCCTGCATATGAAGAATCTCCATACACATGTCATATAGTTCATCAACACTTGCTTGAAACAAATCATCTCGCGGAAAGGTTTCTAGAATATGTAATAAAGCTTTACCGGCATGTCCACGTAGAGATAAATGTGATCGATGCAAAACTTGTTTTACTTTATTACGTAAGAAGGGAATATCCTTAGGCCGACTACTATAAGCCGTAGAAGTAAACAATCCAATAAAGCGCGTTTCACCAATGGTCTCTCCATTTTTATCTTTACGCTTAACACTAATGTAATCAGTGTAAGCAGGACGATGTACTGTAGATAATGTATTTGATTTTGCGACAATTAATATTTGCGGTGATAATGCTAGCTCTCTAACTACTGGCGGCATCTCAGAAAAATTTCGCACGGCTTGACTGTCTTTATCATTGCGTAAAACACCTAAGCCAGAGTTGGGTATTATACGCAACGCCAGGTCTTCACCCTCTCCTGTTAATTCATAATCACGACAACCAAGAAAAGTAAAATGATCATTCGCCATCCAGCGTAAAAATTCTTTAGCTTCATCAATTTCCATGCCTCTAGTGTTTTCACAATGAATATCTTCAAGTTCGACAAGAATATTATTCATTCTATCAATAACTTTGTGCCAGTCATCCACCGCAGCTTTAACATCATGTAAAATACGCTGTAGATCTTCTTGTAATTCTTTTAACGCTTGAGGCTCATTTTGCCGATCAATTTCAATATAAATGGGAGCTTCAGGTAATATCTCTTCTAGATGTTTATATTGTTCTACTTGCTCTTGAATTTGTAAATTATGCAACGTGCTGTCTTTGTAATCTTTACTATGCAACCGCTGTTCATTAACAATACTCGCAATATCAGAGGGAATGACTTCTTGAATTTCATCGTTCTTGTCACGCGGTAATAACATACCACCAAGATGGATAACTAAGTGAGAAGTAATGCTTTGGCGATTCAGCTCCATAGCAAGCGAATCAACAAGAAATGGCATGTCATCTTGAATTAATTCAACAATCGTATGTGTTGATGACCAGCCATGCTCTTCATAATCAGGATTAAATATTCTTAGCTTAACTTCACCAGACTTACGTTTAAATAGAAAGTTCCAGTGTGATAATGCTGCACCATATAAATCTAATAGACTTCTCGAATACAAATCATCTAAGGCAACGTGAGAGTAATATTGTCGAATAAATTCGGCAATTAGCTTGGCCTTTTTCCCAGTTAACTTCTCTTCAACTAACTGAATTAATTTCGCAATGATTTCCTGACGACATTGCGCATCAGAAACACGTTTCATGGCAACCCCTTATTTTAATGGGAATAGGACTTATGCAAAACCTTATTACTCATGCCCATACTCAGGAGCACAGGTAAAAGTTTTGCATAAGTCCTAAAGAGATGAAATTTTTCAGAATTATAAACAATATCCCGCTAAGTGCTAGAAATTTCTTTAATTTTTCAAAATTTGTTATTATCCCAACGTTCACCGTTGAGCTCATTAAAAGCTAACACGAGCTAAGTAACTCAAGCTTCTTAAACCTCTAGAATAAATGATTGTATGGCATTAATAATTGATTTACAATCGACTAATAATATTCTAGCAGTCAGCGATATCTCTTTAAATTTTAGAATTAGAATATTTTATGTATTCGAAGCCTTACTTATAAACGAGTGAATCATGAAGAAAATCAGAAAGATCAGCTTTTTTTACCGTATTTTTTTCCAACTTATCTTTTTTCTACTCCCTTTTGCGGCAGCAACATACTGGATTTTCTTTAATTCGAGTATTAGTAATTTTGCAACGCCTCTACCAATGGCTATTCTTAACGGTGCACTAGCGCATAATCTTTTTGCTATGAACGTGAAATTCTCAAAATTAATGATTGGTACCTCAAATGTACTCGTCACAACATCCGCGGTATTCAGCTCAGTACAAATTAAGTTCTTTGGCTTTCTTATTACAATGCTACCAATGGCCGTTATCATGTATGGCGTACATCAATTAGTAAAATTATTTAAGCTCTACGGCCAAGCAATCATCTTCTCTCAAGCAAATATTCTTTGTTTTCGCAATATTGGCTTCTCTATATTTGCCTGGGTGATAAGCACAAAAATATACGATATATTAATAACTTACTTACTTACCCATAATAATCCTCCGGCATACCAGTTGGTAACAACAAAATTTGGCACTCAAGATTTAGTGGTAATCCTTACTGGCTTTATTATCCTTTTGATCTCATGGATCATGAACGAAGGTCGCAAACTTAAAGAAGAAAACGATCAAATGATTTAAGGGGCTTACATGCCAATTATTGTAAATTTAGATGTTATGCTCGCAAAACGTAAAATGCGCTCGATTGAACTCGCGAAGCAGATAGGTATTACTGAGCAAAACCTTTCTATATTAAAGACAGGGAAAGCAAAGGCAATTCGCTTCTCAACACTTGAGGCGATATGTCAGCATTTAAATTGTGAACCTGGTGACATATTAGAATTTCAACCAGCAAAAGAAAATGCCTTAGCAGAACCAGAAGAAGCGCTGGCTTAAACGCCCAGATATTAAACAATTCGCCCTGGCCTTTTAATTATGCCGAACATTGTACAACTCTATTTTCGGTTATTAACTGCTAATAAATACACCAAAACAGGTCCCTTTTTGTTTAAAATTAGTCCACTTTAGGATTAACTCTTTGATTTAAAAACAAGTTATCACAATCACCATACAGTAACTTATTTACGTTTATTTATAAAAAGTTATTGATTTTCGTTAATTTATGAATATAATACATTGTGTCGACCGGGGAAAAGAACACACACACTCTCTCCGTAAGACAAACAACCAAGATAGCGAGTCATCCGCTAAATAAATAAAGTTCTACAGCCTCAGAACAATATTTATAAAAGAATGACTTTTCTAGATTGAGTCTCTCCCAGTGTCATCTGGTTCTCTCTCTCCACCGGATGACACTACCCTAACTTCTCCAATCAACGTTATACTTTCAAACTTAACATTATAGAGTAAGACTTACGTCGTAACCTTATCACGTAAATACATCGAATGAATCTTATCAACCGTGAGGTAGTCACCGTCGGTATACTTCTGTTCTGCAATTTTTAGCATGGAACTCGCTCGCGGATAACAATCAGGAATGGTTTGACTGATGCAGTTTCTAAAACGTTGTTGCAGTGTCGCAATGTGCCACCCAGAACCAGCCGCACAGTATTGCTTAGCTTCTGAATCTGGTAGTGGTGCCAACTCAGGCGCACAAAGCTGGTCGACTATAACTTCTTGCATACATTGCTTGTCTGTATTGAATTCATAGTAACTAAAATAGACTTCTTCCATACGCGCATCTATTGCCGCTAAGACTGACGCATTCTGGGTTTGCTCATAGGCTGCTTGGGCTAAAGCTTGTAAGGAAGAAATGGCAATGACGGGTAAATTTAGAGCAACAGCGAAGCCTTGAGCAACACTACTCGCTATACGTAATCCAGTAAAACTACCTGGACCAGCACCATAAGCAATGGTATCAATATCTTGCGCTTGGCAATTCTGCTCATCTAGCACGTGCTGACACATCGCTAAAATGTGCTGAGCATGGCCTCGGGGTATTTCTTCATAGCATTCACTGATCTTGTCATCATTCAGGAGAGCAACAGAACATGCTTCTGTCGCTGTATCAAACGCGAGTATTTTCATGATAAATCACTACTTTTCAAGATATTGCAGCTTATCAGGGACTTCCTTCCAATCATCCGCATCTGCTGGAGCAGCTTTTGCGGTACTTAGAACGGGCCAAATCTGTGAAAGTTCTTGGTTTAACTGTAACAGTTGTTGTTGCTCAGCAGATAGGTCATCATCACAAACAATGGCATCAACCGGACATTCTGGTTCACATAAAGCACAATCAATACATTCATCCGGATCAATCACCAGCATATTCGGCCCTTCATGAAAACAATCCACCGGACAAACTTCAACACAGTCAGTATATTTACACTTTATACATTGTTCTAATACTACAAATGTCATCGACTTTCTCCAATTACGACTTTAATCTTATAGAGCTCAAACAAAGTCTTTTACCTGAAAAGCTCTAGGCTCCAGATTAGCGGCGACCTACCGCTTTAACAATCTCACGACCATCAAATGCGCCACCGGCTTTACCACCATGGATACCAACAGGACCATTTCCGGTTAAGTGATTACCAGCATAACCGCCAGTAACACCATGGATATGAGGCGCATCATAATTTGCGGGATCATATTCATCTTCATGCGCACAACCGGCTAAAAAAGTGATCAAAAAGATACATAACAAACTTAGTTGCAGATATTTTTTCATGGGCTCTCTCCTATTTGCCGCAAGCATAGCATAGACCTCTGCAAATTCGAAATGCGAAAAAGTTATTCACCACAGCCAAATGGATCACCGCAGCCCATATTGAAAGCATCCTGGAAAGACTTATTTGATTTAATATTATCTGTTGCGTTTTTTTCATGTTGCTGTTTCACATAGTTAACAACATTCTTTATTCCTATACTATCTGCATAACGCTCTGCTGCGAACATCGGTTTATCCATGTCGGCTTCAAGCTTTGCGGTATGTTCAATCGTTTCTTGCTGCATACGTAGAAAATCAGTATCCATATTGTGAATACAAGGATCACATTCTAAACTTCGACGACCTAATAATTCAAAGCCAGCATGTTGTATTAAAGCGTCATGTTCTCCGTTCTCAAGCAAATATAATGGATGCCAAACACGCCGATCACCATAACGCTCGCTCAGCTCAATATACTCAGGAAGATTTTGATACGCGCGTGAACTTACACGACGCTTGCCTAAAATAATTGTTGCTTCACATGCGGGATCAATTTTATCTAACCATTCAATAATTGCTAAGCCTTTTAAAAATCCTGCGCACCATTGAAATTGCTTGTTAGGAAAACTACCACGTTCTTTAACTAACTCTGCAAAGGTTAGTTTTGAATGTAAACGGACAACATTAAACTGACATTGCTTAACAAGCTCTTCTGCTTGATTAACACGCTGTTGCCACTCTGGCGCAGCCCAGCCTGTATCAATCGATACGACATAAACATCTTCTAGCTTTTGCTCATAAGCCCATTGAATAACAGCAATTGATGCATCACCATAGTTAGCATTAATAACATACATTTATCAAATCTCTTTATTAAACGAATTCAGCAACCGTTTTAACGTCAGCAATACGCCCTATTGTTTCTAATGCAGCTTGTTGACGTACTTCATTTACGGTTCCACAAGCATCGGCAATCACAGTAACTTTATAGTCACGGTCATGAGCTTCACGTGCGGTTAACTCTACCGTATTGTCCGTTGACACACCAATAATAATTACATGTTCTATCTGTTGAGCGCCTAGAACTGTGGCCAGAGGTGTTGCGTATAAAGCGCTGACTCGATGCTTAATAATCACCGTGTCTTGAGCTTGTACATCCATATTATCATGAAACGCTGTGCCCCATGTTCCAAGTTGTAAAGCCTTAAATTCAGGTGCCTTAGCAAACAAAGGCGAATGCTTCGGACACTCAATATAGTTTTCACTAAAACCCACTCGAACATGAATAATAGGAAGGTTTTGTTTTCGTGCTGTGGCAATTACCTTATTGGCATTATCAATAACGTTATTTTGCATAACATAGTCAGCACAACGTGAAATTTTGCCATCAGGATGCATAATATCGTTGATAAAATCAATGACGAGCAATGCTTGTTTCATTAGTGATTTCTCCTTGAGATTGAATTAATCCTTGTTTGCTTTGGGCTGTAACACCATCACAACACCACCTAGAATTATTAATATAATACCTATTACACCGAAGATATCTGGTACTTCATCATAGACTAACCAGCCTAACAAGCCGGAAAAGATAATAACACAGTAAATAAAAGGCGATAAGCTTTGCGCTTTACGCACTTTAGAATAGGCTTTGCCACGGAAGACTTGATTGCTAACACTCAAAACCCCAAATGCAACTAACAGTAACAACGTCCAGCTTGCTGCAGGTAGATGCTGTATTTCTTGTACACTATGCGGAAAAGAAATAGTTAGTAATGGAATTAAAGCTAATACAGCAGCGAATAAATAACTATAAAAAATAATAGACATAGGTTCTGCTGATTTAGCTTGCTTGTGTAAGGTGATTTGTGAGCATGCATTAAAGAAACCTGCCCCCAAACCAATAAATGCAGCAATATTGATAATACCTTCTGTTGGTTTTAATATAAGTAATACACCAGTAAACCCTAGTAATAAGCTTATGACGATTTTTCTCGTGAGTTTCGTTTTTAGCACAATACTAGAAATGATTGGTACGAATAAAGGTCCGGTGCTAAGCAAAACAGTCGCGTTTAATAAGGAGCCAACGCTTAAATAATAGATTAAGCAGTACTGTGTAAGTACAATAAAGCAACCGCGCATTGCATATAGCTTCCAATCTTGTAGATCGATTTTAGGCATTTTGATAATTAATCCTAACCACAGCAACAATAATAGAGGCGCTAGAAAGCGCAAAGAAATTAATAATGGAATTGTGACATGGCTAGTTAATTCTTTACTAACTAAGCAAGAAATCGCCAACATAAAGGTTGAAACCATCATGAAGCTAATGCCTGTTAAGTAACGTGGTTTTTGTATAATCATCGCCAGCGCCATCTGTTAGTTACATTTACCATAACTTGATAATAAAGCATGTTATTACTATAATAAACTTATTAATTCTTACAAATCTGTTAGATATACTTACAGCGACTTTGATATGAGTAGATTACCACCTTTAAAAACATTGCCTAGCTTCCTTACCGTTGCCAAGCATAAAAGCTTTAGCAAAGCCGCTGATGAATTGTGCGTAACCCACTCTGCTGTCAGTCAAAACATCAAGCAACTGGAAACCTTTCTTAATAAGAGCCTATTCAATCGCACTTCGAGAAATGTTGAGCTCACGACTATTGGACAAAATTATTATGAAGAAATTGCTGCGGCACTTAGTATTATTGACAGTGCAACAACTAAGATTATTAAATCTCCGAAAAGCAATGCTCTCAATTTTAATGTAATCAGTTCACTTGCGATGCATTGGCTGATTCCGCGTATCGGTGATTTCTATGCAAAACATCCAGAAATTAACTTACGAATTTCATCACTGCAAAGAGAGATAGACTTCGCAGATGATGATATTGACATGGCTCTAGTGTATGGTGAATATGCTGAAATAACAGCATATAAAGCCGAAGAGTTGTTTGCTGACAGCTTGATTTTAGTGGCGCAAACAGAGCTAGCCAAACAACTCAAGTCACTGGAGTTACATGAGATAATACAACAAAACACCTGTATTTATGTTAATAATAATTTACGAAAATCTGATTGGCCTAGTTGGTGCAAACATGCTGATGTTACAGAACCAGATAAGAAACAGCGTTTACCCTTCGGCAATACCTTGCAGGCATTACAAGCTTGTAGTAATGGGCTTGGCGTTTTAGTAACGCACAAGCCATTAATTATTGCAGAACTACAATCTCAACAGCTCTCTCAAATATCTAATATCGAATTCATCCCTGAATATAAATATTATTTAACCTATCCTCAAGAGATTGCACATTATGAACATGCAATGCTTTTTAGAGACTGGCTATTAAAAGAAGCCAATAAATTGTTTAAGAATCTTTAAAGCTCAATGCACTCAAAATAAAAGTTAGCGTTATTCTGTAATTATGCCGTTAACCGTACTATTTCTTAAAAGCAATGTGACCATATTTGCTGATATAAAAATACCACCAAAATCATTATTTATTGCGTTATAATTTTCATTTCTACACATGATTTTATGAGCACGTGGCAAATTCCAAAATGGGATTCTAGACCTTAAGTGATGTGTTAGATGATAATTTTCATTATGTGTATTAAATAGAAAATGCTCTATCCCATGACTAAATCTATTCCTAGACATATACAGGTCCATGTAATGTTCGCTGGGTAAAGGATAGTGTTCTGAAAGCTCATTAAACCAACCAATCACCATCGACGACGTGAGCAAAGGTATCAACCAGAAAATTAATAATGGTAATAATAGATTATAGTGAGAAAATATTAAAATAATCGCAGCCCAGTAAAGCAGCATCGATAAAGAATTCTTCCAGTATTGCAAACTCGGCTTTAGACGATTAACTAATAAGTAGTAGAAATATGATGGTGTTTTTAACAAGAACAATGCGCCAAGTATATTTTTACAAAAAAACTTTAATGAGCTCATATTATCATACAGCTTCAGGTTGAGATGATAATCATAGTCAGGGTCAAGACCTTCATCACCAAGATAAGCATGATGCTTCTTAACATGTGAATCTTTATACTTATCAAATTCTTGAAAAATCAAATATCCTGTCATAAAGGTTGCCATGAATCGCTCTAATTTTTTTGATTTCGCTAAACAATGATGTGCCGCCTCATGCAAGATAGTTGCAAATGCTCTTTGTCGTGAGCCAATTAAAATAAGAGTAATCGGATAGAACCAAACTGAAATATAAGTAAGACTAATTGCAAGAGCTATGATCAAATAATCATATAAAACAGCAATGATGCCATGCATATTATCCATTTTTTGTAAATTAAGTAATTGCTCTTTAATCTCTGAACTGAACTGATACTTGCCCCTCATCCTACCTCCTACAGTAAAAAATATTCCCATAAATATTTATGATATGCAGATTTGCTTTACAACCGAATAGTCGGTTTGAAGGTGATTTAAAAGCGGGTTGGTGAAGGAAGCTAGTATCTTATTAAAAGACCTAATAATCATGTGCTTACAACCAACAAAACAAAGCTTGTTATAAAGTTGTACCTGCTTAGCTGGCGCCATAATTTTCTTGTTAAGCTTGCTTTAATATTTTTCGAGTATAGTTTTGGCTGTTTTACATACAAGCTAAGAACTAGAGGAATCTGATATGCGACAACCAAATGGACATAGCCCCTTTCGGACAGCAACTCGAATGAAACTATGGGGACTTACGACAGCTACTGGGCCTATCCCACAACGTGATGCGGCTTTGCTTGATATGGCGGCAGCCACCTTAGAACAGTACGGACGACCATTTGCTGATGCAGTTGAAGTCGAAGTACGTTCTGGCCCGACTATGCAACTCAGAGATCGTTACACAGCCAAGCGATAGTTTATATGTCATGTTAAAACTTACGTCGACTTCCTGCAGGATTTCCTGGTCTTCCCCGGGTATGCCTTGCAGTATCTAAAGCACGACTTTCACGACCTGACTCTATTCCTGCTGCAAAAGCACCATGTTGTGTCATCCTGGCAGCCATACCTTTGCTAGCAACGTTACTCATTTTACTTGGTGGTTTAGGCTTACCTCGAGAAATAATTTCTCGTATCAAAGTGCAATGTATTTTGTACGGCCTAAATGCATCAGTCATAGTAGCAATTATAGCCACATCTTGTGTCCGCGGTTTAGTAAGCCTGTCTTGTACTGTATCTTTAAACCTATCTAGCTCTTCTTCAACAGTTTTTACACTCAAAAGATAAGTTTGAGTTTGATAACAAAATTTTGTCCAATCAGTTTGTGCCTGTGTTGTAAGAACTTGAGTTGTGTCTTTTTGAAACATTGAACCTGAAAAATAATCACTTGCACGGATCATGTCACTAAAATACTGAAATAAAGACGCAAAGTAAGGAGCTACTATTGCTTTTTCAAGTGTATTATAATGGATCTCGTCTTTAATTTGATCCTGCATACTCTTTATAAGACGAACAATTTCTCCCTTGATGTCTGTACTTAGAGCTGAATTACTACAGCTTGAGATTATCTCATTTGCTATAATTAGAAAACATACCATATGAGGCGATTGCTCTCGCATTCTTATCTTTGCCTCTTGCTTTTTCGTTTTGATATTAAGTATTTTACTTATTAAACCACTTAACGCTTCAATCCTTTCTTTTGTGATGTATTCTACTGCTGCTTCCGTAACTTTATGCGGATCTACTTGAGAAGTTCTGTGAGCGTCCTCTGCTACTCCTTTATGTGCAACCACTCCTACCTCGCGGCGTCTCACAGCTGCAGCTCTACGAGCAACTGCCGCTGCTTTACGCGCTTCTTCTTCCGCTAGACGTGCAGCTTCCTCTGCCGCTGCTTTACGCGCTTCCTCTGCCGCTACTTTACGTGCTGCCTCTTCCGCTACTGTACGTGTTGCCTCTTCCGCTGCTTTACGTGCTGCTTCTTCCGCGACTTTACGCGCTGCTGCTTCTTCCACTACTTTACGTGCGTCCTCTTCCGCTATTTTACGTGCTGCTGCTTCCGCTGCTTTACGCGCTGCTTCTTCCGCTACTGTACGTGCTGCTCCTTCCGCGACTTTACGCGCTGCTGCTTCCGCTGCTTTATTTAAGTCTGCTATGATTGCACACGCCGCATTGATTTTGGTTACAGCATGTGCCTTTGCAGATTCAGCTCTCTTATTAGCTTCAGCCTCTTCCTTTTCTGCTGTAGTAACAGCTTTTTGTTTTTCAGGAATTTGAGTTTCTTGCAGCTTGACAGCCTCTTGTTGTCTAGAAGCTGCCGACTCAAATATGTCACAAATGTTAAATTTAGTATTATCAACAAGATTATAACTATCCTGGACTAAAAAATATTCCGTAATGCCACATCTATCAGCAAAATGTTTGATACTAGCATTTATTCTATCAATTAGAGCAACTACGTCAGTATCTGATAATTCAGTTTTCCCTGGGGTACCACCCATACTACTAATTGCCGCAGAAAAGTCATCATTAAAGGTAAAGAACTCATCGATATACTCAAAAAAAGCATCTTCGCTAAAATTATCTTCTTCACTAAAATTAGTTGTACTGAAAGTATCATTTATTCGACTTATCACAACGCTCTCAGTTAATAGTAAAAAGTTTTTTACATCATCTTTATTTTTAAAAGCATTTAGTGCATCAAGATTTATCAGCTCATCAACAACATCTCGCGTTGTAAAACCAGCAATACCACACATTGCTTTAAAGTTATTTAAAGCAATTTTCTGCACTTTGCCCCTTAGCTCGTTATTCTCAAATAATCTTTGCAATATGTCTTGAATATTCTCATTTAATGAGTTCTCAAACCGCTTAAACTTTGTTTGAAGTGATTCTAAATCCTGCCTTTCCTGCTTTAGCACCCGCTCTGCTTGCTCTGCTTTTTTTGTTGCAAGCACTGCTTTTTCATATGCCCTTTCCGCCTTAAAAACTTCATTAGGCAAAGATGAAGACTTTGTTTTTAATAAAGGTCGTGTAGCACTACCTGCTTTGGCTTCAGGATAATCACTCAAAACGGAACTCCCATCAGATAGCTTATTTGCTGAGAGTTCGACTCTTGCGCTGCCTTCTTTCGTTGCAGCATTAGAGCACAACGCACTAGCTATACCATGGGCTTGTAAAACATAACCTTTACTTTTTACTCCAGCAGGTAACATTGATGCTACTTGCACATGTGGCGCTTTACAGGCCCATATTTGATCTACAGCCGCATCTACTTTACTACCAGGAAAGTGACTATTTGGTTCATGATATTCGACAACAACGACTTCCTCTTTAGCGTCACCTGCTATTTTTCCTTGAGGCTTTCGCCAGCCACATAAATCTTTTACATACTCAAGCTCAGCAAGCTCAATAGGCTGCTCAGCTATATGCAGCTGTTTAACATAGTCAATCACCTCATCAAATGCGTTTTCTGGAACATATCCACGCTTTATTATTCTAGCTAGTTTGTCTGGTTCTACTATCACTCCATTCAATAAATTGATAAAAGCTAATGTTTCTTGCAGCTTGTCTCCATCACATATCTTACTTTGCTCTTGTAGTGCAAAACTATTACTCGCAGTTAAAACATTGCCATTAGTATCTACTAGTAAAAATTTCTTGTTATCACCTTCGGAACGTTGGCGAATTTGCATTTGATAAAATTCAGCACCTGCAACAGTGCAAGCAAGATAGTCAAACGTGCCATCTTCTTTAATAACGACAAGAACACTAGCAATTGGTTTAAAATACTCTTTCTTATCTTGCTTGGCGTTATCTTGACTAATACCAAAGGCTCTGAAATGACTCACGCCATAATAAAAGCTTGGCCAACCATCTGGACTAGGTTCAACTTTAGCGCTAGGAAAAGAATAATATGACATATATGTCATATTTATTCTGTCTAAACTATCATTCTCTGTATATTCCTCTATGTTAAAAGTAAGCTTTTCTCCCTCGTCAATAGCAAGACTTTGAGCTTCTAATTCTTGCTTAACTTCTTCTTCCGTCATTTCCTCTTGTTCTTGAGTGACTTCAGCAGCTAGAGCCTCATCATGACTAACAAACACATCAGCAGATTCTGTATTATGTACCATCGGCAACTTATCGATAAGTTCAGCCGTTTCGCTAATAATACTGTTAACATTATTAGTTACTGCTTGTGGTAACGGTTCTTTGGTAAGATTTATACTTTGCAAACGTCTTGCAAAATAGAGTTTTAAAACTTCCTGTGTAGCATGCATCGTGCATGGAATTTCAAATAGATGAAATGGCTCATTAGGCTGATCGGCTTCAAAAAAGTCTTTAACCTCAGCATATTTCAATGTGCCGGCATCTATCTGCTGCCATACCCATGATTCAATTTGTTGGTCAATTCCTTGAAATGCTCTTTGAATGATTTTCGACTTGCTACGCTTAGACTGATTCTTCAACTTCCAGAAGAAAACCTCACGCAAATCAATAGCAGGCGCTTGACGAGCCTCAGCTTTATCGGCTGGACAAATTGCTTTATACAGTGATGTAAACATTATCCAGCTAATAGACTGGGCATTTTGTTCTAATAATTGTCGTTCACGCATCGCAGCCTGAATAGTTTCAGTAACTGTTTGCCCTTTACCAATAGTTAATCCAGCTTTGTCAGTAATTGGACGTTTATTATCGGTACCTGTTGTTTTACTTAAGTCCAAGAATAAAAATAATAAGACTTCACGAATATCTAAGCCTTTTGCTTTTAAAGCGACTTCTAATTTACTACCCGGAATAGTCATGCTTTGAATGTCTTCTGGCTTTAATGAGCGCAAGGCCATGGCATCACCAGTAAAACAGGCTGCAATTTGACTTAATTCTTCATCTCCTTGACAACATTCAAGAAATGCATCAATCACAGCCGTTGTATTATCTGTTGTTAATAACCCACCTCGATCAATTAATGTTTGCATTTGCTTAAAAAGTTTTGCATTTTGTGTTTTTAATTGCGCAAAGAAATCAAAAGGGTTACTTGTTTCCTCAATAAGATAAGCATTGGCATTGTTATCACTGAATAATGTTTGTATAACTTCTGCCTCAAAAGCAGCATTAAAAATACAACCTCGTTCAGGTAAAAATATTGGATAGGCCTGGCGTAGTCCAGGTGTTGCAGTAAAGATAACACTACGTTTGAAACCAGCTTGTAGCTCTGCTGGTGTAGCTGTCACACGTTTCACCGGTGTTTTAATTTGTGGAAATACGGCTTGCTTTAAAAAAGCTTGTATCATCTTCGGAGATTTACGGACTTTAATTTCGTTACTTAATACTTTTAGAATATCAATCGTCTGCTCATCAAAATAAAAATTTTCATAGTCCTCTCCTAACAGCTCACGAGCTCTTTTTTCGGCACGCGTTAAGCTATTACTGCGCGCACGTTCATTAATATGCTTACCATAAAGCTCTTCTAGAATACGAAACACATGCTCAGATTTCAAACCTTTCTGTGCATAATATTGGATACTTAATTCCGCAATTAAAACCGTAATTGCATGATGGGCTCTTACATCTTCACCATCATGTTTCGGTGCTACCGTTAGGTCACCGGGATGAATTGATTCACCATAATCTTTACCCAACTGTAGTGTTAAAATATAAGGAAGATGTGTTTTGATAAATCCACGTGCTAACTTCAATAAATTAGCGGCATTAGGGTTTTTTACATATAATTGTTTCAACCACAGGTCGAGAGTTTTGAATTTTTCACTATCCTTCGCTACCGACAAGTACTCTTTTAATTCATCTTGAGGAATATCGCGATACTGTAAAATGTCATTAGCACAAATACGATCTATTAATTTTTCTTGGAGTGATTCTAGCTCAGCTGCAGTTAGTTCCTTTTTACTATCACTCTCCAGAATACCTGCTAGTGATGCAATATCTGCACTTTTACCATCAAAATTAAGTAAACAATCATATAAGCGTAGCAATAAATCTTGCTGTGTTTCTGGTAAACCTTTCTTATCACCATAAGTCTTAATACAAAGTTGTAGAGGATCTGTAATTAAGTGTCCTTCATCTTCTAGCTTAACTGTTTTTTCATAAAAGAAATCTAAAACATTTTTTGCAGCTACAGCTAATTCTTCATCCTCATAAACATAGGCGAGCTTATGCGCAATCTTGATAGAGTACCATGTTACAGGCTCCATCAAGACACAACGCCCACTCTGCCGCCATTGCTCTAAGTTACGTAATAATGTTTGTAATTCTTTTGCTGTCCATTCATCTTCTAAGCCACGCTCTATCACTTCAAACTTCTGCTTAAAACTTTTTGCTAAGCTATTTGGAATGTCTTCTTTACCAATATGATAAAGCTCTGAAGTGTTGAATATAACTGGGAGCCATCCTTTACTTGCCATATACCGCGCAAGGATAGGCAGTAAAACTGCTGTTTTACCACCACCGGCGGCAAACTGTAGTAAGGTATGTTTATACGCTTCGGCTGTTGCAGCTGGGTTATCAATAATCGCAATAAGCTTCTTTAAAGCATCAAGCTGATCTTCTCGCAGCATATTGCCACTGTTGTATTCATAAACTAAAAAGATTCGCTCATGCGGATTAGAGGCATCGAGTGTATATTGACGCTTGCGAGCTAATGTACGCGCTAATACTTGCTGAGAATAAACTGATAAGTCCTCAAAGTTTCCCTTGTTTTGAATGATTTCTTCAGCATCTAAAACTTGCTGATATCGAGACGTTATTAACATGTAGTTAACTGTGTCATTCAACAGATTATTTATCTCATTTGCAGTTAAATGGGGATTTTTATTGAGTAGAACAGCGTGATTCTGAGTTAAGATAGCATCAATAATATCATCAATAGTGATTTGACCAGTCTGCTCTGTCTTGAGTCGTAATTCAAATTCAAATCTGGCAACCTCATCACTCGGCATAATGTTAGCTGCTGCTAATATTGCATCTGGCATAGTATGTATTTGTTCTTTATCAGCTTGATGCTGCTCGCGCAACTGTCTACATAGCATCTGAAGCGTAACGCCATCTTTTTTTACAAAATGACGTCGCGTTAATCGCAGATTTTCTTCATGTCCTGCCTGGTAATGCTCGAATATTTTTCTTGTCAATGGGGACATATCATAGCCTGCAACAGCAAATTTAAAGTCGCCGTCCGCAATAGCACGATATTCCTCATTAAAGTTTTCCTCAAGAATTGAGGCTAAAGGCTGCTGCATATTTTTCGGTAATAATTCTAAATATTGAGCTGTAGGATCAATATCAGATTGATATGATTTTGCAGGCGTAGCAGTTTTTTTATGTGTAGCTGATTTACTTTGAATTAGAACAGTTGCATCGCAATCTAAAGAGCTGCTAATATCGGCACATTTACCGGCAAGTGTTTGTAATAACTCACTACGGTTATTATTACTCACATCGAAATCTTGAAAGTGTTGGGGATTATTCATTACCACTAAAAGCATCGCTGTGATCTTTACATGCAATGGATGCAGAACACTATCATTACACAGTAACATCCAAAGTTGTGCTCGTAATTGCGCATAATTGTCAGTCGAAGGTTGTATTGCTGCGCTCAGCATTAAAGGGAAAAATTTATATAAGTAGAGCAAACCTGGATTGGATGCTAATTGAATTATGTCTTTATAGGGTCGATCATCAAATGCCCCACCTCTTCCACACTTATTTGAAATAGCACATATGCTACTATATACAGATATGCGCGCCTGCTTCAGTAAATCTTCTTGTTGTATACTTAAAAAATCTTCATCAATGAAAAAATCAAAATTTTGTAACATCTGAAGAGCTTTATCAATATTAAAATCTCGACAAGCTGAAATAGTATCCAAACGTCGCGTAGGTGTCGCCTTTGCAAGAGTTCTGACTTTGCTATTGTCTGCTCCTGGCAAATAATCTTTGAAATTTGCAAGAATTTCATGCTCATTAGAGCTTAATCTTAAATAATGAGGTATAGCGCTGATACCCTCAACTCTTGAGCTAATAGCATTAAGGTAAAATTGATATAACTCTTGAATTTGAGGAAACCCATATTCTGAAGATGTATTTTTATCAGTCGCATTAAGGTTATCTTTAGTGAATTTATTTATATGCCACAGCATACGGGCATATAGTTTTAGTTTAAATGCAATACCTTCTAATGTATTGTCAGAATAAGTATCGAGTAAATTTAATAACTCAACAATATCATTACTATTAGCTTTATATGTATAAGTTTTATCTAAAGTCGCAGCTGCACGCTCATATTGATGTGTAAAGCGGTATAACATAGCAAGATAGAATGTTGCAGCAAGGCTATCACCAATTAATTCACCTGTTTCTGCAGCCACTGTATAGCTAAAGTATGGCTGCTGACTTGAACTGGTCTTATCTAACCAAGAAACTCTTCTATCTTCCTCTAGGCGTATTCCTGCCAGATTGTAATTAGGAATAATAACCTTTTCCGTTTTATCCTTTTTGTGTTGCAATTTAAATAGCTGGCTTATTCCAGGCAGAAACTTAATTTTTTGATGTTCTAGCAACACTACATCTGGCTCAGTAGCTAAACATAGTCGGCTATCCTGTGCAATAAAGCTTAGATTGAGTTTGGCAAATTCTACTTTAATTAAAGTTATATTATCCCCGCTAGTATCCATGTGCATGCAAACAGCAGCAAAGGAATATCGATTAAAATAGCTTTGCCAACTAGCAAGCCACGGAGAAATATTGAGAACATCAGTACTTGAGTTAAGCCAAAAAAGTTTTTTATTCTGAAATGTCCAATCACCAGCGGTATTGGGTTGATAACAATCCCAACAAAGTTCATCTATGCTGGGCTGATATAGATAAATAACGTCAGGATTGCTTGAGTCTATTCGTAACTTTTCTTGCTTATTATCAGTACATACCCAAGTTGAAACTGATCCGGAGACATTAAAATTATTACAGTCCAAACTAAATTCTTTGACTGCACCACTGACTCGAATATTTCGATAGACTGTTGCAACGTTATTATCTTTATTTGTTACAAAATACCACTGTTTGTCTTCTGAAAGGAATAGATTCTCAGTTAATTGCCGAATACCAAGAATGTTAACATCTAGTTTTAAATAGTTAATAACAGGATCATCAGCCAGATTAATCTGTTCTGCAATAACAGGAAACCATGCACTCTGCGTGATCTCATGGATTAAATACTCTAATCGCAAGCTTGGAAAATGTAAACGATACTCATTACAAGAGCTGTTTATATAGAAGTCGTCCGTGCTACTTTCTGCAGATATCCTCCAAGTTGTATCTGTAGCGATAGTTAATCCACTTGCTGCTAAAACATTATTTATCAACGCAGTTAATTGATCTTGTGTAAGTCTTTTTACATAATGGACAAGATCAACAAGATATTTAGATTTGATAGTATCAACAGCAAGTTCGTTTTTATCAACACAGTGAGGTCTAAGCGATAGATTTTTCTTATCAAAGCTTGAAATAACCAAACATACGAGCATATCTTCTCTATCTGTGTCAGATAGTATGCCTTTGGCACCTAAAACATGTAACGCATGCTTTGCATATAAAGCTTTTTCATATTTACTTTTGGCCGCATACAGCTTCTGCATCATATATCTGCGCGGATCAGGTAAACTATAACTTCCAATATTGCTTAATGCATCTTGATGTCGGGAAACATGCACCTGCAAATATTGAGTAATATTAGCATAAGTTCTAACTAACCATAACTGTGTACTGAAATAACTGTTTTGATTTATTTCTCTAAAAGGAATCCCATCAACCTTATTCATATAAAAGGCAAATATTGCATTAAAAAACTGTTGAAGTAATAGTAATGTTTCAGAAAAATTCTCAGTAAACGCAACATCCAATTTGCCAAACTCAAAGAGTAAATGCGTAATAAATTGGCGCACTGTCCCATAATATAATTTATTACGATTTGCCAAGCACCAAGATAGTGTGCGTGCTACACGTAAATGATCAGCTGCCTCTAAAACACGCAGCTCTTGCTCAAGCACGGCAAGATGCGGTTCAAAATTCTCTTCACTTTGAAAAGGAATTGTTGTTAAAGCTTTGTCATTATTTTCTGACACGGATGGAGTGTATAAAATAGACTCCAAGCTATCTTGATGCAATATTCCTATTCTTGAGGATTGACCTGCTCGATTTCTATCTACAGCTATGGACTTTCCATTTAATACAATAGTAGATGAAGAACCTAAACTTCTTGCTACAGACTGTTCTTTATTTAATTTAGTAACACCACGAGCCGCTTGTTGTAACGCTAGAAATACTCGAGGCAAGTATTTTTCTTTAATTTTTTCTGGTTGATTGACTTGAACGGGTCTTTCTCTACTATAAGGATCCTTAAACTTCTCATTAAACCTTTCCATTGGATGACGTTGTTTATAATTTATATTGTTATATCTATACTGTTCTCGCCATAAGATGGCTTCAACAACAAGCTTTTTTCTCGTTGCTATATCTTCAATTTCACAATGCTTAATAAAGTTTTCAAAATCTCCATATATGGGATGACCTTTCATAATTTCAGAATGAAGCAGTGCCTCCAAATATTTATTAAACTTACCATTTTCTGCAAAATAGCGTTGAACATAGTTTTCTGTTTCTTGGTTTGGCTCCTCAGTAATCTGACAATGATGGCTTCTATCTAGAAATATTTCTTTTGGTGCTTTAGATCTTCTTCTTGCAAAGTTTTGATGAACAGATGCGGCAATATGGTACATGTTTGCATCAGTAAAAATACTGCGATCCATTAATTCTACTGGCAAGCCAATACTTTCATCGTCTTGTAACTTTAAATCATCAACATTATGTGCAAGTTGTGCAACAATGTCATATAACATCAAACAAACAATGCGTCGCAGAGACACACTTCCAGCATTGCTTAATTTCACAATCTCTTCAGAAGTAACAGCTATGATGAGCTCGAGCATTTTGATAACAAGCTCAGTTGCCTCATCTTGAGATAATTTATCCCAAAACACATCCTTTGCTTCTGCAGATGTTTTTGGTAATCTTCTTAGAATATGATAAAGCGCATTTACATCAATGTTTTCATAATTAGGAAATAAATTATTTAAAATATCAAGAACATTTTTAGGAGTTTCAACACTTACAACTGCCTCCACAACTCTTTCTTTAGTTATAGGGTCAATGCTTTCCACTTCTGTAGCTCGCAGTACTTTATCAACAATTCCAGGTTGTTTTAGTTCTTCAACTGTAGCAACAAGCTTAGCTTCTTCAGCATTGTCTTTTTTGCTAGAGTATTTTCCTTCTAGATTAGGCTGAGCTGTTTGCTTGCTTTTTTCTTCTTTTGCGGCAACGTCCTCACTGAATGTGTTTGAAAATTCTATAAGCGGCAGAGATTCTTCTATAGTTAGCAAGCCTGCATGTTGATATTTGGTAACACGATTTCGAAACTCATTTAACGCAATTTGTAATAATTCTCGAGGAGGAATATCCTCACCATTTTCATACCTAGCAAATGCTCGTTGCAATGAAGCAAACTTCAAAAACAACATATGTAACGCGACTTCATTTTCTGCATTTCTCCCGGTTTCCCCACTACACCCTTCAGCAACAATGTCTTTGATAACACTTCGAGCAGCTTTCATTTCATAAGCCGCATTTCTAGATGTTGAGCTAGGCAATACAATCGTTGTTCTTGAAGTACTCGTGTCATTTGATGTAAGTAATAATAAGCGACTCACACACTCTGCTGCCGGACTAAATGGCGCAAGGCTATTGCTATTAGATACATCCTCCACTTTTAATCCTGATGCAAATAAATTAGGACTAAAAGCCATATCAAGGATAGTAGTTAAAAAATCTTTTAGCTCAGAGGACTCCCACATGACTGTAACATTAGATGAAACAAACGTTGCCTTGCTTTTACTTGTACTTACCTGATACACATCGTCATCAAACAACTCAACACCATCTGGGTCAATAACGCTAATCATTAAGCCACTGTCTATGTTGTTTTGATCTACACACTTTAATTTAAGAACAAGATATTGGCCAGGCTCATCTCCCATTGTTAGAGAGATGTAAATAGCTCTTCCTTGGCTATCCTCTAACATCTTTTTAAGATGCTTCTGCAAGCGATTTATATGTAAACGCACTGGCCGTGGCTTTTTCACGCCTACTGAAGTGCTTTTTTCTTTGATATAAAGATATTCTATATTCCCACCTTTATATTCTGCAACTTGATAAAACTTATTCTTATAACTTTTACAAATCTGCACTAAATAATGTAATGATCTAACAATACTCTTAATCTTTGTAGAGACGTCGGAATAGTTTTCTTTGTCCGCAGAATTACGAGATAAGGAGCTTAATACATCAATATCCTCACCTATTTTCTCCTTAATCTTTCTTATTTTCTCCAGAAATCTATAATTCAACTTGTCATCCTGCATACTTTTTACAACAGACATGAACTTGGCCAATAGATCTTTATCTGAGACACCATCAAATACATTTAACATATTTTTCACATATCTATCTTTCTCTTCATCAGTAAGCCCACAAATGTTATCGGATGCATCACGCCCAGCTGCATCTATTTCACTTAAACATTTGTCTACATAAAGCAACAATTCTTCTAGGGCTGGATACAATTCATGAGGCGATAGAATGTGTCTTAAATCTGTTAAAGCGGTACTAACTGGAATTTTACTTTGGCCAAGCGTCTTAGAGTTTGTTGTGGAGTATAGTTCAAGTAAATATCTAATCGCATCACTTGCTGCTAACTTTGTATCCCACTTTGTTCCTGCAATATGGCTACTACAATGCAAGTGCACAAATGCGAGAATATCTCGCTCAGATAGACTTCCTTTCATTTAAACCTCTCTCTACTGCTAACTAAGTGTTTTAATCGTTTTAATAATTTATAAATGCTTGTCATATCAGCCCGAGCAACATCTCTTTAACGGCAAACATTAACACTACAAGGATAGCAAGTAGGCATAATTTTGAACAATGAAAACTTTGGCAGACAAAAATCCATCCTGGAATGATTGTCAGTACTGGCGAGAACTATAGAGGAAGATATACGTCGTGATTCAAAATGCGAGTTACGGTGGGTATCTACAGCAGAAACTTTATTAATTACCTATCATTGTTAGCTGAGCCAGCACTGATAATAACAAATTAGACTTTACTCTATCTATATGAGTATAGGCACATATTTCTAGTGTTGTAGGCAAATCAGAGCAGCTAAAACCATGTAAATCATTATCAAGATATCGCTCAGGTAAAATACTCCATGCATCGTGGCTCTTTACAACTTGCTTTATAGCGCTCAATGAATTTAGTTCAGCAAATAATTTTAAACCTAGCTCTGCAGCACTAAATGCCGCATTTACACTATTACGAATCGAGTAATCTGTTCGTGTTAACACAGCAGAATATTGACTGAGTTCATTTAGACTAATATTTTCAGGTATTGTAAGCGTGTTTCTTTTGTTCGTGGTACAAACAAGTTTTTCTCTGCAGAGCACTTCTTTATGCAGCTCATCAGATAAAGGCACATCGCTAGTTGCTATCATTAAATCGATTTTACCTGCTTTAATAAATGGTACTATTTCATCGCGCTCTACACTAAACCAATTTAACTGTAAAGGTACATTGGTCGCGGCGATAATAACGTCAAAGTACTCTTGTACAACATAAAGACTCAGCCCAATACTCAACGTTAATGTTACACCCTCTGGGTTTTGAATTGTTTCTAACGTGTTTTTATGTAAGCGCAATATTTCTTCTGCTTTTGGTAATAGCTGTTTAGCTGCAGAAGTGGGAATAACTTGCTTACCAGCAATTTCAAATAAACTAACGCCAAGTTCTTCTTCTAACTTTTTCATACGCTTAGTAACTGCCGACTGAGTAATATGATTATCTTCTGCTGCTCGAGTAAAATTTAAATAATGCGCTACTGAAACAAAGGTTTTAAGCTGAATAATATCCATGAATAATCTCCCTCAATATTTCTTGGACAGTGCTATAAGCATTTAAGAGTATATCTCTTGTACACGCAAGCGATTGATAACAACTATATATCATTATAGATTACTGAGTACAAGCTTCACGAAATGTTTGATCTACCAATAGATATTTGGGGTTTGCATGGTATTTATAATTCCTCTGTACCTCTTTACTAATTTCTACTAATAAAAAAATATGGGTAATATAACTTATTAACAATATCTCAGAGCAATAACAAACGATTACCACGAGGAATCCTCATAGAAAAAGTTTCATTAATATTTATCTAAATTCAATCATGCTATTAAGTATCTCTTAATTTTCACTTGAAATGATTACTCATTATTTTTATTACAGCTTATACGCACCTTCAAGCACGAGATGAATATTAATCAAGAGAGGAAATTTTACTATGATAGAAGATCATATTAGAGCATTGACAAATAAACAGCATAAAAACATCTTTGAAATATTTTTAACAGCACGGGGTGGTGAGTTTCAAAATAACAAGGAATTCAAGCGACAAGCAGAAAATAATCTTCATTTACTTTTCAGCCTTGAGCTTCCCGATAACGATCTGATTAAATACATCAATATAGCCAATATAATAATTAGTAATGAAACAAATCACTCTAGCTGTTCTAAGCTCATGATAGCAGCAGCTATATTCAATGCTTTATTAGTTAGTGGTAAAGTAAGCACGGATAAAGTTACAGAAGAACTTAATGAGGCCCAAGTATTTAGTGCTGAAGATCAAATCCGTGTTGCTTTATTTTTATTTTATTACAACCTTCCTTCAGCTTATGCTCCTAAAAGATTAATAAACAACACCACAATATCACTTAAAATTGCCGATATTTACATCGCATTAAACACTATATTTCGCGATGTCACTCCTTTCATCAATATGATTGACTTAAAAGCACTAAATAGAGAAACACGATTAAATTTTTTGCTACGCATTTTCATAGACTGTTCCCTTTTACCTGAATACGAATTTGATGAGATAAATGCACCTATGATATTAGAGAATTTTAATAATGGTTTCTCTTACTATACAAATAATGTTAGATTTTGGCAGCAACTATTTTATGCACTCAGCTTTTTTGACGATATTCAAGCTCAGTTCTCTTCTATGCCTGATGGCTTCCTAAAAAACCACTTAGCAAACCAAAGTCCTTTTATTCTAAAGCTATCCTGTATAGAAAGTATGTTCCGTTGCTCTGCGTCTGATCCAATTAATTTTCTCATGTTAGGTTGCCTTTTGAAAGGAATCAACATCACTCAAGTGACTGATGCGATAAAGGTACGCTTGATAAATCTTGCCAGACCACTTAGAAAAAGATTTAATAAAAATGAACTTGAGATACTAGAATTTTTTAGCTTTAAATATTTTCTTGCATTACATTTCCATTTTGCAGCAACCCAACATAATGATATGTACTTATTTCTTTGTCTCGGTATATTGCCCAACTTAATAGAGAACTTTTTTGGAGATCGCATGCTAACTCCTCTTGTTGAGCATATTAGTGTAATTGCAGTAAGACATAGTGTACAACTGCCAGATAGAGGGTGGTTGGATGCTTATATAGCTTTAAAAATTCTTATACACAGCAACTTTAATGACACTAAGCTATATGAATTAGTTGCAAAACTTCGTAAGCTTTCTCGATTCAATATTGCTAGCTTATCTTATCAAATAGATTTTTATTATATTGGTAATACTGAAGGGACTTTAGGACTAAAGGTTAAGGCGCTATTAATCGTCTTAAATTATTTATCTCATGGTTCAACAACACATTTAAAATTTTCAATAGATGCGATAAAACGCTATGCTAAACAAGCAGTAGAGGATATTCAATCTTTCGAGCAAAAATTAAGGTCGGAAATGCACTCTCTCTTTGCTGAATATCCCCCTGAAGAAGTTAATACTGCTCAGCAACATAATTTACATTTTATAAGAAGAAATTCTGTAGCAGTCGTCACTGATATCGAAAATAAAATCGCAACAGAACTTAAGCTATATAGAGCATTACGAACTCATGTTAATTTATTTGCAATACTTGCGGTTCTGGAACGCGACAAAGAGTTAGGCATTGCTAATCTAAAAGAAACATTAAGTGCTATACAGGTAGAAAGCCAAAGTCCTTTAGTGTGTTACATTTTTTATAAACTAATAAAACTCAATAAATTCAAAAATATAGATTTACCACAATTAATCCCTACGTTACCTCTGTTTTTTCAGGGTGCATGTCGCATTTATTCTTATGATTTAGACAAGATCAAAATGTTTTGCTTAAGAGAAGCATTGCATGCAAGTTATATGTTTAATGATATATGGGAAGAAATAGCACAAGAGCTATTTAAAGGAACAGAGCTAGCTCTTTTTTTTACTCAAGACGCCGATATGAATATGCTAAAGCTAAGATTAGGTTCTGATGACAATTTAAAATATTATAACAATGGGAAAGTAAGTACAGCTTTCTATTCCTGCCAAGTAAAACTACTCCAAGCAAACCAATATGACTGCGATTACTCACTCAGAGCACTAAAGCTATTACAAGCAGGAGTACACGCAGGCTTTAAACTTACAATGTTGCCAGATGAAATTTATGTCACTCTCAAACAAGTATTACGAGGATGGCCAGCATGCAGAAGCAATATCTCAACAGTGGCTCTGCGAAGCCAGCTAATAAGCTCAATCACAAGTGAAGAGGCAGTAGCAAAAAGCACAGCACACTTAGTCGCAAGCTCAAGATATCCATCAGAAACAAGTACCGGTCCACAATGTCCTACAGTAAAAAGAGGTAGAGGCTTTGACGACGCTAATACTACTCATCTTAAACCAAAATGAGCGCGTAAATAAAAGCTTAAATAAAATATTTTCTCAGAAACCAAAAAAGCCCCTGCCGAATAGTGTTTGCTATTCAACAGAGGCTTCCTCTTAATATGGTGCCCGGCAATGACCTACTTTCACATGGGTAACCCCACACTATCATTGGCGCTAAGCGGTTTCACTTCTGAGTTCGAGATGGATCAGGTGGGTCCCACTTGCTATTGTCACCAGGCATAAATCGGTAGTAAAAAGGAACTTCCACTTAACGCTTATTTCATCGCTTCGCTTTCGTTCTTTATCCAAATAATGTTATCGCTATACATGCTGTTAAACATCAGGGTCGTTACTTCATATAACCCAATTCACTTGGATTATATGACCAAGACTCACGGTCAATTAGTACAGGTCCGCTACACGCATTACTGCGCTTCCACTCCCTGCCTATCTACGTTGTCGTCTTCAACAAACCTTCAGTGACCTTTAAGGTCAAGGGATATCTCATCTTGAGGGAGGCTTCCCGCTTAGATGCTTTCAGCGGTTATCCCGTCCGTACGTAGCTACCCGGCAATGCAATTGGCATCACAACCGGTACACCAGCGGTACGTCCACTCCGGTCCTCTCGTACTAGGAGCAGCTCCTCGCAAATATCCAACGCCCACGGCAGATAGGGACCGAACTGTCTCACGACGTTCTAAACCCAGCTCGCGTACCACTTTAAATGGCGAACAGCCATACCCTTGGGACCCGCTTCAGCCCCAGGATGTGATGAGCCGACATCGAGGTGCCAAACACCGCCGTCGATTTGAACTCTTGGGCGGTATCAGCCTGTTATCCCCGGAGTACCTTTTATCCGTTGCGCGATGGCCCTTCCATACAGAACCACCGGATCACTAAGACCAACTTTCGTTACTGCTCGAATTGTCACTCTCGCAGTTAAGCACCCTTTTACCTTTACACTCATAGCGCGATTTCCAACCGCACCGAGGGTACCTTTGTGCTCCTCCGTTACTCTTTAGGAGGAGACCGCCCCAGTCAAACTACCCACCATACACTGTCCCCAAACCCGATAAGGGTCCTAGGTTAGAACCTCAACAACATCAGGGTGGTATTTCAAGGTTGGCTCCACATGAACTGGCGTCCACGCTTCCAAGCCTCCCACCTATCCTACACAAATGCAGTCAAAGTCCAGTGTAAAGCTGTAGTAAAGGTTCACGGGGTCTTTCCGTCTTGCCGCGGGTACACTGCATCTTCACAGCAATTTCAATTTCACTGAGTCTCGGGTGGAGACAGTGTGGCCATCGTTACGCCATTCGTGCAGGTCGGAACTTACCCGACAAGGAATTTCGCTACCTTAGGACCGTTATAGTTACGGCCGCCGTT
>JAJFKO010000007.1 GCA_021773175.1 Gammaproteobacteria bacterium
TGCAGCAAACACGATTGCGCGTATGGCGACACATTTTGAGGTGCTACTCCAAGACTTATTAAGCCATGCAGACAGGACGATTGACAGCGTGCAGATGCTGACGGCAGACGAATATCAGCGGATAGTTTATGACTGGAATCAAACGACGACGAATTATCCGCGTGATAAAACGATTCCACAGTTATTTGCTGAGCAAGCGGCAAAGACACCGGATGCGATCGCGGTGAGTTTTCAAGATAGACAAATAACATATTCAACATTAGATAAACGTTCCAATCAGTTGGCACATTATCTTCAAGCTACGTATCACAAAAACATTGGTGAACCGCTTATTGCTGATACGTTGATTGCTTTATGTATGGAGCGCAGCATTGATTTAATTATTGTGATGTTGGGTATATTAAAGGCGGGCGCAGCGTATGTGCCGTTAGATCCGAATTATCCTGATAGTCGACTAATATATATACTTGAGGATACGAGAGCAAAAATAATTTTCACGAATGAAGACGTATACGAACGAAGCCGCATGTTGAGTAAATCTATTAATGAGGTTGTCGTGCTTGAGCATATTATGGCGACACTTAACACTCAACCAATAGATATGCCGCTTATTCATATTAATGTGAGCTCGCTTGCCTATATTATCTATACATCGGGTTCGACAGGGATACCAAAGGGCGTGATGGTTGAGCAGGGCAATGTTGTTAAGCTGGTTAAAGATACGAACTATATTGATATTCAGCCGTTTTTTGTTGTCGGACAAACAATGAATATATTGTTTGATGTGTCTGGTTTTGAAATTTGGGGAGCACTGCTAAATAGTGCTACGCTTGTAATTATATCCAAGGAAATACTTCTCGATGCCAGTTTATTGAAAGCCCTCTTAAAAAAAGAGCATGTCAATACCTTATGGTTAACAACAGGTTTGTTTAATCAGCTTATTCTAGATGAGCCAAGTTTATTTTCCCAGCTTAGCTACCTGGTGGTTGGCGGCGAAGCGCTTGATCTTGCATTGATGAGAACGTTATGCGCGCAACTACAAAATAAACCGAATTATTTGTTGAATGGATATGGGCCAACTGAAAATATGACGTTTAGTACGACTTATTGCCTTAATAAGCTTGAATCAACCTTAACAAGTGTGCCTATAGGCAAGCCTATTTCGAATTCAACATGTTATATATTAGATGCTCACCGGCAACCAACACCCATTGGTATTATCGGCGAATTGTGTGTTGGCGGTGAAGGTGTTACACGCGGTTACTTAAATCGAGAAGACTTAACCGCAGAGCGGTTTGTTGCGAACCCGTTTGTGAGTGAGGAAGAACGTGCCACAGGTCGCAACTTGCGTTTATACAAAACGGGTGATATGTGTCGCTGGTTGGCTGATGGGAATATTGAATATATTGGTCGTGCAGATTTCCAAGTGAAGCTGCGGGGAGTTCGTATTGAGTTAGGTGAAATAGAGCGTCAGCTTGAGCAACAGGAACATGTACAGCATGCGGTTGTTATCTTATTAGAAGAAAATGAGACGCCACGTTTAGTCGGTTATGTGGTGTCTACACAGGCTATTGATAATGATACTAGGTTAAGTGCTGAATTACAGCGTTGGTTAGGTGAGCGCTTACCAGATTATATGGTGCCATCATTGTTGATAGCGCTGGATGCATTACCCTTAACCTCGAATGGTAAGGTAGATAGAAAAGGATTACCAAAACCTGATTGGTCGGGCATGGTGTTGACGGAAGAATATGTTGCACCGCGTGATGCGATAGAGGAAGCCTTGGTGGATGCGTGGGTATCAGTGTTACCGGTTAAGCGCGTGGGTGTAACGGATGATTTCTTTGCTTTGGGCGGCCATTCTTTATTAGCAATACGTTTATCGATGGCGATACAGTCGCATTTCTCTATAGAATATTCTGTCACCTTAATCTTTAAACAACCACGCTTAAGTCTGATGGCGGATTATATTCGTCATGTCTTGCAAGGTGGCGAGGGTGACGTTACTGAGCCAGGGTTGCCGGCTTTGATGCTAAGTACTACAGCGCCAGCTGAATATTACCCGCTATCTTCCGCACAACAACGCTTATGGTTTTTAGATGCATATGAAGGTGGGAGTAGTGCGACCTATAATGTGCCTTACCAGATTCATTTAAAGGGTGAGCTGGATGTTGTTGCATTGACGTCGAGTTTTACTTATTTATTATCACGTCATGCGATATTACGTAGCCACTATGAGATGGAAGATAACCTTGGTTACCAATATATTGCAGATAAGATGGCTACCTATTTTATTGCACGCGATATTGATAACGCTGGCTTAACGAATATCTTGCATGCTGATATGCATACGCCATTTAATTTATCGACAGGACCGTTACTTAAGGTCTATTTATATAGATTGAGCGAGACATCGCATGTATTACTGATTAATCAACATCACAGTATCACGGATGCTTGGTCCTTGGGATTACTGTTGAGCGAACTCAGTACGTGTTATGCGGCGTATGTGACGGGTGATACGCCTGCAGTGGCGCCATTGCGCTATCAGTATGTGGATTATGCGGTGAGTGAAGCGGTATATATTGCGGATAATCATTATGCGGTGGCATTGGATTATTGGCGTGAGCAATTAGGTGATGCGCAAATACTAGATTTACCGACGGATTATCCTCGGCCTTTACAGAAGCAGTATGTAGGTGCGACATATACATTTGAGTTGGGTAGTGATATTGCTCAGCAGGCACAACAATTAACAGAGCAGACGCACAGTACACTCTTTATGGTAATGCTATCGGCGTTTATGGTGTTATTACAACGTTATAGTAATCAAGATGATATTGTTGTGGGGACGCCAGTTGCGAATCGGCAACATGCGGATGTGGCATCAATGCTGGGTTTGTTTGTGAATACCTTGGCTTTACGGATGCAGTTTGAAGAAGATGAGACATTTATCGATGTTGTTGAGCATGTCAAAGCAACGTGTTTATCAGCCTATGGTTATCAGGCATTACCGTTTGAATATTTGGTGGATGCGTTAGAGCTGGTACGCGATACGAGTCGACCGCCGTTATGTCAGGTCATGTTCACGTTGACGCATGCCAGTGATGATGAACCTTTTTCTTTGCCGGGACTACAGGTTCATACTCGAGGTGAAGCGGGTGAGTTTACGGTAGCGAAGTTTGATTTAACGTTGAATCTTCATGTACACAATAGCGGGATCTCATGCGGGCTTAATTACGATACGGCCTTATTTTCAGCAAACACGATTGCGCGCATGGCAACACATTTTGAAGTGCTACTCCAAGACTTATTAAGTCATGCGGACAGGGCGATTGACCGTGTGCAGATGCTGACGGCAGACGAATATCAGCGGATAGTTTATGACTGGAATCAGACGGCGACGGATTATCCGCGCGATAAGACCATTTCCGGCTTATTTGCTGAACAAGCAGCAAGGACACCAGATTCAATTGCGGTGAGTTTTGAAGAGTGTCAATTAACGTATGCTGCGCTGCAGAAGAACGTGCAGCATGTCAGTGCGTATTTACAACAGCGTTATTATCTTGAGCGCAAACACGCCTTACCCAAAGATACGGTTATCGGTGTCTGTATGGTGCGTAGTTTGGAGTTGGTTATCACCTTATTAGGTATCTTAGATGCGGGTGCGGCGTATTTACCACTTGACCCTGATTATCCTGCAGCGCGGCTTGAGTATATGTTGGAAGATAGTGCGCCGGCATTAGTGCTTTGCCAAGAAGCTTTACAGGTGGAAGATTTTTGGTTGCGGGATATCTCGGTTGATGTTGTGACGATAGACTCAATATTATCATCGCGCAAAGTGCATGTCTCAGCTAAAGCGCAAACACACACTCGGGTGTCTGCTCGTGACTTAGCATATGTGATGTATACGTCAGGTTCGACGGGACAACCGAAAGGGGTCATGGTGGAACATGTTGGTGTTGTTAATGAGTTATTATGGATGTTGCGCACCTACGGTTTGGCTGAGCATGACCGCGTATTGCAAGTCGCGCCCTAT
>JAJFKO010000061.1 GCA_021773175.1 Gammaproteobacteria bacterium
TTCAATGCCCGCAACCTCACTCGAACGTCCCGATACCGTCAAACCAAACAATGCATGCGCATCTCCAACATAACGCGATAACACAATACCCCAACAATATTGCACCAACGTATTCAACGTTAAACGATGCCGTTTGATAAATGCTTCACACTTCTGCATAAACTCTACAGTAAACGCATAAGAATAATGATGCTGCTCAGCATCGCCTGCACGTACATCCATATGTTGTGTATGATAAGGTAGGTGCGTCGGCGCATCCAAAGCAGATAATTGCTCCTGCCAAAAGTCTTCGGCAGCCGCCATATCTTGGCAATATAACCAATCTATATAACGACGATAATCCACCACCTCCGGTAATTGTAATGCATTACCTTCCGCATAATGACGATAGTAAGCATTCAGGTCACGCAAAATTAGCGGCGAACTCCAACCATCTGTCAATATGTGATGATGACTCCAAACACAGGTATACCCATCCAACAACCGAATTAAATGCAACCGCATCACACAAGGCTCAGAAAGAATAAAGCCTTGTACTCTATCCGCCGCATAATACGCGTCCAACTGACCCGACGCCGCATCGCGTGATAAGGTGCTCCAATCTTCTTCTTGCCAAGGTAATTCCACCTCGCTATAAACCACCTGGATGGGTTGCTGTATGCCCTCCCAAATAAACGCCGTACGTAATATCGCATGCCGCGCCACTAAACTTGACCACGCCTGACATAACGCCGCAACATCCACATCCAACCCATAATGAAAGTGCGCCTGGGTACAATATAAATCACTCACCGGGTTATAAAGATGGTGGAATAACATCCCCGACTGTAACGGACTCAATGGGTAAAGCTGCTGGACGCGACTATCGGCTGTTAATACATCAACCTCTGCTTGGGTTAACGCTGTATAAGGAAAATCACTCGGCGTATAACCTTGCACATCCGTTTGACTACAATAGGCAGTTAACTCCTCTAACGCCGACTGATAATTCGTTACCAACGACGCCGCACTCTCAGCATCATAATGCCGTTTGCTATAACTCAGCGTCATACCAAACTGACCGTTACTCACCCAACCATTCAATGCTAAAACATGTCCCGATACATTCTCAACACTGCTTGTGCGCCCCTGACTCAGCGTGTCACCTTCCCACAACGCATCACCACCACGGACACGACCACTGTCCATCTGCCCTAAATAGTTAAAAACCAAAGCGCTCGTATGCGTTCTCAGTTGCTTAGCGACAGCATCATCTCGCAGATAACGCCAGACACCAAAGGCTAATCCCTTATCAGGAATACCCCGCACCGTTTCTTTCACTAACTTCAATACACGGTCAAATAAGGTAATAGACTCACCCACCGGCAAAGATAATTGCACTGGATATATACTCGTGAACCAACCCACCGTCCGCGATACATCGACACCCGACACACAATCCTCACGACCATGCCCTTCCACATCAATGACCACCGACGCACAATCTCGCCAACGTGATAAACCTAATAACAACCCACTCAACAGAAATTCTTCAATACGCAGGTTATAGGCCGATAAGCTCGATTGCAGTAACTGTCTTGTCAACGTCTTAGATAAACTAAAACGTACATGCTCCATATCTTGAGCCGTTATAACACCACTATACTCATGGTCTACAGGAAATGATTGATGTTGCGATACGTGCGCTAACCAATAATCGCCTTGCGATAATAAACCCTCACTCTTAGCATAACGCTGCAAGCCCCGCGACCACACTGAAAAATGACTCGTCGCCACTGGTAAGGATAATGGTGCTTTCGAAACAAGCTGTTGATATGCTGTCTGTACATCGTCTAACAAGATACGCCAAGACACACCATCCACCATTAGATGATGTATTACGATGAATAAACGACTGCGGCCATCACTATGCCCCGTATACAACACCGCGCGCGCAACAGGCCCAGCCTCGATATCTAAACTCGACTGCACCTCATTATTACTGCTTTCAATAAAGGCATTGTGTACGTCAGCATCACCTGCTGGTAACATGACGTCTTCAATCGGTAATAACTCAGCATCAGAGGCGTCAACATAATATTGCTGCCAAACCTCGTCATCCTGACGATAACGCAACCGCAAACCACTGTGCACCGACACAGCAGCATACAAAGCCTCGCACAAGCAGCTTAAATCAATGTCAGCGTGCAAGCGCAATAAGCTACTTTGATTGTAATGATGATAGTTGCCATGCGCTTGGCCAAAGAAATACGCTTGTATCGGTGTTAAGCCTACCTCACCACTATCAACGCCTAAATCTATTGCCGCTTGCTCAGCAGCATCTGCTGCCAACAGCGCTAAGTCCGCTATCCGTGGCGCTTGGAATAATTGTTGTACCGTTAAATGCAATCCAGCTTGTCGCACACGCGACAACACTTGAATGCTCATGATGGAATCACCACCTAATGCGAAAAAGTCATCATGCACACCCACACGTTCAACGTTCAACACGGATTCCCACGCTGTCACCAGTGCCTGCTCGATAGTATTACTCGGTGCAATATAGTCTTCTATACTAACACCCGACCAATCAGGTGCCGGCAACGCTTTACGGTCAATCTTACCATTCGATGTCAATGGCAAAGCATCCAACACCATTATCACCGACGGCACCATGTAATCCGGTAAACGTTCGCGTAGCCAACTTTGTAATGTTTCTTTTATCGTGGTTGAGGCTGATGACATGACCTCTGCCTCAGCCAACACCGCATATGCCACTAAATATTGAGAGGCCTCATCTTCTGACAATATCACAACCGTCTGACTCACCAGCGCATGCGCTTGCAACTGGCTCTCTATCTCACCTAATTCAATACGAAAACCCCGCAGCTTCACTTGGAAATCCGCACGACCAATATACGCAATATTACCATCAGACAACCAACGACATTTATCGCCCGTCTTATACAAACGGAGATTATGTCCAGCTTGATGCTCTGCCTCCGTCACAAATGGATTCTCAATAAAACGCTCCGCCGTTAAATCAGGTTTATTCAAATATCCCCGCGCAACACCTTCACCACCAATATATAACTCTCCAGCAACACTTACAGGTAAAGGATGTAAATGCTTGTCTAATATATATAACTGGCAGTTCGATATCGGCTTCCCTATCGACACTATCGATAAATTACTATGGACAAGATCACGACAAGCATAGGCACTCACACCAATAGAGGCTTCTGTAGCACCATATAGGTTAAAAAGAGAAGCATCACAGCAATCAAAGAATCTATCCACAATGTCCCTATTTAGTACCTCTCCACTTACAAACACATTCTTTAATGACTGTGTTTTTTCCTTATTAACATCATCCTTTGCTATTAAGTTTAAAAATGCCTCAAACATTGCCGGCACAAAATGCAGCGTCGATATTTTTTCACGCGCTATCATATCAAGCAAATAATCAGGCTCTCTATGTTTATTCGGTTCAGCAATCACAAGCGCTGATCCAACCATTAATGGCCAGAAAAATTCCCAGACCGACACATCAAAATTATATGGAGTCTTTTGTAATATCCGATCGGAAGCATCCAAAAAAAAAGTCGACTGCATCCAAAGAATGCGATTAACAATACCTCGATATTCTAAAAGCACACCTTTCGGCTGCCCAGTCGAACCCGAGGTGTACATCACATACATTAAGTCTTTTGAACTGACTCGAGCTGCTGTCGAAGCATCAGGTGACAACACAATATGCTTTGAAGTTAATAAAGATTCAATACTGACTGTAGAATAATCATTAGCACATAGCCAAGATTGTTCTTCTTGCAATATCTGTTGATAAATAACAAACGCAGGCTGACTATCGTCAAGCATGTATCGTAATCGCTCTTCCGGATAGTCAAGGTCAAGCGGTAAATACGCAGCACCGGCATCCAATACCGCTAACAAGGTAATCACAAGCTCAATACTACGCTCCATACACACTGCGATAATTGTGTCAGCCGGCATACATTTCTGATGGATGTTATAGTAACGCTGTTGTAATAGATTGCTGACATGTTGTACCTTGTCTTGTAACTCAGCATATACGAGTTCGTTTTCTTCATATATAATCGCAATCGCATCTGGTGTGCGCTGTACTTGCTCATTAAATAATTGAGGGATTGTTTTATCACGAGGATAATCTGTTGTCGTGTCATTCCAATCACAAACAATCTGCTGGTATTCCAATGCCGTTAATATTGATATAGACTGTAAAGGTTTATCAGGCTCAGCATGTACCCCATTCAACAATACCTCAAAATGCTCTGCCATCCGCTTTATTTGTTCAGCCGAAAATAAATCTGCACGATATTTTATTTTAAAGTTAAAACTATTACCTTTCTTTTCCTCTTCCTTTTCATACTCAAACGCTAATTCTGCACCAGCTAAATCAATACTGTATCGATTGTTAGCTTTGACATTACAACCATTAAACTCAAATACTTTGCTTTTAAAACTCGTTTGTGCACATGATACATTTGAACTACGTATTATCGCGCTATTGAGTATATCGAGGCTCGGAAAATGGCTATGCTTAAGTCCGTCCTCCAGTCTACACTGTGCAATAAACGTCTCTTCCCGTTGAAGCAAGGTGAGAAAACTTTCAGCATTTGTAACGTTTATCGGGAAAATTAATGTATTGACATGACAACCATACTTAAGCGCGCGCCCTTCTTTGATGCTAATAGGGTAATTGACATACGCAACAGGGTTATCTGCGTAACGAGCAATTAACACACCCCACGTAATTGCTAGTTTATTAAACCAAGAATATCGACTTAAACATTCCTCATTCTGGATACGGGCGGTATGCTCGATACGAAATTTATACTCTCCAATATTATCTATCTTGCCTGCGAGTTTTCGAGAATAAGGCAATTCATTATTTGCGGGCAAATTATTAAGCCTTCCCTGCCAAAATTGCTCACTGCCATAATGTTGCAAAGAGTTAACACGCCGCTCTAATTCAGCAACGACCCGCTGAATATCATCACGTTGTTGCTTTAAATTCACCGCCACGCGCCGTTCGTTGTAGTATCGTGAAATAGACTCAAGAAATTCATCACCTGACGCACCATCGATCAATGCGTGATGCAGTACAATAATAAAGTTATATTGGCCATCATCTCGGCGAAATAAACCAAATCGATATAACGGTCCTGTCTCCAACACAAACGGCTTCTCTACAAACGCACATTCCTCATCAACAGAGGAAAATGTTTGTAACGACACAATGCTCTCATTCTGCTCCCAAAATATTTCTCCTGTGTCTGTTTCAACCATGTGGCTATTTATTAGAATATGATTAGCGACAAAGTTATGCAGCCCCATCTTTAAACGTGCAATATCTAATCTGCCAGAAATTGTTTGATCAAAGACGACATTATATTCACTGCTCGTCTTATTAACTTGATACGCTGTCCAAAATAAACGTATATATGGTGATGCTTTTAACATGTAATCTGCACTCTCAACTTCCTGTTCAGTAAACACAGTTTGATTCAATTTTTTATATTACTTGGCTCATTCCATGAACGCGGGTAAAGTCATTCTTAACAGTATAGTAGGACTTGTGAATTTTACTATATTACTCAAGTTCATAAGTTCATAAAGGCCTGAATTTATTTCTTATAATCTGCAAGAAATATGGTAATATCGCGTTTATTTGATTTGAGAAATATAGATATGCCCATATCACAACAACAAAAGAAACAATTTCGTCAACAAGCACACCATTTAAAACCGGTCGTTATGCTCGGCTCAAAAGGTTTAACCGATGCCGTACAGATGGAAATTGATAATGCTCTAGAAACACATGAACTGATTAAGATAAAGATTGCGGGCGATGATCGTGATGCACGCAACACTATAAGCACAGAGATTTGCTCATATCAACATGCAGAATTGATTCAAACTATTGGTAAGACCATTACAGTTTATCGACAACGCTCTGAAAAAGAATAATCTTTGTTAATTATAATTCTGCCCATGTACATAATCGGTAAGGTTATCGATCTCGCTCTGCTTTCCTATAATCAACCAACGTGTAACATCACCGATTGAAATAAGCCCTTGCAGCACACCATTTTGAACGATGGGTAAATGTCGAAATCGATGTTCAGTAAATATTGACATCGCTTCTTCAATCTTTGTGTCTAATGTACCGGTGACAACCTCTTTGGTCATAAATCTAGAGATGGGAGTATTAACAAAATCGCAACCGGTATTCACAACTTTGCGTAATACATCGCGCTCACTAAACATACCGACTAATTTATCATTTTCATCAACAACAACCACCGCGCCTATGCCATTTGCATTCATTTTATCAATACATGTTCCAATAGAAGTATTGGGAGTCATCTTGTGAACGAGATTACCCTTCTCTGCCAAAATCATGCGTGCTGTGTCGCTCATAATACCCTCCTTGGTATATAGTCAATTAAACTTTAAATGGTCCTTTATCTCTATCCTATTATGGGCAATAACCGCGTTATCGGTCGCTTATTTATCATGGATAAACGTCGCTCTCTCTGCCTTGCTCTTACCCATAGTAGTTAAGCTAAATAGACCATTCAAAATTCAATTAACTATAGCTTATTTTCTTTCGAATTTTTTCTAACGTCTTCATCCGTAAGCACGGAATAATTTAAGTATAGAAAAGAATAAGAGAAACCCCATGAAAACCTCATATTTTCATATTTTTCATGGAGTTATAAGTCAGAAATGATAAACAACAATAGTAGAGCTATGCATATAAGACTTGATCGACTTCATATTCAATATCGCCAGAAGGCGTATTAACAACGGCTACATCACCTTCTTCTTTACCAATTAAGGCACGAGCTATTGGTGAATTCACGGAAATTTTACCAATTTTAATATCAGCTTCATCATCACCAACAATTTGGTATTGCGCTTCTTCATCAGTGTTAGCATTAATAATTTTAACTGTTACACCAAAAACAACACGGCCAGTATTTTGTAACTTTGAGATATCAATAACATAAGCATTAGACATCTTTGATTCAATTTCAGCTATCCGCCCTTCTGCAAAACTCTGACGTTCACGTGCGGCATGATATTCAGCATTTTCTTTTAAATCACCATGGGCTCTAGCTTCAGCAATAGCGGCAATAATATCAGGCCGCTCCTTGGTCTTTAAATGTTGTAATTCTTCACGTAATAATTCCGAACCATGTACTGTCATTGGAATTTTTTGGTTAATCATAATTATTTACCCTCAAAAAACTTTTTGACCCCATCGAACCAAGAACGCGCCTTGGGTGAATGTTTCTCAGGGTCTTCTTTCACGATTGCATCAAACTCACGTAATAATTCTTTTTGTTTTTTAGTGAGATTGACCGGTGTTTCAACTACGACACGGCATAATAAATCACCTGCCGCTCGAGATCGGACGGGTTTAACTCCTTTACCTCGTAAACGAAATAATTTGCCACTTTGTGTTTCCGCTGGAATTTTTAATTTTACTTTGCCATCGAGAGTTGGTACTTCTAACTCATCACCTGCAACGGCTGCCACAAAGCTAATAGGCACTTCACAATATAAATTTTCTTCTTCGCGCTTAAAAAGCGAATGCTCTTTTACATAAATTTGCACATACAAATCACCTGAAGGGCCACCATGCCCACCGGCTTCACCTTCACCGGATAAACGTATTCTGTCACCATTATCAACCCCAGCTGGGATTTTAACAGATAAGGTTTTTTGCTTTTGTTGACGTCCTTGACCACGACAATCAGTACAAGGGTCTTTAATAACTTTACCTTGGCCATGACAACTTGGACAAGCTTGTTGTACCGTAAAAAAGCCACGCTGCAAATGCACTTGACCGCGACCATGACAATCAGAACAGTCAACAGGCTTACTACCTGCTTTTGCACCAGTACCGTGACAAGCATTACACGCATCTAAAACCGGAAAATGAACTTCTTTAGCAACGCCAAAGACGGCTTCTTCCAACGTTAATTCCAAATTATAACTTAAGTCAGCACCACGTTGCGCTCCACTACGTCGACGACCACCACGACCACCGCCAAAAATATCGCCAAAATCTCCAAAAATTGTTTCAAAGATATCATCGAAACCAGCGCCGCCACCCATACCAGCAGCGCCAGATAAACCAGCATGACCAAATTGATCATAGGCTCCACGTTTTTGTTGGTCGGATAAGACTTCATAAGCCTCTTTGGCTTCTTTGAATTGGTGCTCAGCAGTTTCATCATCAGGATTACGATCCGGATGATGCTTCATTGCCAGGCGACGATAGGCCTTTTTGATTTCATCAGGTGACGCAGAGCGCGTAACACTTAATATTTCGTAATAACATCTTTTACTAGACATGTCTTCAGCATACATAATTAGGTTCCCGGGACTCGCCCCCGAAAATGGCATTGCCCGAGTCTAAAACTCAGGCATTCGCGCATTATACTATCAGGACTTACGCCCTAACTCTATTGAAATAGACTTTAAATAGACTATTTCTTATCAACTTCTTCAAATTCAGCATCAACAACATCATCTGCCTTGCCTTCTTCCGCCCCACCAGCTTGTTGTTGCGCTCCGGCATCACCGCTAGCTTGCTGCTGTTCCGCTCCAGATCCAGCTTCAGCACCGGCAGCACCTGCACTTTGCTTAGCGTATAAACGTTCAGCCATTTTACCAGATGCTTCCGTTAAGGTTTTGACTTTTGCTTCTAATGCTTCTTTGTCTTCACCTTTAATGGCTTCTTTTACTTCAGTTAATGCTGTTTGAATTTTTTGCTTTTCATCAGCTTCAATATCATCACCAATTTCTTGTAATGACTTTTCGGTTGAATGTACCAAGCTATCAGCTTGGTTACGCACACCAACTAATTCACGAAATTTTTCATCTTCTGCAACATTAGCTTCAGCATCTTTCACCATCTTATCAATTTCATCATCAGATAAACCACTCGATGAACGAATCACAATCTTCTGTTCAACCCCTGTGGCTTTATCTTTTGCTGCAACATGCATAATACCATTAGCATCGATATCAAATGTTACTTCAACTTGTGGTACACCACGCGGTGCTGCTGGAATACCCGTCAAATCAAAACGACCTAATGATTTATTATCTGAAGCGCGCTCACGTTCACCTTGTAATACATGGATAGTTACAGCAGTTTGATTATCATCGGCGGTTGAGAATACTTGATTCGCTTTAGTAGGAATTGTGGTGTTTTTCTCAATAAGCTTCGTCATCACGCTACCCATGGTTTCAATACCTAATGATAGTGGCGTTACATCTAATAATAAAACGTCTTTGACATCACCTGATAATACTGCTGCTTGAACAGACGCACCGATGGCAACCGCTTCATCAGGGTTAACATCTTTACGTGGTTCTTTACCAAAGAAATTCTTCACAGCCTCTTGCACTTTAGGCATACGCGATTGACCGCCCACCAAAATAACATCGTTGATATCAGAGGATTGTAAACCAGCATCTTCTAATGCTTGTTTGCAAGGCTTAATGGTACGTTCAACTAAGTCATCCACTAATGATTCTAACTTCGCTCGTGTAAGAGTAATGTTTAAATGCTTAGGACCGGAGGCATCAGCCGTAATATACGGTAAATTCACAGTGGTTTGTTCCATAGAAGATAATTCAATCTTGGCTTTTTCAGCGGCTTCTTTTAAACGTTGTAAAGCTAGAGGATCATTGTGCAAATCAACTGCGTGATCTTTCTTAAATTCAGTGCAGAGATAATCAATTAAACGTATATCAAAATCCTCACCACCTAAATGAGTATCACCGTTGGTTGCTAACACTTCAAATTGGTGTTCACCATCAACATCTGCAATTTCAATAATTGATACGTCGAAAGTACCACCACCTAAATCATACACCGCAATTTTTTGATCGCCTTTTTGTTTATCTAAACCATAAGCCAATGCTGCTGCTGTTGGCTCGTTAATAATACGTTTAACTTCTAAACCGGCAATACGGCCAGCATCTTTGGTTGCTTGACGTTGCGCATCATTGAAATAAGCAGGAACAGTAATAACCGCTTCAGTAATAGGTTGTCCTAAAAAGTCTTCAGCAGTCTTTTTCATTTTTTCTAGAATCTGTGCTGAAACTTGTGGTGCAGATAGTTTTTCATCACGAACTTGCACCCAAGCATCACCATTATCGGCTTTAACAATTTTAAATGGCATTAATTTAATATCACGCTGCACTTCTTCATCTTCAAAACGACGTCCAATAAGACGCTTGATGCCATACAATGTGTTATGTGGATTAGTTGCTGCTTGGTTTTTCGCATGCGCTCCAACTAAACGTTGGTTGTCGTCGGTATAAGCCACAACAGAAGGTGTAGTACGGTGGCCTTCAGCATTTTCTAAAACTCGAGGATCTTTACCTTGCATGACTGCGACACAAGAATTTGTGGTACCTAAATCGATTCCAATAATAGTTGCCATTACTGCGTTCTCCAATTTAATAATTAATGTTTTTCAATTAGTTAAGCATTCACAAGCTAGCTGTGATTTGCGCCTTGTTAAGTATATGGGGCCACCCTAATAATATTTCAAGCGTTGCTTACGAATTACGTGAAATAATCACTTTCGCTGGACGAATCACTCGTTCATTCAAGATATAACCTTTTTGGACTACCATGAGGACCGTATTCGGTTCAGCATTAGGGTCTTCCTGCATGGAAATAGCTTCATGATAAGCAGGATCAAATTTTTCACCTACAGGATCCATTGTTTCTAAGCCGTGCTTGTTACAAGCATCACGAAACATTTGTAGGGTCATCTCAACGCCTTGATACATGGTTTGCATAGCAGCATCGCCTTCTGGCACTTCAACTTCGATAGCGCGCTCTAAAGTATCGAGAATCGGTAATAATTCTATAGTAAACTTCTTCAAACCAAATTTATGCGCATCAGCAACTTCTTTTTTACTGATTCGATGCATATTATCCACTTCGGCTTTAGCACGCAGCACCATATCTTTGTGTTTAGCGAGCTCTTCTTGTAATTCACCTAGCTTTTGTTGCATTTCATGTGGAGGCATATCTTCAGCATCGGAGTAGTCATCTGTTGATATATCAATATCGGCTTGTTCATCAACAAGCTCTGCTTCAGCAGCTTCTCCAGCTAATTCTTCTTCCGCAGCTGTTTCCTGCACATCTTCCCATTTTGACTTAGGTTTCTTGGGATCATGACTCATTAAAATTCACTCCTTAAAAAAATTAGTTTATATAGATTTAGCTAATTGTAGCAAAATATGGGGATGATTTATCAAATTACAAGTGAGAAAATCTAAAAATGAATCGCCACGGGTATATGCAATCACGGTAAACGTTTTCTCGCGACATCACTAATGGACAATAGATTCACACCCATTCTCTGTCTTAATTTAAACCAACTAAATTTATAAGCAATTGTAGCACCAAGATTATTTCAAAAATACCTCCTATCTACATATCTCTAAAATATCATTGCTTAATGTAATAGTGTTTGACACACTGATAATATGCAATATAGTCTTCTCAAAAATAATATTACAGCTGAGTCCATATTGGAAAAAATATTACAACTCCCTGCAGAATTCACTTATCTTAAGGAATATATTTTAAAGCAAAAAGGTTTTACCTATTCCGATATTACGACTGAAACTGAGGCTAAAGAATACGCTGCGTATAATTTTAAGTTACATAACTTAAACATAATCTTTCGCATAGCTAAGAAAACCCCGAAAAAAGTTGGTCACTTTGTCACGTTATGGAAGCGAGGCATATCAGGTAAAACAAAACCTTATAATAACAAAGATAGCATTGACTTCGTTATTATCTGTGCACGTAAGTTTGAGAAGCTAGGATATTTCATATTCCCAGAATCAGCGTTAATGGAACATAATATTTTTTCAACAGAAGGTAAAGAAGGTAAACGTGGATTTAGGGTTTATCCGCCATGGGAGCTTGAATTAAACAAACAAGCTAACAAAACTCGGAATTGGCAATGTGATTATTTTCTGGATTTTTCACTTGAAAATATTAATGCTCATCAATCCATCAAAGCATTATTTAATGCTATCACAGAGAATTAAAGCTTAACATTGTAGAAACTCATCATTTCAATCAAACAATGTTGCTTTCAATTCTTCTTTATTTTGAATTAAATCCGCCAGAGTATAACCTTGTAATACATTTAAAAATTGTTGTTTCGCTTCATTCAGAACAAGTTTTAACTTACAGACAGGAATGATTCTGCAATTTGCTTTTTCTGTATTAAAACATTCAACAATATTTAAATGTGGTTCTAATAAACAGACTAGCTCCATTAAATTAATTTCTGCAGCAGGCATAGCTAAACAAATACCACCATTCTTTCCTCTGGTTGTTTTAACAACACCCTCTTTCGCTAGGCGATGAATAATCTTGACCACATGATTTCGAGAAATAGAATACGCTGCAGATATTCCAGAAATCGTTGATACATCATCTTTAATGGCTATATAAATTAATGCTCTTAAAGCATAGTCAGTAAATTGGGTTAATTGCATAGTTACACTCTTGACAAGACTACGCACCAGCGTTAAGGTGCATTTAGAATACATCTTTAATAAATTTTACTTAATAGGAGTACTAATATGAGTGATTCTCTCTTTAATCGCCTAGGTGGTCAAGAAGCGGTTGATACAGCCGTTGATATTTTTTATCGCAAAGTATTGAGTGATGACCGTGTTAACTATTTCTTTGATGGTGTTGATATGGATAAACAAATCAACAAACAGAAAGGATTTTTGACCATGGTATTCGGTGGCCCAAACAATTATACCGGTAAAGATATGCGCGAAGGTCATAAACACTTAGTCGCAAAAGGTCTAAATGACAGTCATGTGGATGCTATTATTGAGCTGCTTGGTGGAACATTAGCTGAACTTGGTGTAGCAGAATCAGATATCCAAGAAGTTGCAGCTATAGCTAATAGCGTTCGTGATGACGTATTAGATCGATAAAATGGCAACTGTTAATTATGAAAATAAATTCTATTTGCTTGAGGATGGAGAAAATGTATTAGCCTGTCTTGAACGGCATAATATTGATTATCCATCTTCTTGCAAATCAGGAGTCTGCCAATCTTGTTTAGCGCAGTTAACATCTGGCAATATTCAAGAAAACTGGCAAACCGGGTTAAAAGAAACATACAAGGCAAAAAATTATTTTTTACCTTGTATTGCCAAACCTACACAAGATATTGCTATCAAGCAACCAGGCCTTGATGAAACAAGCTTTCCTGCCGCAATCAATGAGATAATAAAACTTTCTTATAATGTTGTTGCTGTACGACTGACTATTAATGATTTAGCCTCTTGGATTCCAGGACAATATTTAAACCTCATTAATGAAAATGGATTAATCAGAAGTTATTCTATTGCCAATTTGCCAATCGAAGATGGTTTCATTGAACTGCATATGAAACTATACCCTCAAGGTTTAATGAGTAATTGGCTCAAGCATCATGCCAAGCTTAATGCGCAGGTTCAGCTGCGCGGCCCTATCGGTGAATGTTTCTATCATAATCCAGATAAAAAAAGCTTTAATATGATTCTCGCGGGAACAGGAACAGGTTTAGCGCCGCTACTTGGCATCATACGTTCAGCATTAAAACAAAATCACTCAGGAAACATCACCTTATTGCATGGTGGTTGTATAGACACAGATTTATATTATCAAGAGTTCCTAAGAACATTAGCAAAGAACCATAAGAATTTTTCCTATCTTTGCTGCGTATTAAAAAGTAACGGTAATGCTATTGAAGCGGATATTAGTGATGAACTAAAAAAACTCCTTGCTACTCCAGAAAACTGTAAAGCCTATATTTGCGGACCAGAAGTCACCAGTAAAAAATTAAAAACCACGGCATTTCTTGCTGGCATTGCTTCAAAGGATATTTTTAGTGATAGCTTCATCATTTAATATTGATACAGGACTTACGATAAATGCCAAGACCGAGGTACCCATACCCAAAGGGCACAGGTATGGCACAATTAACAAAGAGATTGGGGATTAGCGTAAATCCTGTGATATTATCTTACAGCTCTTTTAGCTTATTAAGAACTGCCACAACCCTTGTGTTGAACTATCAAACTCAGATGCTAGTTCTGTTTTTGCTTGTCCATTATTGTCTACTAACTCTTTTGCTATTTGCTTACCAAGTTCAACACCCCATTGATCAAAAGAATTGATTTGCCAAATAACACCTTGTGTAAAAACTTTATGCTCATAGATAGCAATTAACGCGCCAAGATTACGCGGCGTTAATTTTTTTAATACTAATGTATTGCTGGGTCGATTACCGGGGATCACTTTATGTGGTGCTAACGTAGCAATCTCGCCTTTTGATAAACCTTGTGTTTGTAATTCTTTTTCTACTTCTTGCAGATCTTTTCCTTGCATCAAAGCACGGCTTTGACTTAAGCATGCTGCCATTAAAATGGTTTGATGATTGTCTAAATCATGGTGACATTGCTTGGTCATAATAAAGTCAACCGGCACAACATCTTGCCCTTGCAGTAAAGCTTGATGAAAAGCATGTTGGCCATTGCTGCCAAGCTCCCCCCAAATGATTGGTGCAGTTTGATAATCAATTTTTTCACCGTCACGATTGACTTGCTTGCCATTACTTTCCATATCAACTTGCTGCAAGTAAGCTGGAAAACGAGCAAGATATTGAGTATACGGACTCACAGCATGGGCTTTGCAATTGGCAAAATTAATATTCCAAATCCCTAATAATGCTAAAAGAACGGGAAGATTCTGTTCGAATTCAGCATGCCGAAAATGTTGATCAATCTCATAAGCGCCTTGTAATAAAGCTTGAAAGTTTTGCATACCAATAGCAATTGCAATGGGTAAACCAACGACAGACCAAAGTGAATAACGTCCACCGACCCAATCACTAAACGTTAAAACATTCTCTTTTCTGATACCATATTCAAGCGCCCGTTGCGGATTAGCGGTAATTGCTAAGAAATGCTGGTTTAAGTCACATTGCTCTCCAAGTTTGCTTTGCAACCACTGGCGAGCAGTATTAGCATTAGTCATCGTCTCCATCGTAGTAAATGTTTTCGATGTAATAATAAATAATGTTGTTGCTGGATTTACTTTATCTAAAACCTGAAATAATTGCGTTGCATCGACATTCGATACAAAATGTACAGCAATATTAGTTTGTTGATACGGATGCAACGCTTCTGTCACCATTGCTGGCCCTAAATCAGAACCACCAATACCCAGATTCACTACATCCGTAATTGGCTGTCCTTGGTAACCTTGCCAGGCACCACTGTGTAATTGAACAACAATCTCTGCCATGCGCTGTAACGATGCCTGAATACTCGGCATAATATTTTCATTATCAACACGAATCACCGTTTGTTGAGGTTGGCGTAAAGCGGTATGAAGCACAGCTCGTTGTTCAGTATTATTGATTTTCTCGCCACCGAACATACGTTCGATATAAGCTTGTAGCTCTGACTCTTTGGCTAACTGACAAAGTAAACTGCGCGTTTCGCTCGTAATACGTTGTTTTGAGTAATCTAAAAGAATATCACCAACTTCCAGACTGAAATTATTAAATCGTTGGCTATTCTCTGCAAATAAATCACGCATGGGAGTATTTTGCATGGCTTGCCAATGCTGCTTAAGCTGTTGCCAGCTGGGTAGTGTGGGTAATTGCGGCATTTGTCAATCTCTCAAATTATCTACACGGATCATAGCATTAGAAAATATAAATGCCATCATCTAAAATCTAAACCTTGCCAAATAACTGGCTAGTATTTAAGATTGCAGCAATCATAATCATCTAGAGCTCATATGCCAACAGAAAGCTTAAACCAACGCGCACAGCGCATTCTGAAATTACTGATTGAACGCTATATTCAAGAAGGCACGCCTATCGGTTCAAAAACCTTGGCTGAAGCTGATGGTGGTAGTGTTAGCCCTGCAACTATTCGTAATATTTTGGCTGATCTTGAAACACAAGGTTATCTAAGCTCACCACATACATCAGCCGGCCGTATTCCGACTTCTCGTGGGTTACGTTTATTTGTTGATGGACTTATTGATCGCAAGCCGATTGCACCGAGTCATATTGAATTGTTATCACAACATCTACATCGTGATGCCAATATCGATTCCTTATTAGATTCTGCATCCACCTTATTATCGAATATGACGCATTTAATTGGTTTGGTCTCGCTGCCCAAACAAGAACAAGTTAAATTACGCCACGTTGAATTTCTACCATTATCAGAACAACGCGTACTGGTTATTCTCGTCTTAAATGAACGTGAAGTGCAAAATCGCATTATTGTTACAGAACGGCAATATCAAGCAAATGAATTACAGACAGCCTCAAATTTTTTGAATGAACACTTTGCCGGCAAACAGTTAAAAATCGTATACAATGAATTGGTCTTAGAACTACAACATGACAAACAACAAATGGATAACATCATGCAGACAGTGATTGATGTTGCAGCTAAAGTCTTTGTTGATGAGCAACAGCAAAACGATTATGTTATCAACGGCCATTCAAATTTATTTAACATGGTGCATGAATCAGAACTAACAGGTTTAACATCGTTATTTAATGCCTTCACTCAAAAACAATCCGTCCTGCATTTATTAGAGCATTGCATCAAGGCTGATGGTGTACAAATCTTCATTGGTGAAGAAACGGGTTATGAAGTTTTTGATGATTGTAGTATCGTCACCTCAAATTACGCAGTTGATGGTGAAAACATTGGCGTTGTTGGTGTCGTTGGACCACAACGTATGAATTATGCCAACGTCATTCCTGCCGTTGATATTACTGCCAAGTTACTTGGTGCAGCTTTGTCTTGCAGTGATTAGTCTTCTTAGATACGATACCCAACATTCTTTATATGCAATTGTGGATAATAAATGATGACAAACAATAAACCGCGCTTATTAACAGGTGATACGCCAACAGGAAAATTACATTTAGGTCATTGGGTTGGTTCAGTAGAAAATCGTGTTGCCATGCAAAATGATTATGATTGTTATTTTTTAATTGCCAACATGCATGCATTTACGACACGCGCCACACGTTTTGCAGAGATCCGTGAAAGTGTTCTCGATATCGCGCTTGATTATTTAGGTGCTGGCATTGATCCACAGAAATCTACTATGTTTGTACAATCTGATATTCCCGCAATTAGTGAATTAACTTTTTTCTTTAGTATGTTGATTCCGTTTTCACGAGTAATGCGCAATCCAACCATTAAAGATGAAATTCGCGATAAAGGTTTAGGTGATAATTATCCGTTTGGTTTTTTACTTTATCCCGTTGGACAGATCGCTGATATCCTCGCTTTTCAACCCGAGGTGGTTCCTGTTGGTGAAGATCAGATTCCGCATTTAGAAATGACACGTGAAGCAGCAAGACGCTTTAATCAAATTTATTGTGCTGTTGATTCTCATATTAATGATAGTGATTATGTTAAAGCTGGTGGTTTATTTCCAATTCCACAAGCGATTATGGGTCGTACAAAACGTTTGATCGGTACTACCGGTCCTGATGACCATGGCAATTTATTGAAAATGAGTAAATCATTAAATAATGCCATTTTACTAAGTGATGATCCTGATAGCATTAAAAAGAAAGTCATGGGTATGTATACCGACCCAAATCGTTTAAAGGCTACCGACAAAGGTCAAGTAGAAAATAATCCATTATGGGTTTTTCATGAAACTTTTAATGCTGATAAAACATGGGTCGCCGAAGCTGAAGAACGTTATCGTAACGGCAGCATCGGTGATGTAGAATGTAAGAAGCAGCTAATAGACGTTTTAGTTGAAATCATTGAACCCATGCGCCAACGTCGATTGCAATATGCAAATGACATGGAACAAGTATTGCAAATTCTGCGTAACGGTGCCGAACGCGCTAATGCAGTTGCCGAAAAAACATTAAAACAAGCAAAAGATGCAATGGCACAATTATATTAATATTAGAACTTACGATAAACTCTTTAAAAGTTATTTAACGAAGTATAGAGAGTTTTGCGTAAGTTCTAAATATTTTTGCTTCTATTGCTTATATTGTTCGATAAAATGTTTTTCTCTGATACGAGCAACATCAGTAATCGCCTGCGTGATAATACGTATATCTTTTGCTACTAGTTTTTCAAGCAAGCGATCATCAGCAAAAATTTTCAGTACCGACAATCGCAAAATATCATCATTATGTACCAAACGCAGACTAGCAATAATGTCAGACATATCGTCATAATAATCTAGAGAAAGTAATTGCAAGCCACCACATTGGCGAACTAAAGAGTTTGTAGCAACTGTTGTTTGCGCAGAATATTCTTGGTTTATCATGCAGAATCATCCTTTCTACTCACTTCCTGGTTAATACGTTTTATAATTAAGGCATACTTTTGCGCATAATCTACCGATTATTAGTCTATGCGTCAATGCATATTTATGTCTTTTAATTTCAGGCTCTCAGCAGCAATTGCGTGATAAGGCTACGCATAGTAAGGTGTGCAGCCATAAGGGTTTCAATTTTCGCCAACAAAAAGACTCTAACCATATGAAATATAAAGGGTTATCAATGGAACAAGCCAGCAAAGCGCTCGCGCATCGAACTCGCAGTATTATTGCTTGGAGCATCTTTGATTGGGCTAATTCGCCCTTCCCCACACTGATATTAACCTTTGTCTTTGCAACTTATTTCACTCAAGTTGTCGCTGTTAATAAGATTATCGGCACTGCTGAATGGGGCGGAATGATCGCCATTGCTGGTTTAATCATTGCAATAGTAAGTCCAATTGTTGGTGCCATTGCCGATGCTCGTGGGTCTCGCAAACCTTGGTTATTGGTATTTTCTATTATCCTTTTTATTAGCACGGCACTGCTTTGGTATACCAAACCCAGTAGTCATGATCTGACTTGGGGGTTGGGCTGTGTGGCTCTTGGCACCATTGGCTTTGAAGTTGGTACGGTATTCTATAATGCGATGTTACGCGATATTGCTCCATCAAATTATATCGGTCGCATTTCAGGTTGGGCTTGGGGACTTGGTTATGCAGGAGGTTTAGTTGCCTTATCTTTAGTGTTATTTCTTTTCGTACAGCCAAAGGTGAATTTTCTACATCTCGATAACAGTAGCTATGAAAATATTCGCATTGTCGGTCCTTTTGCTGCTTTATGGTTATTTATTTTTGCTCTGCCTTTATTTTTCTTTACGAAAGAATCAAAAAATAGAAAACTTCCTATACGCATGGCTATTCGCACCGGTTTATCGGAATTATGGCAAACATTAAAAACACTCCCCAAAGAGAAAACGATTTTTTTATTTTTGATTGCACGCATGCTTTATATCGATGGCTTAAATACGTTGTTTGCCTTTGGTGGCATTTATGCTGCAGGCACATTTCATATGGACTTTAATGAAATTCTAAAATTTGGCATCACCTTAAATGTTACAGCAGGAATCGGTGCCGCAGGCTTTGCTTGGCTCGATGATTGGTTCGGCCCGAAGAAAACCATACTGATAGCACTTGTTGCTCTGACAGCAAGTGGCATTACTATTTTGCTTTTACATAGCGTTACTTGGTTTTGGATCGTTGCCCTGTTCATGGGATTATTCATGGGCCCAATACAGGCAGCAAGTCGTTCGATGATGGCGCGTTTAGCACCCCCAGAAAAAATGTCGAAAATGTTTGGCTTATATGCTTTATCCGGTAAAGCCACAGCATTCATTGGCCCATGGTGTGTAGCCCTACTCACTCTGCAATTTGACAGCCAACGTATTGGTATGACGAGTATTATTGTCTTATTAGTTATTGGGACAATCTTATTATTTAAAGTCCCTTTTCATGACTAATATTAAGATACATACTCAGAAATAACATCTGGCTCCGGATATAACTCATTTAGCGGCAATGATCGTCCATTATTTTGCACGATACGCATATGAAAACGCTTTAAACATCGAGGTTCATGCACGCCACAAGAATGTGCAATCACTTCAACTTCATGAATCATCGCTTCTGCATAATTTTTTACGCGTATAGCTTTAACGGTTGGCACTAAACCTTTTTGCAAATGTGGATTATGCGTAGTGATACCTGTTGGGCAAGTATTCTTATTACATTTCATCGCTTGAATACAGCCTAGTGAAAACATAAAGCCTCGTGCCGAAGTAATAAAATCTGCACCGGTACACAATGCCCAAGCGACTTCAGCTGGTGTAATAAGTTTACCGGATGAAACAATCTTAATACGATCTTTAAGATTATATTTTAAAAGAATATCAACAACCATCGGTAATGATTCACGAATAGGTAAACCAACATTATCCATTAATGCTAGTGGCGCTGCGCCAGTACCACCATCGCCACTATCTATGGTCATAAAATCAGGCGCACTTTCGATTCCGCGACGATGTATTTCTTGGCAAAGCTTTTCTAACCAACCATAGGCACCAACAACACATTTAAAACCAACTGGCTTCTCTACTACATTGCGTATCTTGGCAATAAAATCTAGAATATCCGGCACACAATCCACTTCAGGATGTCGGTTGGGAGAAATCGAATCTTCGCCTTGAGGAATACCGCGTATTTTCGAAATTTCAGAAGTCACTTTGATACCCGGTAAAATACCGCCTTTACCCGGTTTAGCACCTTGACTAAATTTAATTTCAAACATTCTAACCGTTTCATGATTTGCTATGTCACGAAGCTTATCTTCATTTAAAGATCCATCAGAATTACGCACACCATATTTTGCTGTACCAATCTGAAAAACAATATCAGCACCGCCTTCTAAATGATACGGTGATAAACCGCCCTCACCCGTATTCATCCAAAGCCCTGCCATGCGCGCACCATTTGATAGGGCAAGTACGGCAGGTTTAGAAATAGCGCCAAAACTCATTCCTGATATATTAAAAAATGATTTGGCTGTAAATGGATTTTTCACATAAGGACCAATAATGACAGGTTGCGTTTCCGCGGCATCACTTTCTAATGTCGGAAATGGACAGTTAACAAATATTGATGTGCCAACCGGTGTTAAGCTACGTGTCGAGCCAAAAGCAACCGTTACATCTTCTTTTTTACTTGCATGCGCAACCCAATTACGTTCAGCACGATTAAATGGCATCTCCTCGCGATCCATCGCAAAAAAATATTGCCTGAAGAATTCACCTAGCGTACTAAAGATTCCACGAAAGTGTCCAACTACAGGGTAATTATGAAGCACCGCATTTTTCTTCTGTGATACATCAAGAATGTAGACGACAATTAACCCTAAAATAAATAGGCCTATGATTAGAAAAAATATAGTAACGAACCAGTTGAGAATGACGAGAACAGCCGGAGAAAATATCTGATCCATGACAATGGTCTCCATGATTTATTTTTATTTGTTACATTTATTATAGTCACTAACAACAAAATTTATAATAAGCTAATAAAATCATTAAGATAGCAGACGTAAGTTGACCTCATCTTATTAGAAGTTCAGGCACTCTATTAATCTTGATAACCCTTATCAATCGCCAAATACTCTGCTGTACCAATAATCTTTTCGCGTTCTTTAAACGTTGCAATATTATCCGCTAATGCACGACTATCTCCATCACGTTTAATCACTGTTAGCGTATTTTCCATGGCGCGAATTGCTGCACGCTGTAAGTCAGAAGGAATAATAACAAGCTTGTAACCCATTAACGCTAATTGTGGCAAAGGTACTAATGGTGTTTTACCGCCATAGAACATGTTGATTAATTTAGGTTGAGGAATTAATTCTGCTATCTTTTCGATTTGTTGTTCAGACTCTGGTGCTTCAACAAAAATCATATCCGCACCAGCTTCCAGGTATGCTTGTGCACGCTCAATAGCGGACTCAAAACCTTCTACTGCGATAGCATCCGTGCGTGCAATGATAACAAAGTCAGGATCTTCTAGTGACTCTTTTGCAACTCTGACTTTATGTGCCATTTCATTCTTGCTAATCAAACTTTTATCTTTTAAATGACCACAACGTTTCGGAAAAGTTTGATCTTCAAGGTGTAATGCAGCAACGCCAATTCGTTCATATAATTTTACTGTACGTGCTACATTAATTGCATTACCAAAGCCAGTATCAGCATCAGCAATCACCGGTAGATTAGTAACATTAACAATATGCGCTAAACGTTCAGCCACTTCTGTTAACGTCATAAGACCAATATCGGGATAACCGGTACTTCTGGCAATGGCGCCACCACTGGCATAGATTGCATTAAAGCCTGATTGTTCAACAAGTCGCGCCGACATACCATCAAATACGCCGGGAGCTAATAAGGGACTATTTTCGGTTAATAATTGACGTAATTTTGTAGTCACTCGCATGTTGTTTTCCCTCTGTGGTTCTGGCAGTATCAATGCATATATTTTTTGCGGTATTGTAGCGAGTTTTTTATAAACTTGATAGAGTAACCCTCCCTCATAGGATAATCATCATGTTTGACTTAATTATTAAAAATGGCACGTGCTTTACCCCTAATGGTCGCCAACAACTCGATATTGGTATTCAACAAGGTAAAATTACTGCTTTAGCGCCAACACTTGCTGAGCAACAAAGCAATCAAACTATTGATGCTCAAAATTTACATGTCTTACCAGGGGTGATTGATTCACAAGTCCATTTTCGGGAACCAGGTAATGAACATAAAGAAGATTTAGCAACGGGCACCATGGCAGCAGCACTCGGTGGTGTAACAGCGATTTTTGAAATGCCAAACACCAATCCCGCAACAACATCTGTTGCGGCATTAAATGATAAATTGCAACGTGCCGAAGGCCGAGCCTGGTGTGACTATGCTTTCTTTATTGGTGGTACACCTGAAGATAGCAATTGGCATCAGCTCGAAAGTTTACCGGGTTGCAGTGGTATTAAGATTTTTATGGGTAGCTCTACCGGCAATTTATTAGTAGAACAAGATGATGCTATTCGTGCAATTCTGCAAAGAAGTCAGCGCCGTTGTGCAGTACATTGTGAAGATGAACCACGTTTACGTGAACGTAAACACATTGCCGAAGAAGGACAACACCCACGCTTTCACCCTGAGTGGCGCGATATCGAAACTGCTTTTTTGGCAACACAACGTTTATTAAAAATTGCCAGAGAATGTCATCACCCAGTACATGTATTGCATGTTACAACGGCAAAAGAAATGGCCTTACTCGCACAGAATAAAGATATTGCCACTGTTGAAGTAACACCACAGCATTTAACATTAACAGATTCAGCTTACGAAGAAATTGGTACCTTTGCACAAATGAATCCGCCAATTCGCAGTGAAACGCAACAAATTGCGTTATGGGAAGCGGTTGCCAACGGTACCGTTGATGTGGTTGGTTCCGATCATGCTCCGCATACTCGTGAAGAAAAAAGTAAACCTTATCCAGAATCGCCAGCGGGAATGCCAGGAGTACAAACACTCGTGCCTATCATGTTAAATCATGTTAATAATGGCAAGTTAACTTTAGAACGCTTTGTTGATTTAACCGCCAGTGGCCCAGCACGTATTTATAATATTGCCAATAAAGGTCGTATCGCTCTTGGTTATGATGCCGATTTTACTATTGTCGACATGCAAAAAAGAGTTGTTATTGATAATGATTGGATTGTTAGTAAATGTGCATGGACACCTTACCATGGTATGTCAGTTCAAGGTTGGCCGTTGCATACCATTATTCGAGGTAATACTGTTATGCTTGATGGTGAACTGCAATCACAACCTATTGGTGAAGCAGTACGATTTATTGGTATTGTCTAATATTTACATTTACTCATCACCTTGAGCGGCAAACGAGCAATTACCATCGCTATGGATCACCACTAACAACTTGCTTGGTTTTGGATGCGTAACGCGTGCTTGGCATTTCTTACCAGCACTACCATCGAGGTAGGCATAATCAAAAGCAATATTGTGTACATCTTTGTCTGGGATAAATATCCTCTGCATATCGGTATTATTAACACGATAATGTTTTGTTGAATTGAAATCATACATATGCACATGCACGGGTTGAGTTGTATGATTGATGATATGTAATTTCATCGGCATGATATCATCAGCAAAACTACTCGTTGTCAAAACACATGCGGCTAAAAATAATAAACCTTTTGCTAATATCATTATCTATCATTCCATTTTGTTTAGTGTTATTTCATTATAGACAATAACGTTGTAAGTCTTTGACTATCAATGTTTTTTCGAGGTGAAACTGTCAGGATTTATACTACCTCTAATTTATTTATTAATTTTGCACAAAAAAACAATGTGGATAAGGAAAGTCAATACTCGTCGCATGATAGTTCTCTAGGAACAAGACATCGCTGTTTTTGCATATAACGTCTTTTTTTATACGTTTTAACATTGCACGCAAGAATCAGGAGTAATATTTTTATTCATATTAGTCTACAATATATTTATACATAAATAGAACTTAAGAATAAGCTTTTATATGCAAACACATCCGAAATTAACATTAGGCATCAGCTCTTGTCTAATAGGCGAAGAAGTTCGTTTTAATGGCGGGCATAAACGCGAAGCTTACATAACAGATACTTTAGCAAGTTTTGTTGACTTTATTCCGGTTTGCCCTGAAGTTGCCATAGGCATGAGCGTACCAAGACCGGCATTACATTTGATTGGTGAGTCAGAAAATCCACAGTTGGTTTATGCGAATGATCACGCGCAGAATTTCACTACAGCCATGCAAGATTATAGTAAACAACAAGTAAAACAGTTTCCTCAGATCTGCGGTTACATAGTTAAAAATAAATCTCCTACTTGTGGCATGGAGCGCGTTCGTGTCTATCAAGGCAAAGGTAGTCCAACAAAATCTGGCGTTGGCATTTACACCAGGGAATTACAGAACACCAATCCTTTATTACCCATAGAAGAAGAAGGTCGTCTCAAAGATCCCTTCTTAAGAGAAAATTTCATTGAACGCATTTATGCTTATCAACGCTGGTTAGATATGATGAAAAATCGTATCACAGCAAAAATACTCACCGATTTTCACGCACAACATAAATTGATTCTGATGGCACATAATATTGCAGGATATCAACGTTGCGGCAATATTGCGGCTAACATTAACAAAGGTCATCTTAAACCTACTGCCCAAGCTTATATTCGAGAATTCATGCAGACATTGCAATATAGAGCCACTCATAAACGTCATACAAATGTGCTACAGCACTTACTTGGTTACTTAAGTAAACAATTGAGTTCGGAAGATAAACAAGAATTACTTAATATTATTGAACAGTATCGCAATCAACAGCTTCCTCTAATTGTTCCTATCACACTTTTTAAACACTATTTTCGTATTTATCCAAATGATTACATTAAAAAACAGCTTTATCTAAATCCTCATCCTGATGAACTTAAATTACGTAATCATGTTTAAAATAAATTGAATATTCTAGGTACAATGGGCATATTGGTAATTATTACTGTATATCTTAACCACCCGGCTTCCTATACTGAAATCAACATTAAAGATAATCATTATTTATACGTTGATTTATAGGAGAGACCGTCATGATAAGTATTCCTCCGAAAATTATTCAAAAAAAGAAAAATTTGCGTACTGCGCAATGTTATCAAAATGCATTTCATCACAGCCTTTGTGATGAGTCTGATATTAACAATGTATTTTCTGGTATGTTGCAGAATAAGCAGCGACATAAACTATTAAGTCTATATGTCAATGATGAAAAACGTGATGATATTAAATATAATTTTACCGCATCATTAGCAAGCATGAATAAACATAATATTTATGCCTCCATCAGCAAGCTGCATAGACAAAGAACAGGAATTTTTTTACGTCATGCTGAACAGTTTGACGATCAACTCACTCAAAAGCTTGCCTGCTATTTACAGCCTTTTTTACAAAAACATGGCGTCCCTAATGGTGGTTTAGAAATGAGTTTACATATTGGTAATTATGGCTTTACACCATCAGGCATTAATCATAACCAAAACCAAGGGGTGAGCTTTCAATTTCATTTAGGGAAACATAAAAAGCAAATGTTATTATGGCAAGCAACACAACTTGTTGAGAACAGTGTTAATAACAGCCCTACTCTCGCCATTCAACGCTTACGAGACTCTGCTGCAACATATGATATTCAGCCCTATGAATTATTCATAATGCCTGCTCAGCATTATCACATTGATCATAATGAGTTATTCTCAAGTACGCTCGTCATCACCACTAAATTCTATCCGACAAAAGTCTTATTTCAAAAATTCATGTCTTTAATGAAGCAACAGTTTTTGCTTGAGGATGATGTTTGCTTTCCTGACTATTTACAACATGAAGAACTTCCTGAGTTATATAAAGAGCAGCAAAACAAGTGTGTTCGGCGTTCGTTATATAGTTGCTTACAGCAAGCTTATTATGATTATTACTTTAAGTTACAATCGAATTGTGGCTTTAATCATGTTGCGCCATCACGAAATATGGACAACATTAGTATTACTAGTTCAACTAAACTATTTTTGCATAGACCATATCAGTTAAAACTATTAACACCGACGACAAAACAGTGTGTTGTCTATGCTCGTAATCATAAATTAACGTTGCCAAAAAATTCTGCTCTGATTGAAATGATTGATGGTTTTAATGCGGGTTATTGCCAAAGCTTTCATGCTTGGTTACAAGCATTACGTTATGAATGGGATGAAGACTTATGTCGTCAGTTTGTTTATAAGCTTTACCAAATTCGCGCTATTGATATTTATGCGGAGTAATCACTTTATTGTAATAACAATAATTCAACAAACTTGTTGATTAAGCTTTCACTCGCCGACGATTCCCGTCAACTCTACCTGAGGCAACCATAGGAGGCACGGCCTTAACAGCCTCTTCTTGCCTAATTTCTGGCCTAGTTGTAGCGTTGTTATATAACCAACCTAATAATGAGCCTTTGCGAATACTAAAAACCACGTTTTTTCTAGGCTTGGCTTGGGGGCCAGCTGACGCAGTATCTGCAACTTTTGCTGCTTTATAGCTTATTTTGCCACCGACTATCTCTAATATATCCGCAACCCCATGTCCAGAGCCTTTTCTAGATGAAGCTTTAGGTGCAGGTGCAGATGTAGGTGCAGGTGCAGATGTAGGTGCAGCTTTTGAACTTGCAGCATCCGGAACAGCCGGCTCCGACACGACAACATTAACCGAAGCAACACCGGTTTTTCCACGAAAGAATTCAACTGCCCGAGCTTTAGTATTAGCAATTCGATTGCGCCAACTTGCTCGCATGAATTCTAAATTCATTTGTAAAGCAACCTTCATTCGTACCCGACGTGGCACTTGTGCTTTTTGTTGTTGTTTTATGTGCGAAATCAAGGGATCTCTAACAAGCTCTAGTAGCGCTTGTTGCTCTGACGCGCCGGTATAATTACATGTAGATAAAAATTTAATTACTTGTTGCGTTTGGCGATAAAAAACAGCTGGGTCTGATTTAGCCTGGGTCGTTGTTATATGACGCAAAATTAACTGTCGAGCTAGACTAATAAAAATTTCACTTTGAATATCAGATAGCTCTCCACGGCTTCCTCTTAACATTCTATTATGCAGACTTAAAGCAATATCCTCAAAAGCACGATAACGTTCAGTAAATACAGTATAAGCATCCAGCCCATCTCTTCCAATACGAGGCAATGAATCTTGATTTAACATATGTAGTGCGAAGCTTCTTACCAATAATGCAACTTTAGCTGTATCATTTGTTTCAGATGTTTCAGATGTTTCAGATGTTCCAGATGTTCCAGATGTTTCAGATGTTCCAGATGTTCCAGATGTTCCAGATGTTCCAGATGTTCCAGATGTTCCAGATACAACACTCGCAGAGGTCGTCTCTGCTATATTTGACTTATAATATTCATTCGCAAAAACTAAACTACCAAAGCTACCAGACATCGCCATAGTTTTGTCAGTGCTGCTTTGAGTCAAAAAACCATCGTCATTTCGAGGATAGAGCTCCTTAGGCAAATATAGTAATTCGCATAAATCTGTCATTCCAAAATCTATAAGATCATATAAATAAAAAAATTGTTTTAACCCATCTTTCGTAGAGTTTGTATAGACTCTTGAAAGGGCCGCAATTATTAGACCTGTAAAATTGTCACCACCAAGTAGAGGAGCAGAACCACATTCCACACTATAAGTCTCTATAATATTTTTACAACGAGTACCTAAATATTCTTGCAATCCCAATAAATGTATGCCGGTCTTAGCAAGAGTCTCAGCTGTATCGGCGTCAGATAAGAATGCGTACGTTTCTCTTATAACCCAGGTTTCCATCAGTATAAAACCTATCTTTGGGTTTGCTCTCTCAGCAGGTTCAACTAAGTCTAAAAACATCTTTTGAAAAACAGGAAAGTCAAGAGCCATAAGCTTGTTTAAGCCACCAGCTTTTTCACTCAATTTATCAAAGAGGATAGGAAACAGAAGCCCCAAATCTCCGCTATGCTTTAGGTACTGTGCTTCTAGTTGCAATTCTAAAAACATAAGTATCTCTCCACTTCCTTCACTTTTAGCTAACTTCAAACAATCAAACTGTTCAAAATCGACGAAATCATGAATGATATTTATCCAACATGCAAACATTTATAGCGAATTAAACTTAAGAAAATATTAAGTGTTACAGAGAGATACCTTATTTGCCTAGAAATAAGGCATTTATTTGGCATTAGGTAAGTTTTGGCAAAGTTCCTCTAACCAATGGTAGACACGTTTTTGATTGGTTTTCAGGTCAGAATAACCATATCGTGACTGGCTATAAATGGCTATAGATGATGTATTTTCACTTAATGGCAACAGTTCGACATTAATAGTATCTGGAAATCTGAGATATTTTGTTTTTTGTTGATAGGTAAATTTGTATCTTGCTAGATCCGACGCAAGACACGCTATGTGTGGCTGTCGCTTTATCATCTCTTGCCAAGCACTATCTAGTTCATCGAGACTCACAGGATAGATTGGACTTAACTTTTGCGGGGTAATATTACTAAAGCCTTCAGGACAACAAAAATAGTAATTCGGTTTATTCGGCAAGTTAAATTGTGTAAAGTCAACTTGAATAGGCGCTATTACTTCGCCCAGTAATTTAGCTAAGATCATTTGCGCATTTATCCCTATTCAGATTAATCCTTACTTTCAGTGCTTACCCCATAATTTCTGTAAACGCTGATCACGTCCACAAGTATAACGATAAAACTTATAACGCAAAGGATTTTTTTTGTAATATTCTTGGTGAGATTCCTCGCTAAATTGAAGTCACGTTGTTTAAGCATAGCAAAGGCAGCTTGAAAGCCAATATTTGCTTATTCAAAGCTTGACCGTTGAACACCTCTAATGACAAAATGGACAGCTTTGATAATTAATCCATTTTTAGGTACAACACGCATGACAGAGACAACAGAAAAACCTCGGCATTTCATCCATCAAATTATTGATGCTGATTTGCAGTCTGGTAAACATAAAGCCATCGTTACGCGCTTTCCACCAGAACCCAATGGTTATTTGCATATCGGTCATGCCAAATCAATTTGTTTGAATTTTGGCTTAGCCAAAGAATATGGCGGTACTTGTCATTTGCGTCTTGACGATACCAACCCATGTAAAGAAGAAGAAGAATTCGCGCATGCGATTATGGAAGATGTACGTTGGTTAGGCTTTGATTGGCAACAACATCTCTATCATGCTTCAGATTACTATCAACAATTACATGATTTTGCAGTTGACCTTATCAAACAAGGCAAAGCTTATGTTGATAGTCTCAGTATCGAAGAAATTCGTGAATATCGCGGCACGTTACAACAAGCCGGTAAAGACAGTCCGTATCGTAATCGCAGTGTTGAAGAAAGTTTAGATTTATTTGCACGCATGAAAGCTGGTGAATTCTCTGAAGGCACCCACATCTTGCGCGCCAAAATCGATATGCAATCTGGCAACATGAATATGCGGGATCCAGCGATTTATCGAATTCGCTTTGCTTCGCATCAACGCACTGGCGATGATTGGTGTATTTATCCCATGTATGATTACGCTCATTCATTATCAGATGCGTTAGAAAGTATTACGCATTCCATTTGTACCTTAGAATTTCAAGATCATCGTCCTTTATACGATTGGTTTGTGGATAATCTGACAACGCCTGCAAAACCGCAACAAATTGAATTTGCGCGCCTGAATATTTCGCATACCATGACCAGTAAACGTAAGCTCCGTCAGCTAGTTGAAGAAAATCATGTTGATGGTTGGGATGACCCACGCATGTCGACCTTAAAAGCCATGCGCCGTCGTGGTTATCCGCCAGCAGCCATTCGTAATTTCTGCGATATGCTCGGCACATCAAAAAGTAACTCGGTTATTGATATGAGTGTTTTTGAAGAATGTGTCCGTGATGAATTAAATCAGCATGCACCGCGCGCGATGTGTGTGATGAATCCATTAAAAGTGATTATTGAAAACTTCCCTGAAGGTGAAGTAGAAAACTTAACTGCAAGCAATCACCCTAATCATGAAAGTTTAGGTACTCGTGAATTACCTTTTAGTCGCGAACTGTATATTGAGCGCGATGACTTCATGGAAGATGCGCCGAAAAAATTCTTCCGTTTAGCGCCAGGTAAAGAAGTACGTTTACGCAATGCTTACGTAATAAAGTGTGAAGATGTTATCAAAGATGCGAATGGCGAAATTGTGGAGTTACGTTGTAGTCTCGATAAGGATACATTAGGTAAAAAGCCTGAAGGTCGAAAAGTCAAAGGCGTGATTCATTGGTTATCCGCACAACATGCAGAGAAAGCAACCGTGCGTCTTTATGATCGTTTATTCACAATCGAAAATCCTGCTGCCAGTGAAGACTTTATTCAACATTTAAATCCTGAATCACTAATGATTATTGAGAATTGTTTAGTAGAACCGTCACTTGGCAATGCTGAAACTGGCCAAGCTTTTCAGTTTGAACGTATTGGTTACTTCTGTGTTGATAAAAGCAGTAGTTCGGAAAAGCTTATTTTTAATCGTGTTGTTGGTTTGCGTGATACCTGGGCTAAGCTGAGCTAAGGACAAGATAAGGTCTGCGACGTAATTTGCAGTTCTTCGCCATCTTCTGGATGCAGCTTCACTTCAAAGTTATTGCAATTCACACTATTGCCAAGCACGACGGTACAGTGACCTAGGTTGCTGTCTTTGATTTGTTTGAATTTTGATTTTAATGTGCTGCCACTTGGTGCTTGAATACTTACTGTGCCAGTGACCTTACCTTTTTGCCAGGCTTTAAGTTCATTTTGATTTAACTTCATTATATGTGGACCACTAATAACAAAGCTTTGCGCACACTCTTTCGCAATTTTATCACCAAGAGAAGGTGCAGCAACGGCACTAGTCATAGCAAAGGTAAAAATACAAAATAGCACTATTATTATCTTCATAATGAATTCTCAATTTTTGTTTATTGTTAATTCTATTATAGTGTAGCTTTTATTTTCTGCATATTTTATGCTATATAATTCGCACTATTATAGGACTTACGTTAAACCCCAATCTCTTCGTTAATAATGTTGTCAAAAAACCTCACGTATTGTGTATACTATCGGTTATTTTGAAAACATGATTGCCTTGACCTTGGGATTTAACGTAAGTCCTGTATTATTAATAAATTAGGGGCTAGTATGAATAAATGTAAAGATAAGATTGTCTTGATTACCGGCGCATCAAGTGGCATAGGCGCAGCTTGTGCCGAACAATTTGCAGCCGCAGGTGCGCGTTTAATTCTTACTGCTCGACGCCACGATAAGTTAAAAGCGTTAAGCGCTCAATTACAAGAAAAGTATGCAACACAAAGCTTATTGTTACCTCTCGACATATGTCAACAATCTGACGTTCAACGTGAAATTAAAGATTTACCACAAGAGTGGCAAGCCATCGATGTATTGATCAATAATGCAGGTCTCGCTGCAGGTAAAGATAGTGTTCAAAATGCCGAAATAAGTGATTGGGAGGCGATGATTAATACCAACATCAAAGGCTTGCTTTATATTACTCACAGTGTTTTGCCTGGAATGTTAAAACAGCAACGCGGTCATATTATCAATATCAGCTCTGTAGCAGGATATCAAACCTATGCAGGAGGAAGTGTCTATTGCGCTACGAAAGCTGCTGTCAGCCAGTTCAGCGCAGGCCTAAAGAAAGACGTACACGGCACACCTCTTCGCGTTACTGAAATTGCTCCTGGTGCAGTGAATACAGAATTTAGCTTAGTGCGCTTTAATCAAAATGCAACAAAAGCAGATGCAACCTATGAAGATATGACACCACTGGCTGCAAAAGATATTGCTGATGCCGTTGTTTACTGTGCAACACGCCCAGCACATGTAAATGTGATGCAAATGTTAATTTATCCTACAGATCAATCTAGCAGCGATATGATTTACCGACATAAAAATAAAGAGAGTTAAGCTGCTAGTTATTGATTGTCGCGACGAATTGTCACAATAACATCATTATCTGGTGATGAATCACCAGTGATAAACAAACGCTGACAGAAGCGTGGTTCATTGCTACCAACTAATACTTTTTGAGTACGTCCAGGTTGGAAATTACAATTTAACGTTGTCTTTTTCGATGAGGTTAGAGGCTGATCTTCTCTAGATAAAGGACTACGCTCGAAATTCAACACATTGTCGGAGTGCTGTTGTTGTGTTTTACAGGTAACAAACAACGAAACCTTACATTGTTTTTGCGTAACTTTTCTATCTTGCAAAATTAGACTTACATTCCAACTGATACTACCACTACTATCCAATGCCGATGTGCTTGGTATACATCTACCAATAACTTGTGGACTATTAGATAAGTTGAGACTCGTTGCAGTAAGCTGAGTAGAACAACCACTAGCACCTATGACTTGAATATTTGTCGCTTTTATTTCAGCACTGGTTTTAATTTTCAGAATTGAATTAGGAATTTGTTTCGTAGCGGTCGAGCTTTGTGCGAAAGCTACACTAGAAACGAATAAACTCATTGTAATGACGAGAAGTATTATAGTTTTCATAATTTTAATAATAGCGGAATTTAGTCTTGATGCAACTATAAATTGTGGTATGTCCTGAAGTGAACAAGATACGACCTCAAGAAATGTTAAACGACCTGACCTGCAACCCAACCTGAAGACCAAGCCCATTGAAAATTATAACCACCAAGCCAACCCGTTACATCCAGTACTTCACCAATAAAATACAGGCCTGCAACATTATTCACTTCCATCGTTTTAGATGATAAAGCATGACAATCAACCCCACCTAAGGTCACTTCAGCCGTGCGATAACCTTCAGTACCATTGGGTTTAATTTGCCAAGCATTTAACTGTTGAAGGATGTCAGAAAATTGTTTAAATGATATTTCTTGCAGAGTATGTTCAAGTAAATCGACACTAAATAAGATTGGCACAAGATTTTTTGGTAAAAATTTACTTAAAAACGTTTTCAAATATTGCTGTGGTTGCTTCTGCTTTGCTAGTTTAAATTCAGCTTCTACATCATGTTGCGCAATTAAATTAATGTTTAGCGCTTCTCCTGGTTGCCAATAAGATGAAATTTGTAATATCGCCGGACCACTTAAGCCTCGATGGGTAAATAAGATATTTTCTTGGAAGCTTTGACGTGGACTATTCACCTGACTAGCAACAGAAACACCCGCAAGGTTTGCCAATTTTTCTTTGTCTTCAACATGTAAGGTTAGCGGCACTAAACCTGCTCGAGTTGGTAAAACATTAATACCAAACTGTTCTGCAATTTTGTAACCAAAAGGTGACGCGCCCATAGTCGGAATAGAAAGACCGCCACTTGCAATGACTAAAGACTGACAATCTAACATTCCCATATTACTTTCAAGTTGGTAACCATTTTCTGCCAACTGTGTGATTTTACTGACGGCTGTGTTCAACTGAATTGTTACTGAGGCCTGCTGACATTCAGTTAATAATAAATTGAGAATATCTTTGGCTTTGTCATCGCAAAATAATTGCCCTGCTGTTTTCTCATGAAATGGAACTTTATGTTTTGTTACCATCTCAATAAAATCCCATTGCGTGTAACTACTTAAGGCTGATTTATGGAAATGAGGGTTATTTGAAATATAGCTGTCGTAATCAATATGATAATTGGTAAAATTACAACGACCGCCACCAGACATCAGAATTTTTTTTCCTGCTTTATTAGCATGGTCGATAACCAGTACTTTGCGCTTACGTTTAGCGGCTTCAATAGCACACATGAGACCGGCAGCACCCGCGCCGATAATGATAACATCAAATTTTTTCATAACTTTTATTTAAGAATTCACCTTATACTAAGAGCATGCATCATAACGGTTGACAGCCGAATGTTCAACATATGCCCTTTTAAACCATAAGTCCTTTGATAACTAATAATATTTATTCCATGATGAAACCAACTAAGCAACGATTCTTCCGTCAAGTCCACCTATCTCAATGACAATTTCCTACATTGCATTCAGTTTTTCGACCTTTCTCAATTGAGTATTGCAGACTATCATTTAACTTGTATGGTCAGTGATTCAAACAGCAGCTTCACAATGCAACCGCAAAGTGCTTATCAAGGATGATAAATTAAAGCAAGGAACCGTTAGTTTCATTAGCCATCTCCTCTACTTCTAAACTCTATAAGCCTGTATTTAATAATGTAATACAGGCTTTTTTATTGCCTTAACTAATTTGGTTATGATGATACTAACCTTCAAGCTGTTCCCAACGTTGGTAGCAATGAGCCAGATCTGCTTCACATTGTTCTAAATGCTTCGTGATTTTGGTAATCTCAGCTTGATCTTTCTGATAGAAATCAGGCTTCGCCATTATGATATGTAATTCTGCAATTTCTTTTTCTAATGTTCCAATTAGCTTAGGCAATTTTTCTAATTCACGTTGTTCTTTATAATTCAGCTTACTCACAGATACTTTGCGATCTGTTTTCTTTGTCGTTTCAGATTTTGCCGATGTACTTGACTTCTCATCCATCTTGCGCTGCCATAACCAATCATTATAGTCACCAACATATTCATTAAATTTTGCATTACCTTCATACACGATTGTACTACTCACAACATTATTAATAAATTCACGGTCATGACTTACTAGTAACAATGTTCCTTTGTAATCAACAATTAATGACTCCAATAGTTCCAAGGTCTCAACATCTAAGTCATTGGTTGGTTCATCAAGCACGAGTAAGTTAGCCGGTTTAGTAAATAACTTAGCAAGTAATAAACGGTTTTTTTCACCACCAGATAAGCTTTTTACCGGAAAGCGTGCTCGTTCAGGAGCAAAAAGAAAGTCTTGCAGATAACTGATAATATGCTTGTCTTTGCCATTAATAGTAATGGTACTCTGTCCTTCTGCAACATTATCAATTACCGATGCCTCGACATTTAGTTGATCGCGCATTTGATCAAAATAAGCAATTTCTAAATTTGTTCCTAATTTTAACTCACCACTACTTGCTTTTAGTTTATCTAATAATAGATTTAACAATGTCGTTTTACCGCAACCATTTGGTCCAATAATAGCAATTTTGTCGCCACGTAATATCGTCGTTGAAAAATCTTTAATAATAACTTTATCCGCAATCGCATAATTTAGTTTTTCTGCTTCAATAACAATTTTTCCAGACAACGCTTGTATTTGAGACTGTAGTTTTGCAGTTCCCATTAGAGCACGCCGCTCTTTGCGCTCTTGGCGAATTTTCTCTAGAGCTCTTACTCGTCCCTCATTGCGAGTACGTCGCGCTTTGATACCTTGTCGAACCCAAACTTCTTCTTTTGCTAGCTTCTTATCAAATACAGCATTCTGTCGTGCTTCTGTTTCTAATGCGGCCTGTTTACGTTCAAGATAGGTTGCATAATCGCACTCCCAACTGGTTAGTTTGCCGCGATCAAGCTCGATAATGCGAGTCGCTAGTTTTTGTAAAAATTGTCGATCATGGGTAATAAATAATAACGTTTTGCCATAACTTAGTAGGAAATTTTCAAGCCAAATAATCGCTTCAATATCTAGGTGATTGGTTGGCTCATCTAACAGCAGAAGGTCTGGCTCTGTTACCAATGCTTTAGCGAGCAAGACTCGCCGCTTCATACCGCCCGATAAACTAGCAAATTCAGCATCAGCGTCTAGAGACAATTTAGATATCACAGAAGTTATCTGCGTATGATTGCGCCAAGCATCTTGAGAATCAATAATCTGTTGTAGTTCACTAAGCTTTTCCAAGCATTCTTCTGAATATTCTTCAGCTAATTGATGACTGACGTGCTGATACTGCATAAGAATATCACCGGTGTCACCCAAGCCACTAGCAACAACATCATAAACATTAGCAGATACCGAAGTATCCACATCTTGGCTAAGTCTAGCAACTTTCAACATTTGCTTCGCTTCAATAATACCGCTTTCTAGCGCTAACTCACCATTCAGAAGCTTTAACAGCGTTGATTTACCAACGCCATTACGACCAATCAAGCAAATACGCTCGCCTTGGTTAATTTTGAGATCAATGGCATCCAATAATGGCGGTCCACCATATCCTACGCTGACTTTGTTGAAATTTAATATTGACATAACACTCTAATCTATGAAATATATCCAGTGGATTTTGAAGTGCGGCAATTATAACACATATTTTCGTTGCCACTAGAATAAGGATATTTATATATGGATGATATTAACGAACATTATTGTACTGTTAGCGATGGAGCTAAACTACATTATCTGCAGGCAGGAACAGGTTCTCCTCTGATTATGCTGCCAGGCGGAGGCTTATCTGCAAATATTTTTCAAGACCAGCTAATAGAATTCAGTAAACACTATAATGTCATTTCACTAGATAAACGTGGTCATGGGAAGTCAGAAAAAGTTGATTTTGGCTACCGTGTGTCTCGTTTTGCCAAAGACATATATGATTTATTAGAACAGTTAAAACTTGAACGCGTTAATTTGCTTTGTCACTCACTAGGAGCCTCAATTGTTTATCATTACATCGACATGTTTGGTACTGAAGCGATTAATTCATTAACTATTGTTGATGAGCCTCCTGCCCTTCTCATTAACCCCGATTGGTCAGAGCAAGAGATTAAGGATTATGGTGCCCTTTATCAAGCAGCAACATTACATGAATTAACCAACACATTTATTAAAGATAAAAGCCCTGATTTCAAAATGCAGTTAATCGATGCCATGACAACACAATACGCAACACTTCAACATAAGCAATTTATCTTTGACTGTTTAGATATCCCAGGTGAAGCAGCTGCAAAACTTTACTTCAATAATATATGCCAAGATTATAGAGATGTTATTTCCAAAATAGATATTCCAACTTTATATATAACTGGCAGAGCAAGCTTAATTCCTTGGCAATCACACGTTTGGATGCAACAACTAACGCCAAACTCTAAATTGGCAATATTTGAAGAAAAGGAAGGAGGTAACCATTTCATTTTTGTTGAAAATCCAGACAAATTCAATAAAGTTGTCTTGGATTTCCTTGCTGAAACCCCTAATTCTAACCATGCTTAAGCAGTGATGCCCCTTATCGTTATTATTATTTTGGAGAAAAGCAGATGAAAGTCTGGATAGTTGATGCATTTACTTCAGAGCCATTTAAAGGCAATCCTGCAGCGGTTATTCTTGTTGATGAGTTTCCAAAGGATAAGATATGTCAAGCTCTTGCGGCTGAACTAAACTTATCTGAAACAACGTTTGTTAAGCCTCTTGAAGATAATAAATATCACATTCGCTGGTTTACCCCATTAACGGAAGTTGAACTTTGTGGTCATGCAACCTTAGCTGCATCACATATTCTCTATCAAGAGAAATTGCTGCAACGCCTTACAATTGACTATCAGTCATTAAGCGGTCTACTGCGTGTTACTAAATCAACTAATGGCATAACGCTAGATTTTCCACTTCAGAAAGTTGGTGATGCATTTGATCCAATCATTATTGAAGCGGCTTTAGATACAAAAGTTAATAATGTACTACATGCTTATGATGATATTATTGTTGAACTAGAGGACGAGGATACAGTAAGAAATCTCGACGTTAATTTCAATAAACTGAAAGACATCGATTGTCGCGGTGTTATTATTACTGCTAAGGCCAATAAAAAATACGATTTTGTTTCTCGATTCTTTGCACCGAAAATTGGCGTTTACGAAGACCCGGTTACGGGCTCCTCACATTGTAAGTTAGCCCATTATTGGGGAGAAAAACTTAATAAAACTGAACTATTTGCCTATCAAGCTTCACATCGCGGTGGCGAACTCAATTTAAAGATAGAAGAAGATCGCGTTCTTATCACAGGAAATGCCGTTACGATTATGCAAGGTAACCTACTGTTTCCAAAATAGTTTATAATTGATTCTAATAACAACTATTACTAGCTCAAATAATGCTTGATCTTATTTAATTGCATAGTAAATTACACCATATTAATAGTAGACAAGAAGCTTACTTATGCTTAAACATCTTATTATCGTTGGTGGTGGTCACGCCGGCACCTCTGCAGCTATATCAGCAGCGAGAGCTCGCAGTCTATTTACTAAACAAGAAGAGCTGCGTATTACGTTAATTAATTCCACACCTTATTTGGGTATTCGCCCTCGTTATTACGAATATGAATTAGAGAAAACTCAAATTCTATTGACGTCTCTTATGTCCCCAATTAATGTTGAAGTGATAAATGCGACAGTCGTTGCAATTGATTTTGACAATAAAAGCTTACAATATTGTATTCAAGATATAACATCATCATGTCAATTTGATAGTTTGATATTAACTGCGGGCAGTGAGATCAAGCAACCTAATATTTCAGGCATACAACAATATTCACATAATATTGATTCTTATAGTACTGCATTGAAATTTCGAACAGCATTAACCAATCATATTCAGCAACAAAATTCAAATGCTAATTGTAAAGTGGCTATTTTAGGCGGCGGTTTGACGGGTATTGAACTTGCTTGTGAACTGCCAGTAACTGTTGATAAAATTTGTAAATCACATAATGTTATGAATATGAAAGTAGACATTTCTCTATTAGATCGTAACAAAACCGTCTTAAATTTGGGAGAGAACCCACAGCCACATATTATTGAAGCGCTTAAATTAGCAGGTGTGCAATGTATTAACCATGCCAATGTTACTGAGATAACTGCCAACAGTGTCATATATAATAAAGAGCAAGAATTAAAAGCTGATTTAATTGTTTCTACTCTAGGTTTACGTGCGAATAAGTTGACTGAAAAATTAGACCTTAGCAAAGATAGCTTAGGCCGCTTGCATACCACACCTTATTTGCAAATCAGTAACTATCCATATTGCTTTGCCGCAGGTGATATTGCTCTTAGTAAGGTTGATGCTGAACATGACTCGGTAATGTCATGCCAACATGCCAGGCCACAAGGTCGTTATGCAGGAAATAATGCTGTGGCATTGCTATATAATGAAGAGCTCCTACCTTACTCACAACCTAATTATGTCACGTGTGTTGATTTAGGTGCATACGGCGCCGTTTATACTGAAGGTTGGCAGAGACAAGTTAAATTTAGTGGACAACAAGCAAAGACGATGAAGCAGCATATTAACTGTGACCGAATTTACCCACCTCTTATTACAGATCAAACCACATTATTAGAAGCTGGTGATCCACAATTTATACCACCAAAGTAACAATTGAAAAAACATAAAGAAAACTAAAGTTTTCAGGGCTTTTTTAAAGCTAGATGGAGTAGACACTTGTCGACAAAAAGAATTATCTTGCCAGCTATCCTCGGTAATACTAATGAATGGTATGATCATGCATTGTATGGTTACTTTGCACCAATCATTGCGCAAGTTTTCTTTCCAAAGCAACAACAAACAACAGCATTGCTTTTTACTTTTGCAGTTTTCTTCATTGGTTTTATTGCACGTCCATTTGGTGCCATCTTACTAGGTCATGTTGGTGATCGTTACGGGCGTCGTCAAGCGCTCATTATTAGTATTCTTTTAATGGGAGCAAGTACCGCAACGATTGGCTTATTACCAAGCTATGCCAGTATTGGATTTGTAGCGCCGCTATTACTCATTTTATTACGTATATTACAAGGCTTAGCCGTCAGTGGTGAGTTAAGTGGCGCAACAACCTTATTAGTTGAATCGAGTAAGAGCCACAAACGCGGCTTCATCAGTAGCTTTGTTATGTTCAGCATTTATCTCGGTCAGCTGCTTGGTTGCCTGGTTGGCTGGGCAATTATTACATTATTCCCTCATCACATTGTGATCACTTGGGCATGGCGAATCCCATTTTGGTTATCCGCAGGTTTTACTCTACTAATACTAATTTTACGCTTATTTACTAATGAGTCACCTCACTTTATTGAATATAAACAACAAAGCAAAGAAAAAATCCTACCAATAAAGTTTATTTACGATCACTATCGCCGTCCTGTATTACAGGTAATTGCCATTGTTTGTATTGCAGCGATTGCGGGCTATCTACTCGTTGGTTTCTTACCTACTTATTTATTAACACAGCATGCGTTTTCTTATAAAAATAGCTTTTTTATTAATAGCAGCATTATGTTTATGATTATGTTGCTACTACCATTCATTGCTTGGCTTTCTGACAAATATGGCAGGAAGATTTTTTTAACTATTGGTGCAACTGGATTTGCACTGTTCTCTCTTCCTATTTTTTGGCTACTTACACAACATAGTATTCTCTTAGCGTTATGTGCCGCATTAATATTCTCAGTATTACTAGCTTGTATCAATGGTGTTTTATTAATTGCTATTGCTGAATTGTTTCCAACAGCAGTAAGACAAAGTGGCGTTGGTATTAGTTTTAATATTGCGTTAGCAATATTTGGAGGTTCTGCTCCGCTTGTAGCTCAATGGTTAATCCAATTTACACATAATCCATTTTCCATCGCGTGGTTTTTGATAGCAGCAGCACTCTTCTCTCTACCCTTTATAATTAAACTATCAATTCCAGAGCAATTACTGCATTTTCCGGTGCACTCAGCTCAAATGCCTTCAATGTCAATCTCCAAATAGTCCAGTAACGCCATCACATCAGGAAAACTAAATTTTGCATTTTTAATATCATTAGTACGAATATCAATACTGTAATTTGCAGCGTCTGTTAAATCAGCATGATTTAATTTTGTATGTTGAAATTGGCTACCAGTAAAATCAGAATCGACAAGTATAGCATGAGTTAAATCACAGCCTCTAAAATCAACCTCATGAACACGGCAAGATTCAATAGTGATTTCGGTTAAGCCCAGCTCAAAAAAACTCGAATAACTAATATTGCAATGATATATTTTTATTGGGCTAGTTAGCTTGATCAACGGCCACTTTGCTTTCGTCCAATTTACACCAAGCATTTTTGACTTATCAAACACCACCTCTGTGAATAAGCAATTTCTCACATCTATATTATTCAAGTTACAATTAACAAATTCACAATCATAAAATTTACAGTTAAGGAATTTTGTGTCGGTAAAATTACAATTCTCAAAACGGCAGTGATCAAAATACTTATTCTCAATCTCGTTCTTGACGGTTTCTAATGCTTTAAAAAGTAAATCGATATTTTCATCTAATATTTTTCTTGCTTCTTTCATACTAAAATCCCTGCTTCTGCTTAGTCAATAACAAAGCTGTTTTCAAAACAAGAGGTAGTAACTTCTGACTTTTTATCGTCGTAGCATTCGTGGTCACAGCAATAGCCAAGTTATATTTTGGCGACCAAAATATTAGCGCATAATAACCAGGAGTCCCGCCTAAATATGTCCAACATTCCCCAAACGGTTTGACATAAAAACGAGATATTCCCAAGCCATAACCCACCGCATGACTATCCGAGGCTAATGGCTTTCCAGATTCACATTGATGACGTAAACCCACACAAACCGCTTGTTGCATTTCCTGTAATTGTTGTTTAGGGATAACTTTTCCGGTAAATAAGGCATGAGTCCAGACGACTAAATCTTCTGTAGTCGAAACCATCGCACCAGCAGCACCTGCCATGGAAAGATTAAAACGCGTCATGTCTTTTCCTACTTTTGAAGTCGGCAAACCTTCTCCCACTAAATATACAAAACCATAACCATGCGCCATACGCTGATAAATTGCCGGCGAATAAGCATGATCAATATAATATGTGTTCGTCAATTTTAATGGTTTAAATATAGTGGCGCTTAATGCAGCTGAAACTGTCTGTTTCGTTATCGCCTGGATCAATAGACCTATAATGATGTAATTGGTATCAGAATAATGGTAACCCTTTCCTGGTTTAAAATAAGGTCGATGTGAATAAGCAGTGTGTAATATGTCATTTATATTCATTTGTTTAGTTGGATCTTTTTCTACCTCTGTTAATAATTCTTTATTTTCAGTAACATTATAGATACCGCTAGTCATATTTAATAATTGCTTAATCGTGATATCAGACCATGCTTCTAAAGCGACTGTTGGTAACCATTGGCCATATTTTTTAATTGTTTCAGCAATAGTTTCATTGATTGTAATTTTACCTTGTGCTTCCAATTGTAGTATTTTGGCTGCCGCAAAATTTTTCGTAATACTACCAATTTGAAATAAACTTGATATTGTCACTTTCGGTGGAGTCCAGTTCTTCCATGTTCTTTTTAATGTGGTACCACTAACAAAGTTTATTGCGACTTGGTCACCTTGTTTGATACTCATCACAATCGCAGGTGCGCCGCTTGATTTTTGAAAAGATACAACACTCTTTTGAATTTCTTTTTGTAATAATATATTGACCTTCGCATAGGCACTGATTGAGGTAAACATCCCTATAACAAGCCATAAAAGTAATAAGATATTTCTTTGCATCGCAAGTGATCCTATAGATTATTCGAACTATGAGTGTGCCAGCTTGGGTTTCGATAGCCACAACCAAATTAATGCCAAAATCTCCAACACCACTAATCCTGAAAAAGCCGTCTGATATGCAATCATCGGTATAGCAGTACCTTCATGTGGCCACAAGTGTATAATCAAACCAAATGCATACTGTAATATAAACGCGAAAATAAAAACAAAGACATTGGATGCTGTAATTGCCCGCCCTACCATTTTTGGCTCAAAGTATTGTGCAATCAACGCGTAATTCACTAATGTCACTTGCGCGAAGTAACCATAGAGTAACCAAATAATATAGTTATTAGTATGCCAATTAATGATGATATAAATCTGAGTTAAAACATGAATAATAATACCAATAATGACAATGGCATTCAGAGAAATATTAAAGCGTTTCGATAAGCTTGAAAACAAACCACCACTCAACAGACCAATCGTCATAGCTATCGCAATCGCTAGTAAGTAATTAGCACTGTGTAGTGGAGAAACATGAACAACATGTTGAATCCACAAGCCTAACCACAAACCTTGCATAGCAATGAAGCCACCTAAAGTCAGCATGAAAATTATGGTGACTCGCCAAAAATAAGAATCAGTAAAGATTAGTTTGAAACTTTTAATTTGTTGCAAAAGACTTTCTGTGCTTGTCGTTTCTTTACGTTTACCAGGAGCAACAAACAAAATAAATAGCGCAACAATAAATGTCAAAATACCAAGCGAGATACATAATGTGCGCCAACCGTAATGAATTTCTAGTAACTTTACTGGCGTTGTCGCAACAATCGCACCCAATCCACCTGCGGCAAGAATAATACCGTTATAAAAAGGAATACTGTCTTTATCATACCAATCTGAAATTGCTTTGAAGGCCGCCATTAAGCCACCGGCCATACCTATACCAAGAATTCCCCGACCTAATGCTAAAGACCAAACATGACTCGATAAAGCAAAAACAATAATGCCAATGCCACCAACAATATAAAATAATGTTTGAGTTAAACGAGCACCCCAACGATCAAGTAATAAACCAAGAGGAATCTGTGTTAACGCAAACATCAATACATACGTGGAAGTTAATAAGCCAACAGCATCAGATGAAATCGACAAATCCACCATTAGCGGATGTGCTAATACCGCATTCATGGAACGAAATATCATCGTGACAAAATAACCTACCGCAAAAGGTAAAATCACACGAAGGATTAAATTAGCTTTGGACATCAGATATGCTCTCATTTTTTATTTTGAATATTAACAGCTTATCGGAGATGGCGCACTCCGTAGACATTTCAGGCTGACCAAAAAACAGACAAAAACAATTGGCATGCACCATTGACAGCACGACTGCTCTATATATAATCACTAATTAAATTTCACTAGAGGTAGAACGCTATGAAATACATTACTTTATCATCTATTTTTCTAATGCTAGTCATGACATTGTTCACAACAACAAGTATGGCTGCAACAGATTACTATTGTCCACAAACGATAATAATACAATGTACAAAGAATTTCGGTGGTTCTTGTACGCTAGCAAGCACATCTGCGACAGCAATGAAAGACTTGTATATATCCCGTACATATGTAAGGAGCTCAGGAAAGCATACGCTATATTTATCTACTGTTGATGGAATCTCTGGTTTCTCAAAGCCAATAGAGCATTGGTTTGCATCCTGTACTTACATTAGCAAAGAAAATCAGTATACCAATACCTCACTATCTTCACACGGGGATTACAATTTAGATACATCGCATGGCGAATGGCGACATCAATTTGGAGGACTGAACTGTCCTCAATTCGCTGCCAACCAAATTATTAATCCCAAAATCTGTCCGCTTCTAGCAAAATCACCTTCCAACTAAAATTTATTTCCAGGGTGTAGAGTTTTTACTTTACGCCCTGATTCCTCGTCGATTAACAGGAAGATCTCGTAAGCTACTTCCGACAGTATCAACAATAACAGGATCTACTCCTTGAGCATCTAAACCTGTTAAGTAACGCTGTAGTTGAGCCTCAGCTTCAGCCGAAGACACAATAGGTTCCTTTGCTTTTGAAGCATTCTGTAGCAATGCTTTCACTTCTGCTTCTAAATGCGCTAAGCCATTACGCATTTTATTAATAGCGGCAACAGCATGTTTTCTTGAGTGATTCAATGCTCTAATAACTTTTGGCATTAACTTAATAAGTCTTTTTGTATCAGAGGGCAAGTCGCGAATAGCTTCTCTTCCTAAACCTAACGCGCTACCAATTACAACGCCGAGTATCCTTCCTGCTAATTTCCCAGAAATTTTACCGCCAGGAACTAAAACTAGATTTAAGATACCAGCATAAACAGGGTGCAGCGGTAAGGTCGTTGCAACATCAAGCACGAGAGCTGAAATTTCTGCAGTCATATTTCCACCACTCTGTCCAAGCTTATCACCTATCGAGCCTAATACCTCAGCTAGTTTTCTTGCTTTACCAACAGCAGATTTGGTATATCGAGGTCCGCGTTCAGCAACGACATCAGTTAGCGCTAATGCAGCTTTAGTGACCTCAGCCTCACTTGGATGCCAATCTCCATTCGCATGTTCTTCTTTGTCACCATGTGCAAACATACCTAGTCTCGCAACTTTAGATGCACTAGCAGATTGAGAATCCCCATCGCCTGCACGAACTCTCTTCTGTGCTTGTGATGTTTCTACAGGATTACTTGGGATTACTTCTAATGCTAAGGAAGAAGCTCTATCAACGACAGCAGGTTCTTTAGTTACTTGTGCACGCTTTGTGGCAAGTGCAGCAGCCCACATTGCCATTCTTTGTCGACTTAATTTTGCTTCTTCATCTATTAAGTCTAATCTTTTGTTACTTAATGCTTCTTCACGACGCAACATTTCTGCTGTCGGAACAAGAAAAGAATCGGCTGGATATCCTGAATCAAGAAAAAATGGATCTACTGAATGAACTGGCTCAGGAACAATAACGCTTGATTCACTCATGATTTTTCCCCTTTCTACACTTATGCTTAGTTTTCGACCTGTAGGTTAACCCTAGGAAACGAAGCTTAAAAAAAGCTTAAGGGATATAAATAAGTATTCTCACCTAAGTAATAACTCATTAATATTATAATGAATTTTCACTTTACACTCTCAGTAAATATCGGCACACGCTTTGCAAAAAACGCATCTAAGCCTTCTTCGAAGTCGCGACCAGCATGAATTTCAGCCCTTTCAGCATCGTTCGTTTCAATGGTTTCCGTCGAAACGCGATGAACGCCTTGTAGAATATTTAATTGCTTCTTCACAATTGAAATACTTTGCAGTGCATTTGCAGCAATTTGTTCAGCCATCGCCAAACAATAATCTTCCAGCTCTTGCTCCTCTACTAAATGATTTAATAAACCAATTTGTAAAGCGCGCTCCGCAGAAATTGTTTCTGCTGTAAAAAACAGTTCTTTAATCACATTACTACTTAGAATGTTTAGATAACGTTGCAATCCAGAAAGATTATAAGCAAAACCTAATTTAGCGGGAGTAATTGCAAAGGTTGCTTTCGATGTGCCAATTAAAATATCGCAACTAATTGCTAACTCACAAGCGCCTCCCCAAACACTACCATTAATCATTGCAATAATTGGTAGAGGATAATCTGTAACCGCTCTTAATAATTGTGAAAAGTAACTAGTATAGTTAATGGGGTCTTCACCATTTGTTTTAAAATCACGAATGTCATGTCCAGCACTCCAAACTTTGGCATTGGCATTTGCTGTTAAAATAACAACACGCGTTTTTTGTTTATCAATTTCACTTAATTGCATTATAATTTCCTGGCACAAATTTTTGCTCAAGGCATTGCGCTTGGCATCATAATTCATAGTAATGATACCAACTTGTTTATGTTGCTTGTAAGTTAGATTTTGCATATTTATATCCTTTGTGATGCCAATACATTGAATTTTAGAAATCATACGCCAAATTGATCGTTAATTAAATATATTAGCCATATCACACCAGTTTCCATGAAAACCATCTGGAACACGATGCGGTAGTTGCACAATAGCGATGGGTTCTTGATCAATATTCATGGCATCAAGTATTAATAAATCTGTTCGGTTCTCCGCTGCACGATAGACTAAAGACAGCAAATAACCATCACCTTCTGCAGCATCAATACTACGCGGCACAAAAATAGGCTCATTAGGAATGTCTCCTTTAGAAAATTTTCGTACTGTCTGTGATTGCTGATGATGATCATAGTGGATCATCGCATCAAAGCCCTTGGACTCTATTTGCGGTTCCAGACAAGCAGCAACAAAACCATGTCGATAAAGTAAACCAGTATAACGTTCATCAAATCGTGGAAACTCAGCATGAGTATTATCAAGTTGAGTCTCTGATATCGCACCCGTTTTTAAATTAAAACACCAACGCGTTAATCTTGTTGGGCAAGCAACGACTGTCGTAAGTTTTCCTGCAGCATCAGGAAAAAGACTCGTCCGCGCAGTCTTCATGCCATCAAGTATAATATTTTCACTATCTTGATAAGCATTCATATAATGGAAAACATAGAACGAATCCATTTCAAACCAATGGATATCTTCTTGTGTGCCATGACGCGGCATAATGCCAATATGCGCCCCCTTTTCTGGTTCCCATAGAATGGGTGGTTGCCCTCGTTGTCGGCGTTCGAAATCAATGGTTAATGGTAACACTGGAAATATCACGTAATCTTTCGTGATAAAAAAATCATGCATAAGACTACAATACGGAATAGCAATTTTTTCCGCTTTAATTACTTCTCCTTGTCTATTAAAAACATAATAAACAATTTCTGGCTTTTGTTTAGAATAAGCATAACCATGCATTTCACCATTTTCCGCATCAAAATGTGGATGAGCACAAAAGGAATCAATAATCTTACCTCCAGCAGTAAAATACTCTTTTGTTACAAGCGTTTGTGGTTCAATTTCTAAAGGTAAGCTACTTTCTTGCAGAGCCAATAACTTTCCCGCATGATAAATAATATTAGTATTAGCGGTATTTCTATTGACGCCAAGCACCGAGGCATCAATAGTTTCCAGTCCCATAGCAGCACCAAACAAAGACTTTTGCGCTTTATTTTCTAATGAAAAGCGTTCTGTTCGTATCCAACGATTAGAGTAACGTACGTTACCATCATTAAAGTAGAACGCATGTAACATACCATCACCTTCAAACCAATGTGCCTGCTGTACAGGAAATTGTGGATTCGGCCCATTACGAAAAAAAACACCGTTTAAGTTTTTCGGAATAGCTCCCTTAACGAAAACGCGAGGAATATCACCTTCCATTGGCCATGGTGCATAATGTCCTTCTAAAAAAGGGTTTTTAGTTTGATTCTTCATATTAGTATGTCCTATTACTTGGTAGACTCAAGATATTGCAATGATTCTTCACACCATGCTAATTGAGCCTCAGCAATTTTGATTCCATATTTTAATGTTAATATTGAAAAGAAAGGACGATTCAGTTTTTTACCCTTTTCGATAGACTTGACTTCTATTTCTTTGAAAAGTGCGAGTGCTTTGCGACGAGAATAAGCATAGTCTTCAATATGTTGTTTTGAAATAGCTGTTTCTACATTGTGACCAAAAAATAATTTTAATAATAATTCATTACGATGAGGATACTGTTCGACTTCTAACTGTAACCAAACTTTTAATTCTTCTATTCCTTTATTGGTGATCTCATAAACCTTCTTGAGTTTTGCTCCCACTAGCTCTTCACGGCACTGCACTAGCTCTTGTTCGCTAAGTCGTTTAAGTGTTGGATAAATCTGGCCATTGCTCTCAGACCAAAAGTAATCCGTACTTTGCGCCATCATCTTTTTTATTTCGTAGCCAGACATCGGACGAAGACTTAACATACCTAATAATGCAAATGGTGTTTTGCTGCTTTTTGCCATGTCACTAATTCCTATTGCTCTATAAGCTTAACATTATAAGTCTAGAAGACACGTCTGTAAACCACCAAAGCTTAAAAAAACTCTGTCTAAACAGCATTAATAAGTTTCGCTGAATATTTGGCGCAGGCACTTTTGCTCGAACCAAACTTCGCATTTCGAAGTACGAGCGGTATATAGTCTTTAATTACATTGAATGATTTTGACTTAAAGGGAGCATCTTGAACAGGTGTTAATGTTTTACTGTCCTATCAGTTAACAAGGACTTGTGTTATGGTAACTGCTCCATTCCAGCCTGCGGGACTTTTTCTCGTGGTCTTATTCCTTAGCGGAACTACTCGTTGACTTTCGGCCAATTTCGGTCGGCCCGAGCCTGTCGTATCCTCTGAGCCTTTCACTCAAGAGGAAATTATGTCTGCAAAACCGCGTAACTCAACAATCATCAACCTATCAACCGTTCTCAAAAAAAACGCAATAGAGTGTTTGCCATTGGAACCTACATCGGAACCTATATGTGTCAGGCAAAGACCGCTTACCGCTATTATATATTGTGAAGCAAATTTTACTACTATCGATGGCAAAACAGCTCACGGACTTGTACGTTACTCGGAAAAATACAAAATCCTTTCTGTTATCGATAGCGAAAATACTGGCCTCGACTCCGGTATGCTTCTCGATAACAAAATCAATGATATCCCTATTTGTGGAAATCTTGCTGATGCACTAGAGCATGCTGGCACTGTGCCGGATTACTATATTTATGGCATGGCTCCATCCAATGGCATGTTATCCATACACGAACGCAGCTTGATACTTGAGGCTATGAGTCATGGTATGAATATCATTAATGGCCTCCATGAGTTTCTTAACGATGATCCGGTTTTTATTGCTGCATGTGCAGCGAGTAATGTAGAAATCATAGACGTGCGCAAACCACGCCCCAAGAAAGATTTACGTTTGTTCAGTGGTCGCATTTCTGAAGTTACTTGCCTTCGTATTGCTGTGCTTGGCACCGATTGTGCGATTGGAAAACGCACCACCGCAACTATTTTAACCCAAGCACTTAATGACTGTGGTGTAAAAACGGTGATGATCGGAACCGGCCAAACTGGTTTGATTCAAGGAGCCCGCTATGGTGTTGCACTAGATGCGATTCCATCACAATTCTGTGTGGGCGAGTTAGAGGCAACCATCGTTGAAGCATTTGAAAATGAAAACCCGGATGTAATTATTATTGAAGGGCAAGGTGCACTGAGTCACCCCGCCTTTTCTTCCTCGTCTTTTATTCTTCGTGGTAGCTGCGCCAACGGCGTGGTCTTACAGCATGCTCCGGGGCGAGATTATCGCTGCGACTTTGAGCAAATGCCAATACCTACTCCGGAAGCTGAAATTAATTTGATTGAGACCTTCGCCGATACTAAAGTTATTGGCTTGACTATTAACCACGAAAATATGAATGATACTGAAGTTAGTGCCGCCATTATCCGGTACGAAAGTGAACTTGGTATTCCAGTAACTGATGCTTTGACTCGCTCACCCAACCACTTGGTACAAATGGTGTTTTCTGCCTTCCCTGATCTTCAGGTGAAGCTGGAAGCAGCCGTATAATGGCAGCTCCTCGCTTAGAAATTGATCTCAATAAAATTTACTACAATACTCATGAACTTGTTACACGACTCGCTAAACACGATATTTTAGTAACGGGTATAACCAAAGCGACACTGGGTTCATCCGAGATTGCGAACACCATGATGCAGGCTGGAGTGAAAACACTGGGCGATTCACGTATCGAGAATATCAAAGCCATGGGTCTTGCAGAGAAAGATGTCTTGATGCGAGATATTCCGATGATGCTGATTCGTTCACCCATGCTCAGCCAGATTAAGCAGGTGGTTAGGTATGCAGATATGAGTTTCAACACTGAAATAGAAGTTATAAAAAAACTTTCTTCTGAGGCAGAAAAGCAAGGGTGCATCCATCAAATACTACTAATGGTCGAGTTAGGCGATCTCCGTGAAGGTATTATGCCTGAAGATCTGATAGAGACGGTAAGAGAGGTTCTTCGCCTACCGAATATCTACCTCAAAGGCATAGGTACAAATCTCGCTTGCCGCAGCGGCGCCTCACCTGATAACACTAACATGTCCACGTTATCCAAACTCGCAGATAGTATCGATGCGACATTTGATCTGACGCTAGAAATAGTATCGGGTGGTAACTCGGCCAATCTTCAATGGGCGTTGAGTGATATAGAAACAGATACAGGACGAATTAACAATCTACGCTTAGGTGAAGCCATCTTGCTAGGTTGTGAAACACTTCAGCGCAGACCGATTGATGGCTTACACACAAATGCCATTACCCTTGTTGCCGAAGTAATCGAGTCAAAGTACAAATCATCAGTTCCATTGGGTAATATTGCAGAAACTGCCTTTGGAAAGTCCCCATCTGTTATCAACCATGGCACCGTGAAACAAACAATATTGGCTATTGGTATACAAGATATCGACCCCAGTGGCCTGCAAGCACCTGCGGGACTCAAGATTCTAGCTGCTAGTAGTGACCACCTTCTTGTGGAATCTGCTAAAGAGAATCTCTTTATTGGGCAGGAAATAACGTTCCAAATTAACTATAGTGCATTGCTTCGTGCGATGACATCTCCTTTTGTCTCAAAAGTTTTTACCCAGATTGGAGCTAAATCTTAATTCAAGTGAGAGATGTATAGATAATACAATTAAAGATATGCCATAAAGTCCAGCAGCCAAGAAAAACATTTTGTGAAATATGTTTTAGGTCATGCTTTATATGATGGTAATGTGGAGTTAGCACTACTGCTTAGCTTATTAGCATTAGCTCTGTGATTCATAATTAGAATCAGCTGGTAACAAAGTTTGTTTCATTAACTGTGTCCACATCTTCATGGAATATTTCAGATTGCTGGTCACAACTTTTAATTCTTGATAATGCATGCGCGTAAGGCGGCGATATTCTTTTGCTTGACCTTGCATATAATCAAGTTTAGATGTTTTCAAATTCTTATATGCCGTCTCTAATTTATCTCGCTGTAATAATAATTGCGAAATATATTGATACAACGATTGTAATTCAGCCTTCGCTTTTTCATTTATACTAATAGATACTGTATCAATAGTACTTAATCTTTTCTGATCCATATCAAGTCTATTTTGGATAATTCTATGTACCGCTACTCTTTTTAAATCCGTGGCAAAACGCATAGAAGCCAATGCTTGTATTAACCATTTTGTTGGATCAAAATCATATACACGAATACCATTTCGATAGTCTAGCGGGAATTTATGATGAAAGTTATGATAGCCTTCGCCAAATGTGAATAAAGCCGTAAACCAGTTATCACGAGCAGAATTGCGATCAGAATAGGTTTGCTTCCCAAAAGCATGACAAACAGAATTAATGCAGAAGGTCATATGTTGAGAGATGGTTATTCGCAATGCTCCAGCAATAATCAAACCGCCCCATGCGTCACCCCATAACGATGCAAGCAACATAGGAAAAGCAAAACCCATAAAAATAGAAAGAGGCAGATAAAAACGATGTTGAAGTTGTACCATGCGATCACGATTTAAATCATCAACATTACTAAAATTACGTTTTTTCGGATCTAAGGTCAACAGCCAACCTATATGAGCATACCAAAATCCTTGTTGAAAATTGTAAGGATCTTTCGGTGTATCTGTGTAGCGATGATGATCACGATGATCGGTACACCACTCTAGGACAGGACCTTCAAACGTACCAGCACCAAACAAGATAAAGAGTAAACGCACAAAACCATTAGCTTTATAAGTCTTATGGGAAAACAAGCGATGGTAACCTGCCGTTATTGATAAGCCTCCCATCACCGTCAAAAAAATTGCGAGACAAACTGTTTGCCAAGAAAATAAACCTAACGAATACAGAACAACGGTTCCAACAATAGCAATAATAGGAATAAAAATTAAAAATAGAGTATTCACCCAGTTGATATAATGCTTTGATTTCATTAAGCAATCCTTCCAATAGTTAGCTATGTCATTCTGAAGAAAGTGTGAGTATATCCTGACCATCCTCTTGGGTCTAGGGATATCAAATACCGCATGCGAAAATACCACAAATCTATCCTCGAGTAAGTAACTAAATTATAGATAAAAGTAGGTAACATTAACAATGTTTTGGTGCAAATTAACCCAACTTTATAGCATCCCTTCAATTTCGCGGTATTTTAATGAATTAGCTACATGAGATTCTCACAGATAAACTCAACGACATTATCTAATGCCATTTGCCCTTTCGCAGCCACCGCTTCAACGGTATTAAAACCAATATGTGGTGTCGCAATAACATTTGGAGCTTGTAATAAAATATGAGAGCCAGGAATAGGCGGCTCAACATCAAAGACATCCAAGGCAGCGCCGGCTAGCATACCCTGTTTGAGTGCTACACTTAAATCTTGCTCATTAATAATCGGGCCTCTCGCACAATTAATTAAATAGGCCGTTGCTTTCATTTTCGAAAGTAGCTCCAAATTAATTATGCCATTGGTTGTTTCTAATAATGGTATGTGCAATGACACATAATCTGACTGGCTAAAAAGCGTTTCTAAGGTTAAAAGGCTTTTGCGATCATAAGCTAAAATTTGCATTTGAAATGCTGCAGCGAGTCGCGCAACTTCCTTACCAATTGCTCCCATACCAACGATACCTAGTATTTTATCTTTTAATTGCGTACCCGAATTTGTTAATGCGCCATGTCGTACTTCTGCATTATTTTCTGGAATTCTTCTTGCTAGTGAAATCATCAAACCCATGACTAACTCAGCAACAGCAGTATTGGCGTAACCAGCAGCATTTTTTACAGTGATATTTCTTGCTAATATTGTTTCGGCATCCACATGATCAATGCCTGCAAATGCAACCGCAATGAATTTTAAATTAGGCATATTAGATATAACATATTTGGATAAAGGTCTATTGGTTAAGACGACAATATCAGCATCATGAATGGCTTCTAAGAGTTTAGCGTCACGCCAACCACGCGAATCGATTTCTACTATCTCATGGCTAGCTAATTGCTTTTGATAAGCAGACAACGTAGCACCAGTTGGTTCTAGAATAAATATTTTCATTAATAATACCTCTTATATAGAGTCCATTACTTTACTAAATATACCGCTCGCACTTCGAAATGCGATAGGCATAGCCATTAAAGATTATAAATAATGATAAAGATTAGCTTGCAGCACAACGTAAACACCCGCACTGTTAGTTATATTAAGCTATGGTAGCAAGTTTGATGAATACATTGGAGAGTCATTTTAATTTAATTACCACCGACCATTTAATTAATCATGAGGTGGCAATAGAATTAAAAAGCAACAAATGCAACTTTTGATTTCATAATTAAGCCCTTTTTCAAAATAAGAGGTAAGCTGTCAATTCTAACAAAAACCAATTAATTTGACAAATAATTAGACATAGATGGTTGTTCCATAAGGTATCTACTGATAAATAGACTTGCCCGGTTGCAGGCACCAAAAAACAAACTACCAATTGAAAAACTTATATAACTTATGACTTTTAATGTTGTTGTAGCTTAACATGCTGCTTCAGCAAGTTTCCCACATCAATATCACCATGCAAGGTAATCGCTTTATATTTATTTTTTGAGGCACAAATCAAATTATCAGAAGAGCTTTCGTTGGTTATCATACCAAGTGAGTCATAATTAAACTTCTCGATTAGATGCCCATGTTTAATTGCCCAGTCGCCTTTAATGACATCGAATACAACGTTGTAATTCTTTTGTAGCAGCAAGTTTCCAACAAATTTTCCATTTTTAAGAAATGACGTAATTGCTACATATTTTTGCGTACCAAATGAAATAGTGCCTGAATCAATCCACTGTTTGCCGACAAGTAAATCTTGGTACTGCGCATCAGTTTTCTTTGTGCAAGCTGTTAAGCTCTTTGCATTTGCAGCAAAAGGGATAAATAAAATTATCGAGCAAAGTAACAATAAAAAAAGCTTCATTTGTATATACATAATTATCACCCTTATAGCCCAAAATTTTAAACATCGTCAACATAGCATAACGACAAGTTGCAAACAATATTCTTAAGATTATAGATAATGAAGATTAGCCTCGTGCTTTCTATATATGCATGAAAAACATATACTTTATTAAGTCATGGGAATTGGCACACGCGACTGTCCGAAAATCCTAAAATTACTATTGTAATTCTCTGCGATAGTAAATTTAGAGCTCTTGTAGAAACAGCGAAATAAAAGAGATTTTACTATGTAATTAAAGATTATAATTCCGATCATTTTTATTTTTACGACTATTCCAAGTTGGGGTCAAGTAGGAGAGCAAGCACAGCAATGCAACTTCAATAACATCGCAGGTTGGAACTGTGTGAAATGGAGTGCCGGTACAGTAAAAAAGCTGTGTTTACTGTAACAGTGGTTCTGGTACTGCAGTAAATCGACAGTGTTGTCCACCGACACCATCAAATGCAAATCCCTCACATTGTAGGTGGCGAGTAACAGAGTCCAAACCATTTGGCTCGTCCGGTACTCATCATGTTGCTTACGATTTCAATTTACAAAGAACAACATGTGCTGCCGTCTGCTCTAATAGCCGAGCTCGAGATATTGCTAAAAAGGTACTAAACTGGAGTGACACAATACATGTTAAAGGCCCAAGCTGTAAAGCTGGCTATGTTTGTGGCGAAGGTGCCGGACATTATTGTCGTGATTAATAGAACTGATAATTCTAGGTCGATATAGAAACGAGCCTCAACTGATAGTTGTCGCTCGATTTGTGTTTAATCTATTATAAAAGATTTATTTTTTCAATGTCTAGTATTAAGGTTGGCTCGCATGTTGATGTGCTTGTCGCTGCAGCTTCCCAAGCCTGTCTATGATATTAAGACAGTATGCACGTAGCTCACCATCCACAGCAGGACTACCCTCATTAAACTTCGCTTGTAGTGATTCTTTATCAGCCTCTAGCTGTTGCAGTGTCACTTTAGATACCTCAACATCCCTCTCAGGTTCTGGTCCTCGCCTCTGTAAGTATGAAGCTCTCGGCTCTGGTGAGAATATCGAAACTTGTTTTTGTAAAGCTTCAGCGGTCGTTTTAATCCTCGTAATAAGATCGATAAATTCATTATTTGTTTGATTACCATATGTCCTCACTGTACTGGTAAGCTTTGATAAAGTTGTTAATGCCATCTGTGCCATACTTATAGCACTTGCTAGCGTTGTATTCGATATTGTTACTTTTTCAATACTGGCAAGTTCTGCTGCTTTAAGTTTTCTGGGTTGACTACCAAAACCTAAGGTTACATTCCTCACATCTGCAGCAGAAACAGTTGTAGATGCGCTTGCCTCTGTCTTTCTCGAATTAAGGCCACGGACTATTTCTGCAGGAAAAATAAATTCCTTGGCAATTGCTCGGATTAAAGATGGAATTATCGCAGCAATATCATTTTCATCAGGTTTGCCAGTGAATGGGGGCAGCTCTGAACGATGTCCGCGCACGTATTTACTAAAAGCACTAACTCGCTCCGACTTATAAAACGTACCCATTCCTTGCCCTGGATCCATAAAGATAAGGCAAAGTTGGGCTAGCGTTTTAAACGTTGAACTAATTACATTCGTCTGACGATCTCGCCGCCACTTACTATGCAGTCCTGGGTTTCTTTCCGGCTTGTGTTGTTGAAAAAACTCAAAACAACGCTCAATCTCTTCATCAGAAAGAGCAACATAACGTTGACTAGTTGGAAATGCTTGTTGTGCAATTCTTAAAATAGTAGGTAAAATATCTGATGGATATAATACCTTGATAGTGATATCTCGAAGAATACTTTCTAGTCGAGACGGCTCACCATGCAACCCAACTTCTCTGCCATAAGCCATAGTTTATCCTCTACTTACCATATATAAAATTGCGCAAATATTAACACAAAATTCTTATTTTATCAACAGCTCACTTCTTAGCTCACAATTGAGATACAATCTAAAGGCTTGAAAGTATTAGCAAATTCAAGTAGGCAGGACCATTAAGTCGCGCCAACTATTATTACTCAGTATATAAAAAATTGAAAAAAATCTGCTAAAGTTAGCGGAGCACTTGATTTTCCTGCTAATTCCGCTGGCATCAAGACCGACGACAGCAATGTTTTTAACTGTAGTTGAAAGTGGATTGATTAGCGCTTAAAAACATGATGATTTCCTACTTTATATGGAAACAACCAAGAAAAAATTTACGTTAGTACTGTTACACGCTAGTTTTTCGTGAGAACAATATAATTCGATAACATTAACTTAATTTTGATACCGGAGAATAATCCACCGCACGTCAAAAAACCTAAATTTTAACTGCCAAAATTAAAGAAAAACTTAATCAGCTTGCTGATGCCGCTCGTGTTTAACGCCAAACAATAACGCTTCATTTATAATGCTAATTATTTTAAGCGCAGATTAAATTTTAAGGCGATAATACCATTAATCTTACGTAAATCTGTACTAAAAAATAATTTATTAGTACTCCACATCTTAAAGAGAAGTTGATGTCACGAGCTCACTTTTGCAAAACTTTTCTATTAAAAAAATGTGCATTTTTCTATAAATAATGATTTAATTAATGATAACTTTTATCCAATTATAGTTTTAAGCGGATATATGAAAACATAATTATTAAGGTGAATCTATGCAAGGTTATGAAGAACAGTTACAAAATCAAATTAATGAGATTCTAGATCTGTTTAGAGATGCTGGTGCAACTGAACAGCAACTCCAAAAAGTTGAGAGCTTCTGTCGGAAATATGCAGAGAATCAACTTGCTGATCAATCAGGACGCTTCGCTACTTTAGCAGCAAAATGTGTATCGCCAATGGTTTCATGTTTAGTTCATACCGATCTGCTTTCGCCTTTGTTAGAGGCAATCTCACCTATATTGGGGCCATTGAGTGAACCAATAACGTATGGCTGCGCGGGTGTCGCAAGTTATTTTGTCACAGATGCATTGGTAAGAATGGCAAGCTATGCGTTTATCCGTCAACAAACTGGACCAGATATGCAAGCAGTAAAATCTCAATTACAGGCTATAACACAAGAACAAGGTTCTAACGATCGCGTCAATAAAGCACTGATTCGACTTAGAGAAGTTGTCGCTAAGCAAGAAAAGATTCTGCAAATTGAGGCAGGTAATAGAAATCACAGTGGATTAGCAGCTGCGAGCAATGCATTAGGTTTTATGGCTGAAAGAAGGCTGGGTCTTTCTACAGGGGCACTCATAGTTGCCGCGACAGAAGCACACTTTACCGAACTACCAGAAAGACCTGCTGAATCAGAGTTGACAGCTCACCGTGGTTTACGGCATCGTAGAACTGGGGCACAATAAACACTCATAAATTTATCATATATTTTATGACTGGGTTTCAGTACTAGCGTTAAAAAGAGTTGCGACGCATGTTATTGACAGCATTCAATCTTTTTTTCAGAAAAACGAATAATACAAAAGAGTATTTTTAGCTCATTACTGATCACTCTCAAAACTTTAAATATGACAATGACTCTTTGAATAGTTAACTTCAAATACTTAAAACGTAAATTAAAACTAGTGATATAGTTTTGCCATAAAAAGCTTGACCTCCGCTATCGAATATTATAATTATTGAAACTCGATTTTTAGATGCCGTATAAGGATATACACAATGGATTTTCTAAGTATATTAGTTAACGCAGTTCTCCCCATAGTTGCTATTATGTTAGTCGGTTTCCTCGCAGAAAAATATGCCATGATTGGTGAGAATGGATCGTCTGCAATTAATAACTTTGTCCTCTACTTCGCTTTTCCTGTGCTTATCTTTAGTTCTACAGCCGAAGCTAATATTCATCAAATCTTGCGTTGGCACTTCATTTTAGGATTTGTAGTCGCTATGCTAGCGAGTTATGGACTTGCTGCTTTGATAGCACAATTATTTTTGAAGAAAAATATCGTGCTAACCAGTTTTCGAGCTTTATCATCGAGCTTTCCCAATGCCGGCTTTATGGGCATTCCGATTTTGTTAGTGATATTTGGCAGTAAAGGTATTTTACCTGCTGTTATTGCCAGTATTTTGTCAATGCTTGTGGTTGCAGTAGCAATTTACTTTATTGAATCCGGTCTTCATCAAGATCAGAAACTACTGGCTCGTATCAAAACAGTCTGCATTCAATTAGGAAAAAACCCATTACTCATATCAACTGTACTAGGTATAGCTTACTCTGCAACAGGATTACCACTGCCAAAACCTATCGCCAGTTTTTGTCATATATTAGGTGTTGCTGCTGGCCCTGCCGCACTTTTTTCTGTCGGACAAGCGCTCTATGGAACAAAAGTGAAAGTCGTTGTGCCTGGCATGATTATGATTACGTCCATCAAGTTAGTCATACAGCCAATATTTACATTGCTATTGCTTTACTGGTTTAACGTCTCGCCGCTGTGGGCAGCATCAGGATTTATCTTAGCCGCGTTACCAACAGGTTCGGTAGTCTATATATTGGCGGCAAAGTATGCTTACTATCAAGAACACAGTGCTAAAGTCATCTTATATACCACGCTCATTTCATTAGTAACCTTAACTATTGGATTTTATGTTATAGCGCAAGTATGGCCTGGCTTGATGCAACTTAGTCATATTTAGTTAAGTTGGTAGGCCGTATTAAAAACTTAATATAAAAGTAGCCTGAAGAAATTCATATGACATTATTGTTTTTGGCTGCAACCTGAGTCTGCAAGATGGACCCTTAAGGTAATGACGCGCCCTTCGATCCCCCAATTCCCGACCGCCTGGTTTTCAGCCAATCCTGCTAGTTATATGAACATAGTAAAATCAATGCTTTGCGATGAAATTGTTCTATTTATGACAGCTGTAAACAGTGTGACACAGCCGTAGTTACGCCAGAACACTGCCACAGCTAAATTTCGTCTTGATATGAATCAAAGAGTACTGTCGTGGCCACTTTCAGATGCCAATTGCCACCTGATTACCATCTCAAAACCTACAGATTAAATAGATAGCTTCACGCATGGATTTTTTCTGCGCGAAACTAGAAAATAATTCTAGTTTCATGTATATTTAAAATATGAAAAAAACATTCAAAGACTGGTTGTTGTCTTGGAAAAAATCTTACGTACGCGATGCAGATTTGCAGGTATTTTTTCAAGATCAACACCAAAAACGTTACGACGCGGTTAAGTATGCTATTCGCAATGGTTTTTTAAAACCCATTCGCCGGGGACTCTACCTCATCAAATTTCCTCATCAAGCGCCAGAATATGAGCCCTTTGAACTTGCGCAAGTCATCTATGGTCCTTCTTATATTAGTCTTGAATCTGCATTATCGTATCATGGCTGGATCCCAGAAGCAGTTTATAGCAACACATCTGCCACTGCCCGACGAACAAAAAAGTTTAAAACAGCGATTGGTCTATATAGTTATCACCACACGCCCGAGAGAATGTTTTATCAACATGTCGAACGTATTGAGTCAGCGAAAAATATTTTCCTGATGGCCTCCCCATGGAAAGCATTAGCTGACTACATTTATGTCCACAAAAAAGATTGGGACTCACTTCAGAACATGTATCATGATATACGAATAGAAGAAGAAGATATCCAAGCGAGTAACTTGACATGTTTGAAGTCATTAAGCGAAGACTACCAATCTAAACGGGTACAAGCTGTTTTAAAACGATTATTAAAGGACATTTCAGGATGAGCATTAAAATCATTGAAGACAGAATTGCTTATTACCGTCCAGCGAATAAGCGAGATGAGATAAATGCATTAAAGGAAATTGTACAGGAAATTGCATTATCCGCACTTAGTCGAAGTGGTTTTTTTAAGGTGGGTGCATTTCATGGCGGCACTTGCTTACGTATTGCGTATGATCTACCACGCTTTTCTGAAGATTTGGATTTTATTTTATATAAAAACAACTTGGACTTTGTATGGCAACCATACATCAAAGAAATTGAAACCGAATTTAAGCTATATGACCTATCACTAAAAATTATCGACCGCTCGAAGGCAAATCAATCCGTTAAAAAAGCTTTCCTAAAAGAGCACTCATTTGGAAAAATTTTAAATTTACAATATGAAAGGAATGCATCAGACAAACAAGTTATCACCATCAAATTAGAAATTGATACTGCACCACCATTAGGCTCAGTATTTGAAAACAAAATTGTAGAATTTCCATCACCATTCTCAATGACAATTCAAAATATAGAAAGTTTGTTTGCTGGAAAAATTCACGCGCTTTTATGCCGCACCTATGTAAAAGGTCGTGATTGGTATGACTTCATTTGGTATGTGACACGGAAGGCGAACATTAACTATAATTTGCTGTGTGCCGCATTGATTCAACAGGGTCCTTGGCAAGGAAAAAATTTAACTATCAACAAAGATTGGCTCATTAAACATTTAGAAAAAAAGATCAAAACTATTGATTGGGAAACAGCAAAAAATGATGTTATTAACTTCATTAAGCCAAGAGAAATGCATAGTATTGAATTATGGAATAATGAATTTTTTGAGCATTTCACTAAACGTTTAGCTGATTATTTGGCCTAATTTAAATGAGGGCTTCAATTATCGAAAGAATGCTTGGCAGTACCTATTACTAAACCTCATGAGTTTTTATTAGAGAATTAGCTCTAATCAATTATGAGGTCATGCTCATGAAGGTTTGCTTGCGTGTTTGTTTGCTTGTTTTGCCTGTTGCTCTAACTCACCGATAGAGCGATGAAGACTACCACACCAAGCTCTTAGCGTACCAGTAGCATCATCATCTTTTAAACTATCTCTTATAAGTGAGCCTATCGCATCTCTTTTTGACGTTAAGCTCTCTAATGTGTCTTTAGATACATCAACTTCGTCGGGCCCATTCATTTTTTCACGGGCACTTATATCGGGCCGAGCTCTATATTTTGAATAGGCAGAACTCTTTTTAAATGTTGTTAAATATGTTTCAGCTTGTTTTTGTATTTTTTCAGCATCTGCTTTTACAGCATCAAGAATGGCTTTCAGATCACAATATATCGTATCTCTGCTTGTTAAACCAGCTTCAGTAAGCGCTGTTAGCGCCTGATTTGCAGCAGACACAACACTATTAATCTTTTCCTTTGACACTTTTACTATTTCAGTACTGGAAGCTTCTGCTGCTGCACCAGACTTCTCTTTTTTTGTAAAACCTAGCGTCATTTTACTTGCACTAGCCGCTGCAGCGCTTATTGTCGGCCTTGTTGCTAATTTTATGCTTGCAGGAAAAATATGTGCTTTAGCAATAACATTGATAGTTGAGGGAATCATTACTCCAATCTCGTCACCTCTTCGAAACGCCTCAGGGTACTTTGTACGGTTCTGGCGAACAAAAGTATTAAACGCTTGAACTCGTTCGTAATTGCAAAAAATAAGACAGAGCTGCGCCAGAGTTTTAAACATTTCACTATTTGATAACCATGCTCCCTTGTTGCGCCCTGGTTTTTTTTCCTTAAAAAAAGCATAACAACTCTCAATTTCAGCCTCTGAAAGAGGAAGTGGACGTTGACTATCAGAAAACGCGCTATGCACGATCTCCATAATCATAGGAAGATCTTTTTCTGGAGATTCTAATCTATTCAAGCTCTCCTCTAATCGTGACTTAAGTTGCGAACTCGAACCATAACTCATAAAAACTCTCCATTAAAAAACTGTGCAAATTTTAACACAAAAGGTTTTTTTCCTCAAGAGCTGATACGCAAGTGCATAGTTAAGAGATAACTAACAAGATGAAAATATTGATAAAGACTGACATTGAATGGGTAGTCCCACACTTTTACTTAAATGGCGCGCCCTTCGATCCTCGAACTCCCGACCACCTGGTTTGCAGTTAGCATCTTACATCATAATTTATTGATAAATAACTTAATATTGTTGGGCGCTCGTTACATTTAGCCTAATAAAGCACAACTAGTCACGACTCATTCACGCAAATCTCACGAGTGTGACCTACCCCTGAGTTAGCACCAAAAGTTAGATCCCTGTCAAATAATTAGCATTAGGTAGTAACTTCTTAGGCCCACCCTAAATGATTCAACAAACTACAATTAAACAAAAAGCAGACAAAACCCTAAATTTTTTCCTATAATGCAAGGTTCTAGTTGTGACGCCAGAAAATTTGGCTAATTGATTAACTGTATATGACATAAATATCTCCAAAGTAATTCGACTTGCCTACCTTAAATATGACGTCGGGTTAGAGTCAAGCACACTTTGACTAGATATTTACCTTATATACTGCCTTGACTAATTGTTCCTGCCGGAGGAAATTTAGGACAATTGCTAAAACTAGCTAAAGCATAATAATTCACGCCGCCATAAGGGGACAAAATAACATAACCATGTTCTAGCATCATCGGTTTCAAAAAGAGAGCGGCTAGCTGCCCCCCTCCCTGTAACATCAGATATTTCTCACCTCGAAGCGTATTCACATAGGCCTGTGCAGTTTGGTTAAATGCAATCGTAGAATAGACTGGGAATGAATTAAGCTTATCGATCATACTCTCAAATGTACTTGCGTGGTTTGGATCAGAATGACAAGTCCAACCACCTTGCTCGGCGGTGTGCTCACAAATACAAGACGTATGATTTGTAAGCTCAAGAGTCGTTGGCGGCTTAGCAAAGCAAATACCAACAACACATAGCAGACCTAATATAACTAATAACTTTTTCACCTAAAATCTCCAAACTGATAGCGCTTAAGTTAACGTTGGAATTCTGGCGCGCCCGGAGAGATTCGAACTCCCGACCACCTGGTTCGTAGCCAGGTACTCTATCCAGCTGAGCCACGGGCGCGTATTCTGTCTTGAAAAGAGGCGGCATAGTAAATCAATTTGCATCTGCTGACAACGCATAAGCCACAAATTTACTCATATTCACCTCATATATAACATTAAGTTATATATGGCGGAGAGAGAGGGATTCGAACCCTCGATGGAGTCGCCTCCATACTCCCTTAGCAGGGGAGCGCCTTCAGCCGCTCGGCCATCTCTCCAAAAGGACGCAGAGTATACACTATTGTTTTCAGAGAAGAAATAACTTTTAAGGGATTAACTGCTTGAAAATGAAAGAACTTATAGAACAAATGCTTATAGGTATATAGGCATCATATTTGTGATTGGTTTTAATTTGATTTAACTCAAGAAGTTGATTGATTAATCAACTCCTGAGTTAAAATTGAGAGAGTACAACGGATCTATACTATAGAAATTTGGGATTGATGGCGTTATGCCGCAGTGACTTGTTCTTCTACACTACTCGATTCAGTAGTATTGCTAGCAGCTTGAGGTTCATCAGTTTTTTCGTGCTGAATACGTTGATAAATTTCTTCACGATGGACAGATACGTTTTTTGGGGCATTAATACCAATTCGAACTTGGTTACCTTTAACGCCAAGAACTGTCACTGAAATATCATCGCCAATTACCAATGTTTCACCGACGCGACGAGTTAGAATTAGCATAGTAGGTTTCTCCTTGTTTCCATTTATTCCGTTGCTTTTTAGCCAAACTATTATTCTTCTAATCTGTAAGCGACTACTAAAGCTATTAAAAAAGTAAGCTAATAAAGTGCTTATCAGTGATGGAAAGTCTATCAATGCAACATTAAGAGAAAATTAAGGAGCGAAGGTTTCATGATATTTGTCAGAAAACAACTAGTACCTAAGCTAAACATTCTTATGCAAACCAAAGGCTTGGTGCAATGCCTGCAAACCAATTTCCATTCGATCTTCAGCGATGATTGCCGAAATTTTATTGCTAGACTGCTTCAAAAGCTTAATACATATGCCCTCTTTAACCAATACATTAGAAAACTCCTCCTTGATAGTTGGGCTGCGGTCAATACTTCCCCCAACCACAGAAACCTTGGCAACAGCTTCATCACTATTAATACTGAGCTTGGGATTATTTTGATTGTTGGTATTAATAAAGCTAACAACATCACTGTATTCATCGCGATTAACAATAAAACTATAATCACTTGCATCAGTCGTCATATTATCTTGTATTAGCATATCTAACATGACATCTTGTTTTTGTAGCGGCAAAATAAATTGCTTTTCAAAATCAATTGTTTTCGGTACAGCAGACATCGTTAATTTCGCTTGTTGACGCCGATAAGTAATCCCGGAAACACGTCCTTGATTATTTGCAGTGATGTTATTATTAATTAATGTTCCCTGACAATCAGCAAAGCAAGACAAAACACGTAATGAAACCTGATTTTCATCTGCAAACATGACAGCTTGATCTTGTAATACTTTTGCGCCCATGGTTGCTAAGTTCAACATTTCTTGAAATGAAATGTGTGATAATAAGCGTGCTTGTTTGACGATTTTCGGATCCGCAGTATAAATCCCGGCAACATCTTTAAAAAATTGACATTCATCCGCTTGCAACGCAGCAGCTAATGCTACTGCTGTGGCATCCGAACCGCCACGACCCAGCGTGGTAACTTCACCTTTATCATTGATGCCTTGGAAGCCAGCGACGACGACTACTTTGCCTTGCTTTAGTTCTTTATGAATTGAATTCGTTTCCACTTCAAGAATACGTGCTTTTTGATAGGAATCACTGGTTCGCAAACCAATTTGTGCGCCAGTATAAGAACATGCCGGCTGCCCTTGCGCCATTAGAGCCATGCAAAGTAATGACATAGTGACTTGCTCGCCCGTGGAAACTAGCACAGCATACTCACGTGGGTTTGGCGCCACATCAAATTGTGCCGCGAGCTTTATAAGGCGATCGGTCTCACCTTCCATCGCCGACACCACGACGACAATATCATGTCCAGCTTTGCGGCCAGCAATTACACGTTCAGCAACTTCTTTAATCCGCTCTGAACTGCCTACTGCAACGCCACCAAATTTTTGCACGTATAGCGCCATATTCCTTCATGCTCTTAAGTTAAAAAATTAATTTAGTTTATCTGCAACCCAATCAAATACACTAGCCAGTGCACTATCAATGTTTTCCGGTTGACTACCGCCAGCTTGAGCCATGTCAGGACGCCCCCCCCCTTTACCACCAACTTGCTGCGCAACAAAGTTAACTAACTCGCCCGCTTTGACTTTTGCGGTTAAATCTTTACTTACACCGACAATTACGCTCACTTTTTCAGCTTGTGACATTGCCAGTACAATAACAGCATTAGGCATCTTGCTTTTCAACTGATCTAATAAACCACGTAATGCTTTAGATTCCATTTCAGGAAGTTTTTCAGCCAGCACTTGCACACCAGCGATTTCACGAGCGGCATCAGTTAAACTTGAGCTGGAGTGTGCAGCTAATTTATCTTGCAAGCGCGCAATGTCTTTTTCATATTGGCGATTCTGTGAGAGTAGCTGTTCTACTTTCATAACCACTTTATCGCGCTCAGCATTCATTTTTGCTGCAATCGTTTGTAATTGTATCTCACATTTAGTTAGCCATTGCCAAGCATACAAACCCGTTACTGCTTCAATACGACGAATACCAGCAGCAGTTCCTGTTTCGGAAACAATCTTAAATAAGCCTAATTCACCGGTATATTTAACGTGTGTGCCCCCACAAATTTCTAAAGAAAAATCACCCATTTTTAACACACGGACATCATCTGCATATTTCTCACCGAATAATGCCATTGCGCCAGATTGCTTTGCATCATCCAAACTCATCACCGCGGTTGTCACTGGATGGTTTGCACGAATTTGTTCGTTAACAATGGCTTCAACTGCCATAATCTCTTCAGCCGTCATGGCTTGTGGATGTGAAAAATCTAGGCGCAAACGTGAAGCTTCAACCAAAGAACCTTTTTGGGCAACATGTTCACCTAATACTTGGCGCAATGCTTCATGCACCAAATGGGTACCAGAGTGGTTTAAGGCCGTTGCTTGACGTTTATCGACATCGACTTCCAGCGTTAATTCATCACCAACATTGATAGTACCGGATTCTATTTCACCATGATGAATATGGTGTGAACCTTGCTTCTTAGTGTCATGAACAGTAAATACCGCATCATGGAAATACATCGTCCCTTTATCGCCAACCTGACCACCACCTTCAGCATAAAACGGTGTTGCCGTTAATACCACGGCACCTTGCTGACCAGCAGACAAACTCTCTACTCGCTGACCATCCGCAATTAAAGCCGACACTTCAGCTTTATCCGCCAGTTTTTGATAGCCTGTAAAAGCGGTTTCGCCACTCAGTTGCACTCGCTGCTCATAATTGCCAGCGAATTGATTGGCGTCTTTCGATTTAGAACGTTGCTCAGCCATGGCTTTATCAAAGCCAGGCATATCAATTTGCAAATCACGTTCACGCGCGATATCCGCGGTTAGATCAACAGGAAAACCATAAGTGTCATATAATCGAAAAGCGACATCTCCAGGAATGGTCTTATCTTTTAATTTTTGCACTTCCGTTTCAAAAATTTTCATGCCCATATCAAGCGTTCTGGCAAACTGCTCTTCTTCTTGTAATAAAACGGTTTCAATACGTTGCTGCGCTGCTTTTAATTCTGGATAGGCTTCCCCCATTTGTTCAACTAACGGGGCTACTAATTTATAAAAAAAGGTATCAGTAATTCCAATTTTATGGCTATGTCGAATGGCTCGACGAATAATGCGACGCAATACATAACCGCGCCCTTCATTAGAAGGCATCACGCCATCAGTAATTAAAAATGCAGTTGAACGAATATGATCAGCAATCACACGTAACGATTTATTAGTATGGTCATCAACTCCAGACATTTGTGCAATTATATTAATAAGTGGTACAAATACCTCGGTTTCATAGTTGTTATGCACGCCTTGCATAACAGCAGTCAAACGCTCTAATCCCATGCCGGTATCAACAGAGGGTTTCGGCAATGGTGTTAATTTACCATCAGCAGCGCGGTCATACTGCATAAAAACCAAATTCCAGATTTCAATATAACGATCTAATTCTTCATCAGGACTGCCTGGCGGACCACCAGGAATATCAGCGCCATGATCATAAAAAATTTCAGTACAAGGACCACAAGGACCGGTATCACCCATCGACCAGAAATTATCTTTTTCACCACAACGACTAAAACGCGTTGCATCAATTTTCATTTCTTTAAGCCAAATATCTTCGGATTCTTGATCGTCTTTATAAACGGTTACCCATAATTTCTCTGCTGGTAATTTTAATTCTTGCGTTAAGAAATCCCAAGCAAACTTAATCGCTTCACGTTTAAAATAATCACCAAAACTAAAGTTACCTAGCATCTCAAAGAACGTATGATGCCGTGCAGTGTAACCCACGTTTTCTAAATCATTATGTTTACCACCCGCTCGCACACAACGTTGTGATGTTGCTGCACGCGTGTAATTGCGTTTGTCTAAACCCAAAAACACATCTTTGAATTGCACCATACCAGCATTGGTAAACAGCAATGTTGCGTCATTACCTGGAACTAATGAACTTGATGCCTCAATGCTATGATCATGTTGACGAAAGTAATCAAAAAACTTTTGCCGCAGCTTAGCGCTTTCCATTGTCCAAACTCACTATATAACTTACTGAAAATGCTGGTAATAGTGACCTATTAGCCATGCTTTGTAAACGCGAATTTGCTAATAATTTTGAAATCCCTCCAGCTTGAATGGTTAATTAACAGTCAACATATGGTGTGAGCATGGTATAATTCTGTAGTTTTCACACACATTAAACTGTAACTTACTCATTATTAAAGGGTTATTAATGCCTCTTCTAGCAGAATTATCAAATGCGCAATCAGTGATATTACAGATGATGCAAACTGGGAAAACCCAGGAGCTTGCTAAATGTCTACAACAATATTCACCAGAAGTTCAGCAACAAGCTTTAACAAAACCCATTCCACTAGAGTTACAGCAAACAAACCCAATTGATATGGTTGAAGGTGATACTGTTTTTCATGCTGCCGTTAAATTAGAAGTCTATGAAGTTATCCCTGTTCTGCGCAAAGTTAAAGCTCCAATGACCAAAACCAATTTAAAAAGATTAACAGCAGCAGATACTTGTTTAGGAGATAATTATGCTGAAGTCTTACAACGAAAAGCAAAAACCGCAAAAAAGCTACTTTGTTATTTAGAATTACTACAACCATTTTCACCTAAAAAGTTACTAGGTATTTTGGATACTGTTGTTCCTTGTAGAGAGAATATCTCCTCTCTTGGCCTTGAGTTTCTTGCTAACTACTTTGCAGATCATTCAGAATATCCCGTTGATCAACTTATTACATTTTTTCTACGAGTATCTCATCTCGGCGCACTAAATGATTATTTAACTAGACGTAGCAAAGAGCTTTCTGTTAACGATTTTCAACTTGCCTGGCGTTATTTATTATTAGGCAAAATTTCTTCTCGTTATTTTTTTAACTTTCTTGACCATCAACCTGAAACTCTAAAGAAAAATATAGTCAAGAAAATCATTGCTCATGATGGCTTTACTGAACCAAAATGTGGTCTTACCGACTTTCTCCACGCTGTACTTTTTGATGTAAACCCAAGCTATATTCGAATCTTCAAAAGGACTCGAGGGCTTTTTACGGAGCAAGGTTTACCGCTTACCTATGAGGCAATAAAAGCTAATGGCTTAGAAAACCCTCCTGGTTCACTCAATGTGGCTGTTGAAGTACTTGAATGTTCTGAAGGTGTATCTGAAGTGGGTAATCAACTTGAACCTTATGTCGATTTATTTCACTTTGGAATGACAAAAGGATCTTATAAATTACTAGCATTTGAGTTTGATATTCAGCAAGCAGGTTATCCATGTAGATTTATCAAACAGCATCTTCCTTCAAAAAATTTATCAACTCTGCTTTTTATGCTGAGAACTTATATTCGAGAGAATCTTTCACCCCCTGTTATGACAGCAAAGCAACGTTATATTATTGGACGCCACTTAGATTGCATAGTAAAACTTGCAAAAAACAAATTAAAAGAAGAAGGAAAAGCAACAACGCATGACAATATTAAAAAAATCATTCAAGACTCGATAAAAGAAGAGTATAACTATCATTATGATAATGATACTAGACAGCCTTATCCACCACATAATATCAATATCGCAATGCTATGCTGCGCTAGTGGCAACGTAAAACTTCTTGATTATGTTTTAGATGAAAAAAGCCTTGAGGCTCGCGATAGCACTAATCGCTCATTACTTGATTATACATTAGCTTATGGGCAATTTCGTGCATATTGTAAAGTAAAAAAACATTCTTCAATGGTGTTCAATACAGATGATGTTATAGATTTTATTCAACATGTTGATATTACAGCATTACAGACATATATTGGTCGTGACGCCGATGATAGGTTGCTAGAGTTTTCTAAACTTTGCTCCAAGGCATTTAAAAACCGAGATAGAGCATTAAAACTAATTGGCAGAGCTATTGCAGACAAATCATTTCGTCAAAACTTTATCGCAATAATGGCTACAATCAGACAGTTCAAATTCACGCCTCTTGGTATAGTCGATGCAGAATGGGCTTGTTGGCTTGATGCTTTAGTAAAAGCTTTGCCAGAAGATATTGAGTTCGCTCTATCCAGCTATGGTAAAAAACATACTCGTATAATGCACGATCTAAAACATTCCCCTGCAGCTTTTGAACCAACACCAAAAATGATGTTGTCGCAGTTTTGTCTTAAGAACAATTTGCGATTCGTTCGCATTCAGGGGCGCACATTACTATTCGAAGCTGCTGACACGCCTGGTTTGTATACTGCCGTTAAACTACAAAAACGTGGTGAAGCGATCACAGCATTAGGACAACAATATTTAACAGTAATACAGCAGCAAGATACTGATGCTCTAGTATTCAATGGTGAAAAACCAACGGCTATCAGCCTAACAAATATTGCAGACATCATACTTTTCTTACAGAAAATGCGAGCAGAAGAGCAAATAACAGAAACAGAATATAATGATTTATTCACTTTAGCTGAGCTTGAAAATAGAGATGATTGTCAAATACAAGCTTATTGCTATACTGCATCACCAGCCTATTTTCGCTATTTACATGAAGTCGACAATGATACCAGCTATCTAGAATCCATGACCTTTATCATGCATGATCTAGCTGAATATCTTAGACATGGCATTGTCTGTCCTGAAATGGCCGACTTATTTCACCACTCTTCAGAACTTAGTCTGCTACGCTCTGACTTAGGCTTTGTGCGTACCTTAGCAACGCTATTTAATAGTGCTCATATTGGAGCAGGTTCTATTGTCAATCCTGAAACAGGGGTCGCATTTACTAATTTTCGTCAAGCAGGTCTTGCCGATGAAAAACATCGCGTTAATGTCCGGACAGAAATAAAGAAAAAGAATGAGGCTTTCACAAGTCGTTTCAAAGAACACTTTAAACTTTTTTCAGTAAATAATATTCCTCTACGTATTACTTTAAACTTTATCGCTGAATATCATTTGATTTTGGAGCTATGTAGTATTCGTCGTGCTAATCACTCTGAAGATGCTAATTGGGATGTAATTGCTGAACAACTAGAATCTGCGGCTATAATATTTTTGAGTCATTTTTTAGAGCTTCCAACTGAGCTATGTCGAGAGTTACTAATACATCCAGAGCACCATCTTACCTACCCAAGACAATTAGAACATTGGTGCAGTAAAGAAAAGCCTTATGTTGCAAGTGTTGCTGCTGATGAAATGCCCGCAGGTGTTTATCCAAAATATACTCGAGTGATGGTAACCCCTCATCTCGGCAATACATCATACGACCCTGAGGATGGTTTTGTTGCTGGAGCTCGTGGTATTGCCGGTGGTAATGACCCTGTTGTTTCCGGTGATTATCTGCGCCATAGTATGGCATTCTGGACGCTTGGTATTACCCAAGCAAGAGCCGCTTCCGAACAAGCTTTACAAGAAGCTGGTATGGATAGCATGGACTATGCAAGCAACACGCCATCAGAGCAACAAGTAAGTGCCGTATGTAATGCTTATTCTTTTTGGCCGCGAGATAGCTCACAACAGCAAGTAGTAAAAACACATTTAGCGCTACGTAATACTGGTATGGAACAACCCGCAAAGTTAAAAGATTATGCTGAGGAGGCTGCTGCTCGTATTATTCAAGATGCTGCGCGAACACTTAAGTCACGTCGAGCGAGAAAATGCTAAGAAAACACTTCTTGAACCTGCTCTTTAGCAAACCCGCGATATATAAGAAAATTCATTTGCTTGGCTTTATCTTTATAATCTGTCGGCATATCACTACCAAACTTTTTGCTACGCACTGACTCTAATAAATCAAACCAATTCACTTCACATGCTTGTATGGCGTCACTAATATTGTCATCACTAACACCACGCTGTTTCAATTCTTGCTGAATGCGTACCGCGCCATAACCACGACGACTGCGCGCACGCGTATACGCTTCAGCAAAGCGTTGATCACTTTGTAGATTTTTTGCTTGAAGTTCAATAATGGTTGCATCAATTTCATCAGCAGCAAAGCCGCGCTGCTGTAACTTACGCTGCAGCTCTTGCTCGGAATGTTCACGTTGGTATTGTAGTCGAATCGCGCTATCAAGTATTTTCATGACATCACCAAGACGTTATCATTATAACAAGAAGCTTACGCATCTATTATTGTCTATGAATAGATGCGTAAGTCCTGTGATTAATACTTTATGCTTCTTCAGCTTCGGCAACAGTGGTTTCAGCATCATCCGCTTTTGCTAATAATTCAGCACGTAATCGTTGATCAATCTCATCTGCAATTTCAGGATTCTCTTTCAAGAATTCACGCACATTATCACGACCTTGACCAATACGTTTGTCACCATAGCTATACCAAGCACCTGATTTTTTAACAATGTCATGCTTTGCACCTAAATCAACTAATTCCATTTCACGAGAAATACCTTCGCCATAATAAATACAAAACTCAGCTTGTTTGAATGGCGGCGCCACCTTGTTTTTAACAACTTTCACTCGTGTTTCATTACCAAGAATTTCATCACCTTTCTTAATTGCACCGGTACGACGGATATCTAAACGCACCGAGGCATAGAATTTCAAAGCATTACCACCAGTTGTAGTTTCAGGATTACCAAACATCACACCAATCTTCATACGGATTTGGTTAATAAAAATAACCAAAGTATTTGAACGTTTAATATTTGCCGTTAATTTACGAAGAGCTTGTGACATTAAACGTGCTTGTAAGCCAACATGGTGGTCACCCATTTCACCTTCAATTTCTGCTTTTGGTGTTAGTGCTGCAACCGAATCAATAATGACAATATCTATGCCACCAGAGCGCACTAACATGTCAGTAATTTCTAAAGCTTGTTCACCCGTATCAGGTTGAGAGACCAATAGGTTATCAACATCAACGCCCAGCTTACCCGCATATTGAGGATCTAATGCATGTTCCGCATCAATAAATGCCGCGGTTCCGCCAGCACGCTGACATGCAGCAACAACTTGTAATGTTAAGGTTGTTTTACCTGATGATTCTGGACCATAGATTTCAACAACACGGCCTTTTGGCAAGCCACCAATACCTAGTGCGACATCTAAACCTAATGAACCGGTTGAAATTGCTTCGATATCGCGAATAGCAGCTTCATCTCCCATGCGCATAACCGAACCTTTGCCGAACTGTCGTTCGATTTGACCTAATGCTGCTTGTAATGCTTGTTGACGATTAGCATCCATAGTGAGTTACCCCCAGTGTTTGTTCCCATTTAGTTCCAGATGGCCATTATGACACAACAATTTTGAAATGCTAGAGGCAAGTTGTAAGCTTTTACTATTTTTTTTAATTAGCTATTTTTTGGACGCTTAGGAGGTGGACCACCATCAGGTTGTTGGGCTAAACGTAACTGAAGATTTTCTTCTTGTAAGCTGAGTATTTCTCTACACATAGGAAGTGTTAACGTCCTTAAGCTGCAACGTGGTGGAAGTTTTTCTTCTTTGGCACCATAGTACTCAACAAAACGTTGCATGATGGACATTGGCATCTTAAGTTCAGGAGGTTTTTCTGCGCCTGGTGCCACTAAGTCCGCACCATTTAAAGTCATATAAATCTGATACTGTAAATCTCTACAGGCCTCATCCTTACTATCATAAATATATTCAAAAGTCCTAATAGCTGTTTCAATTGCATCATCTGTCTCACCCAAGGTATCGGAAAACACTCTCATCGCAGCGTGATACTGCATATCACATCTAGCCTCATAAGGAACACGGTGATCTTCTTTTAATTGATAGCGTAAATCATTATACGCATCGTTTAATCCACATTGATAGTACACTCTTAATCTAAAAGAATAATCAATGAGATATTGAGAAACGCCTGCAGCAGCAAGTGCTTGGATCTCAGGCTGTAATAAAGCATCTACACGTTGAAGCGTTCGAACAGAACCAATATCATAATTTACAAATTCTATATGAAGATCTATTAATAATTCATGATATGCAGCGTCATCAAACGGCCAAAGCTCAGTTTGGTCTCGATGTTCTTGGAGGAACCTAAATAGCTCTTCTCTAGGCTTTCCAGCTTTATAAGCTGCAGCAAAATAAGCTTTGAGATATTGCTTATACTGCACTAATGCTTGTCCTGGAAGCACACTACTTGCATATAGCAAGACTCTACAATGTTGCTGTAATCTTGCTAGCCTTTCTTCTGCCGAGCTTGTACTGGCAGCAACAGCAACAGAACTTGGTGTTGCATAATCAGCATACCCTGAATCTAGTTTAATTAAATTAACTATTGCTGCTACTTGTTCTGCTAGCGCCGCATCATTTTCAACAGCCCACTCAAAAATTCTTTTATATTTTGCAATACTCACTGACCAATGATCTTGATTGGCTTCTTCTTCATCACGCTGATAGGCAAGAACATTATCTAGTATAAAAATAAGATTGTTTGGATCAATACTTAGTAATTCTTTTACCGCTTTAATAAATAAAGCTATTATCGGTTTATCGCCCTCTCCTGTCTCATAATGAAATGCATTATAAGATAATATTTGTAAGAACTCATTAATCAAACTCAACTTGGCCATTGCATTTCCGGCTTTAGTTAAATCGATAAAAATTTCTAATGCTTTTTCATAATCGCCTAAATCATCACTAAAAGGCCTGTCTCGTATATAACTTTCTGCTGTGAGTAGGCGTAATCGTGGTAATGGCGACGTTATTTCATTGAACAATGCTTTATCCGCTTGAAGATCACCTGAAATACTAGGAGACCAATAACTATGTGCCAGATTATTAGTGCGCCTTTGGTAAAAGAAGCGAATAAACATTTCTTCTGAGCAATATTCAGGTTCACATAGAAATTTTAATAGCGCGATACGCTCAGCGGTAAGATTTTCAGTTCTATTACGAAAAAAGATAGCTTTAAAAAAGACTTTAAATAAGTCTTCATTAGCTAGAAGCAGCTGTAAATTCTGAACCGCTTGTTCAGCAAGCTGTGTTTCACTTTCATCTTTCCTGATAAAAACATACTCAGACAGGATTGCTAGTGTATGCATAGGGTTGAAAATCCTTACCCGTCGATAAGCAGAACTTTCAATGCCAAATACAAACTCTCTATCAATATTTCCCGCCTGCATTAAAGAAAATATTGGCGTAAATAATTTCACAAAAGTTGCAAACGTTAATTTACTACGAAAGTTTGGATCACTATGAGCAAGTGCTCTAGCCGCTGAAGACCATTCTACAGCTGCACGAGATTTACCAGACGGAAATACTACACTATGCTCTATTAGAGATTGAATCCGCCGATCTATTTCAGCATCTGATAGATTAGGAATATCCTCAATTTTAAAATCTGCCTCAGTCAGCTCGCCAAGCATAATTATTTCCTCTGGATTAGTGCAGCCACACAATAGCGGCCAAATAGCATGCAATAATACATGACGGCAAATATTGAGTCAAATAATAACCATATTTATAAAAAAGTAATAAAAATCAGATGGTTAGCACGGATGATAAGGTCTGTAAGGCAAAAGAAACGGCCTGTTCACGCACAGTATAGCGATCACCATTAAACTGTTTAGCAATAGTGAAATCAGAAAATACATTGTGACTTGCAAAGCCAAGCCAAACTAAACCAACAGGTTTTTCAACACTACCACCATCTGGCCCGGCAATGCCTGTCGTAGCAACACTAACTTGTGCATGACTATGTTGTAATGCCCCTGCGGCCATAGCTTCTGCTGTTTGTTCACTGACGGCGCCATGTTGCTGCAACGTTTTTTCAGTTACACCTAATAATTCCTGTTTGGCTGCATTACTATAGGTAACATAACCACGCTCAAACCATTTGGAACTACCGGGAATTGCCGTTATCGCCTCAGCAATCCAACCGCCTGTACATGATTCAGCAGAAACCAGCATGAGTTGTTTCTGCAAAAGTTGTTGGCCAAGTTGTTCTGCTAATGTAGTTAGATTATTTGCTTGCTGCATTTTCAATTCTCATACTTCTATAAATATACGCTCACAAAGATTATGTAGTTTATAAGATAACGGCCCAATTATCATAAAACTTTTAAACCGCTTAATTATTAAACACTCTTGTCGAACTGACTGTCGGATTCATTATGCTCTTGTGGTATTATTCGCTCCAAATTGGTTAATTAATATAGGACTCACGCTAAACACCAATCTTTTCGTTGAATGTGTTTTCTAAAATCCTCACGTATTACCTATACTGTCGTCTTTTAGAAAACACATCCACCTCAACCTTGGTATTTATCGTAAGCCCTATTAACAATCTCAGGCGGGAATACTTAAACATGGAAACCAAACAAAAGCACACACCAATGATGCAGCAATTCTTGCGTATCAAAGCGGATTTCCCTGATATGTTATTGTTTTATCGCATGGGTGATTTCTATGAATTGTTTCTGGATGATGCTAAACGCGCAGCCGATCTTCTCGGCATTACCTTAACCAAACGTGGTGCTTCTAATGGCGATCCGATTTTAATGGCCGGTGTGCCGCATCATGCCGCTGAAGCGTATCTCGCAAAACTATTAAAACTCGGTGAATCGGTTGCGATTTGTGAACAGATTGGCGATCCCGCTACCAGTAAAGGTCCGGTTGAACGTCAAGTCGTGCGTATTCTCACTCCCGGTACTGTTAGTGATGAAGCTTTATTAGATGAATACAAAGATAACATCGTCGCCAGTGTTTATTGGCAAGAGAATAGTATCGGCTTAGCAACCTTAGATATTACTAGTGGTCTTTTCAAAGTCATGCAATTAAATTCATTAGAAGGACTTTACAGCGAATTAGAACGTATTCAACCTGCAGAATTATTATTAAATGAAAATATCAGCCCAACTGATGAATTACAGCAGTTTACCATTACACCTCGCTCTTCTTGGCACTTTGGTTATGACAGTGCATATCGTTGTTTATGCGAACAACTAGAAACGCGTGATTTAACCGGTTTTGGTTGTGAAGAGTTAAGTGTTGCCATTAGCGCCGCAGGTTGCTTATTACAATATGCTAAAGAAACTCAGCGTACTAATTTACCGCACATTAATAGTTTACACGTCGAACAACGCGAAGATTGTATTGTGATGAATGCAGCAACGCGGCGCAATTTAGAATTAACCATCAATATACAAGGTGAGACAAATAACACTTTAGCCTTTGTTCTGGACCGAAGTATCACCCCGATGGGCAGCCGCTTATTACGTCGCTGGTTGCATCAACCTTTACGTGATCATGCAGTTTTACAAGCACGGCAAAACGTTATTGAACAAACCCTATGTGATTATGAAAACACGCAAGAATTGTTACGCGGCATCGGTGATTTAGAAAGAATATTAGCGCGTATTGCATTACGTTCAGCGCGACCTCGAGACTTAACACAACTACGTGAAGGTTTACGGCGCTTACCACTTATCGCTGAAAATTTAGCTGATATAGCAGCTCCCTTATTAAAATCATTACTACAACAAATGACGACCTTTCCTGAATTACATGATTTATTACAACGTGCCGTTATCGATAATCCACCGATGTTAATTCGTGATGGTGGTGTCATTGCTGAAGGCTATGATGCTGAACTCGATAAGCTCCGCAATATCAGTCAAGATGCGAGTGATTATCTCTTACAATTAGAGCAACGTGAAAAAGAGCGTACGAAATTGGCAACTTTGAAAGTTGGCTACAACCGCGTACATGGTTACTACATTGAAATAAGCCGTGCTCAAGCTCATCAAGCACCTGATGATTATATTCGCCGCCAAACTTTGAAAAATGCAGAACGCTTTATTACTCCAGAGTTAAAAGAATTTGAAGATAAAGTGCTTACCAGCAAACAGAAAGCTTTAACGCGCGAGAAAAGTTTATATGAGGGTTTAATTGATCGACTCAATGAGTTTTTAACGCCATTACAAATGAGTGTTAAAGCACTAGCTGAAATCGATGCTTTACTTAACTTAGCTGAACGTGCAGCAACATTAAATTTAAATAAACCTGAATTAGTCAACCAACCCGGCATCACGATTAATGGCGGACGCCATCCAGTGATTGAATATGCGCAAAGTGATCCGTTTGTCGCGAATGATATGTTGCTTAATGATAAACGCCGTATGCTGATTATTACCGGTCCTAACATGGGTGGTAAGTCTACTTATATGCGCCAAGCTGCGTTAATTGTTTTGTTAGCGCATGTCGGTAGCTTTGTGCCAGCAGACAATGCCGCTATCGGTCCTATCGATCAAATCTTTACACGTATTGGTGCTTCCGATGACCTTGCTAGCGGTCGCTCCACATTTATGGTTGAAATGACAGAAACCGCAAACATTTTACATAATGCTACTGAGCAAAGTTTAATACTGATGGATGAGATTGGTCGTGGTACCAGTACTTTTGATGGCTTATCATTAGCCTTTGCCGTAGCTGAATATTTAGCGCGCCATACTAATGCTTTTACTTTATTTGCAACGCATTATTTCGAGTTAACCAAACTGCCAGAAAGTTTTGACAGCATTGTCAATGTGCATGTCGAAGCCATGGAGCATGATGACCACATTACGTTTTTACATACCGTAAAAGAAGGTCCGGCAAGTCGCAGTTATGGTTTGCAAGTGGCACAATTAGCAGGTGTACCAAAGAGTGTGATTAAAGAAGCAAAACATAAGTTGCAACAATTAGAAGTACAAAATGCAACACAATCGAGTTTGCCATTACCAGAGTTACAAGTTGAAACAGCCAAACATCCTGCTATCAACCAACTTGAAAAAATCAATCCAAATGAACTCACCCCAAAACAAGCATTAGAACAACTCTATCAGCTTAAAGCGATACTTAATGATGACTAAGACAATAAATCAAAACAATAATAGTCTTGATAATGCTCATTACTATTGCCAAGAAAAATTAAAACGCGGCACCAGCATTCATTACAGTTTATATTTTGCCGATAAGAAATATAAATTAGCCTTGGTTGCAGCGCATGCTTTTTATCGTGAGATTACAGATATTTTAAATAAATGCAGCGACCAAGGTGTTGCTAGAACTAAGCTTTACTGGTGGCAGGAAGAAATTGAGCGCTTATATGCAGGTGAACCACGCCATCCAGTAACGAGAGCATTACAACTTCATGTTGGCATGCAATCTATCGATAAAAATATTTTTTTAAGCATGATTACAGCGGTCAGCAATTTAGTTAATGGCGTACGCTTTGCGAGTTTTTCTGAATTTGAATTGTATTGCCATGAACTACACAGTTCAGCATTCATGTTACAAGCTTTGCTTACTGGTGTTGCCAATAAAGATAGCTTGATATTTCAACGTGACATCGCTGTTTTTTGTAAGCTAGTAAATGTTATCCGCAATGTGCAAGGCGATTTACGTAAACATAGAATTTACCTTCCAGAATCAAGCTTAACGACTTACGATATTAATATTGCTAAGCTTGATGATCATGCAGAGCAGGAAAAATTAAAAAAGTTATTACACTCTCTTGCCAAACAAGCACAACAAATTTACGATGATGCCTTTACAAAACTTGCTTTTCAAGATAGTCATGATTTGAAAACAACTATTATATTAGCTGAGCTACACAAGCGCTTATTAGACTTATTAGTTGCTGAGGATTTTCCTTGTTTGGAACAACACATAACGATTACGCCGATTCGAAAGCTATGGCATGCATGGCGCATATCTGTCAAATTAGGCTGAGCGAGCATAACCAATTACTGAGCGACGACGTGTACCAACAAAAGGCTGCATTGGTTGACATGGTCGAGTAGCTCTTTTAAGTCTTCTCGTCGCAATGCTATTTTCGCCAAGCATTGCAAAGTGGTTAAGTGCTTTCACATCAACTTTACCTTGCGAGCGGGCATTATTAACAACACTATCAATTGTTCCAGAGGGTAGCTCACAGGATGCTCTTCTGCTTACACTAGCACTATTTCTATCTTTTGCTTTACTCTTACGCTCAAGCACCTCTCTAAATGCCAATAGTAATTCTTTGAAAAAATTTGTGAAGGCATTATCTGGTTTCTTAACTGCAACAACTCTTACTAGCTTTGTATTATTGTCAAAAATAATACTCATTGGATCGAGCGGCTGTTGTTCAGCATCTGCATTACTGTTTTCAGATTGAATGACACGTGTTGCTTGTGATGCTGAAAACAACCCTAACCCTAGAGATTGATTATTGGCATCTAAGGTTCGAACGGCTTTAGCTATAGCGGGTGATACTTCTAGAGTATCTAACTCATTAAGTTCAGTTTTCAAGTTTACATTACTTACTAATAAAAATTGCATCATATAACGCATTGCAGCATAGACTCTATGCTCCCCATCAGCATCATCTGGTACGCATGCATTGACATATGCATCAAAGTCACTGTAATTAAAGTTTTGAAAAAAACCGGTTGATAATTTCAAATCTTGTTTATAAGAGCTTGTCGTTACATGGTTATTGCGCATCGCTGCAATAATAGCATTGAGAATATACATGAAGTACATTTCTTCTGATAGTGCTTTCGTACGATTGGAAAAGGCTGAGTCTTTAAGTTCTAATCCCTGACGTACATCATAGATATTTACACTGTCACCACTTAGCGGACCAAGTCCACAAACATTACCTCTATATGTAAGGTCAAAATAAACTAGTTTTGCTAATTGCTCAGTAAGTACTTGTTGCGCTAAATTTTGAATCTTTGCATCTAAGGAGCTACAGCCTATATTGGTTTCTTCTGAAAAGTATGAATCCATTAATCCAAAATCGTAGCTCAAGTAATCTCTTTCATTGAAATGTTTTAAATCCTTACCGCTACTATCATCAGCTCTGTCATCACGATTAAAGAACATATAAGGATTATTATCTTCTCTTTTACCATAATATAAAATTGTACCTTTATAATAGGTCTGAAGGTTTTTAACGTGTTTTTGATAGTCTTCTCTGATAGCCTCTCTTTCACTATCTAAAGCTGTACTAATTAGGAGTTGATATTGATCTCGAATTTGTTTTCGTTGCTGCTGATAACTTTCCACATCTGTTTTTTTAGCGGTATCAACCTGAACTAAGCCGCGCAAACTATGCTTAGTCTTAAGAGCATTAAAAGCGTCTTTATCTTTGTCCCTTATTGCATTACCAACATCCATCCAATCTTGTGGAGATAACTTTAAATGTTGATTACTGACTTTCAGAATAAAAAGCAGAGTATTAGCACGCAGCTCATCTTTGCTGAGTGTGGAATCATTAATATCTGTCTCTGTTGAATCTCTCAAACCTTGCACGACTAAACCCCTCTACTTGTCATTAGCTGCTTGGTATGTTGCACACTTTACCTGATCAATGTTTCGTAAGTGTTGCACAGAGTCATTTTTTTGTAACAGCATGTAACTATTAACATATTTACTATCAATGGGTTATGTCAACAGTCGGCGTTTATTTTATACCTAGGTAACTCGAGGCAGCGCTATGCGCACCTAACAGCTCTAGCAGAGCTGCTAAATAATGAGGTTGAGTCAAGATTGGTATCGAGAGCTCGACTTGCTCTCTTTAATCCAGGACTAATAGGAAGTTTATGACGAAGAAATAAAGGTTGCACATCAGCTGCTCGCACCTTTGAATATCCAACTTGACGAGCCTTTTGTGAACATTGATGAGTAGCTGTTTTCTTTATTTTTGGTTTGGTATGTTCTACAAATAATAAAAACAAATTTGACATGAATGTCATTATTTTTGTAAGCATCTTTTTATTCGTTACTAATGAAGAAAGCTTTCTGTTTTTATCAAAAAAAACCTCATCCACACGTGAACACTTTTCTTTTTCTGATAGGCTAGCTTTACTTAACTTTGTAGCCACGGGAATTGAAAACAACCCCAAACCTAAGGCTGCAGAATCTTTCTCTAACGTCCTATATGAAAATGAAGATAAAGACACGTCCTCTCTTGACTCAGCTTGGACATTCAAAGGACTATTCTGAGTACTTCGTTTATGAAAATCTTTAATATCATCTTGAAGATTTAAGTTGCTTGCAAACAGAAACTGTATCATATAGCGCATAGCAGCATATATCTTCATTATATTTGGAGCATCCTGAGGAACTGTTGCCTCGATATAATTGACTAGATCAGCACTATCTATTTGACTAAGCAAACCTGTTTCTAATTTTAATTCATCTCTATATGCTGAAATAGCATGCCGATCAAAGGCTGCTTTATTATCTCCAAACTTTTGCATCCGAGTAATAATCGCATTCAAAATATGAATAAAATACAATTCTTCCGATAATGGAATATTGAAATTTTCAACATAAATACTTTTGATTCTTAGCCGATCTTTTACATGTTCAAGCGTAAGTTCACCCGGCCTAGTAAAAAGAGCTCCTCGATGCATAAAATCGAACATAACTAGCTTAGAGAACATATCGAAAAGAACTTCTTGTGCGGCACATTGAATATCAGTATCTAAATCTGCATTTTGTGAATTAGGATTTTGTTTAATTGATAGAAAACGATGAAGTGAAAATCCCACATTAATATTACTACTCTTATTTTGAGCACCAATAATATTTAATCTTAAATCAAAATCATTTAAAGCGTCTGCATCTCTTGCATGCAACCCTAACTTAATTTGCATCCATTGACTTTCATCAATGTCATCACGATCATCATTGGCAGCCCGCAAAATTAACATGAGCATATCAACGCGTTGATCATCAAGCTGAACTTTTTCAGACGTTTGCGAATGTGCCCTTAACGCTGCCAATATACCGTGCATTGCTAACTTTCCTCAATTGTATTGGCAGCTTAGTTTTCAGTACTATACTGAGATCATGTTACATAATTATTGCTCTACATCCTTTTTTTGTAACATAACGTAACAATTTACCTGTTTTATATCAACTGCTTACCGCTCAAATAAGAATTGTTTGCATTTGGAAACATGTTTTGCTAAAGTTTCAGCACTCTATTTTCTACACTGGTTAGGAAAAATATATGAATCAGGGCATTATGAATAACAATCACTCCGCAAGTTCCTCCTCTATCACAAAAACGAAAAAACAACGTCTCATCTGGTTTCTCGCCCTAATGGGACCAGGACTTGTTGTTATGCTTGCCGATACCGATGCTGGCAGTATTATCACTGCCGCACAAAGTGGTGCTGAATGGGGTTACAAACTTTTATCATTGCAACTTATCTTGATTCCTATTTTATATTTAACACAAGAATTAACGGTTCGACTCGGTATTGTTACCCAAATGGGCCATGGTGAATTAATCAAAAAACATTTTGGAACATTTTGGGCTTGGGTTTCAGTTAGCACATTAATTATTAGTTGTGTCGGCGCCATCATTAGTGAGTTTAGTGGTATTGCCGGTGTTGGTTTATTATTTGGCATCCCTATTTGGATTTCTGTCCTGGTGAGTTTTTCTTTCTTAGCATTAGTTGTTTATAGTGGTTCATATCGTTCTGTCGAACGCATTGCTTTGAGCATTGGTTTATTCGAATTAGTCTTTATTGTGATTGCCTGGAAAGCGAATCCATCCTGGCATGAAATGTTACATGGTATTCGCAATGTACCTTGGCATAGTTCTGAATTCTTTTACCTTGCTGCAGCAAATATTGGTGCGGTGATTATGCCGTGGATGGTCTTCTATCAACAATCAGCCGTAATCGGCAAAGGCTTGAAGAAAGAAGATATGAAGTATGCACGCTTTGATACAGCCATTGGCGCCTTCATCACACAGATTATTATGCTCGCTATTCTGGTTACGACAGCAGCAACGATCGGTAAAACCAATCCTGGTGCACCTCTAACAACCGTACAAGAAATCGGGCAGACACTTACTCCATTCTTAGGTCATACTTTTGGGAAAGTTTTATTTGCCCTCGGTATGTTGGGTGCATCAATGGTAGCAGCAATCGTAGTATCACTTACTGCTGCGTGGACACTTGGTGAAATTACAGGTTACAAGCGAACACTTTCAACAAAACCAAAACAAGCGCCATGGTTTTACATTGTTTACACTGCAATTTTAGTTATTGGCGCATTATTTGTTTTATCTGGCATGAATCTAGTGCGCATCAATATTGGTGTTGAAGTGATGAATGCCCTGCTACTACCGATTGTTCTTGGCTTTTTATTTTTATTAGCTCGCAAAACATTACCAGAAAAATATCGATTAAAGAATGGTTATGCATTACTCGTCGGTTGTGTGTTATTTATCACTGCTTTGTTTGGTGTATTTGGTAGCTTCTGGGGTTTGTTTTAAAATTCAGAGTGCATTCCATAATTTATGTAAACGCCTTTTCCCCCACTAAGAAACGTATTCCATTGAAAAATATAGATTATTAATCCTTTTATTATGCTCTATACTTTAAGGCATGGTGTCAAAATTTGAGACAAATCCATGAATGGCTATGATTTTTCTACAATTCCAGATACAGCATGGGACGCTGCTGAAGCGTATTTTCATGAACACTCCGATGAGATTAAGTTTTCGAAAAAAGAACATCCTAAAGATACTCCCGTATCTTTTATAAAAGTTAACGACCGAATCCTTGCTATCGGTTCCAAATTAAATGAGAAAAGCAGCGGGGGTAGTATCAAAGCTGTTTATGACCGAACAGAAAACCAGATTTATATCGTAAAAATAGAAAATGCAAAAGACTCATATGAAAAACGAGGACGAGAACATGAACGTGATATTTTAGATCAACTTGATGAGCTTATCGGATCAGGTAATAGAGTCTATATGAAAAAATCTCAAGGAAGAGATAAACATTATCTTGTCATAGAAAGATATGATTCAGACTTGACTGACTATCTACAAAAGCACTTTGTCAGTGCAGACAAAATGCCTAAACAACAATTTGTTGAACTGATGTTCTATATAATTGAGTCATTAATCAATCTAAAAGATCGAGGTTTATTTCATGATGATTTTAGTCTTAATAATATTTTTGTAGATTTTACCGAACATGGTAGAATTACCCGACTAAACATGGGAGACCATGGCAGCACGAATGTTTCTACACGAGATGAAAGAAAGTACTTAGATGATATCTATACTGTTATGCGTAACGCAGGATATTCTCTTAATAACTATACCGATTTAAAATGTTGTTTCACTGACTCATCAAGTTTTGAAGAAATAAGAAGTAAGATATTACAGCTCAAAGACGCGAAGCAACTTAATTTAGATGAAGTCAAAACAACATTATCACCCAGCCTACTATTGTTTAGAGCACAGAAACTATTTACAAAAGATGGGAAGCTCAGCTCATTACTTGAAGAGCTAACAAGTATAAAAAATGATATTAATAAAGATAGCAAACAAAAACTTGACGCAATGAAAGAAAAAATATTTGAGTATAGAGACAATCCTCAACTTTCATTGCAAGTAAAAGTTATCAATAAACTAGTAGCTCTTTGTCACATACAAGCTCCTGCGAATCGCGAAGCATTATTTGTTGTATTGGACAGCTATAAAACTGACATTAAAGCGCGTGTTAATAAAGCAAAAACCGATACAAAACATGAGTACAAACATAGATTTTTTCCATTTAAAGAGACATTTCAAGTTAAGGTTACAGATAAAGATGTTGCTGTAGATTCATTTATACAATCTTTAGAACAAAATACAGAAATTAAGCCTCAACACATGCGCGCACTCACTCAAGGAACATTAAAAACCAGACTGAACGAATTCTTAAGTCAACACGATACAACTAAATTATGCGGTCAAGATGTTAGTGATATTACAGAATTTATAAGCGCATATAATGAACATGTAAGTAAGCAACATCGCTTAAAGCATGGCATGAAATAACGACTATAAATTCATTTATAGAACATAATCTTTCTTAATGTGCATCATTCATATCATTGTGCTGGCGATAAAGATTCTCTTTAGCCTGCTTATTCTGACAAATACTTCTCTTCATAAAAGCAGAATAGTTAATTAATAGGATAGCGACAATTATAAGAAAGCCGCCAACTATTTCTTCTGAACTTAGCCATTGCTTAAAGAAATAGAGTCCCAATATAGAAGCCATCAATGGCTCTGTTAATGTTGATATTTGCACATTAATTATTGACGTATATGATAGCGCTTTAACTAAACAGTAATATCCACCTATCGTTGGAATCAAGCCTAACAAAGCCAAGTTCAAAAGCGGATGCATAGCCAAGGGTAATGAATAATTATGTGATAATAAAAATGGAATCGCCAAAAATAAAGTGCCGAATAGCATCATATACCAAAGCTGCACAACTTCATGTTTGATACGAGGTTTTTTATTGATGATGAGATAGCAGCCATACCCGATTCCTGCAAGTGTTGCAAAAACAAACCCTGTATTAAATACGCCATGCATCAAATCAGTCCAGTGAAATAGTATTAATCCAATAAAGGCGAGAATAACACTTAACATTGTTAATAGATTTCGAGAATCTTTATCTTTTATATAGGTATAGATTACCGTTACAATTGTTGATGTTCCCAATAAAGTAAATACTACTTGCGCAATTTGGCTAAATGAATACGCGAGCGTTTCAAAATAATAAAGAATAAAGATACCAAAAAAAGCAATCAGAGCAGTTTGCAATATACTAATAGCATCATATTTAAAAAGATTGATAGAGCGAAAAACCACAATAACTGTCAGCATTAGTAGCGCTGCTAAACATTTATAAAATGAAATGGCTACCGGTGACATATGTATTAATATGAGAGATAAGCTTAAGACCCCAACCATTGCATTACAAGCTGCAGCTAAAATAGCATAAGCAGTCCCTTTCATCTATCGTCTCTGTATTAATTTAAAGTTATCAGCATCTTATAAGTTAAGTTGACGCTTTACAATAGACAAGTTCAATAGAGTAATTATAGTTTTGAGCAATATCGGTAGTATTTAAAAAAGCGTTCGTAGCCACGAAGGCTACGAACGTTGCTCAAGTAAGGACAGTAACACAGACGAGAGAGTCGCGGAATAACACCCAGTTACGTTTATTTATTCATATAACGAAGATATCATTCCTCGACTAGAAATTAGTATTGCGCTTGGCAGTATTGACCATTGTAACCACCGTTATTACAAGAAACGGTTTCACCATTGTAGACTTGACCAGACCAAATAGGCGCACCATTAGAACCGTTGATTTGCACAGACACACCATTTGGCAATGCATATTGATATGATATGTGCGATTCATAATTAGAATAGATTGGTCCTGCATTCTCACCATTAACATACAGTGTTATTGGCGCTGAACTATAATTATCAACCCATGAATCATAGCCATTTGGATACATAGACCTTACTTTTCCTGCAGAAATGGGCAGCTTGGCAATGTTTAACTGAACTTTACCCTGTGGCTTGCTTGGAACCTTCGCCATACTCACTGCAGGCAAAATCATTGCAGCAGCTAACATTACACCAACTAATAATTTAACTTGTTTCATAATTTATCTCCTAAAATACTTTAAAAAAATTTATCTAAAATTAACAATCAAAAATCTAACTTACATATGCCTTAACATTGCATGCCCCATAGCATGATTAAATCCACCAATCGGATGTGAATGAACGACTATTGGATGCACATGCCCGCCATTAAATATTGGATGCGTGTGTACATGTACGGGGCCCGGTCCTGGCCAAATGTGATGATGATGGATCGGATGAGTATGTACATGAATTGGATGCGGCCAAAAATGATGGTGATGGATGGGATGCGTATGTACATGCACAGGTCCTGGGTAAAATGGTCCATATGGATGGTAGCCAATATGATGAGTATGCACACGAATACCAGGTCCTGGCCCATAAATAGGATGGGTGTGAACATACACCGGCGGATTCATTGGATAAGTCGAAACATCGACTGGCGGTCCACCAATCGCACAACCTACGAGACTTAATATAAATGGCAATACAAATATTAACTTGATATAGCTCTTATAGCTGTTATCGTTCTTCATTTCTCATTTCCTTACTTGAATATAATTTTATAAATCTTTCTTTTAGAACTTTTGAGGAACTTGCCTCAGTCCTTTTCTTGTTAAAACGCTGACAAAGATATACGCCACCTGTAACCTGACTATTTCAAGCGCATCTTTTTTTGTAACCAAATTGATACACAAGCAAAAAACGCGTACAATTCAGCGTAATTTAGAGATAAATCATTGGTTTACTATGCAAAAACAGACTCGAATCTTGATTGTTGATGATGACCCGCAGATTTGTGAGCTGGTCCAAGAGTATCTTGAGCAGTATGACTGTAAGGTCTATACCGCTAAAGATGGTATCTCAATGCAGAAAATTCTTAAAACGACGACTGTCGATCTCATTATTTTAGACATTATGCTGCCCGGTGAGGATGGTATTAGTCTCTGCCGTAAACTGCGCCAAACTTCCGATGTATCGATCATTATGCTCAGCGCGGCAGGCAGTGAAACCGATAGGGTCTTAGGTTTAGAAATTGGTGCAGACGACTATTTAACAAAACCCTTTAGTCCACGTGAATTATTAGCTCGCGTTAAAGCGTTATTGCGTCGTACTCATGGTGAACTTGGTCAGAAACGTCAAACAAGTAAACTTGCTCGTATTCCAAACTTAAGTTTCTTAAACTGGTCTTTGGATCGCAATCTCCGTAAATTGACTTCACCAGAGAATTTAACGGTACCGTTAAGCAAGTCAGAATACGATTTATTGCTTGTTTTTTTAGAGAATCCAATGCGTATCATGAATCGAGATCAGTTGCTGGATATCTTAACCGGACAAATAGCCGATCCTTTTGATCGTAGTATTGATGTTCGTGTCGCGCGCTTACGCAAGAAGATTGAAGAAGATCCGAAAAATCCAAAAATCATCTTAACGCTGCGTGGTGATGGCTATCAGTTTAATGCCAATGTGACTGAAACAGAGACAGAATCATGAACAGCCGTATCAAACAACTCCATCCAAACTTTTTTTTAATTTTACGCACATTTGTTTTATTATTGTTGGGTTTGAGTGTTGTTGTTGGTTGCACAATTTACTTAGTCAATTCATATTGGGCGCTTACTTATACCCGTTATACCAAACATCGTTTATATTATGATGTTGCCAAGATTGTTTCTATTGCTGATGAGCTACCCGAAAAGCAATTTAAAAAAATCCATAAACATCTACGTTATCTTGGCATTAACTTACATATCAACCACAAAACTTATTATCATAACCACACGATGACACAATTAAACTTGCATCAATTACGCCATGAAATCAATAAAGCCCATGAATACTTTCATTTAAGCTTTCTATTAAAAAACAAAGATAATTCACAAAGCAACAAAGCAACATGGCTGAATATATCGGCAAGAATGGTCACCTGGCGCTGGTTTAGTTTTAGTTTTGCTTTTCCAAGCATCGTATTACTTGTTACCGCTTTGTTATTCTGTTTTTGGATTATTATGCGTTTCATGCTACCGACGTGGCAACTCGGCGAAGCAGCAAAGCGTTTCGGACGTGATATGCATGCACCACCGCTTGCTGAAATTGGACCGCCAGGAATTCGAACTACGATTACAGCCTTTAATGACATGCAAGCACGCATTCGGCAAATGCTACGCGACCGTACGCAAATGTTAGCCGCAATTTCACATGATTTACGCACTCCCATTACGCGCTTAAAACTGCGTGTAGAAAGTATTGAGGATAAAACCAAGTATCAAAAAGCCATTGATGATTTAGATGAAATGGAGCATATGATCACCTCGATTCTGTCATTTGCTCAAGATAATTTCCGCGAAGAGCGCTTAGAGAATTTTGATTTAATTACATTATTAGAAAGCATTTGTGATGATATGCAAGATGTCGGTAAAGAAGCGTACTTCCAAACCAATAATGATAGCATTCTTTTCTCTGGCCGTTTAAATGCGCTAAAACGCGCTTTTACCAATATCATTGAAAATGCGATTAAGTATGGTAAACGTGCTGAAGTCACTCTCAGTGCCACCGAACAAAATATCATTCTGGAAATTGCGGATGATGGTCCTGGTTTGCCGGTAACAGAATTAGAAAAAGTCTTCTTACCTTTTTATCGTGCTGATGCTGCCCGCTCACCTACCATTAGTGGCTCAGGCTTAGGTTTGGCTGTGGCTCGTGATATTATTCGCATGCATGGTGGTGATATCAAGCTTAGCAATCGCAAGCCAAATGGTTTATTAGTTATAATTAGTTTGCCGATTGGCCTTTACAACCAATAACTCAAAATGAGAATGTCTAAAATTAACTATGGCTTTGATGGCATCAGTTTAGCCGTGTTTGTAACTTGCAATGTAAGTTTACTATAATGTGCGGTAGCCATAGATGCATTGGGCTCATATAAAACATAACGAATATCTCCTTCATTGTCTGTAGGAATATCCAGATAATATTGTTCGCCATAACGAATAACCACGCCCAATTGCGTATTCAAAAAACGCTGACAATAAAGCTTAATAGTGGCACAATTTGCATATTTATCACGTCGCAAGTGATTGAGATACGATATAACAATCGCTCTTTGCGATAGGTAATCGAGTAGCTCATTATAGGCTTTGCTCTGATTAGTTTCATCAGCATCTTGCCACGCAGCAAAATAATTCTGCAAGTTTCCTATAAATTGTTTGCCTAATGAAAAATGTTCAACATGTTTAACTTGTTCATCATCATCCAGTCCTAACTTTGCTAAACTCGCCATATAATTTTGTAAAATAATATATGCCAATTCTTGGCAAAAGGAATTGTCTTGTGCCAATTCAATCATTTGCTGTATACAGTTTTCAGGGCTATCTAAACCTGCAGCATAAAATCCACACCATCCATCAGCCGTGGTTGGCTGCTTAGTAAATGTGAGTAATTCATCATTAAATACCACTTGGATTTGATTGTCATTGCTTAAACCAGATTCAGCTTGCTGCGCAGCACGCTTTTCTTGAATTAAAAGCTCTAGTGTTAGGTTTTCCTCACGAAACTTTTTAGCAAGAAGATCTGCTTCATCAATACTAGCCAATCGTTCTACATTTTTATTATGCCTCGCAAGTAAATATTCTAAACCACCTGCTTTTGATAACTCTTGCCAAGGTTCAAAGTATGTTTTTTTAGCGTTTGGTTGCAATACATGTGTACTCTGCTGAGATATGGACGGGGCAAAGAATAATGTTGAAGCTAATGGCCATGTGGAGGCTCTTCTTTTATCATCCTCATCATCGTCATCGTCAGATTCTTCATCAGAACCCGATTCACTACTCTCACTAAAATATTCTAAATCTGCTGATAGTCTTGTTGCTAAATCTTTTCGGTTGTTATCTTCTGCAAAAGCGATTAAATTTAAATAGCGTTGTTTATTGATCGAAGAATCATTTAACCACATTTCAATGATTTCTTCTTCTAAATGCTGAAAAGCATCACTTAGTAAGACAGACTCAATATTATCAGGGTCATCTAAAACAAAATCTGTCAATTCTTCTAAAAGTTCAAAATCACCTATTTCAATAGCATGGTCAAGTTTAGAGGCCTCATCTTCATAATTAAACCCAGGATGCCATTCTGATAACTCAACATTTTCGCCGAGAAAGTCTTTAAACTCGTATACTTCTTTAAGTTGTGCCTTTCTTTTTGCAGCATCAATCTCTATTAACTCACATCCCCACTCGAACTCCTCAACATCTTCGCCAAAGCAATGTAATTCAAAAAGTTGCTTAGCAAAACTCTCGCTTTTCCCCTGTAAACCCCTTTCATTAAAATAAACACGATCTACCAGATCAGCAATATGAACACCGTCACCTAAAAAATCAAAAGCTTTGACAGACAAGTCACCACCATATTTAAATAACAGTTCAACCATCTCAAAATTCAGTTGAACAAATGCTAGATGATAGGGCGATAAGCCAGTTTTATATGATAAAGCATTCGGATTAGCTCCTGCTTCTAGTAGCTTTGCAGCAATAGCAATGTTGCCTTGATAAACAGCATTGTGTAGCGGGGTTTCTCCCCATGTATCAGTGCTATTTACACTAGCACCATACTCTAACAAACTATCAACACAATCTTCAGCATTCCTTAAAACGGCAATATGTAAGAGCGTTTCTTCATAACCGTTTTGTAAATTTACAACTTGAGATTGTCCAATTCTTGCCGCATGCTCTAGTAAAGCCTCTAAACAAGCTACCGAACGCAATAAAACAGCTTGGTGTAGATAAGAATGCTGGTAATTAGGTCTAGCTTGATAATATGGATTAGCAACCCACACGCCCTCATCATCATGCTCACCAGGCTCTTCATTAAACCCAGCCAACCAGTATTTATTTGGATCACGAATAAATCTAGTGACAATATCTTCACCTTCATCTTCTTCATGATATTCTCCATCACTGTTATGCTCACCATCACTAGATTGAGAATATAAACCACAACTAACAGCATCAGAAGATTCAGGCGAGCTACGAATATCCTCATCAGAAGACGTTGACTCTTGAATATAACAGGCTGAGAATTCTGTCAGCCGTAAGTGTCCGGCAGCAGGATCATGCAATGGCGATCCATACTGTAACAGCAAATCCACAGCCAAAGCATTGTTACATTGGATTGCCAACAATACGAAAGTAACACCATATCTATCAAGTGAGCTTGATAATAGTTCTTTTAATATAATAGGTTCAGCAAGATCAAGTAAAGTAGCAAGCAAAGTATTATCATGCATTTCAATAGCTAGCATGATAAACATATAAAAGTGAGGGTTATTAATTAATACGTCAACATGCTCTAATAAATCTTTTTTTATTTCATCAAAATATAAAATTAGCCATTTTTTGAGATATTCTGCGCCTTGTAAAAAGCTAAAGTATTTTAAAATTTTCTGCCAAAACTTCTCGGCTTTGCTTTTCAACTTTGCTGCTCGCCACTGATTAAAAACAAAAAGCATTAGACCATGCATAAAAAACATTTCATCACAAAACTTAAGATGGTGCGTATTGTTTTGTTTGACACTCAGCACAATACCTTCTGCAATTAATTTCTCTATACCAGGTGAAGGCAGAGCACACTCAAGAGCTCTATTGACAGAGTTTTCTGAAGTTGCAATTTGATAAGCCAATTGTTGCCAAGCAATTTTTTTATCTGAATTTAACTTTGCATCGAAACCTCTAACAATAAATTTTGCTAGACGCAATGCAGCTTTAGCTTGAAATTTTTGAGCGTGATGATTCGACGTGCTTGCTCTTAACTCCTCTATAAGTGTTAATGCACGCTGTAAATATAATGGTATTTGAATCAGATTCCATATCGGCTTTATACACTTATATTCTTGAAACTGGGGGAAGCTTTCTAAAATATGACGCTCAGCTAATTTCTTCACTTCAAGTGCTGAGACTTTTTCGGTAACTGTTAATGCTATATTGCGAGTTGAGGTCAGAACAACCGTATTCGCTAAGGAATGCAATAGCCTAAATAATGCTGTAACTTGCTCTGCAGGCAAAGAGCTCAATATATCTGCGTTATCCAGTACAATTACACGAATAGAGTTTACACTTTTCAACTCATTGAGTAGTTTCTGCAGGTCATGATTACTGATTAATTCATAGGTATCAAAAACCAAATATTCTGATGGATGTACATTTTCTAGAGCTTGTTTAACAAGTGTTGTTTTACCAATACCTGTATCACCCCATATTTTCACAATGCCCGGCTGTGCGATTAAACTTTTTAATCTTTGTCGTTCTGCACGCACTATTAGCTTACATTGATTGCTTGCCGGTACGTTATCTAAAATGGCACTATTTCTACCCTGTAAAACCAATAAATCTTGGCTACGTAATTGCGCTTGCTTTAAAAGTTTTTTAAAATCTTCAGCAGTAAGCTTTGGAACTTGTCCTCCATCTCGCCCTTGAATAAACCAATCATGTATAACATGATATAGCGCTAAGAATATGGGTTCAGGTGCAGCAGAAATTATTTTCGAAATATTCTTGAGAATTTCTTCTTCCAACATACGCAAATTTAATTGCGCAACTTGGAAATCAAATGAGGTTAAAAACTGTTTAAATAGTTGCTTTCTTGCCTCTCCAGTTGTTACCCCTTCAGGTGCGTCATTTTTATCTTCTAAATACTGCCATGCTTCATCATATAGCAGTGTATATAAATCAACTTTGTTATCTGCATCTGCCTGATAAGTGTCTGCAAGTGCTTGTTTGACAGCGACTAAGTATTTAGCAGGGATATTTGCGTCGTTTAAATCCGAATCTAGCTGATATTTATCCGTTAAAAATTTATCTTTATTAATATATCCAGCTTCAAATAATTTTGTCCAAATCTTTCCAGACTGGTACTGACCAATCTCCGGATTTAATATTGCCAAAAAGTTTTTATTAACCCGAGGTTTTACTTTAGCATTACGTCCAACTTGCACTTTTAGAACACCAGAAAGAAATTCTGGATTAAAGCTTCCATTCGCCACACACTTTCTCAAATCCGCATCAAGGGATTGATTACAAAAAACAACGCTGCGCAGCTGAGCGTTATCTAGATATGGATATTCTTTTTTCCATGCTAACCAACCTGAAAAAAACTTTCCAATATGCATTTTGGCATTTGTCGTTTTTGCTTCAGCTTCTGGCTCATTAAAAAAACTATAAACTGAGATAGGCTCTTTATAGTATTTTGCTTGATAGGCATGAACAGAAAGTGCTGTTTGTTTTTTTTTGTGTAGTAAAATAATAGCTAGGTCATCTAGATTGCCATGTTCTGCTATTTCAACAACAGCCTCAAAATGTGCACTAGAATCCTCTGCTAGTATGCCTGTTAGCTTAGCAAGCAAAATTATTAGTTGATATTCACCACCGGCAAAGCCACTCGCTAAGAGGTGCGAGACTAAATAAGTAGTCGGATTAAGAGGGTCAGTAACATGTTCCACTTGCAAAAGTGAATCGCGTTGTCCTGATGCTGATTGAGGGCTTCCCTGCATTGACATACTTTAACTTAATAAAAGTTTACAGCTCTACTAGCTTAGACAATGCTTTAACATCCTCTGGCTCTAACTCAATAGATTTGCCTAGCCTAATACGCTTCGGTAAAACAATATTACCATAGCGAACACGCATTAAGCGACTGACTTTAACATCTAGCGATTCCCACATGCGCCGCACTTCACGATTACGTCCTTCACGCAATATCACATGATACCAATGGTTTATACCTTCACCACCCCCATCAATAATATTGTCAAATTTCGCAAGACCATCTTCTAGCTCAACGCCATCACGTAATTGCTGCAGCATCTCGTTGGTCACTTCACCAAAGACACGTACTGCATATTCGCGTTCAATCTGATATTTAGGGTGCATTAAACGATTTGCTAATTCACCATCATTGGTAAATAAAAGTAGTCCGGTTGTATTAAAGTCTAAACGTCCGATCATAATCCAGCGACCTCGTTTCACTCGCGAAAAACTGTCAAAAACAGTTTTTCGGCCTTTCTCATCCTTGTGTGAGCAGACTTCACCTTCTTTCTTATGATAAACAATCACACGGCGACGAATTTCTTCTTGTTGTTTAACTCGAACCATACGGCCACCAGCCTGAATTTTCTCTCGACCAGTAACACGTAAGCCAAGCTCAGCAACTTTACCATTAACTTTCACTCGGCCATCAGCAATCCACTGTTCCATTTCACGACGCGAGCCTAAACCTGCTTGTGCTAAAACTTTCTGTAACTTATGAGTTTCGTTACTTTGCGGCTTCTCTTTGTCCCACGACTTTTTCATGCTTGTTTGCCTTTTTGTTGCAGACGTAATACCAAATCATGATATTGCGCTTGCAAGGTTGTAAAAAATAGCGGTAAAACAAAGGATACAGCTAACCAAATCACCCCATAGTAAAAAATATCATGCGCTATCGATGCTTGTCTAATGCTAATAAGGTGATCAAACATTCTCACTACAAACATAAATAGTGCCATAATGATCGTAATCATTAAGCACGGCATCAACATAACAATAAATGTACGCCACCAATTTTTCCAAACTAACTCTTTACTATATGCCATAACGGCAAACGGTGTTTTATCTGTTGTAATAACAGCAGACAAGAAAAATATAAACAATACCATTAAAAAGATACCCGGAAAGATAAAAAGAAATATTCCAATATAACTCGCAACTAGGTACATCATTCCCGCAATTAAACTAACAGGATAGAGCTTAAGAGATTCCATTAATATTTGTTGTCCCGACATAACGCGCCCAGCTATTACAGCTTCGGCTTGCATCAGCATGCATGTCGCGAAATAAATATTAATTAATGAAACAATAACGATTGCCCAAATAAAGATACCCGGCCTAAGCACAGGGTTAATCCACCAACAGCTCAAATATAGTAATGTCACTATTATTGAAAGCGGCCACATATTCTTTCGTGTAATACGATAAAGTCGCAATCCTTGTTGCATGACTTGTAATGTTTTTGCTGGTTGCATGTTCATACTTAACTCACCTTTATGCATAACTAAATAGTGTTAATGCCACCCATATAAGATAACAAGGCTTCTGGAATATGAATTCTACCATCAGCATCTTGGTAGTTTTCCATAACCGCAACTAAGGTGCGACCTACTGCTAAACCAGAGCCGTTCAACGTATGCAGCAATTCAGGTTTACCTGTTTCTGGATTACGCCAGCGAGCTTGCATACGTCGTGCTTGAAAATCCATGGTATTACTACAAGAAGAAATTTCACGATAAGAGTCTTGTCCCGGTAACCACACTTCGAGGTCATAGGTTTTTGTTGCAGAGAAGCCAAGATCGCCAGTACACAATGCGACAACACGATAAGGTAATTGTAAGCGTTGTAATACTGTTTCAGCATGTTGGGTTAATGCTTCCAATGCCGTAAAAGATTCACCAGGTTTCACAAAATGGACCAACTCGACTTTTTCAAATTGATGTTGTCGAATCATACCGCGAGTATCTTTACCATAAGAACCTGCTTCACTACGAAAACATGGCGTATGACAAACCCACTGCTGAGGTAACTTATCGGCATCAATAATCGTATCGCGAATAGTATTGGTTACTGGCACTTCTGCGGTTGGAATTAAACAATATGGCCAGTCACCTTCAATAATAAACTGATCTTCAGCAAACTTTGGCAGCTGACTAGTTCCATATAATGAATCCCTATTAACTAAATAAGGAACATAAATTTCATTATAGCCATGCTCGCTCGTATGCAAATCCAGCATGAACTGGATTAAAGCACGATGCAAACGCGCTAAACCTTGGCGTAACACCACAAAACGTGAACCTGTTACTTTAGCTGCCACAGCAAAGTCCATTAAATCATCACGCTCGCCTAAAACGACATGATCTTTTACTTCAAAATCAAATTTTCGTGGTTCACCCCAACGACGAATCTCAACATTTTCATCTTCACTAGCGCCAATAGGTACAGATGCATCTGGTACGTTAGGTATACGCATGACAAAGTCATTATATTCTGATTGTAACTCATTTAATTGATGCTCATACGCTTTCAATTGTTCGCCCATGGTATTAACGGCTGCTAGCAAGGGCTCAATATCATCGCCTTTTGCCTTAGCTTGACCAATAGCCTTCGATTGTGAATTACGCTGCTGTTGTAATTCCTGCGTTTTAACTTGCAAGGCTTTACGTTGCTCTTCTAGTTTCTCAAATTTGGCAACATCTAATTTAAAACCACGTGGCGCTAAACGCTTAGCAGCTTCAACAATATCTTGGCGCAATAATTTATTATCTAACATAACTATAAGTCCTATACTAACTTTTCTGTTGCGCGAAGCTTATCTAACTTCGCTTTAACCTTAATTTCTAAGCCGCGCTCAACCGGATGATAATAAGTTTTCTCACCAAGCTCTTCTGGAAAATATTTTTCGCCTTTAGCATAAGCATCAGGTTCATCATGAGCATAGCGGTACTCTTTACCATAACCTATGTTTTTCATTAATTTCGTCGGTGCATTGCGTAAGTGCATCGGTACATCTAATGAACCCGAACGTTGTGCATCTTGCATCGCACTATTAAAAGCCGTATAAACAGCGTTACTTTTCGCACAACACGCGAGAAAAACAATCGCTTCGGCAATAGCCAAATCACCTTCTGGGCTGCCTAAACGCTCATAGGTATCCCAAGCATGCAATGTGATTTCTAAGCCGCGCGGATCAGCAATACCAATATCTTCAGTGGCCATACGCACAATGCGACGGGCAATATATAACGGATCACAGCCGCCATCCAGCATACGACAATACCAATAAAGCGCAGCATCCGGCGACGAACCACGTACCGATTTATGCAATGCTGAAATTTGCTCGTAGAAAATATCACCTTGTTTATCAAAGCGCCGCAAACCTGTTGTCATCACCTCTTGCAATACCGCTTCGGTAACAAGCTTGACGCCAGCAGCATCTTCTTGCACTAAGTCTACAGCAACTTCAAGCATGCCTAAAGCACGACGAGCATCGCCATCAGCGGCTTTGGCTAGTAACATTTGTAATTCAGCAGGAAATTCTATATTTAAATTAGCTAAACCACGCTCGGCATCACCTAACGCTTGTTGAATCACTTTTAACAAATCTTGTTCGTCGAGCCGACGTAACACATAAACACGTGTTCGTGACAATAATGCATGATTCAGTTCAAAAGAAGGATTTTCCGTCGTCGCCCCAATTAAGGTTAACAAACCTTCCTCAACATAAGGCAGAAAAGCATCTTGCTGCGCCTTATTAAAACGGTGTATTTCATCAATAAATAAGACAGTTGGCTGACCACTATATTGTTGCGCTTCTTCCGCTCGAACTACCACAGCACGAATATCTTTAACACCTGACATGACTGCAGATAAGCTCTCCATACGAGCTGTTGCCGAATTGACCAACATGCGCGCAAAGGTGGTTTTGCCTGTACCAGGAGGTCCCCATAGAATCATGGAATGTAATGCTTGTTTTTCAATAGCTTGGCGTAATGGCTTGTGTTCACCTAATAAGTGCTGTTGACCAACAAATTCCGCTAAGGTACGCGGCCGCATGCGGGTTGCTAAAGGTTGCCATTGCTTATCATTCATTACTATATTCCGACCAGTTTCAGTGCTTTTGCTATATTTAGAAGGTGAAATGGATGCAAATAATAGCATATTTCGAAGTATGATGGATATGGGCTAACAAGCGGTTTCTAAGGAAATAATAATAATGTCGACCTCAAAGAAACTCATCATCACTCTCATTATTACCATCATCTTACTGGTGGGGCCTCTATTAATTGCCTACTGGCAATTTAATAAGGTTGAGTCTCGCATCACACAACTAACCAAGATCGAAAATGAACTGATCCTAAAAAACCTTCCAGGCTTACAACAAACTGCAAATGAAGTACGCAGAGATACACGCCAAATTGTTAACGAATCACTATTTTGGTTAATCATCGATGCCATCGGCAGTATCACGATCGTTATCCTATTAATCATTCTCATCCGTCGTGATGTGTTGCATCCATTACAATATTTAACAAAACAACTAGAAGACAATAAGTTTACCGAAGAAGAATTGCGTACAGAAAATGAATCAAGCAATGAAATTAAATCACTCGTAACAAAACTAGCAGAGAAGTTCTATAAGATAATTTATTTTGATAGTTTATCGAGTTTACCTACACGAAGTTATTTTCGCATTTATTTAGAACCCATCTTGCGACACGCGAAACACGACTCCTCTGTAAAATTTGCATTATTAATTATAGACATGAATGGTTTAGACAAAGTTAATCAACTGTATGGCACGAGTATTGGTGATGACATGGTGAGAACAATTGCAAAAAGACTTACCGATGTTTGCCACACTCCCATATTTTTGAGTCGCCATCTTAATAAAGACTTTATTATTTATTTACCGGCCCCTGATGAAAATTGTAATTTTGTTGAATATATAAAAGGTTTTGTTAAGCAAGTATTTGCTTGTTGTCAGCAAAGTAGTATTCAACAACAAAAAGAAGTACGCCATGATCTACAGATCGGTATCAGTCTATTTCCTGATGATAGTCAAGATTTAGAAGAACTCATCACTCAAAGTATCAGTGCAATTGGCCAAGTTAATGAGGCCGCAGAACAGCCCTTTCATTTTTACTCCGATGCCATTAACAAACAAACATTAGAAATTGCGCAGCTAGAAAATGATTTGCGTTATGCGATAAAACAAAACGAAATAAGTTTGCACTATCAAGCTCAAGTTGCTCTCTCAACGAATACTATTATTGGAGCGGAAGCACTAATGCGCTGGCAGCATAAGAAACGCGGTAATATTAATACTGAAAAATTTATTGCTATTGCCAATAATGCTAATTTAAGTAATCAGTTGTTTTTGTGGCTGCTCGATGAATCATGCAAAACATTAAGTAATTGGCGCAAAAATAATATCTCATGTAAAAAACTTGCTATTAACCTCACTGCAGCAGAATTTCAGCGCCAGGATTTATTAATGGTTACACAGCAATGCTTAGAAAAACATAATCTTCCTGCAAAATATCTAACTTATGAAATAACCGAACAAACTTTAATGACTGATATTGAACATACTCGCATAACCTTGCATACATTACGAACTAATGGAATTAAAATTGCGATTGATGATTTTGGTACGGGTTATTCATCGCTAAACTATCTACAATACTTCCCTTTTGATTTCATTAAAATAGATAAAAGCTTCATCGATAATATTGTTACTAATCAAATTTCTCATGCCATAATCAATAGTATTATTACGCTTGCCCATGAAATGCGTTTAAAAGTTATTGCAGAAGGCGTAGAAAATCAACAGCAATTAGTTGAGCTGCAGAAACTTGGTTGTGATGAGATCCAAGGATTTTTAGTTAGTAAAGCACTACCTGCTGACGAATTTATCAACTTTATTAAAAATAACAACGATACTTCAGCGTGGGGGTAAAAATGCCACACCCAGTTTAAATGCCGCTAACTTCGCGTGCGTTGCATAAGGAAATAATAATGGCTTCGTCACTATTATTAAATGTGGATATTGCTGTTTAATCGTCACAGGCAAGCCACCTTTACTCGCATTCCAAACAAACACAGCCCCATCCTTACGCATAGATTTTTCATTAATCCAAGTACTAATGATTGGATTCCAATCCATGAAAACTTGTGGCCGTGACGTTGTATAAAAAGCAATATTACCAGCAATCCAACGTTTGCCCGCGACATATTTTAACGGCCGATGATAACGTTGCTGCCAATCCTGTGAAACGGTTTGAGCAATACGTTTACCCGGAAAGATTGCCGTGCTGTGTTTACCTAAATAAGGCGCATACCACGTTGAGAAACCTTCATAAGCTAAAACTAAAAAGAAAATAGTTAACACTGCGATAAGAAAACGTTTAAAGGCTTTTGCCGTGATCTGTGGTCGCCACCATGCAACCAAGAGGATGCCAAAAAATGTTAACAGCGGCACACCCCACATTGGCTGTAATCGCGAACCTGTTAATAATGAAAAAGCTAACACGCTTAAGAAGGGTCCGAGGCCAATGAAGCCTAAAAATAATTTATCATAAGATTTAAGAGTACTTTTTTCGCGTTTAAATACCCCTAAGAATAAAAACATAATAACACTGGGAATAAAGGCTGCCAGTTGTTCCATGCCAAACTTAAATGGATTATGCAAATGATCAAGTAATGCGGGATGATGATTATGCGTACGATGCACAGCATAATTAAGGGTAATATAATGATGTTGACTCAGCCAGATAAAGTGAGGCAAAACCATAGCAACAAAGATAGCGATACAAATATATAAACCTTTACAAGCAAAACTACGGCGATGCTCGCTATCAATTAGTAAGAATAGAAACATTGGCAAGAACAACATGACCGCAAAGTATTTGGTCATCATTGCTAAGCCAGAAAAGACTCCCACAGCAATCCACGCTTTTAGGCTTTGTGTTTTTACCGCATCATAAAAATATAACGCGATTAACGCCCATAGCGATAATTCGATAACGTTATCATTAAATTGTGGTGACGCTAAATTAAAATAATACACGCCAGTTAATAGTAAAACGGCAATTAAAGCTTGTGCAGGATTCAGCATTTTGCGTGCTAATTTCCATACAGCCCAAAAACAAATGACAATAGAAATCTGGCTAAACAGATAAATCAACCAACCCGATTTACCACCTATCAAGGCTGCAATTTCAGTAAGCCAAGCATTCATGAAGGGATTTTTGTCATAGCCTAATTGCCATTGATGACCCCAGGTTAGCCCTTCCATTACATCGAGAGGTAAGTCCGCGCGTACTAAAAATGGTACTAATGTCCAAAAAAATAGCTGTAAGCCAGCAAAGATCATAAACCAGCGTTTCGTGGTATTTTCAGAGATTGTCGGCTGTAATGTTGTAGAATCCATGAATAATTACTGTCTCTAAATGTGTAGATGCTGCATTATAAGGAAAAAAAATACTAAGATAAATCAATAATTAAGCAATTATTTCTATTATAGGACTTAAGTCCTATATTAAATTAAGACGTCAAGAATAAAAACCGTTAAGTCAGTGTCAAAAAAACTGCTACTATTAATTTTTTGTTAATTTTTGTTCGGTAACATAATAGACTAGCTTTGACGTCATAATTCATCAAATAAAGCAGAGGTTCTATGTTTAAGGGAAATAGAGAGTTTAACGCAGCAATGTTCTTTTCTTCTTTTGAGCGCGAGCTTAATAAGCTCGCTCAAGAAGCAAATTTAACAGAATTTGAAGAAGCAGCAATACAAGTTTTAAAGCGTGAACTAGCTAAGCGCGCGGTTATGTTTAAAACTTATAATAGCTCTAGCGACAAGCCTACTGTAACCGTTATACATCCAATGAATAATCGAGAAGTCACTCGAGAGATACCTTCTGATTTTTTACAAGCTGAGTTACAATTATTTCTTTATAGTGCAGTACAATTCTTTCAAAAAGTTCAACATGGTCAATTTCCAAAAAATTCTACCCTAGCGCAGCTTATTAAACCTCAATTAAAAGTCGTTCTTGCGCTTACAGCATCAGCGACTGATACCGACATTGAACGCAAAATTACTGAACTAAAAAGCGCCCATAAAGAACATCGGTTATATCACCAACATGTCTATCTCAAAGCTTTTGATTGGTTTGATATATTACTACAAGTTGTAAAACAACAATTTGTAGCCTACACGCCTAGTTCTGCGAATAAAGATCAAATCACCGCATTATTAGCAGGTTTACGCGTTCGTGATTATTTCGCAAGACGTACACATGTTGGTGCTGATAACCAACTTTATCTACCAATAGCGTCGAGCCAAAGTTCTGGTTCAGCATCTAGCAGTATGGTATTTCAAGATAATAATTTGCATTTACTTAATTTACTTGCCTACTTACGCGATGCTTTTGAATTTATGCAGGGCCAACAAGATGATAGCCTAACAAATATTAAGCGACTGGCTATGCTTAGAGATACATTCGTTGTTTACTTTGAAATATCTGTCCGGGTCATTGAATCTAATTGGTGCCGCTTACTTAACACTCCAGATTTAAAAGCCACAGATCAAGACATATTAGCCGCATTACAAGCACAATTAACTGCCGCAGTTTACGATACAGGCATTATTCCTTTACATCAAAAATGCAAAGGAATCCGTGGTTATCAAGAAGATGTCAAGCTACTTGAGCCAAAACAAGCCGCAGCAACAGAAGATGCAGATGAACGTTGGGCCCGAAATATATTGAGGCAAATGAGTGAAAGCTCTTCAGGTAGAAACTCACCTTAAACGCCGCCATAAAAAAAGCCGCATTAAATGCGGCTTTTTACGAAACTACCCAAATTCATTACTAGGAAGGTAAAACTAAGGGTAGTTTATTCCTCGTCATCTCTGACGAGTTGTATGATTGCCATCGGAGCGTTATCGCCTCGACGAAACCCGCATTTTATAACACGAGTATAGCCTCCTGGACGTTCTTTATAGCGAGGGCCAAAAACAGTATATAATTTTGTGACAATATCACGGTCACGTAATCTAGCAAATGCTAAACGACGATTCGCAACAGAGTCTGTTTTCGCACGTGTAATTAATGGTTCAACCACTCCACGTAATTCTTTTGCTTTAGCCAAGGTCGTTCTAATCGTTTCATGTTGTAATAATGAAACCGACATGTTGCCAAACATCGCTTTGCGATGACTACTTGTTCGACTAAATTTTCTACCTGCTTTTCTATGACGCATTGTTCTATATCCTCTTTACTTCTCTCTTAGTGCGCTATTACTTATTCCATGCTTTCTTTTTCTTTCAAGCTAGCAGGTGGCCAGCTTTCTAGACGCATGCCTAATGATAGCGATTTCGATGCAAGTACATCTTTAATTTCGTTTAATGATTTTTTACCTAAATTAGGTGTTTTTAATAATTCAACTTCCGTACGCTGAACTAAATCGCCAATATAATGAATATTTTCTGCTTTTAAACAATTCGCAGAACGTACTGTTAATTCTAATTCATCAACAGGACGTAATAATATTGGATCAATTGAAGATTCTTCTTCTTCCGGTTCTTGCTCAGCATTATCTTGTAATTCAACAAATGCTGCTAATTGATATTGTAAGATGGTCGCACAACGACGAATAGCTTCTTCAGGATCTAATGTACCATTGGTTTCTAAATCAATGATTAACTTATCCATGTTAGTACGCTGTTCAACACGCGCGCTTTCAACAGTGTAAGAAACACGACGAGCAGGACTAAAAGAAGCATCAACTTGCAACTCACCAATAGCCAAACTGCTTTCTTGCCCTTGCATTCGAATATTTGCAGGTTGATAGCCACGGCCACGAGCAAAAGTGATACGCATTTTCAACTTGCCATCTTTATTTAAGTTAGCAAGCACATGGTCGGGATTAATGATTTCTATATCGCCTTCTAATTGGATATCGCCAGCGACAACAGCTCCTGAACCTTGCTTTTCAAGCATTAAAGTTGTTTCATCATTACCTTCCATAATGATGTTAATACCTTTAAGATTTTGCAAAATCTCAATAACATCTTCTTGTACGCCTTCAATACTACTATATTCGTGTTTTACACCTTCAATGTAAACGCTCGTTACCGCAACGCCAGGCATAGAAGAGAGTAAAATACGACGCAAAGCATTACCTAGTGTATGACCAAAGCCACGCTCAAATGGCTGTAGGGTAACCTTGGAACGAAACGCATTTATTTTGTCGATTTCAATATTTCGCGGTGTTAAAAAATCACTGATATCAATTGCCATCTGCTATTGTCTCCTGCGACAGTTTAATTAAATAAAACTGCCAATAAAATTATTTCGAATATAATTCAACAACCAAACTTTCATTAATGGTTACTGGTAAATCGGAACGTTCTGGAGAACGTTTTATTTCTGCTTTTTTAGCCTTACTATCAACTTCAAGCCATTCACATTCTGCTCGTTGTTGTGAAATTTCTAATGCAGCAAGAACTCGGCCATGCTCTTTAGAACGTTCGCGTATTTCAATAATATCCCCAACTTTTGCTTGAAAAGATGCGATATTTACAATTTGCTCATTCACAACAATGTGCTTATGCGCAACTAATTGTTTAGCTTCACGACGTGTTGAAGCAAAACCTGCACGATAAACAACATTATCTAAACGCCGTTCTAATAAAACTAATAAGTTTTCACCCGTTGAGCCTTTCAAGTGTGAAGCTGTTTTAAAATAGTTACGGAATGGGCGTTCTAACACACCATAAAGGTTACGTATTTTTAATTTTTCACGTAACTGAATACCATAATCAGATAAACGCTGTGGACGTGTTCCATGTTGACCAGGCTTAATATCAACATGACATTTTTGATCGATCGGTTTTACACCGCTTACTAAATCATCTAACTCACGACCGTAGCGACGAATTAATTTACATCTTGGTTTCGTTGCCATCTAAGGGTCACTCCTTCATTAAACTCGACGTTGTTTTGGTGGACGGCAGCCATTGTGTGGAATACCGGTAATATCTGAAATTTCCGTAATACTAAAGTGTGAACCACCGCCTCTGCCAGTAGAACCACCTTCTTGACCACCTTCAGAATCAGCTGAACTATCAGCATCAAAATTAATATTCATTAAGGCACGAATTGCAGCTTCACGCCCAGGTCCTGGACCTTTAACTAATATGGTAATATTTCTAACACCAAACTCACGCGCTTTACGTCCGGCTAATTCAGCAGCAACAGTTGCTGCGTGAGGCGTACTTTTACGAGCACCTCTAAAACCACTTTGACCCGACGTTTGCCAACACAAAACATTACCTTGTCTATCAGTAAAGGTAACAATTGTATTATTAAATGAAGCGTTCACATGCACTATTGCATCTGATACATGCTTCTTTGCTTTCTTTGCCATTCAATTAAACCCTATAATAAAAAAATATTCGCTATGATATCCGTCTAACTTTTTACTTTTCAGTCCAAAGCTCTTCATAAATCATAAATTATTTGCTACTTTTACCGCGTTTACCTTTACGTGTTTTAGCATTGGTTTTGGTTCGTTGACCACGTAGCGGTAAGCCACGTTGATGACGAATACCACGATAACAACGCAAATCCCTTAGGCGTTTGATATTCATAGAAATCTCGCGACGCAAGTCACCTTCTACAATATATTTGCCTGATTCAGTACGTAGCATTTCCAGCTCTGCTTCTGTCAAATCTTTGACTTTTGTTGATGGCTCAACTTGAGTTACCATACAAATCTGTTTAGCACGAGTCGACCCAATTCCAAAAATGGAACGTAAGCCTATAACAATGTGCTTATGCGCAGGAATATTTACGCCAGCAATACGCGCGACTGCCATTATATACTTCTCCTAAATCTTTAAATAACTTACGCAAAACGCTTTAATACTTCATTATTGAAGTTAAAAGCCTTTTCTACCCAAAGAACACAGGTAAAAGGTTCATCGTAAGCTTAACTTTTTACTATCTATTTGGCGAAATCCGGCAAGGATACCGCATGATTAACATAAAATCAATTTTTTTTCATGGTGTCATAACACTATGATTCTACTAAAACATATACAAAGGAAACGGTCGTAAATACTAACCTTGACGTTGCTTATGTTTAGGATTGCTACAAATCACTCGAACAACTCGGTTACGACGAATAACGCGACATTTGTTGCAAATCTTATGTACTGATGCACTTACTTTCATTTTAATTCCAACCATTTTTTTATTGTAGGAGTTACGATAAACCTTTTAACAAAGTATACCCATACCCAAAGGGCACAGGTAAAGGGTTTTGCGTAACCGCCCAATTAAAATAAACTTGTTCTAGGGGTATTGCTACCACCCTTCAACTTAGATTTCTTTAATAACGAATCATATTGATTTGCCATTAAATGCGCTTGAACTTGCGCCATAAAATCCATGATAACGACAACCACAATTAACAAAGAGGTGCCGCCAAAGATAAAGGAGACATGCCATATCTTCGTAACAAATTCGGGCAATAATACTACTAATGTTAGATAAAGGGAACCCACCATCGTTAATCGTGTTAAAACACTGTCAACATAACGTGAAGTTTGCTCACCTGGACGAATACCAGGAATAAAAGCCCCTGATTTCTTTAAATTATCTGCCGTTTCACGAGGGTTAAAAACCATTGCAGTATAAAAGAAAGCAAAAAAGATAACCGCAGCTGCCATGAAGGTCATATATAAAGGCTGGCCATATTGTAATGCCAAACTGATATTATATAACCACTGCATTCCAGAACCTTTACCAAACCATTGAATCAAGGTTACTGGCAATAAAATAATACTTGATGCAAAAATTGGCGGAATTACACCTGACATATTTAATTTTAAAGGTAAATAACTCGTTTGTGCCGCATACATTTTACGACCTTGTTGGCGCTGAGCATAATTGATAGTGATGCGACGCTGGCCACGTTCAACAAAGACAACAAAAATTGTTATTGCGATGACAATGGCAATAATGATCAATAAACTTAAACCTGAAATTTGACCTTCTCGAAACTGTTCTAAGATATTGCTAATCGCAGAAGGAAAGCGCGAAACAATACTCACGAAAATGATGAGTGAAATACCGTTACCTACACCACGTTCAGTCATCTGCTCACCAACCCACATTAAAAACATGGTACCAGTAACTAACGTAATAACAGCAACAAAGTAAAAACCAAAGCTTGGATTCAACGCAATACCTTCAGTAACCAACCACTTCGTTAAACCAATAGCTTGGAAAAAAGCTAAAAAGAAGGTGCCGTAGCGAGTATATTGATTGATCTTGCGACGCCCCATTTCCCCTTCTTTCTTTAATTGCTCTAGCTTTGGAGAAATTGAGGTAAACAATTGGATAATAATCGACGCCGAGATATATGGCATAACGCCTAGGGCGAAAACGGTTAAACGCAGTAATGCGCCACCAGAAAACAAATTAAATAAACCAAGAATCCCACCACTCTGATGGCTAAATAAATGTGCCAAACGTTGTGGATCAAGACCAGGAACAGGAATATGACAACCGATACGATAAATAATAATACCTAATAAAACAAACAATAAGCGTTTTTTTAGCTCATTAAGTCCGCTCATAGAAGGTAGTCCGGGTGTCGCCTTTGCCATTTATGCTTCTACCTTACCACCAGCTGCTTCAATTGCTGCTTGCGCACCCTTCGTCGCACGTAAACCTTTAATGGTTACTGCTTTGTCAAGTGTTCCTGATAAAAACACTTTAGCTTCTTTCGTACTTTTCTTAACGAGGCCATGTTCTTTGAGAACATCAAGAGTAACAATCTCTACGCCAACATTCGCCAATTCGTGTAAACGAATTTCTGCGACATAACGACCTTTGCGGCTAGTGAAACCAAACTTCGGTACACGACGCGCTAAAGGCATTTGCCCACCTTCAAACCCAGGAGCAACATTACCACCTGAACGTGACTTTTGGCCTTTATGACCACGGCCACAGGTTTTACCAAATCCGCAACCGATACCACGGCCAACACGTTTCTTTGCCGTTTTTGCACCGCTACTTGGCGATATTGTATTTAATTTCATGATTTATATCTCATCCACTTGTAACAAGTAACCAACTTTATTGATTAAACCTAAAACGCTTGGTGTTGCATTATGCACTTTACTGCTTTGCATGCGACGTAAGCCTAACGCACGTAAGCAATCACGATGTCTTTTCATATGTCCAATAGGACTACGCACCAACGTAACTTTAAGCTGCTGCGCTTGCGTCGTCAGTTGTTTCTTGGTCTGCTGCTTTGCTGCCATAATTATTACCTAATATTTCTCGAACAGATTTACCCCGTTTCTCAGCAATAGCTCGTGGTGACGCGATTGCTGCTAAACCATTTAGTGTTGCTCGCACAACGTTAATCGGATTTGAAGAGCCGATACATTTTGCTAATACATTCTGTACACCTAAAACTTCAAATACAGCACGCATTGCACCACCGGCAATAATCCCCGTACCATCTGAAGCAGGCTTCATAAATACTCGTGTCGCACCATGACGACCAATAACTTCATGAAATAAAGTAGTTCCTTTCAACTCAACATAAATCATATTTCTGCGAGCTGCTTCCATCGCTTTTTGAATTGCGAGAGGCACTTCTCTTGCCTTACCGTAACCGAAACCAAAGCGACCCTGGCCATCACCCACAACAACCAAAGCAGAAAAACTAAAGATACGACCACCTTTAACTACTTTTGAATTACGATTAACTGCGACTAATTTTTCTTGCAAACCATCGCTTTTAGCATTTTTATCCGCTGCCATAATTTATCCTATTAAAAATCCAAACCACCAGCACGAGCTGCTTCTGCAAGTGCTTTTACTCGGCCATGATATTTATATCCTGAACGGTCAAAAGCAATACGCTCTATGCCAGCTGCTTTAGCTCGTTCTGCAATAAGCCCACCAACTTTCGTTGCTGCAGCAACATTACTACCAACTTCACTACGCAACTCTTTCTCTATTGTAGAAGCGCTTGCAAGCACTTTACCCGTAGGCTCAATAATTTGAGCATAAATATGTTGATTGCTACGATGCACACTCAGTCTAATCGCACGCATATTGCGAATATGATAGCGAGTTCTCTTTGATCGTTTTAGTCTCTTTACATTTTTATTCATAACTTAACTACTTCTTCTTCGTTTCTTTTCGAATAATATTCTCATCCGCATAACGAATCCCTTTACCTTTATAAGGCTCTGGGGGCCTATAAGCTCGTATATCAGCAGCGACTTGACCAACTGCTTGTTTATCGATGCCTTTAACAATAATTTCAGTGGCACTTGGTGTTTCAATCGTAATGCCTTCCGGAATTGGATGGTTTACAGGATGAGACAGACCAAGAGTTAGATTGAGTTCCTTACCCTTAACTTGCGCTCGGTAACCTACCCCAACTAAAAGCAATTTCTTTTCAAAACCATCAAAAACGCCACTCACAATATTAGAAATAAGTGCTCTTGTAGTCCCTGCGAAAGGTTTTGCTTCTGCTGCACCATAACGTTTAACTAAGGAACTTGTGCTATTCACACTAATTTGAAGAATGTCTTCTTTGTGCTCAACTGAAATACACTCAGGAATAATATGTTGTAATTGTCCCTTTGGACCCTTTGCAGTTAGAAGATTTCCTTCTAATTTAATATCCACTCCCTTAGGAACAGTTATTGGTTGTTTTGCTATTCGAGACATTTTTTCTAATACCTAATGTTTATTTAACTATGCGACAATACACAATACTTCACCGCCTAAACCTGCATCTTTTGCAGCACGGCCACTCATTACACCCTTATGGGTAGAAATAATAGAAATACCTAATCCACCGATAATTGTTGGTAACTCTTTACTTTTACGATAAACACGCAAGCTTGGTTTGCTAACACGCTTAATCATATCGATAACAGGAGCACCTAAATGATATTTTAAATGAACACGTAACATTGGTTTATTATCACTGTCATCCGCAATGGTGAAGTCGACTATATAACCTTCTTCACGCAAGACTTCTGCAATAGCAGCCTTTAATTTTGCATGAGGCATATCAACATATTCTTTATTAGCTGACTGTGCATTACGAACTCGGGTTAGCATATCAGCGACGGGGTCTTGCATACTCATAATCTTATCTCATTCCTAAATCTTTAAACTAGGTATTCCGCAGATACACCTTGAATTTTACCAACTTGACTTAACAGCACCAGGAACATCGCCACGCATTACTGCTTCTCGTAAGCAAATGCGGCATAAAGCAAACTTACGATATACACCACGTGGTCGACCACAGCTACGGCAACGCTTAGTTACTCGAACGCGACTGGTATTACGTTTTAATTTACTTAACTTCATAAAGTCGCCAGCTTTTTTTAACGCACTACGCTTTTCAACATTACGCTCAGCTAATACAACTTTCTTTTGTTCTTTAACGATACATGCTGTTCTCGCCATAAAATCTATTCCTAATCTTGTACATCTTTAAATGGGAAATTAAATGCAGCTAATAGTGCCGCGGCTTCTTTGTCATTTTTCGCATTGGTGGAAATAGCAATATCTAAACCACGAATACGATCAATTTTGTCATAGTCAATTTCAGGAAAAACAATCTGTTCTTTAATACCTAAATTGTAATTACCACGGCCATCAAATGATTTAATACTAAAACCACGGAAATCACGAATTCGAGGGATAGCAACCACGATTAATCGTTCTAAAAACTCATACATCTGTTCATTGCGCATTGTCACTTTACAACCAATCGGCCAGCCTTCACGAATTTTAAAGCCTGCAATCGCTTTACGCGCTTTGGTCACAACAGCATGTTGCCCAGAAATAAGGGTTAATTCTTGGCGAGCCTTTTCTATTATTTTTTTATCGCCAACAGCTTCACCAACACCCATGTTTAATGTGATCTTTTCAACACGAGGAACTTGCATAACATTGTTATAACTGCACTTTTCCATCAGTTCTTTAACAACGGTTTCTTTGTAGTAATCCTTCAAATTTGACATTTTCATTAAGCCCTTAGATATCTATTACTTCGCCGGAAGAACGGAACGTTCTTACTTTACGGCCATCTTCTAACATTTTAAAACCAACCCGGTCAGCTTTCTTGGTAACAGGATTATAGATAGCGACATTAGAAATATGTATGCTTGCTTCCTTTTCAACAATCCCACCTTCTTGATTGGCTTGTGGATTAGGCTTGACATGCTTTTTTATCATATTAATATTTTCTACGAATACACGTAGGCCATTCTTTTTCTTGACTTTGGTCTTAACGGATAAAATCTTACCAACGCGACCTTTATCTTTACCAGTTAATACGATTACCGTATCGCTTTTTCTAATCTTTCGCATTTGCTTAAACTCTCTTGTTATAACACTTCAGGTGCTAAAGAAATGATTTTCATAAACATTTCACGTAATTCACGGGTCACTGGACCAAAAATACGAGTTCCAATTGGTTGATTTTGTGCATTCAATATAACCACAGCATTTTTATCAAAGCGTATCAATGAACCATCTTGACGACGTACACCATGCTTCGTACGCACAACAACAGCAGTCACTACATCACCTTTTTTCACTTTACTACGTGGTATTGCTTCTTTAACACTAGCTTTGATAATATCACCAATTCCAGCATAACGACGATGCGAGCCACCTAATACTTTGATACACATCACACGCCGAGCGCCACTATTATCAGCAACTTCAAGCATCGATTGCATTTGTATCATTTACATTTCTCCACATTCTTTACAGAATTCCGCCCTAAATCCCAATGGATTCCAGCGAATTAAAATTTAACAAAAAACGCCCTCTGTACTGTACTTGGCCAGCACTACTCGAAAGGCTGCAAATTCTATCACAAGCTTTGATTTCTTGGCAAAAGATTTTTGCCATAACTTACGCAAAACTGTTAATACTTCATTAAAAAGTCTATTAAACGTCTCTTTTATCTAAATTAACGTCTTGCTTCTTCTACAACTCGCACTAATTCCCAACGTTTTAACTTAGACATTGGTCGACAAGACTTGATTTCGACGATATCACCTTGCTTACAGTTGTTGTCTTCATCATGTACATGAAGCTTAGTACTACGCTTAATATATTTTCCTGTAGGGTGTTTTACTTGGCGTACGACTAAAACGACACATGTTTTATCAGGTTTAGCGCTGACGACCTCGCCAGTCAAGGATCTAATTACCTTCGCTTGCTCACTCATTATTTACCACCTTCTGTCTGCTTCGCAGGCACATTCGCTTGCTGCATTTCTCGAATAATTGTTTTAATTCGGGCAATATAGCGCTTAACTTCACGCACACGGTGCGTTTTAGTTAATTGATTAGAGCCTATTTGCATACGCAAATTAAAATGCTCTCGCTTGCTTGCCAATAATTCTGTTTCTAATTCTGTCAAAGACTTTTGTCTCAGCTCAGTTATGTTCATTACATTACTTCCCGTTCTACAAATATTGCACTTACTGGCAGCTTAGCTGCAGCTAATTTAAATGCATGAGCTGCAACTTCTTTGGAAACGCCTTCAATTTCAAACATAACGGTTCCAGGTTTAACAATTGCCACCCAGTATTCAACATTCCCTTTACCTTTACCTTGCCGTACTTCAAGTGGCTTCTTTGTAATAGGTTTATCAGGAAAAATACGAATAATAATTCTACCACCACGCTTGGTGTAACGTGTCATCGCTCGACGTGCAGCTTCAATTTGTCGAGCTGTAATACGTGAGTAGCCAGTTGATTTCAAACCAAATTCACCAAATGATACTCGGTTACCACGGGTAGCAAGCCCACGTATCCGGCCTTTCATTTGTTTTCTGAACTTTGTTCTTCTCGGTTGTTGCATCATCGTTATTTACTCCGCTTACCTATTCTTATTGCTGCGTAATAGCAGCTTTAGGTTCTTCATTTTTCTGAGGGAAGACTTCGCCTTTGAAAATCCACACTTTTATACCAATTATCCCATATGTTGTCGCAGCTTCGGCAGTACCATAGTCAATATTTGCACGAAATGTATGTAACGGTACTCGACCTTCATGATAACGCTCACTACGTGCAATTTCTGCACCACCTAAGCGACCAGCTAAGCGAATTTTAACGCCTTTAGCACCAGCTCGCATTGCACTTGATACGGCACGCTTCATAGCACGACGAAACATAATACGTTTTTCCAATTGTTGTGCAATACTTTGCGCAACCAATGTTGCGTCAATCTCAGCTTTACGCACCTCTTTAATATCGATATGAGCGGGTACACCAAGCATTTTAGTTACTTTTCTACGTAACTTCTCAGCATCTTCACCTTTTTTACCAATAACAAGACCAGGTCTTGCCACAAAAATTGTAATAACAGCATTCTTCGCGGGACGCTCAATAAGAATTCGTGACACGCCTGCAGCGTGCAATTCTTTTTCTAAAAAACGTCTAACTTGCAGATCAGCATTTAACAGATCAGCATAATCACTATTGCCTGCGTACCAGTTTGAATTATGGCTGTGAACAATTTTTAAGCGAATACCATGAGGATTAACCTTTTGTCCCATTATGCGACTCTCTCTATTGCGTTATCTGTTACCACTATTGTGATGTGACAAGTACGTTTTAAAATACGATCAGCTCGTCCTTTAGCTCTTGGACGCAGACGCTTAAGCGTAGTACCTGCATTAACATAAATTATTTTAATGCATAAATCATCAATATCAGCACCTTCATTATGCTCGGCATTAGCAACCGCGGAATCTAATAACTTTTTAATGATTCCTGCTGCTTTTTTCGGGCTGAACCTTAATATATTCATTGCTTGATCAACGGCTAGACCACGAATTTGATCGGCAACCAATCTCGCTTTGTAAGGAGATAATCCTGCACCGCTTAGTGTTGCACTTACTTCCATAATTTTTTACTACCTTAATTGCCTCAGAACTATCGTAAATTCTGACCTTATTACCTTTATATTACTTCGATTTACGATCGCCAGAGTGCCCTTTAAAGGTTCTGGTTAAAGCAAATTCACCTAATTTATGGCCAACCATGTTTTCAGTAATTAATACCGGAACAAAATCACGACCGTTATGAATAGCAATCGTCAAGCCAACCATTTCTGGCAACACCATCGAACGACGCGACCATGTTTTAATCGGCTTTTTCGATTTTTCAGCAATTGCCTTTTCCACTTTATTTAATAAATGGTGGTCTATAAAAGGACCTTTTTTTAACGAACGTGCCACTATTCAATCCTCATTTAATTACTTAGATTTTTTAGACTTGCGTCTACGTATAATCAATTTATTTGTACGCTTATTGCTGCGTGTACGCTTACCTTTAGTCGCAACACCCCATGGCGTTACTGGATGTCGACCACCAGACGTACGACCTTCACCACCACCATGTGGATGATCTACTGGGTTCATGGCTACACCACGAACCGTTGGACGACGTCCGCGCCAACGACTGGCACCCGCTTTACCCAATGACTGTAAGTTATGATCTTCATTACCAACTTCACCAACAGTTGCGCGACACTCACTAAGCACTTTTCGCATTTCACCAGAACGCATACGTAAAGTTACATAAGCACCGTCACGAGCAACAACTTGTAAATAACAACCAGCACTACGTGCAAGCTGAGCGCCTTTATCAGGTTTCATTTCAACACAATGAACCACTGTACCAACAGGAATATTACGCATTGGTAAACAGTTACCAGGTTTAATTGCAACACTGTCTCCAGACATAATTTCTTGATCAACAGCGATACCTTTATAAGCAATAATATAACGCCGTTCACCATCAGCATATAAAACTAACGCGATACGCGCTGAACGATTTGGATCATATTCTACACGCTCAATCTTAGCTGGAATATTATCTTTATTTCGTTTGAAATCAATAACACGATAATTCTGTTTATGACCACCACCACGATGACGCACGGTGATACGACCAGCGTTATTACGTCCGTTGGTACGTGTTTTGGGTCTTACTAATGGCGCATATGGTTTACCCTTATGCAAGCCTTCACGCGATACGCGGCTGACAAAGCGGCGTCCAGGCGATGTCGGTTTTGCTTTAATTATTGCCATGACTTACTTACCTTCTGCAACCGTGAAATTAATATCATGTCCCTCATGAAGAGATACATATGCCTTCTTGTAACCACTTTTGCGACCACTAACTTGACCAAAATTTCTGGCCTTGCTTGGCATATTGCAAGTCGTGACTTTTTTAACTTTCACATTAAATAATTTTTCAATAGCTTTTGCGATTTCTAGTTTGTTCGAATCTTTACGAACTTTAAACACAAACTGTTTAAACTTATCGCCCACTCTATAACTTTTTTCAGAGTTAATCGGTGCTAATATAATGTCCATTAAACGTTCTTGATTCATGCCAGCTTCTCCTCAACTTGCTGCAAAGCAGCTTTAGTCATGACAACTTTATCAAAACGAATTAAATCAACTGGATTCATTTCGTGACTGTCAATAACATAAACATTTGGTATGTTACGAGCAGAATAATATAAATTCTCATTCATAGAACCATCAATAATCAATACTCTTTCTTCAATACCTAGATTACCTAATAATGCCACCATATCTTTTGTTTTACGCTGACTTAAAGCCAGCTCTTCAACAACAACTAAACGCTCTTGTCGAATTAATTCAGACAAGATTGAACACATGGCACCACGATACATTTTCTTATTCACTTTTTGTGAATGATCTTGCGTTCCTTTGATCGCGAAGGTTTTACCACCTGAACGCCATAGAGGACTACGAATTGTTCCAGCACGAGCTCGCCCTGTGCCTTTTTGACGCCATGGTTTTTTACCACCGCCACTTACATCTGAGCGATTTTTATGTGCTCTTGTACCTTGTCTTGCACCAGCAAGGTATGCAGTCACAACTTGATGAATCAAAGCTTCATTAAAATCTTTAGCAAAAACGTCATCGGATACGGCAACACTACCAGCAGCACTTTTACCCGCTGCAACGAGATTTAAATCCATCATTTAGCTCCTTCTGTTTTTGCTTTCACAGCAGGTTTAATGATGATATCACCGCCGGGTGCACCTGGCACACTACCTTTAACCATAAGTATATTGCGTTCTAGATCAATTCGAACTAACTCTTGGCTTTGCACAGTGCATTGTTTATTACCCATCTGGCCAGCCATTTTCTTACCTTTAAATACACGACCAGGTGTTTGGTTTTGACCAATAGAACCTGGAGCACGATGCGATAGCGAGTTACCGTGAGTCATACGTTGTGAAGAAAAGTTATGGCGCTTAATCGCACCAGCAAAACCTTTACCTTTAGATGTAGCCGTTACATCAACGTCTTGGCCTTCGGTAAAGTATGCGGCAATATCAATTGCATCACCTACTTTTAATTCGCCCGACTCATCAATACAAAATTCCCATAAACCACGACCTGCTTCAGTACCTGCTTTAGCAAAATGTCCTGCTCGCGCTTTATTCACTCGAGAGGCCTTACGACTGCCTGTAGTCACTTGAACAGCACAATAACCATCGTTGTCTGCATCTTTAATTTGGGTAATTGTATTTGGTAACACTTCAATAACGGTTACCGGTATTGCATTACCATCTTCGGTAAATACACGAGTCATCCCACATTTACGGCCCACTATGCCAATTGCCATTTTCATATACCCTTCTTTTGCAGGGACTTACGCTAAATCCTTTATAACTTCGTTAATAAATTTTTCTAAAAGCCTCAAGTATTTTTATACTATCAGCTTTTGTAAAAATTTATTGCCTCGCCTAAAGGATTTATCCTAAGCCTTTTACCTGACTTACATAAATCTACTACGCTAGAAAACAATAAACCGTTAACTAGCTTATTAACTTATTGTTTAACTATCTAAACTAATTTGTACATCAACACCAGCAGATAAGTCGAGCTTCATTAAAGCATCGATAGTCTTATCCGTTGGTTGTAATATATCAATCAAACGCTTATGCGTCCGAATTTCATATTGATCACGCGCATCTTTATTAACATGCGGAGAGGTCAAAACCGTAAATTTTTCAAATCTAGTTGGTAATGGAATCGGACCTCGCACTTGGGCACCAGTTCTTTTTGCTGTCTCCACAATTTCTCGTGTTGACTGATCAATTAGACGATGATCAAATGCTTTTAACCGAATTCTTATACGCTGTTTATTTGCTAATGCTGTTGCCATGTTTTTTTACTCAATAATTTTAGCTACGACGCCTGCACCTACGGTACGTCCACCTTCACGTATCGCAAAACGCAGCCCTTGTTCCATTGCAACCGGCACAATTAATGTAAT
>JAJFKO010000062.1 GCA_021773175.1 Gammaproteobacteria bacterium
CTTTCATTTTGATAACGTAATGCTATTTTTTCAGGATATTGGGCTGCAGTGCGGACAAACACACTAGCCAAGTTTTTATCGGCATTAACACTAATAACATTTGCAATACATTGCTCCGCATAAGCTTGACTAACAGCATGGCTCTGTAAATTAATATCGCTAATTTTTTTATTCAATCCATGCTGCGCGATATATTCTAACAACCTTATATAGTAGGAGATTATATTTTCAATTGTCTCAAGTTTATATAGGTCCGTTTTAAACTCAACATGACCTAGCAGTTGATTTTGTCGATGCTCAATAGTAAACGTTATATCAAATTTACTAGCCAACACATTCTGTTTGAGTTCTTGTATAAATATATTTTTAAATCGTTCCGGGCATGGTAATGCCGTTGAGTCTTGATAAACAAATACTATAGGAGTAAGGGCAATAATATTTTCAGCGGATTTACTAGTAAGCGCAGATTGAAAATCTTGTAATGCACAATCTTGGAAATCTAAGGCTTCAAGCATAACTTGATGGTTTTTTACCATAAAATCCAACAAACAATGGTCAGGCTCTATGTCTACAGGCAATGGTAATGTATTAACAAAATATCCCAGTGTATTTTCTATATCAGGGTTGTCGCGATTAGCAAAGGGTACTCCAACAATAAAGCGTTCTTGCTCACATAAAAAGTACATTAATACAGAAAATGCAGAAAACATTAAACTGGAAAAACTAATATTATCCTGTTTTAAATTTTTCTCAATTGTTGCTGTTAAGTTGTTATCGATAGAAAAATACTTATGTGTACCTGCATGAGAAACTCGCTGTCTTTGCTGGAAATCATAGGGTAGCGTTAAGGCATCATAACCTGAAATCTTTTCAACCCATGTGTCTATACTGCCAATAGACTCTTGGCTTATATAATCACAGAATTCTATTGTAGGCTTATCCACACTTACATCAGAACAAGAGTATTGATGATAGTATTTAACGAGATATTTAATAAGTAAATGCTCAGACCAACCATCACTAATAAGATGGTGCTGCACTATCGCAAACACATAAGTTTGATCTTCAAGTTGATATAATTGAAAACGCCATAAGGGTTTTGCATAATCAAAATCTTGATTAATAAATACTTGTAAGTATGCATTTAGCTCTTGTTCGTTAATAAACTGAGCTAATAAATTAACGGTCTCATAAGGAAGAATAATTTGTACTAGCTTATCATCATGCTCATCAAAAACCAACCGCATCACTTCGTGTTCTTTGACAAGCATGTTTATTGAATATTCTAAAGCAATAACATCAAGCTTTTCTGTAAAATGTAAAACACAAGGTAAATGATACGCTCTTGCTGCAAGCGCATCAGTTTCTTTGAGAAACCAAAGCGCTTTTTGCCGAGAGGACATTGGATAAATTTTCTTATTTAATTTTTTACAAAGTTTATTCTTAGTTATTATCTGTTGTGAGGTTAAAACAGCGGCAAGACATTTGATATTACTGTATTGAAATATCATGCTAACTTTGCATTGCTTATTTAATATTTTTTGTGTTTGATTAACTAGTTTAACAGCAACTAAAGAATTACCACCAATACTGATAAAATCATCTGTAATCGCAATATTTTCAGCATGAAATATCGACTTCCAAATATCTAGCAACGCCAATTCAGTAGATGTCAGCTCATAAGGCTGTTCAGAAATAGACTGTGTTATTTGCATTATTTGTAGTTTTTTCTTATCAATTTTGCCATTGATAGTTAGTGGCATATCATCTATATGTATATATCTTGATGGAATCATATAGATTGGCAAGTACTGTTTCAATTGGCTCTTTAGCACTTCCTCTTCTTGGATTGCGCCAGTATAAAATGCAATTAAGGCGGCTTGATTATTTAAGTCTCGGAGCAACACAACATTCTCATCAACACCGTTACATTTAGATAAATGTGTCTGTATACCATCAAGCTCTATACGAAAGCCTCTTAGCTTAATCTGATTATCAAAACGTCCTAAATAATATAAAACACCATTTCTGTCTTTTCTTACACAGTCACCAGTTTTGTATAACCGTACTATACCTAGTCCAGGAAGTTCTACCATCACAAAACAATTTGCAGTTAACTCCTCATTATTGATATAACCACGAGCTAAACCAGTCCCCGCAATATAAAGCTCCCCTTCTTCACCAGGCAAACAAGGTAATTGCTGTTTGTTTAAAACATATAACTCAATATTATCTATCGCTTCACCAATTGGCACCTCATCATTCACACAATTACGACAGTCCCAATGACTAACATCAATGGCAGCCTCTGTTGGTCCATATAGATTATATAATTCGGCATCCAACAATGAATAGAAATGTTGCACGTGAGAAATATGTAATGCTTCGCCACTACAAAATGTTTGACGTATCGAAGAGCACTCACCTTTATTTAGTGTGTTTAAAAAAATTGAGAGCATGGGTGGTACAAAATGTAAAGTTGTAACCTTATATTGTTGAATAGTGTCTATTAGATAATGAGCGTCAGTATGGCCTTCAGGCTTTGCTAATACTAGACTTGCTCCTGTTATTAATGGCCACAACAATTCCCATACTGAAACATCAAAAGAAATTGGCGTCTTTTGTAAAACAACATCATCTCTGTTAAGAGAAAATGATTTCTGCATCCATACAATACGATTAGTTAGTGCTTGGTGCTCAACCATAACACCTTTAGGTCTCCCGGTAGAACCGGAGGTAAATAAAACATATGCCAAGTCTTCTGGCTGAACATTTAAATTTAAGTTTTCAGTTGCATACGGCTCAAGCAAGAGGTTATCTAAAGTTATTAATTTGCTTGCGGTAATAGCAGTATTAGCCAGGTTATCGGTGCTAACACAAAGCTTAGCACAACTATCTTCAAGCATTGTATTGATACGTGACCCTGGCAACGATTTTTCTAACGGTAGATATGCAGCACCAATTTTAAATATGCCAAGAATACAAACTAAAAGTTCAAATGAACGCTCTAGATGTAGTGCAACAACATTACCTTTTAACACACCATGCTTTTGCAGACAGTAAGCAAATTGATTAGCTTTTTGATTTAACTCGGTATAACTGAGTGTTTCCTCACAAAAGTATATTGCAATATTATCACCGGCATCGTCAGCTTGTTTTTCAAAAAAATGATGTAATGGTGTTGCGTTTGCATTTCCGTAAACTAACAACGTAGTACTCTCCGTTCTAAAACCCTACCTAACGTTTCATTTTTTCGCAAAGTTTAACATGAGTAATAAAACATCTATTACTCATGTCAGCTCTATGGCTTCATTTCGCGTAAGTTCTGTTATTCTTTAAAGTAAGATACTCTAATATCATTAGCCTTGCTGTTTCTTATAATATTTTATTGGCAGCTATGAACTTACAATATTGATAGTTTATATCATAAATTATAGAACTATATTCAGTTACTGCTGTATAATTTTACCACCGGTCACTTTTCCAGAAATCACCGAGCCTGCAGACAAATATACGGTTCCATGCCCAGAACTAAATTTGATATTGCCATTTACTTTACTAGCAGTTAGATACAATGACGCATTCTGATCAGAGTCGACATTAATAGCTTGGGTAGTAGTGCTGTTTAATTTAGCAACGGGTGAATGAAGCGTTAGAACTCCATTAATTACTGTATTAGTTGCAACTAAATTACCTGTAATAATAGTACTATTATCAAGTGTCGTATTAGTAATGCCAGCATCCCCTTTTATATACACATTATGGATAACACCACCTTTAATATTTGCTTCACCTGTAATATTAGCGTAATCATCAATAATCGTGCCCGTGGTTGACAGTATCCCTGAAACAATTATATTTTTGATTTCTCCGCTTGAACAATAAGTTTTACCAACATAGTGATTACCAAAATGAATTTCTGAATGACAAATATCTTGTGCCTGAGCATTGATAAAGAAAATCAATAAAAAAGTTAATGGTAAAATCAATAGTTTTAAACTCATTGCATATTCTCCCAAGTTATTATTAATTCTAAAATTATTGTTAAACTTATTTAGATTAGGTTACGCAGTGCTTCGTTGACTTATATTTCAACCCTTGTAAGTATTTTTGCTAATTAATGCTATGTGTACACATAGTTCCCAATAAAATTACGTTTTTCTTTATGTCACACCTTGACTTTATGGTCGAATCTTAGCACTACCAGTTAACGAAATAAACATAAAAAAGTTTTTAACTGTGAAAAAATACAATGTATTTCGCCACAAAAATGACGAAAAGTTTAAATTTCAACTCCATCTTCTTTGTTTTTAATGACAAATCTAAATTAGCGTAGTACCTTAGCGTAACTTTTATATTTTCAGGACTTACTCAAGGCTTATGAGCTCTAAACTATTTCGTCATGACGTTGCATTATTTTTCATCTTAACGCTTTTATTTTCAGCAACAGTATGGATCATCTTATTACCAAGCATTCAGCACGACTTACATATTTCTCTTTCAGCAAACTTTTTCTGGTTAGGTGAAGCAGCACCGGGATTGGTTGCAATATTACTTTCGTTACTCCAAGACGGTAAAACTGGCGTTAAAGAATTATTACGCCCCATCTTATATTGGCGTATAAAACCTCTTTATCTTTATATAATTTTTATTTGTATCCCTTTTTACTATTTAGCATTGATCGGTTATTCCGCTATATTTGGCGCTCATATTACAAAATTCACCACCCTCTATGCGCAAATAAAGACCCCTATTTTGCATTTACCTGCAATCTGGTTGTTACTTGAACTAAGTGTAATTTATTTAGTTTGTGAAGAAATTGGCTGGCGAGGCTTTGCTTTAAAGAAATTGCTCAATAAATATAATCCTCTGTATGCTGCATTTATTATCGGTATTTTTTGGGCCTTATTTCATATGCCATTGCTTATTAGCAACTGGGCTCATGTAACTACTAACTATTTACTCTTTTATATTCTCTTTACAATTATTGACAGTATCTTTTTCGCATGGCTCTACATTGAAACTAGATATAGTCTTATATACGTTGGAATAATTCATGGCCTGACAAACCTACTCGGTACTTTCGCACCATCAATTTTATCTCCTGTTGGTCAAGGAGAAGACTATCCTTTTATTATTATGCGCTTAATTATCATTGTTCCATGTCTCATATATTTACTTAAAAAAAGAGGGGGGGGGCTCTCAAAGCCTGGAGCATGCCAGAATTAGCATCAACATACAGGTATATCTGAAGTAGAGAGTTTAGATGAGACTAGGAAATTGCTTCCACTGATTTTTGAACCAGTATAAGCCCAAACATGCCTTGAGTTAATTTTCCATCAGCATCTAATTTATGTAAGTGTCCAATAGTTTCTTTATATTCAATAACCGTCCATCCTGCATCTTGATATGACTTATAAAGTGCTTTTGATTGCGGCAAGTATGTAAAGTTTTCAGGGGAACTATATAGCTCAGAGGAAATCGGATAAACGATAAAGTGCAATCCATTTATTGCTGTCACCGCACGCAATTCTTCAAGCAAACTTGGTATTCTTTCAGGTTGTAAAAACTGTAACGAAACTGTTGAGACAATTAGCTCATACTGTTTTGCGTCTAGCTCTAAAGGTGTATTTAAATCATAAGGTGTTGTTGAAATATTAGTTAATTGTTCTTGCTCTATAATCTGATTAATTCCATTAAGTGATGTTACGTTATGATCTATACCATGAACTTGATGCCCTAGAAGAGATAAAAACAGCAGATTCCTACCTTTTCCACAGCCCACATCTAAAATATTTAACGCTTTTTTATCCTGTAAATAAGTAAAATAATAAGTTAATAAATCACTATGTACATTGCCAAGTTTATATTTTTTTGCAAAATAACGATGCGGCTTACATAAAAATTTTAAACTCATTTTGAATTGTGATGATACAGGAATAATCTTGTGCCAACTTGAAGGCGGAATAAGAATCTCTCGATGTTGTTGATTCAGACTTTTTCTTAAGAGCTCTTTATTATCACCATCCAAAAAAATTACATCACATTCACCCGACAGAAGGGTTAAAGCTGCCCATGAACCCTCCTTTGTACTGTGTTTTTCAAGAAAAAACTGTTTTTTCTTATCTTTTGGAAACTCAATATCTACTTCTTTATAGCATAACAAGTCTGTGTTGGAATATGGCATATAACCTCTTAATAATAACTATTATTACATTAAGTCATTCTATACTCGCCGTATTATGGTTTTCTAGTTTTATACTTGCTCTTTTTTGCCCTATTGGGTATTTAAATTTTGCCAATAGTCTCGCTATTACCGGCAATTTAAGCACCCAATAAAACAAAAATCGCGTTGTCTAATTCCTGGAAAACCATAATACGACGAGTATATATTAAATATATCTAACATTATAATTTTTTTGGCAGCAAATAAAAAAGCAATATCATTGCCAATGACAGAATAATATTAAATATCATGCAATATGCAAACCCTATAAAGAAATTTTTTGGCAATTCTGCTAATGAACCAAGCACCGCCACACCTAAAGCTGATCCTAAAAACCCACAAGTAAATAAAACGCCCATTGCTGTGCCTCGTTTTTCAGCAGCAACACTGCTTAGGCTTGCTGTTGCTGTTGCCGGAATGAGAAGCACGGTAGAGAGACCAGCAATCGCTAAACAAATGCAGACATACCATAAAGCATGAAACATTGGCATTAATGCTAAAAGTATATTAGCCAAAAGCATTAATACTAATCCCCAGAAGATGGGGGAACGGCTACCTTTAGCATCAATCAATCGACCCACAGGCGTCGCAAAAACAGCTATCATTGCGGTTAATACCAACATGATAAAACCAGCAATCAATGCGGAATAACCCAGCGCATGTTGTAGTAACAATCCAATTAAAAATAACCAACCAAAATATATAAAATTAATCATCAAGCGCATCGCTAGAATTGCACTAAAAGCCTGATTCAGTAATAGTCTTAGGTTGATTAATGGTGCTGTAGATCTAAACTCACGATATACAAAAAATCCTAAACTAACAATAGATAAAACGATAAAACCTAGAAACCCTATTGAACCAAAACCAAACCGTGAAATTTCATTAAAAGCAGTAATTAGAGCAAAAAGTCCAATGCTCAAGGCTAATAAAGGCAATAATTCTATGTCGCGGTCTCCGCTACCGACGTCCTCAGGTAAATAGATTTGGATAATTAAAAAAGCCAATATCGCGATAGGCACATTAATAAAAAATATCCAGTGCCAACTTAATAAATGAATAATAATGCCACCAAAGGTCGGACCCAATGCTTGCGAAATACCGGCAATAGAAATAACTAAGCCAATAGCAAAACCTTGTTTTTCTTTTGGAAAGATATTTCGCGCAATGATCGGTCCATTCGGAAAAATAAAACCAACACACGCGCCTTGAATAACACGACTGATCACAATACTCCATGGACCATGAGAAAGACCAACGGCAATAGATGATAGAGCAAATAATATTAAGGCATACTGAAATATCTTTTTGCGGCTAAAGGTATCACCACAACGCCCGCCAAAAGCCATCATCGCTGCGGCCGCAATAGTAAAACCATCAACAATCCATTGAGCAGATGAAAGCGTCATTGATAAACTATGTGCTATATCAGCAACCGCAAGATTAATTGCAGTCATATCAACATCAACGATAAAGATGGAAATTGCTATGGCGACGAATATCAGCCACCGATGCTTGAAAGATAATGTCATAGTAGTTAATGCTCTATTGTGAATTAAACGCTTATGGTATTATAAAAATTATATTTTTTCTATTAACGACATTTATAGACATAATAACTATGACTGATTTATCAAAAATTAATTTAAATTTATTACTTGCTTTAAATGCATTGCTCAACCATTGTCATGTAACACAGGCAGCTAACTCATTCAATATTAGCCAAGCAGCCATGAGCGCATCACTGAAGCAACTGCGTGAAATTTATCAAGATGAGCTGTTGGTCCGCGGACAAAAAAGTCAAATGACCTTAACACCATTAGCCGAGTCACTACAGATTCCTGTGCGACTTGCATTAGATAATATTCAGAAAATATTTCATAACCCTTCCGAGTTCAATCCCGACATTTCTTCAAGAGTATTTCATATTGGAATGTCAGACTATATCGCTTTTGTCATCATGCCAAAGCTTATGTCATATCTTAATAAACATGCACCTAATATCCAAATCGTTCAATATACTATTAATCACATTGATTCTTTAGCACCATTTGAGAATGAAGCTATTGACCTTGTTTTTGGAAATTCTAAAGAGGCTCCCGATAATTTAATATCACAAACTTTGTTTTCAGATGAAGGAGTGATTGTTGCTGATAGAAACCATCCAATTATGAAAAACGATGATATAACAATAGACTCTATCGCCGACTATCCACAAATTTTTGTCAGCATAGAAGGCAAACCACGCAAGAATTTTATTTATGAATATCTATTAGAACAAGGTTTGAAACCTACTGTATCACTATTTACATCACAAACTTTAATCGCTCTACAAACATTAGCTGGCACAAACTTTATTACTCATTCTGTTACACGACTTGCAAAGCCTTTATTGCAATCTCATCAACTTGCTATGCGTGAAGTTCCTTACAAGCATTTTCCAAAATATGAAGCTAAGCAATATTGGCATGAGAAAATGCAAAATGACTCTGGTCATTATTGGCTACGTAATACCATAAAAGTTATTTGTAATAAACATGAAGCTTAACCTTCATGTTTAGATGGCCGATAACAGGTTGAAATATAATCTACTTATCTTTTGATAAAGTTTTAATAATCTACAACGTTTTATTGCCTAAGTCTTAATGCACGAGTCGATTTGCCATTGCTTACAAGCATCATTTAGTTCTTTGATGGAATGAATCCTAACTATGGGAATATTTATGTGACTAAGTAGGCCTTGATATTTTTTCCGATTTTTAGGATAGACAGATAGAATATGATTTATAAGCCAAAAATGATTATTTTTTTGCGCGCCAGGTAATTTTCCTATTCGATTTTTCCCCGGGAAGAAACTTCTTTTTATACTTCGATAAGCAGCGCCATATACATTCGGATCAATCCAAATAATAGACGTCGCTTTGGCAAATCGCTGCGACATACAAACAGAGTAATTGCCCTCAAGAATCCACTTATTATTCTTTAAAATCTCATCATGCGCTTGTACAAGCTCTTGGTCAGGTCTACGCTGCCAGTCAGAATCTGCATAATGCGCAAGAAAATCCAGATGCGTAACAGGAATGTTAAGTTTGCTAGACAATTTGTTTGCAAGCGTAGATTTGCCACTAGAAGAACAGCCTATGATACAAATTTTATTGCCCAGCCCATCAATAGCAATCATGATTGTTTTTGCATTGCTATTTCTTCTTAACTTCAAGCTCTTGTACACCAACTCCGCGTTTACCTATAAAGGGTCCCGTGCGAACGATAACAACTTTAACATCAAGACGTTCCTGGCTTTGCTCATTAGCTGATTGGTATGTCACAAGCAGAGGAATACTAACAGTCCAACTATATTTACTATTTTTTACACCTTTATCTACAATGATAGGAGCCTCCGTTGGCACTGCTGATACAACCAGCTTTTTGTCGATAACGGTTTGCAAATTATTAGAGGCATCAAATCCTTTCATGAAGGCTTTCCAGCCAGAATCAGTATAATAATTTGAAGCGCGCTGCAGTGATTGCTTATAATTCACAAAGTTATAAGAATATGAGGCAATCGCAGCGTTAGTTGCAAATGTAATGATTGGTATAGAGCGCATATTAGGTTTATCTAATGGCAATGTCCGTACGCAACGACCTTTTATATTATTTGCTTTCTTTAAATTTATACGACGCATGCTTTTAACATCATTTTTGTTTGTTTGCTTCACTTTAGAAGAAGAGGTGCCAACAGGATTCACATCTCTTAAAGGTTGTAAGGTTGCATCAGCAAAAGCGCTTCCAGACAAGATGAAGATAAAAGCCAAGGAACCCACAGTCATTATTCTACTTATTGTTTTCATTATTCTCTCCTAGAAATATTAAAGTTCAATCAGGTAATTAATTATTTATACATTTTAGAATATAACGGCCATCTGAAAAATCACCAAACACTTCACCAACAGCCGGATGCCGTATAGGCTCATTACTTCGATCTACCATCAAATTGCGTTCTGCAACATAGGTTGTATGAATAGCATTATGCACTAAAATATGATACCAAGGCCTCTCTTTTGGCGGTTGTGATTTTGCCATAGCTAGATACCAATCTTCTGAGGCTTGGAAACTTGGATCGACATCGGCAATAACGCCACGGTAGCCAAACAGCTTATGCTTAACGATTTGGCCAATTGCAAATTTTGCTTGTTGTAGTTCTGTCATAAATTATTTCACCAAAAAGTCTTCAAATTCTTGATAGTCTATTGCTGTAAGTTCAACATTAGTTACTTTTGCCATTGTTGGGCCTTGCCATAACCAAACTTGCATTTGCTTAACTGAGTCCTCTCGACCACTGAAAAAAATTTCAACGCGGCCATCAACAACATTACGTACCCAACCAGTCAATTCAAGCTCATGAGCTTTCTTTTGAGTCGTCGCACGGAAAAAAACCCCTTGCACTCGACCCGAAACAAATCCATGTAAACTATGCAGTGACTTCGACAAATGTCTTCCCTGTTTCTTTTAATTTAAAATGCTTGCGGCATGTTGCAATATAACGGTCATTGCCACCGATAGCCACTTGCTCTCCTTCATCAACAGCATTGCCGTCTTCATCAAGGCGCATATTCATTATAGCCTTACTTCCACAATGGCAAATCGTTTTAATCTCATTAAGCTCATCTGCTAATGCTAATAAATACATGCTGCCAGGAAAAGGTTCTGCTTTAAAATCTGAGCGTAAACCATAAGCTAATACAGGTACACCCAGCCAATCTGTCACATCAGAAAGTTGAATAACTTGCTCTTTTGTAAGAAATTGTGCTTCATCAACTAAAATACATTTAATTTTAGGATTATCTGATAATGCTTGTTGGATGTAAGTATGAAAATTAAATTTATCATTAATTGGTATAGCATTTGCATGTAAACCTATTCGTGATGAGACTTTATCTTTTTCACGCGCTGAGAATCCAGGAATAAATAATAAAGTATCCATGCCACGTTCATTATAATTGTAACTTGATTGCAAAAGAATAGTGCTTTTTCCAGCATTCATTGCTGAGTAATAAAAATATAATTTAGCCATATCTCTCCCCACGATTATTAATTTATTTTATTAACCACATCGGTTAATAAACTACTTGCCCCAATACGAAAATTAGTTGGTTGCAACCATTCATCGCCCATAATATTTTTTGCCAACTGAACATATTGCGCAGCATTTTCTGCCGTACGAATACCTCCAGAAACTTTTAAACCAACATTATAATGTTCACGATTATCTTTAATTGCTAATAACATCACGGCAGTTGCTTCTAGTGATGCGCCATGTGTTATTTTACCTGTTGATGTTTTTATAAAGTCAGCGCCACATTCAATGACCCTACAACTTACTGTATATATCTGTTCAAGTGATTGCAACGCACCAGTTTCTAAAATAACTTTCAGAGGTTTATCAACACAATTCTCTCGTGCAGCCTGCATAAGCTTTACTGTGCTTTGCATATCGGATCGCAATACATCTTTATACGGAATCACCATATCAATTTCATCTGCGCCAGCAATTATCGCTGATTTTATATCATCAACTATAGAGGGTATTGCGGCATCACCTCTTGGAAAATTAACGACTGTTGCTACGTTGATATTTTGATCTTGTAATTGCTGGCGCGTATATGCGATCAAATGCGGCATCACACATAATGCTGCAACCTTAGAAAAAGGCGTGATCGCCTGTGCAACTAAAGCATCGATAATCTGCTCATCATCATCGTGTTGTAATGACGTTAAATCGATGCAAGATAGAATTTGTTTTAGCAATGATTGATTAAGCTCAACGCGAGCTACTTGCGTTAATAACTGGGTAACATCCTTTGTTAACTCTCGTCCTGTTCTCATATTTAATCCACATTATCCACTAACGCATGAAGTTTATTCACTGTGTTTGTCGTTGAACAACCTTCAACTAAATCTAAAACTTTTACATCACCGCCATAAGCTTGCACGATAGGCGCGCCGACAACCTCGTCAACACCATAATCGCCACCTTTGACGAGCACATCTGGCTGCAATAATTCAAGTAATCTCTCCGGTGTATCTTCATTAAAGGCTACGACCCAATCAACTGACGCTAATCCTGCTAATACTGCCATACGTCGCTGTAATGAATTAATAGGACGACTGGCACCTTTTAATCGTGCGACTGATTTATCATCATTAATCGCCACAATTAAATGATCACCTTGTTTTTTTGCTCGCTCTAAATAGGCAACATGCCCTGCATGCAAAATATCAAAGCAGCCATTGGTCATCACAATGCGTTCACCATGAGCACGTACTGCCTCAACACTAGTTTGCAATTGCTCTTCGCTCATAATACCTTTACTAAAACGTTGCTCACTTAAAATAGCACGACGCAACTCTGGTAAACTAACTGTCGCAGCACCCATCTTACCAACAGCAATACTCGCAGCCCAATTCGCTAAATTCATTGCAGCATCTAATGGTTCACCTGCAGCTAATGCAGCAGCAAACATAGCAACCACGGTATCACCAGCGCCAGTCACATCAAACACCTCACGTGCATGCGCAGGTAAATGTACTTCCGGACCATCACGCTGAATCAGTGTCATACCTTGTGCACCACGAGTGACTAAGATTGCTGTTAAATCATTTTCAGCTATAGCTTGTTGACCTTTTTCCAATAGCACTTTCTCATCAGGACAATCACCCATGACAGCGGTAAACTCTTTGAAGTTTGGCGTAATAATTGTTGCACCATGATAAGGTTTAAAATCACAACCTTTAGGATCAACTAGAACAGGAATATTCGCAGCACGTGCAATCTGAATCAGTTCTTTCGCACAAGCTAAAGTCCCTTTGGCATAATCAGATAAGATAATAATGTCAACATCTGCTATTGCTTGTTTATATAATTGAATGAGCTTGCCAGTATCAGATAGATGTAACGATTCTTCAAAATCTAAACGTATTAATTGTTGATGCTGACTTAAAATACGTAATTTTGTTATGGTGGGAATATTCGGTAGTTTTAGTAAATCGCAACCGACATTGGCGGCTTCTAATTTATCACATAAGGTGTTAGCAATCTCATCGTCGCCAGTAATGCCAAGTAAATTTGCCTGGCATCCTAGTGCCGTAAGATTTAATGCAACGTTACCGGCTCCACCAGGCCGCTCTTCAATATCTTTTACATGCACAACCGGAACCGGTGCTTCTGGTGATATTCGCGATGCCGATCCATGCCAATAACGATCTAACATCACATCACCAACGACTAAAATTCGATTTTTTAATTGTGCAAAATCAGGAATGCGTATTGTCACTTTTATTTTCCCTACTATGTTTTACAGGACTTACGATAAACAACCAAGGTCGAGGCAAATAAATTTTTTAAAAACCGATAGTATAGCTAATACGCGAGGATTTTAGAAAACTAATTTAACGAAGAGATTGGTGTTTATCGTAAGTCCTATTTTATTCTGTGCCACTATGACCAAAACCCTGCGCACCACGTTGTGACTCAGTAAAATCATCAACAACCTCTAATTCAGCCTGTATCACTGGTACAAAAACTAATTGAGCAATGCGATCGCCGGGCATAATGGTAAAACAGTCATTGCCGCGATTCCAACATGACACCATAATTTCACCTTGATAATCTGAATCAATTAATCCGACTAAATTGCCGAGTACGATACCATGCTTATGACCTAATCCTGAACGCGGTAAAACAACGGCAGCCATATTAGTATCACCCATATGCACTGCCATACCGGTTTTAATTAATTCGGTTTGACCTGGTGATAACTGTAATTCAGCATCGATACAAGCTCGTAAATCAATACCAGCTGAACCATCAGTGGCATAACATGGTAATGGCAATTCATTACCTAAGCGTTGATCAAGAATTTTTACAGGAACTTTTTGCATGTATTGTCTCTTCTTCATATTGTTTCGCAATTAACTGCATAATCTGTTGCGCTAAAATAATTTTATTCTGTTTAGGTAATGCGACTTGTTCTTTTGAACTTATCACTGTGCAGGCATTGTCGTCACTATCAAAGCCAACGTCCGCAATAGCCACTTGGTTCGCAACAATCATATTTAATTTTTTTGTTGTTAGTTTTTCTTGAGCACATTCGAGAACATCATGTGTCTGTGCCGCAAACCCGACAACAAATGGTTTACTTTTATGTTTAGCGACATCGCTAATAATATCTGGGTTACGTACTAATTTTAGTGTTAGCTCTTTATTATCTTTTTTAATCTTCTTTGTTTGTGCTTCTGCAGGACGATAGTCAGCAACAGCGGCACAACCAACAAAAACATCCTGTTGTTCGATATTATCTAACACCACTTGCTGCATTTCTTCTGCTGTTTCCACAGATAATAAGGTTGCAGCTTGCGGCGCAGCTAAAGCAACAGGTCCAGAGACTAAGGTTACTTTCGCACCTAAATCAATAGCGGCTTTTGCCAGAGCATAGCCCATTTTTCCAGAACTATGATTAGATAAGTAACGTACTGGGTCAATAGCTTCACGAGTTGGTCCCGCGGTGATCATTACATTACAATCGGCAAGTAAAGGTTCTAACAACATACTTTGTAATTGCTGAATAATGTGTTCGGGCTCGAGTAAACGTCCAGGGCCAAATTCACCACAAGCTTGTACACCAACATCAGGCCCCAAAAAAGTTACACCTCGTTGTTGAAGTATTTGTAGATTATCTTGTGTCGCTAAATGTTGCCACATTTGTTGATTCATTGCCGGAGCTATAAAAACTTGCGCACTACTAGCAAGGCATAAGGTTGCTAATAACTCTGCTGCAAAACCATGCGCTAATTGCGCCATAAAATCTGCTGTCGCCGGAGCAATTAAGATAAGGTCCGCCCAGCGAGCTAAATCAATATGCCCCATTCCGCCTGAAAATTCTTCTGCGAACCAATCCACATGAACCGGCTGACCTGACACTGCTTGCAAGGTTAATGGTGTAATAAATTCTTTGGCTTTTGCCGTCATGACAACACGAACATTCGCACCGTGATCACGCAAGCGCCGTACAATTTCAACACTCTTGTAAGCCGCCACCCCACCTGTGACACCTAGTAAGATATTTCTGTTGGTAAAAGCTAACATTTCTTAATGATTCTTCAGATTTTGACTGTTCGGTATTATACCCAATTTGGTTGATAATACCTAAAATTTTGTATAGGACTTATGCAAAATATTCTATTTCCTGTCTATTTAAGGAACACCATGTCAATACATAACTGGCCAATATCAGAACAGCCTAGAGCAAAATTACTCCTTAAAGGCGCTCAAAGCCTTTCAGATGCTGAATTATTGGCTATTTTCTTACGCACCGGCGTCCGCGGCAAATCTGCCGTTGATTTAGCTCGTGAGCTGCTCGTTGAGTTTGGAAGCTTAGCCAATATCATTAGTGCCGACCAACAGCAATTCTGCCTCGGTCATGGTTTAGGTCCAAGTAAATATGCGCAATTGCAAGCAACTGTTGAAATGAGCCGACGCTATTTACAAGAAAGTCTGCCGGAAGGTGAACAGCTGCAAGGATCACAACAAACTAAAAATTTTTTAAAAGCACAGTTACATCACTATCAGCAAGAAGTATTTGCATGTTTGTTACTTGATAAGAAGCATCGTATCATTCGTTTTCAAAAATTATTTTTTGGCAGTATTAGTTCTGCAACTATTCATCCGCGCGAAGTTGTCAAAACTGCATTGCGATATAATGCTGCGTCAATGATATTCACTCACAATCATCCTTCTGGCGATAGTAGACCTAGCCAAGCTGACATTGATATCACTCAAGAATTACAAGCTGCATTGGCCTTAGTTGAAGTTCGCGTTTTAGATCACGTTATTGTTGGTAACAAATATTGTTACTCTTTTGCTGAAGCAGGTTTGCTTGCATAAGTAGAAAACTAAAACTTGATAATTCACAAAATTTGTGTATAATAAAAATGGATATATTTAAAGTTACATTAACAAAACAAGCAGAACACGACTTGCAGAAAGTTCCGGTCTATATTGCAATTAAATTTCAATTATGGCTTGAACTGGTTGAGTATGGTGGTTTAAGAACATCAAGAAAAATAAAGTCTTATCATGACGAACCGCTTTTAGGTAAAAGGAAAAAGCAACGCTCCATTCGATTAAACAAAGCTTATAGAGCTATCTATGTCGAGAAAACAATTAGAGAAGTTGAACTCATTGAAGTTCAGGAGGTCAATAAACATGACTACTAAAGCAATGAAAGCAGTAAATAAGATCACTGGCGGCAGATTAACTTTAGGCAAAGCTATTAAAGCTATTCGACTTTGTAATGGACATGAAAAACAAAGTGAATTTGCAAAGTTATTAAGTGTTTCTCCTTCTTACCTCAGCGATCTCGAACACGATCGCAAAGAAGTCAGTCCGAAAAAAGCTGCGGAGTTTGCTCGTATTTTAAAACAATCTGAAGAGCAATTTATTCGCCTTGCCTTACAAGATTTATTATTCAGACAGGGAATACCGTATCATGTTGAATTGAGTAAAGCGGCTTAATATATTATAGTTAAGGTCTTGAAAAACGCGTTACAAGAGACTGAATAAAATTTCTAAATTCAGGCGATGTATGCATAGTTTATTGAATCTTCTGTTCATACTCGCCAGTAATATCTATTGCTCTAGCCATGTGCCAAGATCTAATAGCCCAGTTGCAATAGTTACCAGATCTGACTTTGCTTTCTCGATTTTAGAATGTATTTGTCTGTTTCTCGTTGTGAATGTACTTTTTCAAGATCGACGCTTCACTGATAATAATGTCGAAAAATAATATTGAGCGTTTGAGTAAGTGATTGATTGATACTGCTGTATTCTTTCTTGGTTAATTTGAGCCAGCATTTTTCAATGTTAGCTATCTAAGACGACAACCCGTTGTTGTTGTAATAAAGTTACCGTTACGTTTTACATGCTTGTACTCATCAGCAGCAGCTTTTAACCGCGTATTTTCATCTGGAAACTGTTGTCGTGCAGCATATAAATGCTCACAGTTTTCAGGCGAAAAGGTATCCCACTCGGTGGCATTATCATGAATATTTGTTTCTCGCACGCCAATTTCTGCCAAAGAATCACGCAGCAAAGCCGGTAAATTTACAAGATATTTACCTTTCTTGTTTTCTTGATCAGAATGCGGTTTAAAATATTTATCGGTTTTCTCAGGAGCATACCGCGCACGAGCGCCAGCAAAAGGCTTTCCATCTTTTGGATGAGCTGCAGTCAGATCACAAAATGCTGAAGGATAACCAAACTCATAACTGTCTGGACTTAAGCCAGGGCCGACCTGCACAACAATATTTTCTATTTTTGCTCCGAGCTTTACCATCTCTTTAACAACTTGCTGAGGAATACCTTTGGCAAATACATGCCATGAACAAGAAACCGCAGCACTAACACCATTTTCAGGATCATATAATAATAAACTTGCTGCATCAGCACCATTAACAGTTAAATAAAACTGTTTACCTCTATAAGTACTTACATTAGTGACAAACGCATCGGCTTTAACAACACTGACATGACCATTTAATTCTTTTAAGCTGGCATCTTCTTCAGAAAATCTATGTTGGGCAATAAGAGAATCAATATTGTAAGGTGTAATACTAACAATCAATTCACCATTACCATCCTTATCTTGCACTAACTGTGGATCATTTGAATTAGCATAGGCTGTTTCATTTATAAAAAAGTAACTATCTTTAGGCGTCGTTTTACCACGCTCTAGTAGTTGCTGTTGTGTATGATTATGCGATCCGCTCATAAAATTACGTACTGAGTTAACCAGTTGAGCTGGGCTTAAACCATTACGCAAACCTAAAAAGCCAATGTTACCCAGCGCTTGTCCCCCAAAACCACAAATAACTTTATCTGTAGGTAACTTTAAATTAGGCATTTGAAAAATTCTGGGAATAGCGCTATTACTTTTCTCATCGGCGAAAACAGATGTTACCAAAGCTGCAGCAGCAACGATAGAAAATAGTGAATTTGCAAACGGCTGCTTTGCTGAATTGCCATAACCACTATCCCGAAAGAAACGATTTAACGGTCTTTTATTCGGTAGAGTCTGTCGCGACACGGAAGGCGGCAAAGTAGATCTTGCAAAAGTCGAAGCGTTGCGCTGCGATTGTTGTAAAAGCCCTCTTTGACGACGCAAGGCTGTATTCAGTTGTGTAGCAAGTAATGCTGGGTGAATGCGACTAAACACACCAGAGCGTAACGAAGCAAACATATATAAAATCCAAATGAACGGCCAATAACCAACGCTTTAAATTCACCCATTTTATCAGGAAAGAAAGCTGTGACAAGTATAATGCTCAATCTTCTCACAAATAACTGCCTCTATTGTTCATAGTATTGAGCATTAGAGCTAATTATTATGTTCTAGCCTGACATTATTTCCTTGGAATATTGTGGATAGAGCTTACTGATCACCGGCCAACTCAGTTCACTTAACTTAATTTCATAGAGATGCTGCCAACACTTGCCTCCAACCAAAAGATCATCATGTGCTGGATAATAAGTAATGCCATTTGGCACGCAATTTAGATTACCTTGATTTTCCTGTCGCCATAAACGCGTTATATCAAACCACGCCAAAGGCTTGCCATTATTTGGATTGATAATCATGATAATACCGGTGTTGTAGATATTTGCGTAAATTCGTCCGCGGATATATTCAAGTTCATTAATGTTACCAACATTAGCCCATGGCAATGCGACTGTAACAAAATGATCGATATGATGCGTTTGTGGATTAATAAAAACTAATGCTGAAGAACCATTACTTAAAATAAGGTCTTTACCATTACTTGTTAGTCCCCAACCTTGAAAAGGTAATTTAAAAGTATCAATGACCTTCAGTGTTTTTGCATTATATACAAAAACTTCATTAGACAGATAAGTTAACTGATAAATTTTATGATTAAGCAGTGTAATGCCTTCAGCAAAATAACGTTTTGGTAAATCAACTGAGGCAATTACTTGATGCTTTGTTAATGAATATTTCATTAAGTGTGATTGTGCATATAAGCCTGAGCTAATATATAAATTGCTATTATGCAGAAACAAACCTTCCATAAAAGCATTAGACGGTAATGTTAGCTTACCCATAAGCTGGTATTTAATTTTTGCTAAAGGCTTATACTGTGAGAGGCTGTTGAGATTAACGGGTAAACTATTGCTACGCTGCACTAGATTGAATGCATAGGCATATGCAAAGTAAACAAAGCTTACAAAAACTAGACTATAGATAAATTTTTTTAACATTATTAATTCTATTTTTATAATTATTAGGACTTATGCTACTTCCAAATTAGCAAAAGATAAAACTAACCATTTGGTTCCATGTTCAGAAAAGGCAACCTGAACTCGAGCATGCTGTCCACTCCCTTCACAATCCAATACAACTCCTTCACCAAATTTTTGATGCACGACTCGTTGACCGACACCCAAACCTTCTTCATTTGTTGTCGCCGTATCACGAAAAATATTAGAGCTTATTGGTCGCTGAATTTTGCTAGTCATCCGCACTTCGGCAAGTAATTCTTTTGGCAACTCTCGCAAGAAACGTGATGCTTTATGAAATTCATCTTGTCCATACAGACTACGCTTTTGAGCATAACAACAATAAAGCTTTTTACGTGCACGCGTAATGCCGACATAACACAAACGGCGTTCTTCTTCGATTTTCGCAGGGTCATCAATGCACATTTTATGTGGAAATAGTTTTTCTTCCATCCCACAAATGAAAACCACAGAGAACTCTAAACCTTTTGCAGCATGCAACGTCATCATTTGTACACACTCGGTAAATTCATCCGCTTGCATATCACCAGCTTCTAACGCGGCGTGCGATAAAAAGTCAGCAAGCACCGGCAAGTCTTCCTCTTTCGGCTCAAATTGCCGCGCAGCACTTACTAATTCTTGTAAGTTTTCAACTTTAGCTCGGCTTTTTTCTGATTTTTCTTTTTGATAATGCTCGAATAAACCACTAGCTTCGAGCACAAATTGAATTTGTTCATCTAATGTTTTATCCGCACAATATTCTTGTATGTCATCAATTAAGTGCATGAAATTAGCTAATGCCGCTTGTGCTCGCGCAGTCAGCTTATCATTCGCAATCATTTCACAGGCAGCTTGCCACAATGATTTACCTTGATCACGCGCATAGTCACGCACATCATTTAAGGTTTTCTGGCCAATACCGCGAGTTGGCATATTGACGATACGCTCAAATGCCGCCGTATCATTTTTATTATGCAACAAACGCAAATAACCTAAGGCATCTTTAATTTCAGCTCGTTCGAAAAAACGTTGTCCGCCATAAACACGGTACGGAATATTTTCATATAACAGTCCTTCCTCTAATACACGCGATTGCGCATTAGAACGATATAAAATAGCGACATCACTACGACTGCCACCTTCTTCTAAGTAGGCTTTAATGCGCTCAACAACAAAACTTGCTTCATCTTTTTCATTAAATGCCGCATAAACAGAAATTGGCTCACCCGCATTTTCAGAGGTCCACAATTTTTTACCGAGACGTGAACTATTACAAGAAATTAAAGCATTTGCTGCTGCGAGAATATTACCGGTAGAACGATAATTCTGTTCTAAACGAATAGTTTGAGTATCAGGGAAATCTTGACTAATGCGATGAATATTTTCGATTTTAGCTCCGCGCCAACCATAAATAGATTGGTCATCATCGCCGACAGCAACAATATTACTTTCTTTACCCACTAAAATACGTATCCATGCGTATTGAATCGTATTGGTATCTTGGAACTCATCGACTAATATCGTGCGGAAACGATTTTGATAATGCTCAAGAATCTCAGGCTTCTGCAACCATAATTCATGCGCCCGCAATAATAATTCTGAAAAATCAACTAAGCCAGCAAATTCACACGCTTCTTCATATGCTGAGTAAATTTTTAATAACATATTACCCTGATAGTCATTATGCATGACTTGAATGTGTTGTGGCCGTAAACCTTGTTCTTTTTTAGCATCGATATACCATTGCGCTTGCTTCGGCGGAATATTATCTTCATCGATGTTTAATGATTTCATGACGCGACGTACCATGCGATATGTATCATCCGAATCCATAATTTGAAAGTTTTCAATTAATCCTGCATCACGCCAATGAGCTCGTAATAAACGATGAGCAATGCTATGAAAGGTGCCGACCCACATGCCTTGAGCATTATATCCTAACAATTGTTCGAGTCGCCCACGCATCTCAGCCGCAGCCTTGTTGGTAAACGTCACAGCAAGAATACTAAATGGTGACATGCCTTCTGCGGCAATTAACCAGGCGATGCGATGCACCAAAACTCGCGTCTTACCGCTACCGGCACCCGCTAAAATTAAGAAGTTTCCAGGGGCAGCGGCAACCGCTTCACGCTGAGGAGCGTTTAAGTCATTGAGAATAAATGAAACATCCATGATGTTACTCTATTGTAATAAGATTTGGCGCATTCTACCGCTTTTAAGTCAATTGCAAAAGGCCTTTGCTTGAAGTAATATCACCAACTTCAATTTAGGTGTATTTCAGAATTTAAGATTATTAAATTCTGGTAGGACTTACACTAAACCTTTCAGACGAGGCAAAACACTATTTCTAAGAGCCAATGGTATAAACAATACCTGAGATTTTTAGAAAAATGTTTGCCTGTACCTTGCCTATGCCCTGCCTGTGCCCTTTGGGTATGGGTATGGATAAACGAAGTATCTAAAGATTTAGTGTAAGTCCTGAGCTTAATCGGGAAACAGGTGAAGCCCCTGTACTGCCCCCGCAACGGTAAGTAAGTCATCACATGATAAGTATGTGATCATCAGATACAGCCACTGAGCGTTAAAATGCTTGGGAAGGCCCTGATGAAACTTAACTGCACTGCAGTTAAAACTTACGAGTCCGGAAACCGGCCTAAAGAAAATTTCTTTCTATTCAAGCTCGCGGGTGGCGTAGCTGATAAGGACCGGTATGAAGTCATTGCTTTTTGCTATTATTCTCATGATGTTATTCACATCATGTTACGCTCACAGTAAAAAACACAGCCATTTTTTATATATCCCTAAAGTAGAACTCGATAAAGTCATGTTAGCAACACCTGATATATTCAGTGTTGCCAATATTGCGCGTATCACGACAAAACAAATTAAATTACGCGGCGCGACTAATTTCATCGATATTTTACAAGGTGAAGATGGTATCCAAGTATTTACTAGCAATGGTAACATCAATCAACCTTTGATTAGTATCCGTGGCTTTGCTGCCAATGCTTTTGCCAATACCTTAGTGCTTGTTGATGGCATCCCTTTGAATAACCCAGATGTCAGTCCTGCTAATTTAAATTTAATATCGTTACGCAATGTTGCCAGCATGCAAATTCTACCGGCTAGTGAAGGCGTACTTTATGGTGATCAAGCCGTTGGTGGTGTTGTTAATATCATCACGAAACAGCCGAAAAAGTTCACTGCCGATAGCGGAATAAGTTACGGTAGTTATCAACAACAAATTTATCATGCCAGCATTGCCAACAAATTGCCTTCGGGTTGGTATTATCGTTTTTTTGTCGAACAAAATAATTCAGATAATTATCGCCAGCATAATCATCTACATTTATCCAATCTTGAAGGCAAACTTGGCTATGTCTATCATAGTGGTCAGGTTTATTTACATTATTTTTTCAGTCGCCAATTTTTGCAATTCCCTGGCGCATTAACGCGACGCCAAGTTGAAAGTAATCCAACGCAAGCCAATGCTAACTCACTAAACGATGATACCTTAAGCTATGCCAACTGGGTCGTACTTGCTTGGCAACAACATTTCAAACACGACTGGAATTTAGATACTCATCTTAGTGCCAGCGTTAATAATACTCAGGGCTTTCTGTTTACACCGTTCCAACAACACTTAGATACCTATTATTTACACCCCGTTCTTAGTGGACCTCTACAGATTAACTACTTACATATAAAAACCACGTCTGGTGCCGAATTACTTGCCGCACATTATCGAAATCAGACAAGTGTAATGCCTCAATTTAATGTCAAAAATGCGCGTAATATGGCAAGTCTCTACACGCATTGGAATATCGCGCTTGCTAAACAGTGGCATGTTATTTTGGGTGGCCGCTGGGCTCAGAATGACAACCATGTTAATCAAGCACAAGCAAACTGCAATGTGTGGGTGAGTGAACAAGGCTTAAATTATCTTTACAATAAACATCTACGATTTTATCTACGTCGCGCTGGCAATTATCGCTTTCCGAAAGCGGATGAGCAAAACAACTTTATGCCCGGACACGCTATCACGCCACTAAAAACACAAACTGGTGTCTCTTATGAAGGAGGCATAGCCTGGCATAACCATCATGTTGATTTTCAAGCATCACTTTATCAATTAAATATTAATAATGAGATCGCTTTTGCACCGATACTGCCAAATCAACCACGTGCCACGAACCGAAATTTAGATCCGACACAGCGCCGCGGTGTTGTCTTAAGTTCCGCTCTCCATTTAACACACAATTTAATATTTTATCTAAACTATGCTTATGTTCATGCCGTTTTTCACTCAGGATTATTTTCTGGAAAAAACATTCCCTTTGTTGCTAATCATGTGGCTAAGATTGCATTAGGTTATTCCTTCTGGCAACACTGGCATGCCTATATTGCTGCGATTATTACTGGATCACGATTTCCTATTGAGGATGATGCCAATCGCGGCAGACGACTTGGCGGCTATACAATTTATAATGCTAATATAGGTTACTATCGAAAACATTGGTCGGTTAACCTACGCTTAAACAATATCAGCGGTAAGCGTTTTTATAATTATGTGTTATTGCCTGCAGGTAGTAGTCAAGCATTCTTTTATCCCGCACCACAACGAAATTTTTTATTGAGTGTCAATTATGATTTCTGTTAGCAGCTGTATTAGCATGATTAAAAAACAGGGTATCAATATACTAAGTGCTCTCCTCATTAATAGTATTTTTCTAGGCTGCATGCTGTTGCATTTCACTGAGTCAAAACATCATTCAACCGCAGGAAATTTTCAGACAAAGATTATTCACACTTATTTATATCAATATCAATTACCTCATAAAATCTGGCATGGTAAGCAACGTTTTAATAAACAGCATGCATCACAGAAACCACAATATAAAAAAGTCGTGCAAAAATCGAAACTAGCACTACCCAAACGACATGGACAATATAAAGAGAAACAAGCGCAGCAGCGATATCAATCTCATAAAAGCAAAACATCTCAAAAGCAAACAATGCCAGGAGGTGGCCAACGTCATGTGCACGGAACCTCAGAACTGTTGACGTTATTGCACAAAATAATTCAACAGCATCAACATTATCCGCAGCAAGCATGGCAAAACGGCATTAGTGGCACAACGATGGTTACTTTTCAGTTACGCCCAAATGGTGACATTACTACCATACATTTGTTGCAAAGTTCTGGCCATTCCAGCCTGGATCGTGCAGCTATCAAAGCCGTTGCAGCCTCTGCACCCATTAGCAATGCTAATCATTATATTAATCAAGACGTTTGGCTTGCGATACCAATCCAATTTTCTGTAAATTGACTGGCATTTTGAGATGTCCTGACTATAATTATCGAGGCAATTATCTATAATTAATTATAATAATAAAAAGGAAATGCATTATGAGTCGTAAAGCTTTTCATTATGTTCGCAATTCTGACGGCAAAATCAGCCACTTAGAAACCTGGGTTAGCGGGAAAATGATCCAGAACAATGCTAAGTTAAATAAAAGCACGGGATTTACTCATGAAGAGCGCAACCAGCTACAATTAAGCGGCCGCCTACCTTATCGAGTTGAGACTATTGATGAACAAGCACAACGCTTTTATCAACAATATTTAGAACAGCCAACAAATCTTAGTAAAAATCTTTACCTCGATGATTTACACAATTCTAACGAAACATTATTTTACTATTTAATTGGTAAGCATTTAAAAGAAATGCTCCCTATTATTTACACTCCAACAGTCGGTGAGGCTGTCGAACAATTTTCACTAGAGCTGCGCCGTACTCGCGGTCTATATTTAGCTTACCCTGAGAAAGATAATATTGCAGAGATGCTTGATAATCGTCTTAATTCAGAAGTTGATATCATCGTTGTAACTGATGGTGAAGGTATTTTAGGTATTGGCGATCAAGGCAGTGCTGGGATCGACATTCCTATTGCCAAACTCATGGTTTATACCTTATGTGCAGGCGTTAATCCGCATCGTGTCTTACCGATTCAATTAGATGTCGGCACCAATAACGAACGCTTATTAAAAGATCCTAACTACTTAGGCTGGCGTCATGAACGTATCACCGGTAAAGACTACGATGATTTTATCGATACGTTTGTTAGTGCCGTACAAGAGAAATTTCCATGGGTGTATTTGCACTGGGAAGATTTTGGCCGTGACAATGCGCGTCGCAATTTAGATCGTTACCGTACTAAGGTTTGTTCTTTTAATGATGATATTCAAGGTACTGGTGCTGTCGCATTATCTTGTGCACTTTCTGGTGTGCAAGCAGCAGGAGAAGAATTAACAAAACAAGATATCGTATTTTTTGGTGCTGGTACTGCAGGAGCAGGGATTGCCGATCAAGTTTGCGCCGCTATGGTACGTCAAGGTTTATCCGAACAAGAAGCCTATGATCATATTTGGCTAATCGATCGGGAAGGTTTATTAATTGATGATATGTCAAGCTTGATGCCATTCCAAAAACCTTATGCTAAATCTCGTAAAAACGTTGCCGACTGGCAAGTAGAAAATCCTAATAATCTATCTTTATTAGATGTCGTGACGAATGTTAAACCGGGTATTCTAATTGGTTGTTCAACAGTTCAGGGTGCTTTCAATGAACAAGTTGTCAAGACCATGGCTAGTCATTGTAAACATCCGATTATTCTGCCGCTATCAAATCCAACCTCAAAGTCAGAAGCAACACCAAAAGATTTAATTCAATGGACGGATGGTAGTGTTTTATTAGCAACCGGAAGTCCTTTTGATGATGTTGAATACAAAGGCAAAACTATTCGTATTTCACAAAGTAATAATGCACTCGTTTTTCCTGGTATTGGTTTAGCATTAGTTGCTAGCAAAGCAAAATGTTTAACGGATAATATGATTTGGGCTGCATGCCAAGCATTACGGGATAACTCACCAGCAAAAAATGATAAACATGCGCCATTGTTACCAGATTTAAATGATGTCCAAAAAATTAGTCAGGAAATTGCACGTGCGGTGATTGCACAAGCTGTTGAAGATGGGGAAGCTGAACCTTTAGATAATGTTGATTTAGCCATTAATAATGTTAGTTGGGAAGCAGAATACTTTCCGTATAAACTTGCAGATTAAAGCCATGTTCCGCAGTGAACAGATCGCGATTCATCGTGGATATTAAATTTTTTAGCACAGCCAAGGAGGGCACAGCTATGAAAAATAATGTAATGACTACAGCACTGGTTGCAGTAATTAGCTTTGCTTCGCTTACAGCCTATGCAGATACAGCGATTTGCCCTGCAGCCAGTGACCTTTCCTCAAAATCATGTCCAGCAAATGATAAAGCTTGTGTACTAACAAATGACAATGACTTGCTAACAGGTAATGGTATGGATGTGCGTAAATACAGCCTAAAACTACAGTCGCAACAAACTCATCTCTACTTGCCACCGGTTAGAATGATAACATGCAATTATTCACTAACAACAAATAATGATATTGTTGCCAGTGTCTTGGGTTGTTGCTCAGGTAACTGCGAAAGCAAAAGTGATCTTGTTGCCTGTACAAGGAATCCAACAAACTAAAATTGGGCTACTAAGATCTTTACGTTAATGTAATGTTAACCACTTAGCCTCAGCGTCTTCTAAGCGTTGCTTGAATTCACTTTGTTTTGTTTGCAGTTGGGTTAGTTGCTGTTGGTTTTCAGGCATATAAAGATCATTGTCAGCTAATTGTTTCTCTATCGTCGCTAGTTCGCTATGTAATTTATCAATCTTCTGCTCAAGCTTCTTAATATTTTGCTGTGTCTGTCGTTGAATTTTATTATCAACTGGCGATGTTTTCTTTGTATCTTGAGCTGCAGCCGTATTTTTATTTACGTCACTACTTGTTGAGCTTTGCGCTGCTGGCGGATTTTTTTCAGCTTTACTATATTCGGTTAATAACCATTTTTCATAAGTTGGTAAATCATCTGTATATGCAGCGACATGACCATTATTCACCAAATAAAATTCATCAACCGTAGAACGTAATAAATAGCGATCATGCGAAACTACTACCACCGCACCTTCATATTCTTGTAAAGCAATCGTTAATGCCGAACGCATATTAAGATCAAGGTGATTAGTCGGCTCATCAAGCAAGAGTATGTTTGGTTGTTCCCAAACTATAATTGCCAATGCTAGGCGTGCTTTTTCGCCCCCGGAAAATTTTTCGATGGATGACAGAGCCATTTCACTATTAAAAGCAAAGGTACCAAGAAAATTACGTAATTGCTGTTCGCGAGCGTGTGTTGATAATGCTTGTAAATGCTGTAACGGTGACTTATCTAATTCTAAATGTTCAACTTGATGCTGTGCAAAGTAACCCACTTTACATTTATTTGCGCGCTGTACTTCGCCAGCTAATGGTTGCAAAGTATCGGCTAATAATTTTATGAGTGTCGATTTACCTGCGCCATTCGGCCCTAAGAGACCAAGTCGTTGCCCTGGCCCAATAGCGATGTCAACATCGTTGAGTACAGCTTTATTATTATAACCAATAGCAACTTTATCTAAACGTAATAAAGGATTAGGACTGACTCCACTATCGCGAAATTGAAAGGTAAAAGGATTATCAACATTCGCTGCTGCAACAATTTCCATTTTTTCCAGTGCTTTTACGCGACTCTGTGCTTGTTTGGCTTTACTAGCTTTGGCACGGAAGCGATCAACAAATTTTTGCAGATGTGCGCGTTCGCGTACTTGCTTTTCATGCATATTTTGCTGCAACGCTAATTTTGCTGCACGCAACTTTTCAAATTCACTATAATTACCACGATAATTAGTCAGTACCTGGTGTTCAATGTGGAAAATATACTCGATGGTTTTATCTAAGAAATCGCGATCATGCGAAATCAGCAATAAGGTCCCTGCGTAATTCCGTAACCATTTTTCCAGCCAAATAATCGCATCGAGATCTAAATGGTTAGTAGGTTCATCCAGCAGTAACAAATCAGAACGACACATTAAAGTTTGCGCCAAGTTCAACCGCATGCGCCAACCACCTGAAAAATCGCGCACTCGCTGTTGTAATTCTTGATTATTGAAGCCGAGACCATGCAAGATGGTTGCAGCACGTGACTCGGCACGATAACCATCGATATCAGCAAATTCAGCATGCAATGTGCCAAGTTCTTCAAAACTTTCTTGCTCTTCAGCGGTTACTAAGGCTTGTTGTATAGCGCGTAACTCGATATCGCCATCTAAAACATATTCCAGCGCCGTTCGGTCAAGCGCGGTGATCTCTTGCTTTAAATGAGCAATGCGCAAACGCTCAGGTAATGATAATTCACCTTCAGAAGCAATAACGTCACCTTGAAATAAAGAAAATAAACTCGATTTACCACAACCATTATTGCCGACCAGACCAATCTTCTGTCGAGCAAAAATTACTATGCTTAAATCTTGAATTAAATTTTTATGGCCACGTTGAAGTGTAATATTTTGTAATGTAATCATGGCGCTATTGTGTCATCGTCATCGACGTAAAGCAAATGTTGTGTGGTAAAATTTACGGTATAAATAATGATAGCGCTATAGCTCAGAAAACTCTTTGCTATAACGAACTGTCTTCCCACTTAATATTTCTAAAGCATTATTAGATAGGCTCAATACCATAAAGGTATCGTCAGGAACATCATACTCACTTACAATATTGTGTTGTTTCGCAGATTGAAAACCAAATTTTGGATAATACGTTGGATACCCCAAGACAAAAATAGCATCAATACTTTTAGACTTAGCTCTTGATATTGCTTCATATACTAATTTTGAGCCAATTCCTTTTTGTTGGCAGTCAGGATGCACAGCCATTGGTGCAAGCCCTAGTATTTTAACGCTGATGCTATCAGAAGTATGCATTTCGGATAACATGATATGCCCTACTGTTTCTTTATCTGCTTCAGCAACGAGAGAAACCGTATTGACTTTGTTTTGTCTTAATTTATCAACTAATTCAGCTTCACTATTTTGTCCAAATGCCATTTGATTTAGATTAAAAACTTTTTGATAGTCTTGTTCTAGCTCATCCCTAATAGTTAGATTCGCTTCGTTAAACTTAGTTTGCATAATTACTCAGTTGTTCAATTGCGTTAATATCAAAATAAAGTGTACTCTAACTTGATATCAGATTGAAGCCTCAATATTCCATCTCTTTGAGTCAAATTTAGCAACCAAACCATAATCCTAGATTCCGCAGTTGCCATCGTAGCGAGAAAGCTTATATGTGTTAAAGTTAGGGTTAGTGTAACGCCTGTCCTAATGAAAAAAACCGGATGTGCTGTTATTATTTACTACATAACAGCACATCCGGTTCAACGTTTATTTAGAACAGTAGCAATTATTTTTTCATACTAGCTCTAATGTCACTGATTCTAGCATCAAGGGCTTTTGCTTGTTTAGGCTTAGGAGCTTTAACTTCCTTGCCTTTCAACCAACGATTTGGTGACATAGCATAGCGCGTTGATGTTACAGCTGGACGCATCAAAGCATGATCACGCACAGTTTCAAGCATAGTTACTTTACCAGCAGAGCCTGCAGTTAAGCTTTCGGCAATCATTGCGGCATCTTTAGCTGAAGTACGCATCGCTTTAACAGCAGAACTCCAATTAGCTGAAGCAACCACATTAGGTCGTTCAGTTAATTGTTGATACATTGCTAGCTGTACACTAACCGCAATAGTATTTAGCTTAACATAAACTTTCAGCATAGACAGAAAAGCCTCTGGAGAAGCTTCACCCATACTGCGTGCTTGACGTGTAATACTTTCAACATGCTGCACAGCAACGTCAGGCTCAAGTTCTGCTTCAGCAAAATGCGCTAGCACTGATGCTTGTTGTCTATGCGTTAAACCTTGTTCTGCTAAGTAACGGGATACATAATGACGTTTATCCACCTTCGAGAGAGCGAAAGGATTTTCCTGTGCCGGATCATCTGAGGGCTCTGGCATCATGAAAATTTGATGCACCAATACTTTATGAGGTAAACATGCAGCATCTTCTAATGGTTGGATACAGTGTCTATTCAGTCCATCTTCAATATCAGCAGTTAGCTCTTCAACTTCATCTGGGTTTCCCCAATACCGATGCACAGCATGCATAATAAAAGCCTTAACAGATTCAATCTGCTCAGGTGTATAACGCGGTTGTATACGGCCCAGTTCTGAAGCTTCTTGCATAGTTAAACCCTCAAACTCCCAAGGATATTGCACAACACGCTGTTGTTCAGCTAAAGCATTCGCTGCGTCGATTAGCTCTACTCCGCTAAACTGCGCAAGCCTCGATCCCAATACTGCATATTTGCTTGGTCTTTCAATGAATGTTTTTAATAATTCCATTGCTAAAGAAGGTACTGTTACAGCAACAACTGTCGCCCCGTTTCTGAAGCGTAAGGCTGCAGCTGTAACAGCTGAATCTACCGAAGGATACGTGGTTTCTTGGTAATCAACCATGTTCGGTACTTCAACATCAACCATGTTCGGCACGTCAACATCAACCATGATAGGTACTTCAACATCAACCATGTTCGGCACGTCAACATCAACCATGTTTGGTACTTCAACATCAACCATGTTTGGTACTTCAACATCAACCATGTTCGGTACTTCAACATCAACCATGTTCGGTACGTCAACATCAACCATGATAGGCACATCAACCATGTTCGGTACTTCAACATCAACCATGTTCGGAACTTCAACCTCAACCATGTTTGGAACTTCAACCTCAACCATGTTCGGAACTTCAACTTGTCTCTTTTTAGCGAGCTCTTCTTCATATTTATAATACTGACCATTACGCAATTGCGTATAAGGAATCTTTTTCTGGGCGCCATCGTCATGACCAGCCATAACAAGTTTAGCGCGAATAAGCGCCGCATATTGTTGATTTCCTGCTAGCGGTTGCTGGTTGGCACTCTTTCCAATTCCGAAACCACTCAAGAGTCCAGTTTTCTTGGCCCTAGGCTGAGAAGACGACCCAGCAGGAATAGCCGCCATGCCATTCTCAACTTGTAGTAAAAAAGCATGAAGAGACGCCGCTTCACCCTTTATCTTGTGAGCAGCAACTAGCGCTTTAAAGCGATCATAATGCTCCCTTAATAACTCAAAATCCGCCGTTGTTGGTATCGCATTTTTAGGTACTTTTACTGTTTCACCGGTTAGTTGCTCTTCAGTGCGCGTACCTTGTTGCTGCTGTTCAGTGCGCGTACCATCTTGTCGCTCTAAATTACGAACCACAGGCTCAGGAGCATTAGCTCTTATAGCCGCATCAAGTAATGCGTTTGCAACGTCTTGACTAGAAAGAATTCTTCTGTCAGTTAGAGCTTGGCCATTAATTTCTGCTAACAATCCATTCAACGCAGGTTTATCAAGTGTCAAATACTTACCTTGACCAGTACCATCCAAACCAGAAGGAATAGCTTTTTTGTCATCCGCTTGAGGTAATAACTCCCATGCTTCTGCTGAAAGTAATAAAACGATGTCACCAGGAGCGACTGCGCCACCGTCATTATGGGAAAAGATTGATTCTGTTCTATGATGTTCAGCATCATAAATACCAAGTGGAGCATCTATGCGATCACCATTACTATTAAAATATGCTTGCGGAGGAATTGAATGTTTTACGGTAAGATTTGAATTTAAGATCAAAATTCCATTGCTACCGCGATTAAACATTACACTTGGCTGAACTTGCTTGGTCGCATCATCATCATCATCATCATCACCATCAGCTATTTCAGAGGGTGCTAGCATGAATCTCATGGCAGCAACAGGAACATTAGCAACAAATTCTGGTGCATCAAATTCTAGTAAATCAGATTCTTCTACAGCATTGCCTGCAGCATTATCAGTACTGCCTGCGGCTTTATGAAGTCTATGTTCTTTAGCAAGTTTTATTGCAGCTAGTAGTGCATCATTATCACAAGAATCTTCAACAGATAACTTGGCCAACTGTCTCGCTATAGCTTTTGTCGCTTCATACGTTTCTTTTGCTGCTTGAGCAGGCGCTGCACCTGCCTCAGTGATAGGTGCACCACCTACAGCTAAAGCGAAACCAACACAAACACCATCTCTATCAAAAATCGGATTTACATATGCCGCTTCGAGATTGTCGCCGCCATCAGCAGCTAAAGATAGTACAGAGGCTGTAGAGTCATAGCCATGAAGGCGTCGTTGCTTAGAAGCGGCTGCGTCTAGTGTTTGGCGATCCACTCTTGCACCAACATCTGCAGTTCCAGCTGTTTCAGCTGCTGCTACCGCTCTAGCTAGCGCAGCATAATCCACTTTCTTTCCAGCAACTAATTGAACGTTATCGTCCTTTCGGTGCGCGCCTTTAACGCCTAAAACTCTACTTTTTCCCATGTCTTTCATCCTTTTGTTAATCATAAAAAATTATAATTGGCCAATATCGACGCGATCCTAACAACATAAAAACAAAATTTATACATCTTTTTGTGATTTTGGTGATATTCCTCACATAATTGAACTAAATATGCACGATGCGTGTAAATTAAAAACAGCCTCTGTATTTTTTCTTTACAGATATTGATTCACTCTTGCGCTTTTGCTTAATAGTTTATCTGAACAATTGTAATCATTTTTATACATTTTTTTGATGCAAATGTATAACGTTACTTTTTAATAGTAATATCACTGATTGGCACCGCCACTTCGCCCTGCGAATCAACACTATGTGTGCTCGTTACTGCGGGAGCAAAAGCATGAGCATTAATGATCTCTAAGGTCAGTGGATAACATTGTGTCTGCTTATCTTGTCGATAAACTTGCTGAAATTGCTGAAGTTTATGTTTACCACTTAAGCCTAAGCAGCGCTGAGCATGAACATTGCTACTCACTGCGCGCAATTCTTTTAATAGATTTTCGATTGAAGAATAATTTAGCGTTAGCATTTCCATATCCATAACCGGATCCAGAAATTTTGCCTGCACTAAAGCATCACCAATATCATGCATATCAAAGAAATCTAAACTATGCGCATGCTTGTCAACTGTGTGCCATGCTTGGCGTAACTCTTGCAAGCTATCCGGTCCTAATAAATTAAATAACACTAAGCCATTCGGTTTTAAGACGCGACGCATTTCGGCAATCACAAGTCCGATGTCGTGACACCAATGTAATAACATATTCGCCATAATCAAATCGATACTGTGATCGGCAAAAGGTAACGCGTGCGCATCAGCATTAATATAGTGACTAGGTTTAAGGCTTGGATTTTGTTGTGCTTGCTGCAACATCGCTAAACTGATATCCGCCGCGTAAATTGTTGCATCTGTGTAACGTTGCTTTAATTGTCTAGCACAGTAAGCTGTCGCACAACCTAACTCCAATATTGTTGTCGGCGTTATCTTGATGAGGTCCAGACGCTCCAGCATTCTATCGGCGAGTAAACGTAAGATTTCGGCGGATTGGTTGTAACGAACAGCGCGCCGATTAAAGGCGCGCTTGATAAGGTCAATATACATTAAATATTAATTAACTATTTTAAAAAACGATACCAGAATAGTGGCATGAATAACGCTAGAAATGCAACCTTCAAACATGCACCGAATACAAATGGATATAGACCAAATTCTAAAACATGTTGACCTGCAAGCACGATCGTTAAGAAACTTAAACCACACACATAAATAGCAACATTAGCAATAAGCCCTGTGATAGCAGCTCCAACTATCGTACGTGTCAATTCTTTATCCGCAGCTATACCACAGATAGCAACAGCAGGCAGAAATCCAAGAAGATAGCCAATGCTGGGGCTAAACGCACCAATCGCAAAAACAGGCGTACCAATGAAGCCAAGTAGTAAATAAGTACTAACGGTACTCACGCCCATGCGCCAACCAAACGCCATTCCAAGAAACAGCACTGCTGCTGTTTGTAGTGTTAAAGGAACAGGGAAAAAGGGAATAGAAATATAAGAAGAAACCGTTAGTAATAGAATTCCAAAGATAAAAGCCAAGCCAACATGTAAAAGATCGTGTTGAAGATTAGGTATTGTTTTATTATTAATAATGTTAGTTTGCATCGCGCACCACTCCTAAGTTTTAAAAGCCCATTGCTATGTCACACACTTCATTAATATCATGCCTACATTAGAGCAATATTAAGGAAGATAGGATCTACAATAAATCCTTATATAGACGAGACGAAAGATTTTTTAAAACGCCGATCGTATTAAATACTCGAAATGTTTTGAAAAATCTTTCAACGAAGTATAAGGGATTTTGCGTAAGTCCTTGAAAATTTTACGCTATGATAGCAAAAATTGTTAGTAAACTAAAGAGTAAATTACAGCAACACAGCTGGCTCGAGAGTGCGCAAAGCTTTTTGTTGCCCCAAATTTGTTTGCTATGCCAAATGCCACTGCACCAGTCTGACTATGTTTGCTCGGGTTGTTATCAGGAATTACCCTGGCTTAACGATAGCTACTGCCAAATTTGTGCGCGGCCACTGCCTGCCAGCCAAACAGCGGTTTGTGGTAAATGTTTACAGAAGCCACCGTACTTTCATAAAACTGTGGCACTTTGGCAGTATGCTCCACCTTTAACAAAACTCATTATTCAATTGAAATTCCAACAAAAATTATTGCATGCTAACTTTTTAGCAAGCTGTCTTATTGACAAAATTCATGAAACTTATCGTGCAATGCCTTTACCAGAAACACTCATTCCAGTACCACTACACAAGTATCGCTTGCGCGAACGCGGTTTTAATCAAGCTTTAGAAATCGCAAAAATTATCAGTAAACACTACCACATACCGATTGATCTACACTCTCTAACGCGAATTCGACATAACCCAGCCCAATCCAGCTTGCCTGCCGCAAAACGAGCCGCCAATGTCCGTGGTGTTTTTGCTTTACAACGGTCTTTAGCAGTAAAACATGTCGCTATTATTGATGATGTTATGACAACAGGTAGTACCGTTAATGCCATTAGTCGACTTTTAATGCAAAAAACTCAAATCAAGCAAATCGACATTTGGTGTTGTGCACGTTCAAGCCACTGACTGTCTTATTTTTTTACACTTTTTTATGGCTATTTGACCATAATCATATTATTATGGTCGCTTTGTTTGAAATTAGAGAGTGGGTACTGAGCGTTAATATGATAAAGAATTTAAGTAAACGTAAAAAAATTCAATTAATTGCATGGATTAGTATTATTTTCGTGTTGGTTTTAGCCGGCTATTTTTATCTACAGCATGAAGCCGCTTACCCATCCACTAATGACGCTTACGTTAAAGCCAAAATAGTTCATGTAGCAGCCCAAGTTCGAGGCCCCGTCGCCGCGGTTTACATCAAGAACAATCAACTCGTTAAAAAAGGTCAGTTACTTTTCACGATTGACCCACGCCCTTATCAGTTAGCTCTACAAGAAGCACAAGCCGGACTTGAACTCAGTAAGCAAATGGTTGCCGCTGAAGAATCCGCGGTACAATCTGCAAAAGCACAAGTTGCTATTCGTCGAGCTCAATATATTAAAGTTAAAGAAAATGCTGCTCGCATTTTGCCTTTAGTAAAAACAGGAACAATTTCAAAAAGTACTGGTGATAATACAACAGCCGCTGTGCGTGCTGCTCTTGGTTCGTTATCTGCAGCACAAGCTAAACTGCAGCAAGCGCAACAACACTTAGGCATCGTTGGTGCTAACAATGCAAATATACTGAAAGCCAAAGCAGCGCTTGGCAATGCACAATTAAATTTACAATACACGAAAGTCTACGCTGTAGAGGATGGTTATATTACTAATTTTAATTTACATACCGGCTCAATGATCACTGCTTACCAACCGCTTTTTGTATTAGTTGAAAATAAAGTTTGGTGGATTACCGCTAATTTTAAAGAAACTGATTTAGCACGAATTCATCCTGGCGAGCCTGTAAACATTGTGCTTGATATGTATCCGCATCAAACTTTTCACGGTGTTGTACAAAGCATTAGCCCAGGAAGTGGTGCAGCATTTTCGTTATTGCCACCAGAAAATGCATCTGGTAACTGGGTTAAGGTCACACAACGTTTTCCTGTCAAAATTATTGTGAGCAAAGATCCAAGTCAATACCCATTACGCGTTGGCGCAAGTAGTTCCATTACTGTTAATACACTTGTGACAAAACAAGCCATTCCAACAAAAACAATTACAATATATCCGAAAACAACTCGCATTCATAAAAAAGCACATGTATGAGTAATTAAATCATGAGCACGATAACCGTAAATCCTAGTTTAGCGAGTCACGATGCTGTTAGCATAAATAAGTGGCTAATCACGGTCACCGTGATGTTAGTTGCGATTATTGAAGTGCTCGATATGACTATCGTTAATGTTGCACTACCTCATATGATGGGTAGCTTGGGCGCAACATCCGATCAAATCACTTGGGTATTAACTTCTTATATTGTCTCATCTGCTATTTTCATGCCGCTGACAGGATTACTGGTTAAGCGCTTAGGTCGTAAACAATTATTGATCATCAATATCCTTGGCTTTTTAGCTGCATCTATGCTCTGTGGTATTTCAACCTCATTGACTGAGATAGTTTGCTTCCGAATTTTACAAGGTGTATTTGGCGCATCACTTGTACCTTTATCGCAGTATATTTTGCAAGATACATTCCCGACTGAAGAACAAGGCAAAGCTATGGCAATTTGGGGAATTGGCATTATGACAGCCCCCATTCTTGGACCCACCATTGGTGGCTACATTACAGAAATCGCCACGTGGCGTTGGGTGTTTTATTTAAACTTACCTGTTTGTATGGTTGCGCTGTACATGGCTTTTCGCTATATACAAGAAACACCAAAAGAAAAAATTCCCATCGATTGGCATGGTTTGTTTTTATTAGCAACAGGTATCGCTTGCTTGCAAGTTTTTCTTGATCGCGGTAACTCTGCAGGCTGGTTTGCATCGAATAGCATTTTGTTACTCGCCGTTATTGCCGCGGTGACTTTAACTTATTTTCTTGTGCGAGGTTTATTAATAGATGACAATATTGTTAATTTACGCCTGTTCCGCGAACGTAATTTCACGGTATCGACCGTATTGCTGATGCTCTATGTTCTCGGGGTTTTTAGCACGATTGCTATTCAACCATTGATGATGGAACGCTTAATGAATTATCCCGTTGCTACAACCGGATTAATCATGGCACCACGTGGTTTAACCAGTGCACTTGCGATGATGATGGTGGCACCACTCATGAAAAAAATTGATTATCGCTATATCGTTGCAACCGGTGTTTTGTTATCAGGCTACGGTACATTCTTGATGAGTGGTTATAACTTAAATATGGGTGCCATAAGTTTGATTATTCCCAGTTTAGTTCAGGGCTTAGGTATGGGTTGTTTCTTCGTGCCCATTTCAACGTATGCATTTTCGCACTTACCTGAACATGAAGTACCACAAGCAGCAGGTTTATTTAGTTTTGGTCGTAGCCTTGGTAGTTCTATTGGTATATCTATTTTAAGTACGATTTTAGCGACGCAATCGCAGCGTAGTTGGCATAACTTGAGCGGTAATATTCATTTCGGTAATGTTGCTTTCACAAAATGGTTACACGCTAATCATTTTACGTGGAGTAACCCTTTCAGTCATGCTCGCATTGCCATGTTGATTTCACAACAATCCAGTATGATTTCATTTAATGATGCTTACTGGATTATTGGCGTCTTATTTTTCTTGGTAACGCCGTTTGTTTTTCTGATGAAGAAACCACCCGCTGACGGCCAAGGCACCATGAGTGTTAGCCATTAATTATTTTATAACCATAGCTAGTGACGTAGCGGTAATAATCCAAACGACCCATGCACAAATCATGAGATATGGCATACGTTGTTTCTTAATTGCGTAATAAATACCACCAAGGATAATGCCAACGATGAAGGGATAAAGTAATAATGCGATCGCATCTCGAAATAAACGTCCAAAGAATCCATCAGAAAATACAAAGCCCAGTAAATGAGTGAAAATCTCATGCAATGATACTAGACCAAGCAATCCTACCTTAAGAAGCGGTAATGTTAGAATAACAACA